>FUHX01000045.1 GCA_900163555.1 Actinomycetales bacterium JB111 | reverse complement strand
CCCTCCCCCGGACCGGTGCCCCCGGGTGCGCCACGCGAGTCGCCGGACGGGGCGTTCGCACCACCGGCCACCTCGTCGTCGTCAGCGGGCGGAGCGAAGCGCGCGAATCGGTTCGACGCCCCCTCTGCAGAGGCATCACCCTCGGCACGCCACGGTCGCTCGCCAGGTCCCCCCGGGAACTGGTGCTCATCAGCCATCTGGCCCTCCTTACGGTCATGGATACGCTAGCGCCGCCTCGGCCACCCCCGCTCCCCCCACACCGGCGTACCTCTCCCCGTCCGCGCGGTCGCCGGTCACCCGGTTCGGGCGGAATCACGCCGCATCCGCGCCGAGGCACCCCACCTCGCGGCCGTACGACCCGCGTTCGACGCCCGGAACTCAGGGAAAGTTCGCAGCGCCCTACCGGGAGCCACCCAGGTTCGACCCAGCCTGCGCTCATCCCTCGCTCAGCGATCGCTCAGGAATGCGCACGGCCCGTGACTTTCCCGCTCCCTCGGCCCGCCTCCCTGGCCGCGCCGGGCGTGCGCATACGATCGACGCAGGCACGAACGCGCCGCTGGGCGCCGAGGAAGGGGATGCGATGTCGGTCGACAAGGCTCAGTCATGGGTCTACGCGGAGGAGCTCATCGAGGAGGACGAGGTCATCGCCGGCGCGCGGGCCCGCTCCGAGGAACTGGGCGTCGCCCCGGTCAGCACCGGGACGGGCGCGGTGCTCCGCATGCTCGCCGCAACCGTCGGCGCCCGCTCGGTGGCCGAGATCGGCACCGGCGCCGGGGTCTCCGGGCTCTGGCTGCTCGACGGCATGCCCGACGACGGTGTCCTCACCACGATCGACATCGAGGGCGAGTACCAGCGCGCGGCGCGGGAGTCCTTCCTCGACTTCAACGTGCGCCCGGCCCGTACCCGGCTCATCTCGGGCCGCGCGCTCGACGTGGTCCCCCGCCTCGCGGACGGCGCCTACGACCTCGTCCACGTCGACGGCGACCCGGCCGAGGCACCCGAGGTCGTCGAGCACGCCATCCGCATCCTGCGTTCGGGGGGCATCCTCGTCGTCTCGCGCGCCCTCGCCGGCGACCGCGTGGCCGACCCGGCCCGTCGCGACGACGTCACCGTGACCGCACGCGAGCTCATCCGCGCGCTCAGGGCGGACGAGCGGCTCACACCCGCCCTGCTCACGGCGGGCACCGGCGTCGTCGCGGCCGTCAAGGTCTGAGGCGGCCGGGCCGGCGCGGCCCGGGTTCGGTGACTCCGCCTGGTTGCGCCGCCCCTAGTCCAGGTTCTCCAGCCACCGCGTGAGCAGCGCGGCCCCGACGCCGGTCGGGGCGCCCGCCGGGAGACCGTCGCCCGATCCGGTGGACCGGCCCGTCCCCGCGATGTCGAGGTGCGCCCAGCGCCGACCGCCGGTGAACCGGCGGAGGAACATCGCGGCGAAGATCGTGCCGCCCACGCCGTGCACGTCGCCTCGGGGCGTCTGCCGCACGTCCGCGACGTCGGAGCGCAGCGCGGCCTCCGCCTCCGCCCGCATGGGCAGCTGCCAGGCCTCCTCGCCGGCCGCCGACCCGGCGGCCCGGAGCGAGTCGGCGAGCTCGCCGTCGGTCGCGAAGAGGGCGGAGTGGGTCGTGCCGAGCCCGATGCGCGCCGCCCCGGTGAGGGTCGCGACGTCGACGATGATCTCGGGATCCGCGACCTCGATCGCGTGCGCCATCCCGTCCGCGAGGACGAGCCGTCCCTCGGCGTCGGTGTTGCCGATCTCGACCGTGGTCCCGCTCAGCGTGCGCACCACGTCCCCCGGCCGGTAGGAGGCCCCGCCGAACGCGTTCTCCGCGAGCGGGAGGACCGCCGTCACCGTGTGCCGCAGGCCGAGCCGTGCCGCCGCGAGCACCGCGGCCAGCACGGTGGCCGAGCCGGCCATGTCCGTGCTCATCGTGACCATCCCCGACGTCGGCTTCTTCGAGATACCACCCGAGTCGAACGTGATGCCCTTGCCGACGAGCGCGATCCGCCGGCCGCTTGACCGGCCCTCCCCATGCTCGCCCGTCCCCTCCGGGCGGTACGTCACGGTGACGAGGCGCGGCGGCGTCGGCGAGCCGCCACCGACCGCGAGGATCGCCCCGGCACCCCGCTCGGCCAGCTTCGCCTCGTCCTGCACGTCCACGTGCACGCGGGCGCGGACGGAGTCGGGGAGCTCCGCGACGAGCTGCTGCGCGGCCCGCGCCATCCACTGCGGGTTCTTGACGTTCGACCTCGTGGCAGTGAGCAGCCGCGCCCGGTGCGTGGCGGCGACCGACTCGCGCGCCGTGCGCAGCGCGGGCGCCAGATCCTCCTCGGTGCCGGCGCCGACCAGGTCGACCGCGTCGACCGGCCCCCTGCCGCCGGGCGTGCGCGCGAGGCTCGGCAGCCGGAACGCCTGCCGCCAGAGGCCCGCGGCCCACGCCGCCCACAGCTCGGGCGCGAGATTCACGTCCGCCACCACGAGCGCCCGCGCCTTGCCGGCGAGCGCCCGCCCGACGGCGAAACCCGCCTTTCGCAGGTCCCGCTCGGTCTCGCCCGTGCTCACCACGAGCAGGGTCGCCGGCAGGTCCGACCAGGGCACCTCGACGCCCGGCAGCGTGCGCGGGAGCGGGATCCGGGTGACCGTCCCGGGCCTACCGGGACCCGGCGTCGCCGACGGCGCCGCCGGGGCGGCCGGCGCCTTCGCGGGCGCGGACGCAGGTGCGCTCTCGGCCGCGGGTTCCGCCTCTGTGTCGGCCTTGGCCGCTGGTCCACCCTCGGCGCGGTCGCCGGCCAGCTCGGCCCGCAGGTCGATCCCGTACCGCTCGACGATCTCGTCGGCCCGCTCCCCCGCCCCGGACGCGCCGATCGCGAGCACGACGGCGTCGACGGCCGGCGGTTCGGTGCGCGCCCCATCAGCGCCCGGCACGTCATCACCCGCCCCGTCCGCGGACGAGGCACCGTCGGTACCAGGATCCGCCTCCAGGACCTCGCGCCAGTGACCGGCGCGGACCGAGACCTCGGTGAGCACCACCTCACCGCCCACGGGACTCACCTGGGGCGACCGGTCGTCGTCGGGGGTGGCGGGCGTGCTCATGCGGATGGCTCCAGTCGTGGACGGGGGACGAGAGACGGCCGGCCGCGAATGCGGCCGGCCGTGTCGAAGGCGGGTGGTGCGGTCAGGAAGCGACCGCGGACAGCGCCTCGCTGAGATCGGATGCTTCGGTCGCGTTGAGCTCAACCACCAGTCGGCCGCCTCCCTCGAGCGGGACGCGCATGACGATGCCGCGCCCCTCCTTGGTCACCTCGAGCGGCCCGTCTCCGGTCCTCGGCTTCATCGCTGCCATTGCCGCACCTCTCGTTCATGTTCGTCGTTCCGCGTCCCCGGCCCGGGGACCTCCCCCGAGCGGCCCGCGGACGTCATGGCCATGTCCATCTTAGGTCACGGCCTGACGGTGATGTCATTGTGAGGTACGGTTCGCTCTCCCCACGCGGCCGCCCCACCGATGCGCGTGCAACGTGCTCGTCGCAGGCCTCAGCCGTCGGCGGGCCGGGGAAGGGTCTCGGGGTCGTCCGCCGGAAAGATCTCGCCCATGTACCGCGGCTGCATGAGGTTCCGCTGGGACAGCAGCTCGTCGATCCGCTCCTCGTCCAGCAGCCCCATCTCGAGCACGACCTCCTTGACCGATCGGCCCGAGCGCGCCGCCTCCTTGCCCACGAGGTCGCCGTTGTGATGGCCGATGACCGGGTTGAGGTAGGTGACGATCCCGATCGAGCTGTGCACGTAGCCCAGGCAGACGTCCTCGTTCGCCGTGATGCCGTCGACGCACTTCTCGCGCAGGCCCGCGGCCGCGTTCCTCAGCAGCGAGATGGACTCGAACATCACCTGGCCGATGACCGGCTCCATGACGTTGAGCTGCAGCTGGCCGGCCTCCGCCGCCATCGTCACCGTCATGTCGTTGCCGATGATGTTGAAGCACACCTGGTTGACGACCTCGGGCATGACCGGGTTGACCTTCGCCGGCATGATCGACGATCCCGCCTGCAGCTCGGGAAGGTTGATCTCGTTGAGACCCGCGCGCGGCCCCGACGACAGCAGCCGCAGGTCGTTGCAGATCTTGCCGAGCTTGACCGCCACCCTCTTGAGCCCGGCGTGCATCGACACGTACGCGCCGGTGTCCGACGTCGCCTCGATGAGGTTCTCCGCGAGCGAGACGGGCTGACCCGAGACCTCCGCGAGCCGGGCGACCGCGAGCTCGGAGTACCCGTCCGGCGTGTTGAGCGACGTGCCGATCGCGGTGGCGCCGAGGTTGACCTCGAGAAGCAGCGCGGAGAGCGCGCCGAGGTGCCGGACCTCCTCGCGCAGGAGCACGGCGAAGGCGCCGAACTCCTGGCCGAGCGTCATCGGGACCGCGTCCTGCAGCTGGGTCCGGCCCATCTTCAGGACGTCCGCGAACTCCTCCCCCTTGGCCGCGAAGGCGTCGGCGAGCAGGCCGATCTCCTCGCGCAGGACGTCGACGAGCGCGACGATGGCGAGCCGGAACCCGGTCGGGTAGGCGTCGTTCGTCGACTGGCTGTGGTTGACGTGGTCGTTCGGGTTGACGACGTCGTAGCGCCCCTTCTCGTACCCGAGCTCCTCCAGCGCGAGGTTCGCGACGACCTCGTTAGTGTTCATGTTGACCGACGTGCCCGCACCGCCCTGGTAGATGTCGACCGGGAACTGGTCCATGCACCGTCCGCGCAGGAGGATCTCGTCGCAGCCGGCCACGATCGCGCGCGCGACCTTCCCGGGGATGGTGCGCAGCTCACCGTTCGCTAGCGCGCAGGCCTTCTTCACCATCACCATCGCCCGCACGAGCTCCGGGACGTCCCCGATCGTGGAGGAGCTGATCCGGAAGTTGTCGATCGCGCGCTGGGTGTGCACGCCGTAGTAGGCGTCGGCCGGCACCTCCAGGCTGCCGAGAAGGTCTTCCTCCGTGCGAGTCGTCATCGTTGACTACTTTCTGCCGTGGGCCCGGGTCGCGGGCACCGGTGGGTCTGCGCGGGTGTGCGCGGGTCAGTCGGCGTGGCCCTCCGCGTCGTCGCGGGCGGCGGCCGCCGCGCGCTGCTGCTCGGCGAGCTGGTGGACGCCCGCGAGCACGACGTCGACCGCCTCCTGGGCGGTGTCGACGATCGGGAGGAGGTCCGGGTCGGCCTCGGAGATCGTGCCGCGGACGAGCATGGAGTCCCGCAGCCACGTCACAAGGCCGCCCCAGAACTGGGTGCCGACGAGGACGATCGGGAACCTGGTGACCTTCGAGGTCTGCACGAGGGTGAGCGCCTCGAACAGCTCGTCCATCGTCCCGAACCCGCCGGGCAGCACGATGAAGCCCTGGCTGTACTTGAGAAACATGGTCTTGCGGGCGAAGAAGTACCGGAAGTTCACGCCCATGTCGACGTACTCGTTCAGGCCCTGCTCGAACGGCAGCTCGATGCCGAGCCCGACGCTCAGGCCGCCCGCCTCGACCGCGCCGCGGTTCGCGCCCTCCATGATGCCGGGGCCGCCGCCGGTGACCGTCGCGTACTCCGCCGCCGAGAGCAGCCGCCCCACCTCGCGGGCGATCTCGTACTCGTCGGTGCCCTCGCCGAGCCGGGCGGAGCCGAACACGGAGATCGCAGGCCCGAGGTCGGCGAGCGCCCCGAAGCCCTCGACGAACTCCGACTGGATGCGCATGACCCGCCACGGGTCCTGGTGGATGAACGAGGCGTCCTGGTCCGGCGCGAGCAGCCTGGCGTCGGTCGTCTCGTCCGGGATCAGTCCCCCGCGCAGGGTGACCGGCCCCTTGTGGTACGCCGACTTCTTGCGCCGCGGGGATGTGTACTCGCTCGTCATGCTCCCAGTGTCCACCACGGGAAGTCCTCCTCGGGCCAATGACGCGAGGAGTGCGCCCGCCGTTTCCCCACAGTTCCGCCGTGGTTCCTCGCCACGGCGCGTCGGACCTCCGCCGCTACGCGGGCGCGAGCCACGCGGTCAGCGCGCGGGCGCAGTCGCGGACCTGCGCGGTCGGGCAGCGCTCGTCGTCGGCATGGGCGAGCATCGGGTCGCCGGGCCCGAAGTTGAGCGCCGGGATGCCCAGCTCGGCGAACCGCGCGACGTCGGTCCACCCGTACTTCGGTCCCACCTTCCCGCCGGTGGCCGCCGTGAGCGTGTCCGCCGCCGCGCGCAGCGCCGGGGAGTCCAGGCCCGGCCGCGCGCCGCCGACCGCGTCGGTGACGGTGAGGTCGCAGTCGATGCCGGCGAGGAGCTCGCGCACGTGCTCGACCGCCTCGTCCGGGCTGGTCGAGGGCGCGAACCGGTAGTTGATCGTCACGGAGCAGGCGTCGGGGATCATGTTCGTCGCGATCCCGCCCGCGATCCCGACGGCGTTGAGGCTCTCGCGGTAGACGAGCCCGTCGACCTCCACCTCGCCGGGCTCGTACGCGGCGAGCCGGGCAAGGATCGGCGCGGCGTCGTGCACGGCGTTGTGCCCGCGCCAGGCGCGGGCGGAGTGCGCGGTGGTGCCGCGGGTCGTGGCCACGACCCGGATGGTGCCGTTGCAGCCGCCCTCGATCCCGCCGGCGGTCGGCTCCCCGAGCACGGCGACGTCGCCGGTCACCCAGTCCGGGTGCGTGCGGACGATCTGGCCGAGCCCGTTGAGGTCGGAGTCGACCTCCTCGTTGTCGTAGAACACCCACGTGACGTCGTGGACGGGGTCGGTCAGGCGCGCGGCGAGCGACAGGGCGACCGCCACGCCGCCCTTCATGTCGACCGTCCCGCGGCCCCACAGGACCTGCTCGCCGCCCTCGACGCGCAGCTCGGTGGGCAGGTTGTCCGCGATCGGCACGGTGTCCAGGTGACCGGCGACGACGACCCGGGTGTCCCTGCCGAGCGAGGTCCGGGCGACCACGGAGTTGCCGAGCCGGTCCACGCGCAGGTGCGCGCACACCGTCAGGGCGCGCTCGATCTCGTCGGCGAGCGCCGCCTCGTCGCCGGAGACCGACGGCAGGTCGCAGATCGCCCGGAACAGGTCGACGACGTCGCTCGTCGCGGGATCGGGCAGCTGGGCGGGGTTCGGGGACGGGCCGGTGCCGGCGGTGTCGCTCACCGCGCCAGGGTAGCCGGAGCCACCGCGCGCTCGCGTGCGACGCGTGTGGACCCGCGAGCCAGTGTCGCCCGTCGGCGGCACCCGGCCGGTCAGACCGACTGCGTGAAGGCGGGCGCCTCGGTGAGCCATTGCGCGAGCTCGTCCTCGGTCAGCCGCTCGACGTCGGAGCCCGGGTGGTAGGACGCCACGCCGACGCCGTCGGGAAGGTCGACGAGGACGTCGATGTCCTCGGCGCCGTCGAACCGGTCCGCGCTGCCCCAGGAGGCCAGGACGAGCACGGGCTCGTCGGCCGATCCCCACCCGCACTCGATCCCGGATCCGTTCGCCCCGAGCATCCGGTAGCCGCTGCCGTCGGTGAGAGTCGCCTCGTCGAGGCCGGCGCGCTCCGCCACCTCGTCGGGCGCGCCGAAGAGGTAGGTGCACATGGCCTCGTGCACGTCGGTCTCGTCGCCGCCGGGGCCGGCCGGGCCCAGCGCCACCGCTCCGGAGTCGTCGAGGTAGCCCTCCGAGCGCAGCAGCTCGTCCGCCCGGTCCCGCTCGTCCGACTGCGTGGGGGCCTCCGGTCCGTCGGACTGCGCGGGAGAGTCCGAACCGTCGGAGCATGCGGCCAGGCCCGCGACGCAGGCAGCCGCGGCGGCGGCCGACGCGAGCCATCGCCGTCGGGCAGTCACGACGACTCCTCGGAGATGTGGAGCGTGCGGGCCGCCTCCGTGATGGATCCGGACAGCGACGGGTAGATCGTGAACGCGCCCGCCAGCTGGTCGACGGTCAGGCGCTGGGTCACGGCGAGCGTGATCGGCAGGATGAGCTCCGAGGCGCGCGGGGCGACCACGACACCGCCGATGACGGTGCCGGTCGCGGGGTCGGAGATCATCTTGACGAAGCCCTCCGTGATGCCGAGCATCTTCGCGCGCGGGTTGCGGGCGAGCGGGAGCCGGGTGATGGCGCCGGCCGTCCGTCCCTCGACGACGTCGGCCTCGCTCACCCCGATCGTCGCGATCTCGGGGGCCGTGAAGATGTTCGCGGCGACCGTGTCGAGGTCGAGCGGCGGAACGGCGTCGCCGAGGGCGTGCCACATGGCGATGCGGCCCTGCATGGCGGCCACGGACGCGAGCGGGAGGACACCCGTGCAGTCGCCGGCCGCGTAGACGCGGAAGGCGCGGGTGCGCGAGACCCGGTCGACGACGACGTGGCCGGACTCGGTGAGCTCGACGCCGGCCTCGGCCAGGCCGATGTCGGACGTGGCGGGCACCCCGCCGACGGCGACGAGGCAGTGGGAGCCCTCGACGACCCGGCCGTCGGTCAGCTCGACCTCGACCCCGTCCTCCGTCCGCCGCACGGCGGCCGCGCGCGAGCGGGACAGGACGTTCATCCCGCGGCGTCGGAAGACCTTCTCGATGAGCTCGGCGGCATCGGCGTCCTCGCCGGGCAGGACGCGGTCACGGGAGGAGACGAGCGTGACGTCCGCGCCGAGCGCGTTGTAGGCGCCGGCGAACTCCGCACCGGTGACGCCCGACCCGACGACGACGAGGTGCTCCGGCAGCTCGTCGAGCGAGTACATCTGCGCCCAGGTGAGGATGCGCTCGCCGTCGGGCTCCGCGGTCGGCAGGGTGCGGGGCGTGGCCCCGGTGGCGACGAGGACCATCTCGGCCTCGAGGTCGAGCGACCCGCCGTCGTCGAGGTCGACGAGGATCCGGCGGGTGCCGTTCGGCGAGATCGTGTCGCCGAGGCGCCCGCGACCGTCGAGGATCTCGATGCCCTCGCGCTCGAGCCGCTGGGCGATGTCGAGGGACTGCCGGGCGGCCAGGGCGCGCACGCGCTGGTTGACCACCGCGAGATCGGCGTGGAAGTGCCCCCGCGAGCCCGGCTCGATGCCGTCCATGCGGATGCCGAGGTCGCTCGCGTACTCGGTGACCGTCAGCCACTCCGCGGTCGCGATGAGGGTCTTCGACGGCACGACGTCCGTGAGCACGGCCGACCCCCCGAGGCCCTTGCTCTCGACGACCGTCACGCGGGCGCCGAGCTGGGCCGCGACCAGCGCGGCCTCGTAGCCCCCAGGGCCGCCGCCGAGGATGACGACCCTCGATCCCCCACGGACGCCCGAGGCCCGGGGCTGGTCGGAGGAGGGGGCAGGGGTAGGGGTGTCGGTGGGCGGCGCGCTGGTCGTCTGGCTCACGCGCCCATCGTTCCATCTCCGCGCGCCCCGGGTTGACCGATCGCTGGGCGGGTGCGCGAGCAGCTCCCGGCCGGACGCCGGGCGGGTGCGCGGACGACTCCGGACCGCACGCCGCGAAGCGGCGACGACGCCGCCCCGCTCGGAGTACGTTCGTCGCATGACCGACGCCCCCGCCGACGCCGCACGCACCCCCGACGCCGACCTGGTCGCCCGGGCGACCGCGTGGGCCGAGCAGGACCCCGACCCCGACACGAAGGCCGAGCTCACCGACCTCATCGCGCGCGCGGCCGGCGACCCGGAGGCCGCGGCGGACCTCGCCGGCCGCTTCTCGGGCCCCCTGCAGTTCGGGACCGCGGGCCTGCGCGGCGAGATCGGTGCCGGCGAGTCCCGCATGAACCGCGTGACGGTCCTGCGCGCGACCGCCGGCCTCGTCGCCGCCCTGAAGGAGGACGTGGCCGCGGACCCGGTGGTCGCGATCGGCTACGACGCGAGGCACGGGTCGGCCCGGTTCGCGCAGGACGCCGCCGAGGTGGTCGCCGGGGCGGGCGGGCGCGCCCTCCTCCTCCCGCGCACCCTCCCGACGCCGGTGCTCGCCTTCTCGGTCCGTCACCTCGGCGCGGACGCGGGGATCATGGTGACGGCCTCCCACAACCCGCCGCGCGACAACGGCTACAAGGTCTACCTCGGCGGGCGGTCCGTGCCCGAGGCGGAGCGCGGGGCACAGATCGTCGCCCCGTGGGACGCCCGCATCGCGGAGAGGATCGCCGCGGTCGGCGACGTCCGGGACCTGCCCCGCGGCGAGTTCGAGACCATCGGCGAGGACACCGTGCGCGCGTACGCCGACCGCGTGATCTCGCTCGTGAGCCGCGGCGCCGCCGACGGCCTGAAGGTCGTGCACACGTCGATGCACGGGGTCGGCGGCGAGGTCGCCCGCGAGGTCCTCTCCCGCACGGGCGTCACCGAGCTGCACGAGGTGCCGAAGCAGGCGGAGCCGGACCCCGACTTCCCCACGGTGGCGTTCCCGAACCCGGAGGAGCCCGGCGCGCTGGACCTCGCGATCGAGCTCGCCCGCTCGACGGGCGCCGACCTCATCATCGCGAACGACCCCGACGCCGACCGCTGCTCGGCGGCCGTCCCCTCGCCCCGGACCGCCGGCGGCTGGCGCCAGCTCACCGGCGACGAGATCGGCGCGCTCCTCGGCGAGCAGACCGCCCGCGAGCTCGGCGGCACCGACCTGCCCGAGGGCTCGCGACCGGTGCTCGCCTGCTCCGTGGTCTCCTCACGCATGCTCGGGAAGATCGCGGCCGGCCACGGGCTCGACCACCAGGTGACGCTCACGGGCTTCAAGTGGATCGCGCGGGCCGACCGCATCGCCTTCGGCTACGAGGAGGCCATCGGCTACTGCACCGACCCCGAGGCCGTGCTGGACAAGGACGGGCTGTCCGCCGCCGTCCGGCTGGCCGCCCTCGCGGCCGACACGAAGGCCTCCGGCCGGACGATCGCCGACCTGCTGGACGACCTCGCCCTCGAGCACGGCGTCCACCTGACCGCGCCCCTCACCTTCCGCGTCACGGACCTCAGCCTCATCACCCAGGCCATGGCGCGCGTCCGCGCCCACGGCCCGACCGAGCTCGGCGGGTCGCCGGTCGTCCGGTCGGTCGACCTCTCCCACGGCTCCGCCGAGTTGCCGCCGACCGACGGCGTCGTCTGGGAGACGGAGTCCGGCGCCCGGGCGATCATCCGCCCGTCCGGCACCGAGCCGAAGCTCAAGTGCTACCTCGAGGTGATCCAGCCGGTCGGCGAGGCCGGCGTCGAGGCCGCCCGCGACGCGGCCGACACCGCGATGGTCGCCCTGCGCGAGGACGTCGGGCGGGCGATCGGCCTGTAGCCCGCCGGGCCGGCCGGCCGGCCCGGCTCGGCCGGTCAGACTCAGGCGGCCGGCCGGGGCAGCAGCGCCGCGACCACGTGCGACCAGCTGCCGAGCGCCTTCAGCGGCGACGTCCGGGCGAGCAGGTCCGCGAGAGCCACCACGTGCGTCAGGCCGCGCGACGGCTCGTAGATCGTGAGGCTCGGCGCGCCCGGGCGCGCCGACCGACCGGACGCGGCGTCGTCGTCGGTCCCCTGTGGCAGGGCGAGGACGACGTGCCGCGGGACGGCGAACCGCAGGCCGCGGCCCAGGTCGCCCGAGGTGTACAGCGGGACGGGTATCCCCGCGGTCGTGGCCGCGTGGACGGCCGCGAGGACGGCGGCCCCGCGAGCCGTGCGGTCGTCCACCGGGGCGACCCGGTAGGACACGCCCGGGAACCTCGCCTGGCGCGCCGCGGTCCACGGCGGCGTGCCCAGGCCCTCGGGCCAGCCGACCGGCCCGATCGCGCGCCTGCTCGTCGCCGACTTCACGACGCGCTGGGCGGCGTCGAAGCGACGGTCCGGGTCGGTGAGCTCCATGCCCGAGGCGACCAGGTCGACGCGGCCCGCAACGTCGGGCACCTCCGGCCGCGGCGACGCGGGGGCGGTCCCGTCCTCGATCCAGCGCACGAGCTCCGGGTCGCCGAGCGCGGCCAGGTGCACGAGCGCCGCGGAACCGCAGGTCGTGGCGTCGCGCTGAACGGCCCGTGCGCCGCCGATGCGGGCCGGCGTGCCGCCGAGCGCCCGGGCGTCGTGGGCGGACGCGGCGTGCGCGGTGTCCGGGAGCCGGCCCGCGAGCCGCTCCGGGAGCACGTCCGTCGCCAGCCGCCGCGCGAGGTCGCCGGCGCGGGTCGGCGGGGCGAGCGGCGAGAGCAGCGTGGACAGGGTGAGGTACCGCCACGACTCCCGGATCGATGCCATGGGTCAAGGGTGCCCTCGGTCGCCCGGGACCGCCACCGAGGCCGGTGACCGCGGGCCGTGGCCGGTGCCGACGTCGGGCCCGCCGGCCGAGACCCTCAGCGCGCCTCGACGACGCGCTGCTGGTCCGCGGCAAGCGCGCGGACGGGAAGTGCGCCGAGCGCGAGCTGGGCCTGCGCGGCCGACTCGAGCTCCTCGGTCAGCGCGACGGCGTCGGCGAGGCTCGCCGAGGCGCACACCGACCCGTGGCTCGCGAGCAGGAACACCGGGTGGGAGGCGCTGATGCGCTCCACCTCGGACCTGAGGGACTCGTCCCCCGGCGGGGCGTACGGCAGCCGCGGCGCGCCGCCGAGCCGCCGGACGATGTAGGCCGTGTGCGGCCGCAGCGGGTGGTCCGGGTCCTCGGAGTCCAGGCAGGCGACTGCGGTGATGTGCGGGGCGTGGACGTGGACGACCGCGTGGAGGTCCGGCCGGGTGCGCAGGACCGCCAGGTGGAGGAACGCCTCCTTGGTGGCCCGCGGCCCCGAGAGCAGCGTCCCGTCCGGCGCGAGCAGCGACATCGTCTCCCCCGCCAGGTCGCCCATCCGGGCCCCGCTCGGGGTGACCAGGACGCCGTCGGCGGCGCGCACGGCGATGTTGCCGGTCGTGCCGGGCGAGAGCCCGAGGCGGTGGAGCATGCGGCCCGCGTCCGCCATCGCGGCGGTCGCCTCCCTGGTGTCGGTCGGCGTGGGTGACAGGTCGGTCACGGGGTCCTCCTCAGCTCAGCGGGTCGGTCATGGCGAGCGCGGCGGCGAACATGTCCGGCTCCCCGAAGTTCCCGGACTTGAGCACGAGGCCCAGGGGCTTCTCGCCGTTCGTGACCACCCAGGGCACGCCGGGCGCGACCTCCGGGCCGATCGTCACGGACTCGATGCCGAGGACCTCGACGGCGGCCCCCGAGGTCTCGCCGCCCGCCAGGATCACGCGCTCGCAGCCCTGGTCCACGAGGAGGGCCGCGAGCTCGCCGTTGATGCGCTCCCCCAGGGCCGCGGCGCGGTCGACCCCGACCTCGTCCTGGATGGCGCGCACGGTCCGGTCGTCCGCCGTGGTGTAGAGCAGCGGCGCCTCGTCCGGGCCGAGGGACGCCACGAAGTCGCGCGCCTCGGCGACGACGTCGACGCCCCGAGCGGCGCGGGCCAGGTCGATGTAGCGGCTCGGGTGGTCCGCGGCGTACGCGGCCACCTGCTCCTGGGTGCGGGCCGAGCAGGAGCCGGAGACGATCCCGGCGCGCCCGGACGGCACGACGACGGGCTCCCGCTCCCCGTCCGGGGCGCCCCAGTCGCGGCCCATGGCGGCGGCGAGGCCCGCGGCGCCCGAGACGAGCGGGGCGTCGCGGACGGCGCGGGCCAGGACATCGAGGTCGCCCTCGGCGACGGCGTCGACGACGGCGTACGCGCGGCCGTCGGCCTCCAGGTCCTCAAGGGCCGGGCGGACGGCGTCGGCGCCGCCCGCCACGGCGGACAGCGGCACGAGTCCGGCGCGACCGGCGCCCTGTTCCTCGAGCAGCACGCGAAGGTCGGAGCGGGTCATCGGGTTGATCGGGTGGTGGCGCAGCGGGGAGTTCTCGAGCAGGACGTCGCCGACGAACAGGTGGCCGGAGTAGATGGTCCGGCCGTTCACCGGCGCCGCCGGGGAGACGACGACCAGGTCCTGCCCAACGCGGTCGGCGAGCGCGTCGAGCACCGGGCCGATGTTTCCCCTCGGCGTCGAGTCGAACGTCGAGCAGTACTTGAAATAGAGCTGCTCGGCCCCGGCGTCACTGAGCGCCGCGGCGGCCGCGAGGGACTGCTCGACGGCCTCGGCCGCCGGGATCGACCGCGACTTCAGCGCGACGACGAGGACGTCGCAGTCCGGGACGGGCTGCCCGGGGGCCGGGACGCCGAACACCTGGACGGCCCGCCGGCCCGAGCGGGCGACCAGGCCGGCGAGGTCGGTCGCGCCGGTGACGTCGTCGGCGACGACGCCCAGTCGGATGCGGGTCATGGGTCTTCACCTCGTGCGTGTCGGGGGTCGGGGGACGTCTCGGTGTCGTCCACCGCCCCAAACTGTACAAC
This sequence comes from Actinomycetales bacterium JB111, assembly GCA_900163555.1. Classification (GTDB taxonomy): domain Bacteria; phylum Actinomycetota; class Actinomycetes; order Actinomycetales; family Actinomycetaceae; genus JB111. Next base: position 56,608 of record FUHX01000045.1, on the reverse strand, counting down.
CACATTCCCGGAAGTGGTTGACAACTTTGTCCGCGTTCCCCCATGCTCCTCTGCCATGAGCTTCATCCCGCACCCGCTCTCCCCGGCGCCGGGTCGAACGGTCGACGACTCGACGGGCACCGTCGCGCAGGCCCTCGTCTCCCTGCTCCTTTCCCAGGGCGTGCGCGCGGGCGGGAAGATCCCCGCCGAGCGCGCGCTCACCGAGGAGCTCGGCGTCTCCCGGGGCGCCCTGCGCGAGGCGATCTCGCAGCTGTCCTTCGTCGGCCTGCTCGAGAGCCGGCACGGCTCCGGCACCTACTTCCGCGGCGCCGACGCCGCGCGCATGTCGGACGTCATGGCCTGGTTCTCGGCGTTCAACGGCACGGACGTCGCCCAGGTCGTCGACGCCCGCTGGACCATCGAGGTCACCGTCACCCGGCTGGCCGCCTCCAGGCGCAGCATGGCCGACCTGCGCGACCTGCGCTCGTGCCTCGGCGACATGCGCACCGCGGGCACGCGCGAGGAGTTCGTGGCGTCCGACCTCGCGTTCCACCGCATCGTCGCCCGGTCCTGCTCGAACACCGTGCTCGCGCGGCTCCACGCCGAGATCGAGGTCATCGCCGAGCACTGGGTGCCGCGCAGCCTCCACGTGCTCGACGACCCGACCGGCCCCTACCCCGAGCACGCCGACGTCTTTGCGGCCATCAGCGACCAGGACCAGGCCGCGGCCGAACGCACCATGCACGTCCACATGGCCCGCGCCGTCCGCCGGCTCGCGCTCACGCTGGATCAGGACTCCGCGGCACTCGTCCGCGCGACCGCACGCACCCTCCTGCTGGACAACGGCATCGAGGGCGACCTGGACACGATCTGACCGTGTCCCCACACCCATCGAGGAGAACGCATGACTGAGATCCGCACGGCAGCCGTCGTCGGTTCGGGCTACATGGGCGGCGGGATCGCCCAGTGCCTCGCCCTGGCGGGCGTCGACGTCGCCCTGGCCGACGTCTCCGCCGAGGTCGCCACCGCCAACTACGAGCGGCTCGTGGCGGAGGCCGAGGCGTTCGAGGAGCAGGGCCTGTTCCCCGCCGGCGCCACCGCCACCATCCGCGAGCGCCTCATCCCGGCCACCTCGATCCAGGAGGCCGTCGCGGGCGCGGAGTACATCCAGGAGGCCGTGCCGGAGGACCTCACCATCAAGCGCGACATCCTCGCGCGGGTCGAGGCCGCGGGTGCCCGGGGCATCATCGCCACGAACACCTCCGCGCTGCCGATCAAGGACATCGCCGACGGCCTCACCGACCCGTCGCGGTTCCTCGGCGTGCACTGGATGAACCCCGCGCCGTTCGTGCCCGGCGCCGAGATCATCCCCCACGCCACGACGACGCAGGAGGCCATCGACGCCTCCTCCGCCCTCCTCGCGCGCGCCGGCAAGACCCCGGCCGTCGTCTCGGACACCCCCGGGTTCGTCGCCAACCGCCTGCAGTTCGCGCTGTACAAGGAGGCCGTCCGTCTCGTCGAGGAGGGCGTCGCCACCCCGAGCGCCATCGACGACGTCGTCTCCACGACCTTCGGCTTCCGCCTCGCCCTCTTCGGCCCCTTCGCGATCGGCGACATGGCCGGCCTGGACATCTACAAGGCAAGCTACGACAGCCTCGAGGCCGGCTACGGCGAGCGCCTCGCGGCGCCGAGGTCCCTCGCCGAGCACGTCGCCGACGGCGAGCTCGGCCTGAAGTCCGGCAGCGGCTTCCTCGACATCCCGGCCGAGCGGACCGCCGAGCTCATCGCCTACCGCAACCGCGCCTACCAGCGCCTGTCCGCCCTGCGTGCCGAGCTCGGGCCCGCCCCGCTCGGCGAGTAGTCCACCACCACCCACCACACTCCATCCACCACACACGGAGACAACGATGTCGCACTCCCCCCAGTCCGTCCTGAGCGCCCTCTCCCTCGCCGCGACCGGCAAGGTCTACGACCTCGAGGGGGTGCGCGACCAGGACATGCCCCTGTGGGACGGTCACCCCGCCTTCCAGGTGATGACCTACCGCACGCCGCAGGGCGTGAAGAACCAGCCGGACCACAAGGCGTTCCCCGAGCCGAACGAGCCGTCGATCAGCCTGATCTCGGACCTCGTCATGGGCACCACCCACTCCGGGACCCACATCGACGCCCTCGGCCACACGGTAACCGGCGAGGACCAGCACTGGTACTGCGGCAAGGCCGCCACCGACCTCGGCGACTTCGGCCCGCTGACGGGTTCCGCGAGCGAGCTGCCGCTCATCATCACCCGCGGCGTCCTCATCGACATCCCGGCGGAGGTGGGCCACCCGCTCGCCGCCGGCGAACCGTTCGGCGTCGAGCAGTTCGACGCCGTCGTCGAGCGTCGCGGGCTGACCATCAACCCGGGCGACGTCGTCCTGTTCCGCACGGGAGCCGGGGACGTCTGGGACGACACGGCCCAGTTCCTCACCCGCGACGGCGGCGGCATCACCCTCGAGGTCGCCCAGCGGCTGTCCGCGGCGGGCGTCGTCGCGGTCGGCGGCGAGACGTCCACGGTCGAGGTCCAGCCGTCGACCGTGGCGGGCAACCCGCACCCGGTCCACGAGCACCTGCTCATCGAGAACGGCATCCACATCATCGAGAACATGGTGCTGTCCGAGCTGGCCGCGGACGCCCCCGAGGAGTTCCTCTTCCTCGCGTTCCCCCTGAAGATCAGGGGCGCGACCGGCTCGATGCTCCGGCCGGTCGCCCTCACCTGAGAGTCCGGAAACCCGCTACCGGGCCCCGATCCGTTCGAGCACGACGGATCGGGGCTCGCTCGTCCCCGCGCCGATCTCGATCGCGCCCTCAAGCGCCTCCTCGGCCCGCGCGAACCGCTCCGGGGTGTCCGTGTGCAGCGTGAGGACCGGGTCGCCCGCGGAGACCGCGTCGCCGACGCGCGCGTGGATCTCCACGCCCGCCCCGGCCTGCACCGAGTCGCCCTGCCGGGCACGCCCGGCGCCGAGGCGCCACGCGGCCACGCCGACGCCGTAGGCGTCGAGCGAGGTGACCACCCCGTCCGACGGCGCGGTCACCACCTGCGTGTGCGTCGCCGTCGGGAGGGGGGCGTCCGGGTCGCCGCCCTGGGCGGCGATCATGCGGCGCCAGGAGTCCATGGCGCGGCCGTCGTCGAGGGCCGCTGCCGGGTCCTCGTCCGCCCGGCCCGCGGCGGCGAGCATCTCGGCGGCGAGGGCGATCGTCAGCTCGCGGACGTCGTCGGGCCCTCCCCCGGCCAGGACCTCGACGGACTCGCGGACCTCGAGGGCGTTGCCGACCGTGCGGCCGAGCGGCGTGGACATGTCGGTGACGAGCGCCGTCGTGGCCACGCCCGCGCGTTCGCCGAGGCCGACCATGGTGCGCGCGAGCTCGCGCGCACGGTCGATGTCCTTCATGAAGGCGCCCGAGCCGACCTTGACGTCGAGGACGAGCGAGTCGGTGCCCTCGGCGATCTTCTTCGACATGATCGAGCTCGCGATGAGCGGGATCGCCTCGACCGTGCCGGTCGTGTCCCGCAGCGCGTAGAGCTTCTTGTCCGCCGGGGCCAGGCCGGAGCCGGCCGCGCAGATGACCGCGCCGACGTCGCCGAGGACGCCGAACAGCTCGTCGTTGGTGAGCGACGCGCGCCAGCCGGGGATCGACTCGAGCTTGTCGAGCGTGCCGCCCGTGTGCCCGAGCCCGCGGCCGGACAGCTGCGGCACGGCGACCCCGAAGCTCGCGACCAGCGGCGCGAGGGGCAGCGTGATCTTGTCGCCCACTCCCCCGGTCGAGTGCTTGTCCGCGGTGGGCCGGCCGATCGAGGAGAAGTCCATGCGCTCGCCGGAGGCGATCATGGCCGCGGTCCAGCGGGAGATCTCCTCGCCGTCCATGCCGACCAGGAGGATCGCCATCGCGAGGGCGGACATCTGCTCGTCCGCGACGACGCCGCGCGTGTAGGCGTCGACCACCCAGTCGATCTGGTCGTCGCTGAGGCGGCCCCCGTCGCGCTTGGTCCGGATGACGTCGACGGCGTCGTGTCGCTCGGTCACAGGCGTTCTCCTTCGGCGCCGCTCGGCGCGGTCGTGGTGGGTGGGGCGGCCGCGGTGGCGGTGGTGCCCGCGCGCTCGGCGCGGACCAGGTCGTCCCGGCCGAACGCGAACGGCAGGACGTCGTCGATGGTGTGCCGGCCGCCGCCGATGGCGAGGAGCATGCCGGGGGCCGCGTGCTCGTGCAACAGCTGGCGGCACCGGCCGCACGGCGAGAGCTGACCTCCGTCGGCGCCCACGCAGACGAACGCGACGAGCCGGCCGCCCCCGGTGCGCACGAGGTCCGAGACGAGCCCGCACTCCGCACAGAGCGTGACGCCGTAGCCGGCGTTCTCGACGTTGCACCCGGAGACCTGACGCCCGTCGTCGACGAGCGCCGCCGCCCCGACGGGGAAGCCCGAGTACGGCACGTAGGCCGCCCGGCACGCCTCGTTCGCCAGTCGGGTGAGTTCGTTCCAGGCGTGCTCGTCGACGTCGTCGGGGCGCACGGTCACCTCCTCGCCGCGGATCGCGGCCGCTAACTCTTGATGTACGGGGTGTTCTCCGCCGCGGGTGGTCGCACCCTGCCGACGAGCCCGGCGACGGCGACGATCGTCACCGCGTACGGGAGCATGAGCAGGATGTCGGACGGCACGGGCGCGTTGATCGTCGACAGCGTGTTGCCGAGGTTCTTCGCGAACCCGAACATCAGGGCGGCGCCGACCGCGCCGACCGGGTTCCAGCGGCCGAGGATCATGGCCGCGAGCGCGATGTACCCCTGGCCGGCGGACATGTCCTTGCCGAACGCCAGCCCGGAGCCGACCGTGAGGAACGCGCCGCCGAGGCCCGCGACCGCACCGCCGAGGATCGTGGTCCACACGCGGGTGCGGATGACGTCGATGCCGACCGTGTCCGCGGCCTTCGGGTGCTCGCCGACCGACCGGATGCGCAGGCCCCAGCGGGAGCGGAACAGGTAGATCTGCAGCACGATCACGCCGACGTACATGAGGTAGACGAGGATCGACTGGTCGAACAGGACGTTGCCGATCACCGGGATGTTCGACAGCCCCGGGATCGGCAGGTCCGGCAGCCGCATCGCCCGGTTGAGGTGCGTGCCGTCGCCGGACAGGACCGTCGAGAACAGGAATCCCGTCACGCCGAGGGCGAGCACGTTGAGGACGACGCCGACGATGATCTGGTCGACGTGATACTTCACCGCGAAGAGCACGAGCAGCGCGCCGACGAGCGCGCCGGCGATCGGCGCCGCGGCCATGCCGACGTAGGCGGAGGCCGTCGTCGACGCGACGACCGCGGCGAGGAACGCCCCGCACAGCAGCTGCCCCTCGATCGCGATGTTGACGATGCCGGACCGCTCGCACAGCACGCCGGACATCGCCCCGAACACGAGCGGGACCGACAGCGCGAGGCCGCCCGCCACCAGCTCGGTCAGCGGGATGATGGTCGGCAGGCCGGCGCCGACCCACGTGAGGAAGGCGATGACCAGGGCGAAGATGCTGATCGCGTGCAGGTAGACCGGAACCGGACGCCGCAGCTGGACGAACGCACCGGCGACGACGGCCACGGCCGCGATGACGAGGCCGAGCACGAGCGTCCCGGTCCAGCCGGGCACCGTGAGGTTCGGGACCTGGAGGATGTCCCCGCGTGAGGAGAACTGGAAGGTCGTCGATCCCTCGGCCATGTGGGTGAGGAACCAGCCGAGCACGACGAGCGCGAGCACGGCGTGCACGATCGGCCAGCGCCAGCTGCGCTTCGCGAGGTCGTTGCGGACCTCGAGCTTGACCGGACCCATGTCCGGCAGTGCCTGCGCGTCGACGGTTGCGGCGCTCATGCCTTCCCCTCCTGTGCGTCGGATGCGGCGGACGACGGCGAGCTCGAGTTCGAGACCATGACCATGTCGTCGGCGGCCGCGTTCGGGGTGGTGGCCAGGCGCTGCCCGCGGGTGCGCCTGGTCTGCTTGCGCCTGCGCCGGTTCGCGTCCGGCAGGTGGAAGATCCAGCGGACCAACGGGGGCGCGGCGATGAAGAGGACGACGACGGACTGCAGGACGAGGATGAACTCGATCGGCATCGCGGCCGGTGCCCCGGCGAGCGGCGTGACGACCGTCGTCGACATGAGCGTGCCGCCGGCCTTGAGCGCGCCGAACAGCAGCCCGGCGAACAGGGTGCCCCACGGCCGGGAGCGGCCGAGCAGAGCCACCGTGATGGCGTCGAACCCGTAGGTGCCGGCGACGCCGAGCGACAGGTAGTGCTCGGTGCCGAGGACCGGCGCGGTCCCGCCGAGGCCGCACAGCGCTCCCGAGACGACCATCGCGACGACGATCGCCTTCGGGACGGAGACGCCTGCGGTCCGCGCCGCGGCCGGGTTGACGCCCACCGCGCGCAGCTCGAAGCCCCAGGTGGAGCGCTCGAGGAACCACCAGACGAAGGCGGCCGCGAGGACCGCCACGATGACGCCGGCGTGCAGGCGGAAGGACTCGCCGAGCAGCAGCGGGTACTCCGCGGCCTCGGCGACCGAGAAGGAGCGCTGGCCGCTCGGTCGCTCGCCGCCGAACACGGTCGACTTGAGGATGTAGGCGAGGAGGAAGCCGGCGATCGAGTTGAGCATGATCGTCACGATCACCTCGTTCGCCCCGGTCCGTGCCTTGAGGACGCCGGGTATCGCCGCCCACAGCCCGCCGGCCACTGCTCCGCCCAGCATCGCGAGGAGCAGGTGGACGAGGAACGGGAGGTCCCAGGCGAAGCCGACGTAGGTCGCCGCGATGGAGCCGAGGATGAACTGCCCCTGGCCGCCGATGTTGAACAGGCCGGCCCGGAAGCCGACCGCCAGGCCGAGGCCCGCGAGGATCAGCGGGACGGAGTTGACGAGCGTGTTCGACAGCGGCTGGAGCTGCCCGATGAGCGTGTCGGACCGGAAGTCCCAGATCGCGCCCCGGAACATCGCCTGGTAGGCGCCGTACACGGCGTCGAACGCCGCGTAGATCGTGTCCCACGGCCGGCTGAAGAAGTACGCCGACGTCTCCTGCACGCGCGGCGAGGCCACGATGATGAGGATCGAACCGACCACGAGGGCGACGATGATCGCGAGGACCGTGACGAGCCAGCCCTTCTGGGCGATGTCCCGCAGGGTGCTCGGCCAGTTCGAGCCGCCCGGCTCGGCCTCGGGGGCCGACGCGGACGCGGTGGCGGTCGGGGCCGGCCTACCGGCTACGGCGGTCTCGGTGCTCTCCGGCGGGCCGCTCGCGGCCGGCTCACCACTCGCGACGGGCGCCCCGCTCGGGGCCTGCGCCTCGCTCCCGGGCGACGTCGTCGCGGGGTCCTCCGCGCGCCCGGTCGCGTCGTCGCTGCGCTCGTTCACGAGGCCTCCTCCGTGTCGGCGATGCCAAGGGTGGTGTGGTGCTCGGCCGCCGCGGCCGCGGCCTCGTCGGCCGGGACGCCGGCCATCATGAGGCCGAGCGTGTCGCGGTCCGTGTCCCCGGGGACGACGCCGACGATGCGGCCGCGGTACATGACCGCGATGCGGTCGGCGAGCGCCACGACCTCGTCGAGCTCGGTCGAGACGATGAGCACCGGGGTGCCCGCGTCCCGCTCGGCGACGATCCGCTGGTGCATGAACTCGATGGATCCGACGTCGACGCCGCGCGTGGGCTGCGAGGCCACGAAGAGCCGCAGCTTCTTCGACATCTCGCGCGCCATGACGACCTTCTGCTGGTTGCCGCCGGACAGCGTGGAGATCGGGTCGTGGACCGACGTGAGGCGCACGTCGAACTCCTTCGTGCGCTCCTCCGCGTTCCTCGTCACCTCGGCCGGCCGCATGGTCGGGCCGGAGGCGAACGGGGCCGAGTCGTAGAGGTCGAGGATGTAGTTCTCGGCGATCGAGAAGCTGCCGATGATGCCGTCCTCGGAGCGGTCCTCCGGCACGAACCCCAGGCCGCCGGTCAGCCGCCCCTTCACGCTGCGCCGCGTGATGTCCTTGCCGTCCAGCCGCAGGGAGCCGCGGGCCGGCCGGTGCAGGCCGAGGATCGTCTCGGTGAGCTCGGTCTGGCCGTTGCCCTGGACCCCGGCGACGACGACGATCTCGCCGCGGCGCACGTCGAGCGAGACGTCGTCGAGGACGACGCGGTTGCCGGCGTCCAGAAGGGTGACGTTCTCGATCTCGAAGCCCGTGTCCCCGGGCTCGGCCGGGTCCTTCGCGACCTGCATCTCGACCGGGCGGCCGACCATGAGCGAGGCGAGCTCGGACTCCGACGTGGTCGGGTCCACGGTGTCGATGACCTTGCCGCGGCGGATGACCGTGATCGTGTCCGCGACCGCGCGGACCTCGCGCAGCTTGTGCGTGATGAAGACGATCGAGGTGCCGGCCGCCTTGAGCTCCCGCATGATCGCGATGAGCTCGTCGGTCTCCTGCGGGGTGAGCACGGCGGTGGGCTCGTCGAGGATGAGGACCGACGCCTGGCGGGACAGCGCCTTGACGATCTCGACGCGCTGCTGCGCGCCGACGGGCAGGTCGCCGATGGTGGCGTCCGGGTCGAGGTCGAAGCCGAACCGGTCGGAGATCTCCTTGACCCGGCGCCTGGCCTCGGACTTCTTGATGAGTCCTGCGGGGCCGGTGGGCTCCTGGCCGAGGATGACGGACTCGGCGACCGTGAACACGGGGACGAGCATGAAGTGCTGGTGCACCATGCCGATGCCGGCGGCCACGGCGTCGCCCGGCCCGTCGAAGTGGACGGGCGCGTCGTCGACGAGGATCTCGCCGCCGTCCGGCTGGTACAGGCCGTACAGCACGTTCATCAGGGTGGACTTGCCCGCGCCGTTCTCACCGAGGAGCGCGTGGATCTGACCGGGCTCGACCACCAGGTCGATGGAGTCGTTGGCGACGAGCGGACCGAAGGTCTTGGTGATGCCGCGCAGCTCGAGCTTCACGTGGACAGCGCTCCTTCACGGGGACGTGTGAGGTGGCGGGCCGGGGCCCGACTCACCCCTCGGCGGCCCGGCTGGGGTGCCGGGCCGCCGAGGGGTGAGTGCCGGTACGGACGGGGGAGGTTACTGCTGCGGGCTGGAGACGGACTCGACCGTCAGCTCGCCCGAGATGATCTGCTCCTGCAGCTCGTCGAGCCGGTCGACGAGCTCCTGCGGGACGTCGCCCTCGAAGTCGTGGAACGGCGCGAGGCCGACACCATCGTTCTCGAGCGTGCCGACGTACGGGGTGTTGTCGAACTCGTCGTTCACGAAGTCCGCGGTCGTGTCGTGGACCGACGCCGCGATGCCCTTGAGCACCGAGGTGAGGACGATGTCGCCGTAGTCGGTCGACTCGTACCAGTCGGAGTCGACGCCGACGATCATGACGTCGCCCGCCGACTGCGCGGCGGCGGCGGCACCGAGGCCGACCGGGCCGGCGACCGGCATGATGATGTCCGCGTTCTGGGCGATGAACTGCTCGGCGAGGGTCTGGCCCGCGCCGACGTTGTCGAAGTCGCCGGTGAACGAGCCGGTCTGGCCGTCGACGTCCCAGCCGAGGACCTGCACGTCGGTGCCGTTGTCCTCGTTGTAGGCGGCGACGCCGTCGGCGAAGCCGTCCATGAAGATCGTGACGGTGGGCAGCTGGATGCCGCCGAAGGTCGCGACCACGCCGGTCTCGGTCATGCCGGCCGACGCGTACCCGGCGAGGAAGGCCGCCTCGACCGTGTTGTAGGTCAGCGGGCGGGCGTTGTCGATCTCGATCGGGTTGAAGTCCGCGTCGGAGAACGTGGAGTCGATGAGCGCGAAGGAGACGTCCGGGTTGTCGTTCGCCGCCTGCTCGATGGCGTCCTCCAGCAGGAAGCCGACGCCGAAGATCAGGCCGCAGCCCTGCGAGATGAGCGAGTTGACGTTGGTGGTGTAGTCGGCGTCGGACTGCGACTCGACCTTGATCTCACCGACCCCGAACTCCTCGACCGCGGCGTCGAGGCCCTCGGCCCCGGACTGGTTGAAGGACTGGTCGTCGAAGCCACCCTGGTCGGAGACCATGCAGACGGTCTCGTCGGAGGTCGCGCCCGAGGCGCCCGAGGAACCCGACTCCCCGCCCTCGGAGCCTGCCTCCGAACCGTTCTCGGAGGAGGTGTCGTCCGAGGTCTCGTCCTCGGGTGCGTCGCCGCAGGCGGCGAGAATCAGGGCCGCGCCGAGCGCGAGCCCGGGCAGTGCGAGGGACTTCTTCACGTGATCTCCGATTCTTGGGGCGCAGGCGGCAGCGGTGCCGCCATCGATTGCGAGTGCGGCACAGAGTAGCCCGATTTCCGGCCGTCAATGCCGGTTTGAGTCCGATCCGTGACCGACGGGGATCGACGGCCTCGCACCCCCGCTCACCTGCTGAAACGCTCGCTCAGATATCGGACGGCGCCGACCGGAGAAACGGCGGAACTCCGCCGGTCAGTCGGCGGCGAAGAGCGCGGCGGCGGCGAGGACCTTCGCGCCGTTCGCGATCGCGCCCTCGTCGAAGATCGCGTCCCCGCGGTGCAGGTCGTACGTGGTCCCGCCCGGCGTCCGGGTCCCCAGCCGGGCGAGCGCCCCGGGCACCCGCTCGAGGTACCAGGCGAAGTCCTCCCCGCCGAGCGACTGCTCGGTGAGCTCGGTGGAGTCCGGCCCGAGGACGGCCTTCGCGGCGTCGTCGAGCACGCGGGTGGCCCGCTCGTCGTTGACGACCGGCGGGATGCCGCGCAGGACCTCGACGTCCACCTCGACGTCGTACGGCGCGAGGATCGATCGGACCGACGGCTCGATCAGGTCGCCGGCCAGGCGCCAGGCGTCCGTGTCCAGGCAGCGCAGCGTGCCGCGCAGGAGGCCCGACGACGGCATGGCGTTCGGCGCGGTGCCCGCCTGGATCTGGCCGAACGTGAGGTCGATCCCGATCCGCGGGTCGACCGTGCGGTGCAGGACCGCGGGCAGCGAGGTGACGACCGTGGACAGGGCGTGCACGACGTCGCCGGTCAGGTGCGGCCGCGAGGTGTGCCCGCCGGTGGAGCGGACCGCGACCGTGATCGCGTCCGACGCCGCCGTGATCGCACCGATGCGCGTGCCGAGCCGGCCGACGTCGATCTTCGGGTCGCAGTGCAGGGCGAAGATCTGGCCGACGCCGTCGAGCACGCCCGCGTCGGACAGGGTGCGGGCGCCGGACGGCTGCCCCTCCTCTGCCGGCTGGAAGATGAGTCGCACGCCGCGGGGCAGCCCGCCGGCCTTCTCGAGGGACCTCAGGGCGAGGGCGGCGCCGAGCAGTGCGCTCGTGTGGATGTCGTGCCCGCAGGCGTGCGCGAACCCGGCGCGGCGCGAGGCGAACGGCAGCCCGGTGCGCTCCTGGATGGGCAGCGCGTCGATGTCCGCGCGGAGCGCGACGCGGCCGGGCCGGCGGTCCTTGCCGCCGGTGCGGCGGGCGCGCTCGGCGGGCGAGGCGCCGCCGTCCTGCGGGGTCTCGCGCTCGTGGCGCGGGTCCGGACCGATGTCGACGACGACGCCCGTCCCGGAGATCTCCCGCGGCGTCAGGCCCTCGGCTGCGAGCACCGAGCGGATGAAGGAGGAGGTCTCGTGCTCGGTGTGGGCGGTCTCGGGGTGGGAGTGGATCGTCCGCCGCCAGGCGATCAGGTCCGCCACCCGTTCGTCCACGGCGGCGGAGACAAGGGCGGGAAGGTCGTTCTGAGGCACCGGTCCACGGTACTCCGCGTATCGGACGGACGGATCGCAGGGCCGGGTGGCGGGCGCGAGATCGCGCGGTCGGGTGGCGGCAGCAGGCGGCGGGCCGCGGAGAGTGCCTCGGCTCGGACCGCGGGCCGCGGATCGCGCCTCGGCTCGGGCCCCGGTCCGCCGGCCTACGTGAGGTCGCCGAGGCCGGCGTCCCGCAGCTGCGTGACGACGCGCCCCACGCCCTGGGCCATCTCCCGGGTCGTCACGAGCAGGGCGTCGCCCGTATCCACGACGACGACGCCCGGCACCCCGTGCAGCGCGACCACGCGGCCGGGAGCGTGGACGAACGCGCCCGGCGAGCCGTCCCCGACGACGACCGTGTGCGGCTCCGCGACGACGCCCGCACCCGCGGGCCCGTCCTCGGGCCCGCCGGCCCCGGCGTGCGTTCCAGCCCCTGCGTCCGGGATCGCGTCGGGGCCCGCATCCGCACCCGACTCGAGGACCGTGGCGAGGGAGTCGGCGTCGCCGATATCCGTCCATCGAAGGTCCGCCGGCACGACGGCGACGCGCCCGCGGGCGGCGAGCGGCTCCGCGAGCGCGTGGTCGATCGCGATCGCGGTCAGGTGCGGCCAGGTGGCCGCGAGGATGGCGCCCTCCTCCGCGCTCCCCCACGCCGTGGCGATGGCCTGAAGACCGTCGTGCAGGTCGGGGTGCTCCGTGCGCAGCGCGTCGAGCAGCGCGCCCGCGCGAGCGACGAACATGCCGGCGTTCCACAGGTGGCGGCCGCCGGCGAGGTAGGCGGTCGCCGTCTCGGCGTCCGGCTTCTCCTGGAAGCCGTCGGCGCGGTGAGCCACGGGACGAGCGGCGGGAGGCGCCTCGGGCGGGTCGTCCACGCCGGCAGCCGGTCCCGCGGGCCGGTCCGACGTCGTCCCCTCCCCCGGGTCCAGCGGCGCGCCCACGGCGATGTAGCCGAAGCCCGTGGCGGGATGCGTCGGGGTGAGGCCGATGGTGACGAGCGTGACGTCGTCGCGGCGGGCGGCCGCGACCGCCGTGGCGACGGCCCGCTCGAACGCGGGCCGGTCCCCGATGAGGTGGTCGGCCGCGAACGAGCCGACGACGGCGTCGGACCCGTGGTCGCGGGCGATGATCGCCGCGGCCAGCCCGATGGCGGCCATGGAGTCCTTCGGCCCGGGCTCCGGCACGATGCGCGCGTCGGTGCCGAGCTGGTCGGCGACCGCCGATGCGTGCACGCGTCCCGTGACGACCGTGATCGAGTCGCTGACGGGCGCGAGCCGGTCGACCGTCCCCTGCAGGAGGGAGCGGCCGGACCCGGTGAGGTCGAGCAGGAACTTCGGTCGGGCCCGCCGGGACAGCGGCCACAGACGGGTGCCGGCGCCGCCCGCCGGCACGATCGCGTGCAGCCGGTCCGGGCCCGCGCTCATCGCTTGTCCCGGGGCCCGTACCGGAGGTAGGCGGCGCGGGTGTCGGCGTCGAGCTCGGCGCGCGCCTCGGCGGCCCTCTCCTCGAGCTTGCGCACGCGCCGCTCGCGCACGTTCCCGATCAGGCCGCCCGGGTTCGTGCCGGCCTCGGCCTCCTCGCGCTCCTCCCGCTCGCGCTCGGCGACCACCTCCGGGTTCCGGTCCGGGTCCACGTCGATGACGCCGGTGATCGACTGGTGCGGCCACTGCTTGGTCTCGGGCACCGACTCGGTGATGTAGTTCGGGCGCTCGTTGAAGCGCACCTCGTCCGGGTCGTCGGCCACCTCGGGCAGCGGCGGGTTCGCGACGTACGCGGAGACGTACAGCATGAGCCGCGCGAGGAGGTTGACCCACAGCAGCAGGGTGCCGATCGCGGCGAACGAGGCGAGCAGCGGGTCGTTGACCGAGCCGACCGCGCTGGTGCCGAGGAACCGCAGCACGCCGGAGCCCAGCGCCCCGATGGCGGCGCCCGTCAGCAGGTCCCGCCTCGGCGCGCGCACCGAGGCGGTGAACGCGATGAGCAGGATGAACACGGCCATGTCGATGAGGAACGAGGCGAGCAGCGTGCCGCCGCGCAGGAGGTAGGTGCCGGTCTTCCCCTCGATGCCGAGCAGGTCGAGCACCTGGGAACCGAGCGTGTTCACCGCGATCGACGCGGCGGCCGTCACGAGGACCGCGAGCGCCAGCGTCACGAACCCGACGATCGGCTTGATGAGTCGACCCTTGACGAAGTTCTCCGGCGGCTGCGTGATGCCGAACATCGCCTGGATGCTCAGCCGCAGGTTGTTCATGACGGAGCTGGCGGTCCACAGCAGCACCGCGATGGCGATGATCGACCCGAGGTTGAAGGCTGTCGAGACCATGAGCTGGTCGGGGGTGACGAGTCCGTCGGTCGTCTGCCCGTCCGGGCCGGTCGTCTCGATGATCCCCGGCATCGCGTCGTTCACCGACTCGATGACGGTGTCCCGCAGCTCCTCGTTGTCACCGAGCGTGAGGGTGAACGCGGTCCACCCGAGGGCGAGTGCCGCGAAGATCGAGAAGAGCGCCGAGAACGAGATCCCGCCGGCGAGCAGGGCGCCCCGCGCGGTCCCGTACCGCTTGTTGACCCGGAAGAGGCGGCTGTTCTGGATCCACTCCCAGGCCGACATCGCCCGGTCCTTGACGGACGTCTCCTCGGACGTGGCGGCCTCGGGCTCGGTCGTCTCGCGTGCTGTGTTCACGGACACAAGGCTAACCGCGTTGCGGCGCCGCGGTCCCGCATCGACGTGCCGACCACCGCCGGGCCCGGGGCCGCGGCTCAGCGGTCGGTGGCGCCGAGCGCCAGGTGGTGCTCAGGGCTCGGTGGCGCTCAGGGCTCGGTGGCGCTCAGCCGTACGTGACGCTCAGCGGCGCGTGGTCGGACCAGCGCGTGTCGTAGCTGGCGGCCCGCTCAACCTCGGCCGACCGCGCGCGTGACGCAAAGCCGGGCGTGACGAGCTGGTAGTCGATGCGCCAGCCCGCGTCGTTGTCGAAGGCCTTCCCACGCTGGGACCACCAGGTGTACGGACCCTGGACGTCGCCGGCGAGCGTGCGGTGGACGTCGACCAGGCCGATCTCGCCGAGCCAGGTGGTCACGTAGTCGATCTCGTCGTCGAGCACGCCGGAGGTCTTGTTGTGGTTCGGCCGCCAGTTCTTGATGTCCTTCTCGGTGTGGACGATGTTGAGGTCGCCCGCGACAAGGACCTCGCGCCTGCCGGCCGCGGCGTCCGCCGCCAGCTCGCGCAGCCTGGCCGTCATCCGCTCCAGGTGCGAGTACTTCGCGTCCATCTTCGCCTGGTCCGTCAGCGTCCCGGAGTGCACGTACACGGACACCACCGTGAGCGGGACGTCCAGACCGGGGACCGTCAGGTCGGCCTCGACCCAGCGGCCCGTGTCGACCGGAACCTCGGGCTCGTCACCGAGGCCGAGCCGCTGCTCGACCACCGGCAGCGAGGTGAGGATCGCGACGCCGGCGCGGCCCTTGATCTCGCACGCCTGCTGGACGATCGTCCACCCGTCGCCGATCAGCGAGGTCACCGTGTCGTCGTCCGCCCGTACCTCCTGCAGGAGCGCGATCTCAGGAGCGGCTTCGGCGAGCCACTCCCCCATCCCCTTGCGGTAGGCGGCCCGGATCCCATTGACGTTGACGGTCGTGATCTTCACGTGGGCCATGGTCTCAGACTCCGCCCACACGCGCTCCGGCCGCCGCCCCCTGCGCGGGGGGCGGCGGCCGGGCGGGTGTGGTGCACCGGGGGACGGTGCCCCCGGACGCAATGCACCCGGTCGCGGTGCCCGCGCGGGGCGGGCACCGTCGTCGGGCGGGTGTGCGTGCCTAGCGGCCGGAGGCCTTCTCGGCGGCCTCGATCGCGTTGCGGAACAGCAGCGCGATCGTCGTGGGCCCCACCCCGCCGATGCGGGGCGTGATCGCGCCGGCGACCTCGGCGCAGGACTCGTCGACGTCGGGCAGCAGCTTCTTGCCCTCGTAGCGCACGCCGCCGCCGACGACCGTGACGCCCTCGGACAGGTGCTCGGGCCTGAGGATCCCCGGCACGCCGACCGCCGCGATGACGATGTCCGCGCGCCTGGTATACCGGTCCCAGTCGGGCACGCCCGTGTGGACGACCGTGACGGCCGCGTTCGCCGTCGGGCGCTTCTGGGACAGCAGCAGGGCGAGCGGCCGGCCGAGGGTGGTGCCGCGGCCGAGGACGACGACCTCGCGGCCGGCCACCGGGATCTCGTGGAACGCGAGCAGCGCCTCGATGCCGGCCGGCGTGCACGGCACGGGGCCGGGCATCCCGAGCGCGAGGCGGCCCATGTTCACCGGGTGCAGCCCGTCGACGTCCTTGTCGGGGTCGAGGGACAGCAGCGCGGCGTCGAAGTCGATCTGCGGCGGGGTCGGGTGCTGGATGAGGACGGAGTGGACGTCCGCCGCCTCGTTCATCTCCCGGACCGCGCCGAGCACGTCGTCCTGGGTCGCGTCGTCGCCCAGGTGGATGTGCGGGGAGGCGAAGCCGAGCTCGGCCGCCTTCGCCTGCTTCATCCGGATGTACCCCGCCGACGCCGAGTCGGAGCCCACGAGGATCGTCCCCAGTCCCGGGGTGATGCCGTCGGCCCGCAGGGCCGCCGCCCGGGTGGCGACGTCGGTGAGGACGGACTCGGCCACCGGTCCGCCGGGCAGGAGGCGCGCCGTCACTGAGCGAGTCCCGGGTACAGCGGGAAGTCGGCGGTGAGGGCGTCGACGCGGGCGTGCAGCGCCGCGACGTCGGCCGAGGCGCCGTCGCGCAGGGCGATCGCGATGATGTCGGCGACCTCGCGGAACTCCTTCTCGCCGAAGCCGCGGGTGGCCAGCGCGGGCGTGCCGATGCGCAGGCCCGAGGTCACGCGCGGCGGGCGCGGGTCGAACGGCACCGAGTTGCGGTTGACCGTGATGCCCGCGGTGTGCAGGAGGTCCTCGGCCTGCTGGCCGTCGAGCGCGTGGTTGCGCAGGTCGACCAGGACGAGGTGGACGTCCGTGCCGCCGGTGACGAGCTGGACGCCGGTGGCGGCGACGTCGTCGGCCAGGAGGCGCTCGGCGAGGATCTGGGCGCCCTCGATCGTGCGGCGCTGGCGGTCGGCGAACTCCTCGCCGGCGGCGAGCTTGAGCGCGACGGCCTTGGCGGCGATGACGTGCATGAGCGGGCCGCCCTGCTGCCCCGGGAACACGGCCGAGTTCAGCTTCTTGCCCAGCGGCTCGGCGTCCTTCGCGAGGATCATGCCGGAGCGCGGGCCGCCGATCGTCTTGTGGATCGTGGACGACACGACGTCGGAGTGCGGCACCGGGTTCGGGTGCAGGCCCGCGGCGACGAGGCCGGCGAAGTGCGCCATGTCCGTCCACAGGTACGCGCCGACCTCGTCCGCGATCTCGCGGAAGGCGGCGAAGTCCAGCTGGCGCGGGTAGGCGGACCAGCCGGCGATGATGACCTTGGGGCGCGTGGCGAGGGCCTGCTCGCGGACGGCGTCCATCTCGATGCGGTGGGACTGCTCGTCCACGCCGTACGACGCGACCTCGTAGAGCTTGCCGGAGAAGTTGATCCGCATGCCGTGCGTGAGGTGCCCGCCGTGCGCGAGGTCGAGGCCGAGGATCGGGTCGCCCGCGGAGATCAGGGCGTGGAGCACCGCGGCGTTGGCCTGCGCGCCGGAGTGCGGCTGGACGTTGGCGTAGTCGGCGCCGAACAGGGACTTCGCGCGGTCGATCGCGAGGTTCTCCGCGATGTCGACCTGCTCGCAGCCGCCGTAGTAGCGCTTGCCGGGGTAGCCCTCCGCGTACTTGTTCGTCAGCACGGAGCCGGCGGCCTGGAGGACGGCGCGCGGCACGAAGTTCTCCGACGCGATCATCTCGAGGGTCTCGCGCTGGCGGTTCAGCTCCCCGTCGAGAACGGCCGCGATCTCGGGGTCGACGTCCCCGATCGGGGCGTTGAGCAGGTCGTTGGTGGTCTGGGCAGTCATGACTCTCCTCGGTCATCCCGCGGCGCGCGCGGGCTTTCGTGGATGACCTCGACCCAGGCGAACGGCCGAAGACTGCTCCGCGGCATGCACCGCGGCGTGTCGCTCCCCGGTGGTTGGTCCACCCACAACGCCAGTCACGACACGGTCATCCTACCGACCAAAGCGGCCCGCGCGAGCGCGAGCCCCGCCTCACTCGGGGGTGGGGCGGGGCTCGCGGCGGGGGCGCTCGGAGAGCGGCATGCTCGCTCGGGGCGCTACTCGGCGCTTCCCGCGCTGCCGGCACTTCCCGCGCTGGCCCCGACGGGCTCGCCCTCGCCGAGGATGCGGCGCAGGTAGGCGTACGTGAGGTCGCCGGTGTGCTGGTCGAACTGGTGCTCGAAGCCGTTCTTCTGGTACATCGCCAGGTTCTGCGTGGAGTCCTGGCCGGTGGAGATCCACACCTCTGCGGTCTCCTCGGGCAGGTACTCGAGGACCGACATGAGCAGGTCCGTGCCGATGCCCTGGTTCTGCAGGTCCGGGACGACCGCGAGCCGGCTGAGCGTGGCCCGGTCGCCGCCGAGCTCCACGCGTACGGAGCCGACGAGCCGGTGCCCGGCCCAGGCCCCGATCGTCACGACGTCCTCGCGCTGCAGGTCCGAGCGCAGCTCGGTGAGGGACTGCGTGAGCGCGGGCAGGTGGGGGTCCTGGTAGATCTGCGCCTCGGTCACGAAGGCCGCCCGGCGGACGGTGAGGAGCTCGCCGGCGCGTGCGTCGTCGACCACGTCGATGGTTACGTCCATGTCGGTAGTGTTCCATCCCCCGCGCCGCCCGCGCTGCATTGTCCGGTTCCGAAGTCGTCACGATTGGGAGCCCGGGGCACCCGCCGACGCTTCCGACTACTCTCGGCCCGGTGACTCCGACTTCGTTCGATCCCCAGCACCTGGTCCTCGCGCTGTCCTGCCCGGACCGCCCCGGCATCGTGCACGCCATCACCGGCGTGCTGTCGGACAAGGGCGGGAACATCACCGAGTCGCAGCAGTACGGGGACCCGGAGTCCGGGACGTTCTTCATGCGCGTCCAGGTGCGCACGAGCGCGACGGTCGACGACGTCCGCGCGGCCGTGGACCGCGTGGCCGAGCAGTTCGACATGACCTACACGCTCGACGTCGTCGGCCGCCCGCTGCGGACCATCGTCATGGTGTCCAAGGAGGCGCACTGCCTCGCGGACCTGCTCTTCCGTCAGCGTTCGGACCGGCTGCAGGTGGACATCGCCGCCGTCGTCTCCAACCACCCGGACCTCAGGCCGATGGCGGACTTCTACGGCGTGCCGTTCCACCACGTGCCGGTCACGAGGGACACCAAGCCCGAGGCCGAGGCGCGGCTGCTGGAGCTGGCCCGGTCGCTGGATGTCGAGCTCGTGGTCCTCGCGCGGTACATGCAGATCCTCTCGGACGACCTGTGCCGTCAGCTCGACGGCCGGGCCATCAACATCCACCACTCGTTCCTGCCGAGCTTCAAGGGCGCCCGGCCGTACGCCCAGGCGCACGCCCGCGGCGTGAAGCTCATCGGCGCGACGGCCCACTACGTGACCGCCGACCTGGACGAGGGGCCGATCATCGAGCAGGACGTCGAGCGCGTGACGCACGCCGACGACGTCGGGGAGCTCGTCGCCCGCGGCCAGGACGTCGAGCGGCGCGTGCTCGCGCGGGCCGTGCGGTGGCACGCCGAGCACCGGGTGCTGCGCAACGGGCACAGGAGCATCGTCCTTCCGTAGGGATCTCTCGCTCGGAGAAGGGGGCCGGCCGCGCACGCGGCCGGCCCCTCCTGCGTGGTGCGCGTGTGAGGCGTGCCCGGGGCGTGCCTCCCGACGTCGGAGGTCGCCCGGGGCGCGTCCCCTCTCCCGACGTCGGAAGTCACCCCAGCCCCCGACGTCGGGGCTCGCCCCGTCGCAGGGACGGGCAGGGCCCGTGGGACGAGTCGTCCCACGGGCCCTGCCTGCAAGCCGCCCGGTCGGCGGCGCGATGTCGACTAGCGGCGCACGCCGAGCGTGTCGCTGCCGTCGCCGTCCCAGTCGCCGACGAACACGTCGTCGCCGGCGCGGCCGTAGCGCACGTCCTGGTCGGCCCAGCCGCCGGAGAGGCTGTTGGAGACCAGGTACTGGTTGCCGCGACGCACCGCGAAGGTGTCCGCGCCGTCGCCGTCCCAGTCCCCGACCAGCACGCGGTCGCTCGCGCGGCCGTAGGCCAGCGCGACGTCCGCGTTGCCGCCCGTCAGGGAGTTGGTGAGGAAGTAGGCGTCCCCGCGACGCACGCCGAGGGTGTCCACCCCGTCGCCGTCCCAGTCGCCGACGAGGACCGTGTCGTTCGCCCGGCCGTAGTTCAGCTCCACCTCGGCGTTGCCGCCGGCGAGGGAGTTGATGAGGAAGTAGGCGTTCCCGCGACGGACCGCGAGCGTGTCCACGCCGTCCCCGTCCCAGTCGCCCACGAGGACGGTGTCGGAGGCGCGACCGAACGTCAGCTCGACGTCCGCGGCACCGCCGTACAGCGAGTTCGACAGGAAGTAGGCGTTCCCGCGACGGACCGCGAGCGTGTCCGCCCCGTCGCCGTCCCAGTCACCCACGAGGACGGTGTCGCCGCGACGACCGAAGGAGAACTCGTGGTCCGCCTGACCGTCCCAGCCGTCGTTGAGGTAGAAGCCGCGCCCCGGCGTGGGCGGGACGGGCTCCGGGTCCGGGTCGACAGGGGCCGACTCGGCCACGAAGCCGCCGGCGAACCGGTGCGGGGTGCCCGCGGTCAGCTCGACCGTCAGCTCCTGGGACTCGTCGAAGACGTAGCCGTCCGGCAGCGAGACCAGCGTGATCGTGTAGGTCCCCAGGCCGAGCCCGCCGAACCGCACGTAGCCGTCCTGCTCGTGCAGGTCGCCCTCGCCACCGTCGGTGGCCTCTACGGACTGGCCGTCGGCGCCCTCGAGCCGGTAGGTCGCGCCCGGGATCCGCTCCTCGTTCTCGTCGAGCGTGTACACGGTCGTCGTGGCCGCGCCGGCCATCACCACCGTGCCCAGGTCCTGCTCCTCGCCGGTCACGGTGACCGTGAACGGCTCGGGAGCGGCGTAGGCCGAGGAGCCGGGCGACAGGTTCGTCACCGTGTACTCGCCGGCCGGCAGGCCCTCGAACGTGAGGACGCCCCAGTCACCGGCGGTGTCCTCGAGGCTGCCCTCGGGCGCGTTGCGCCCGTTGTCACCCACGGTGAACACGTTGCCCTCGGCGTCCTCGAACTGCCACGCGGTCGAGCCGACCGTGTCGCCGAGGTTGTTGAGGACCGTGAACGTCGCCGGGCCGGGCTCGGCCGGCTCCTCACCGTCGACCGGGAAGTTCAGGCCGACGATGCCGGGGTTGTGGTCCGAGGCCCGGTACGGGCTCGCGTCGTGGAAGTTCGTGACGTTGTAGTTGTACCGGCTGTACTCGAGCGCGAGCGGCTCGTTCGCGTTGATCTCCCACACCGTCGAGCCCACGAAGTACTCGGCGGCCGCCTCGTTGGCGAGGATGTGGTCGAGCGAGCCCGCCATGCCGTCGAAGCTGTAGGTGTAGGCGCCCGAGTGCTCGAACGCGGTGAGGTTTTCGTACCCGGCCCCGTAGAGGACCTGCATCGGGTCCTCCTGCGTGTACGAGTTGAAGTCGCCCGCCAGGAAGATAGGCTCGTCGGCGCCGTACTCGTCCTCGACGAATTCCACGAGCGCGCCCGCCTGGGCGATGCGGTCGGGGTTGGCGTTGCCCTGGCCCGAGCCGTCATCGGCGCCGGAGCCCTTGGACTTGAAGTGGTTGACGGCGACGACGAACGTCTCCTCCGCCTGCTCGCCGGACGACGTCAGCGGGGCGAACTCCTGCGCGAGCGGCTCGCGGGCGTTGCCGAAGGCCGAGCTGTCGAGCAGGATCGCGGACTCGCCGACCGGGACCACCGAGTCGACCCGGTAGATGAGCGCCGTGCGGATGACGTCCTCGTTCGACGGCACCTCGGCCGGCGACTCGACGTAGCCCCAGACCTCCTCGCCGGCGGCCGCGTTCAGCGCGTCCACGAGGGTGGCGAGCGCGAAGTCGCGGTCGTTGCCGCTCACCCGCTGCGAGGCCTCGATCTCCTCGAGCGCGATGACGTCGGCGCCGATGGAGCTGATCGCCTCGACGATCTTCTCCTCCTGGCGGTCGAAGTTCGCCGCGTCGTAGGCGCCGCGGACCGTGCAGTCGCGCGCGGTCGTCGGGTCGCCGTCGCGGTCCCCGTAGAACCCGCAGCCCGACTCGTCGGTGCCGAGGGTCGCGAAGTAGTTGAGGACGTTGAACGACGCGATCTGCAGGTTGCCGCCGACCTCGTCGGGCGCCTCGGTGCGCGTGTTCTCGAAGGACACGAACGCCGAGTAGTTCTCGCCGGTGGCGCGGGTCGTGGGCTGGAAGCTCCACGCCGAGTCGCCGTTCTGCACGCGGCGGAAGTCGACGATCACGGGATTCGTGAAGGTGGCCGCCGCGCCCGTGCGGAGGGGGGCCTCCGGCGTGACGTACGGCAGCGGGATGTTGTGGTCCTCGTACCGGAAGTCGATGAGGTTGAAGCTCGACCCGTCGTTGAGCACCACGCCGCGGGCCGCGTTGTCGGCCTCGATCGCCGCGACACCCTCGGGGTCGGAGTGCGGGTTCGCGACCTCGGTGGGCGTGATGAGGGGCTCGGTGCCCGCCGCCAGCCCGACCTCGCCGTACTGCAGCGTGAAGTACGTGTTGCTCACGGTGAACTCGTTGGTCGGGAGCATGAGCATGCTCTCGAAGAGCTCGCGCTCGGCGTCGGTCTCCGGCCAGGCGATCTCGACCGGGACGACGGGTGTGAACTCCTCGTCCAGCGGGGCCACGGTCGGGTTCGACAGCTGCGTGAGCCCGAAGTACTCGCCCGCCGTGCCGGTGACCTCCACGAAATCGCCGATCTCGATGTCGAGGGTGGCCATCGCCCCGCCGGCGAACACGAAGATGCCGGAGGAGGCGGTGTGCTCGCTGAGGTCGCCGCCGGTGCCCTCGGTCTGGATCGTGAAGCCGTTGAAGCCGCCGGTCGGGTAGACGGCTGTGACGACGCCGCGCGTGGTGACCCGCTGGCCGTTCAGCGGGGTCGTGTCACCGGTGCCCTGGATCTCCTCGATCGTGACGCTCTCACCCGGCTCCGGGTCCGGGTCGGGATCGGGGTCCGGTCCCGGGTCGACCGCGCCGCCGGTGCCCTGTGGGGTCGGCGTGGAGGTGAACGTGAGGTCAGCGGAGTTGTCGTCCGTGTCCGCGCCCTCGGTGCGCTCGATCGAGCCGGCCGTCGAGTTGCCGCCGGGGTAGGCGGCGGCCGCGGTCTCGAAGGTGTTCGAGGTGCCGAAGCCGACGACGTCGACGACCGCCCCGTCGAGATCACCGGTGGCGACCGAGCCGGTCGGCAGGGTGACGGCGCTCGTCGAGTCGACGAGGGCGATCACGCCGTTCGTGCCGGACGGGTTCAGACCGCCGGCGTGGATGTCGGACTCGCCGGAGAGGTCAGCGCCGTTCTGGCCGTTGCTCCCGCCCGTCACGAGGTAGTAGCCGTCCGGCTCGATCGTGCCGGTGAGCGAGACCGCGATGCTGCTGTCGCCCGTACCCGTGGCCGAGCGGTACTGGAGCGACATGCCTGCGAGGTCGATCGCCTCGTCGGTCGGGTTGTACAGCTCGACGAACTTCTGCTGGTACGCCTGGTTGGCGGAGCCACCGCGGGCGAAGACCTCGTTGATGACGACCTGGCTGTCGTCGGGCGCGGCGATCGCCGCCGGGGCGGCGATCGGGACGAGGATCGGGGTCAGCGCGACCGCGGCCACGGCACCGAGCCCCACCCCCCGTCGCTTGAGTGTGGGGCGGTCAGTCACGATCAGGTGCTCCTTGGCTTGGTACATGGCTGCGGGGGACAACCCGAGTGCGGCCGGACCGGCCGCATCCCGCATCATGCCCGTCACCGCCGACGCCCGGGCCGGTTTCGTTGTTCTGGTCGGAACTTGTCCGATGAGTGTTCACGCGCCCGTCACCTACCGCCCGTGGAACCCGACGACGGCGGCCCCCTGGTTCGGGGACCGCCGTCGTGCGAGGTACGGGTCGCCTAGCGGCGCACGCCCAGGGTGTCGGTGCCGTCACCGTTCCAGTCGCCGACGAACACCTCGTCGGTCGCCCGGCCGTAGTTCAGCTCGAGGTCCGCGTTCCCGCCGGCGAACGAGTTCGACAGGAGGTAACCGTTCCCGCGGCGCACCCCGAGGGTGTCCGCGCCGTCGCCGTCCCAGTCGCCGACCAGCACCCGGTCGCCCGCGCGCCCGTACCGCAGCTCGACGTCCGCGTTCCCACCGGCCAGGGTGTTGGCGAGGAGGTAGGCGTTCCCGCGGCGCACGGCGAACGTGTCCACCCCGTCGCCGTCCCAGTCGCCCACGAGCACCGTGTCTCCCGCCCGGCCGTACCTCAGCTCGATCTCCGCGTCGCCGCCGGCGAACGAGTTCGACAAGAAGTACGCGTTCCCCCGTCGCACGGCGAACGAGTCGACGCCGTCGCCGTCCCAGTCGCCGACCAGCACCTCGTCACCGGCGCGGCCGAACCGCAGCTCGACGTCCGCGTCGCCGCCGTACAGGGAGTTGGTGAGGAAGTAGGCGTTCCCGCGGCGCACGGCGAACGTGTCCGCCCCGTCGCCGTCCCAGTCGCCGACGAGCACGGTGTCGCCGACCCGGCCGAACGAGAACTCGTGGTCCGCCCGGGCGTCCCAGCCGTCGTTGAGGTAGAACCCCTTGCCCGGAGCCGGCGGGGCGGGCGTGGGATCGGGGTCCGGCCCGTCGCCGTCCTGGGTCTGGACGAGGACGGCGACCGTGCGCCCGGGAACCGTGACCGTGCCGGTCCCGGCGTCCCAGACGGTCTGAAGCACCGTCGCGTCCGCGCCGCCCTGCTGCGTCTCGTGCAGGGCGAGCTCGATGCCGGCGAGCCCGTCGATCGCCTCGGTGATCGGGTCGGGCGAGGCGTTGAAGACGGTGACGATCCGGTCGAGCTCGGGGTCGACGTCGCGGCCGGTCGTATCGTCGATCGACATGACGAGCAGGCCGGGGGTGGCGTCCGCTCCCCCGTTCGGGAAGGTCACCATCTCCTCGATGGCCTCGGCGGAGCCGAGGCGGAACAGCTCGGACGACGTCCGGATCTGCATGAGCTCCAGCGCGCCGTCGTGGGCGGCGCCGATGTCCTCCGGCCCGGGCGCGAGGTCCGGGTTCTCGAGCAGTGGGATCATGCGGTCCCACTGCTCGCCGTTGGAGCCCTCCGGCGGCAGTCCCACCCCGAAGTTCGTCGCCTGGCCCGACCAGTCGATGGCGTTGAAGTGGTCGCCGGAGTTGTAGCTGTCGCGATCCATGGACTTCGACCGGAGCAGGTCGGTGCCCGCGTGCCAGAACACCGGGGACTGCCCGAGTGCGACCGTGGCGAGGGACAGGGTGTTCATCCGGACCCGGTCGGCCATCGACGTGTCGACGGGCAGCCGCCAGACGCCGAGGTCGTACAGGGTCTCGTTGTCGTGCGCGTCGACGTAGTTCACCGACTCGCCCGGCTCGGTGGCGTACCCGGCGGGCGCTCCGTTGTAGTCGATCTCGTCGCCGCGCTGCTCGGTGCCCGCGCTCGTGACGAACGAGTAGTCGGCGAGGTTGCCCGCCAGCCCCAGCCGCACGAGGTCCGTGCGGTGCAGGAGATCCGCCCGCTGCTCCTCGGCGCCGACGTCGGAGACGCCGTTCGGGTCCGTGAACAGGCCTGTGCCGAAGCCCTGGTTGGCGCGCTTGTCCTCGTCGAACGGGCTGCCGCCGTGCACGGCGTCCCGCAGCCGGTCGTTGAAGGCTCCGATCCCGGTGCCGCCGAGCTGCCCCTGCGTGGCCTGCGTGAAGCGCGCGTTGTCCGCGACCTCACCGAAGTTCCAGCCCTCGCCGTAGAGGTACATCGACGATCCGTCGACGCCGTCCTCCTCCAGCGTGAGCTCGTCCAGCGCGGCGCGCACGGCCTCCATGTTGGCCCGGCTGTGGTGGCCCATGAGGTCGAAGCGGAAGCCGTCGACCCGGTAGTTCACCGCCCAGCTCACCACGGAGTCCACCATGAGCTGCTCCGCCATCGCGTGCTCGGTGGCGATGTTCTGGCAGCAGGAGGAGGTCTCGACCGAGCCGGTCAGGGACAGCCGGTGGTAGTACCCGGGAACCACGCGGTCGAGGACGGAGTCGTCGTCCTGGCCGGAGGCCGAGGTGTGGTTGAAGACCTGGTCGAGCACGACCTGGTAGCCGGCGCGGTGCAGGCCGCCGACCATCTCGCGGTACTCGGCGACCCGGTCGCCGCCCGACTGGTTGCCCTCCGAGGCGTAGCTGCCCTCCGGGACGGAGTAGTGCAGCGGGTCGTACCCCCAGTTGAAGGCGTCCTCGTCCGCGACTGCGCCGACGGCAGCCTGCTGGTCCGGCGAGGCCGGTCCGGCGTCTGGGATCTCGGGCACCGCCTGGGCGGCGCGGTCCTCCTCGATCGTGGCGATGTCGAAGGTGGGCAGCAGGTGGATCGTGTTCATGCCGGCGTCCGCCAGCTCGGTCAGGTGGTCCATGCCGTTCGTGCCCTCGAGGGCGAACGCGCCGTACGTGCCGCGCAGCTCCTCGGGGACCGTGGGGTCGGTCGCCGAGAAGTCCCGCACGTGGAGCTCGTAGATGGCGTGGTCGACGTCGTCCTCGACGACCGGGGCCGCGTTGTCGGTCCAGATCTCCGGCGCGAGCGCCGGGTCGGTGACGTCCACGAGCACGGACTGTTCGCTGTTCAGCGTGAGCGCCTGCGAGTACGGGTCCGTGACCCGGTTCGTCTCCACCTGATCGGTGGCGGCCACGTAGACCTCGACGTCGAACAGGTAGGCGCGGCCGACCCAGTCGGCGTCGCCCGTGACCGACCACGTGCCGTCGGCCGCGCGCTCCATCTCGTGCGCGACCGGCTCGCCGTCGCCGCTGCCGTCGTCGAACAGCTGGAGGGTGACGGTGCGGGCGGTCGGCGCCCACAGCGTGAGGCTCGGGACGTCGCCGTCGACGACGGGGCCGAGGTCGGCCTCGCGGGCCTCGCCCGCGAATAGGTCGTCGAGCACCCCGGGGATCTGGACGCCCGTGGCGGCCTGGAGGTCGCCGTCGGGGCCGGACCTTGTCACGGTCATCTCCCCGGCGAGCGCCTGTTCGAGGACCGCCCGGTCCTCCTCGTCGACGCTCAGCGCGGTGTACCCGGCCAGGTGCGGCCAGGCCTCCCGCTGGGCGTCGGTCGGCCCGGCCGGGTCGTAGGTCAGCGGAATCGTGCCGTCGGCGCCGGAGACCGCGCCGTCGACGACGGTCATCTCGCCGGTGGCCGAGTGGTGCAGCTCGAACGCGGAGTCGGCCGGGTCCACTCCCCCGAGCAGGTCGGTCGGCCACAGGATCGTGCCGGCGTCGATCCAGTGCGCGAGCGGCCGGCCGAGGCCAGGCAGCGGCGGGTTCGTCACGTCGATCGACAGCTCGTGGGTGGCGAGGTCGTAGGTGAAGGTGATCTGCTCACCGCTCTCGCCGACGACGAAGGCGTAGTTGTCGCCGTCGGGCACCCCGCCCACGCCGTAGTTCTCGTCCCAGCTGCGCCCGTGGGCGACCTTCACCTCGTGCGACCCGGCCGGGACGGCGGTCGTCGTGAGCGTGTAGGTGTCGCCGCCCGACGGCCACATGACCGATCCGAGGCACTCGGGCTGCCAGTCGTCGCTGCAGCCGAGGGCGGCCTGGAACGACCCGGCGAGCGTGACGAGCGGGCCGGACGCCGTGTCGAGGAACTGGTGGCTGACCGGGTCGTAGACGAAGGTGATCGGGCCGCCCGCGTGCGTGTACGTGACGTCGTCACCGCCAGGGACGCCGCCCGCTCCGTAGTTCACGTCCCAGCTGCCGCCGACGGCGACCTTGTAGGAGTAGGTCCCGGCCGGCACGTCGAACTCGCCGACGTACATGCCGGACGCCTCGTCCAGGGTGAGGGCCGCGTCCGTGCAGCCAGGCTGCCACTCGCCCGGGCAGCCCATGGCCGGGTTGTGGCTGCCGGGAACGGTGACCAGCTCGCCGTCGGGCGGCGTGGCCGCCTCCTGGCCGGACAGGTCGTACCCGACGACGCCGAACGTGGAGTCCGCGGCGTGCGCGCCTGACGCGTCGGTCGTCACGGCGCGGTACTCGACGAGAGTGCCGTCGGCCAGGCCGGCGACGTCGTGGAAGACGCGCGGGGAGAGGTCCTCCGCGACGCCGAGCGGGTGCCATTCGGCCTCGCCGACGATGCGGTAGGAGAAGGACGTCTCGGTGAACGCGGGGTCGCCGAGGGTGGCCGAGACCGGTGCGAGGGTCGGCGCGTTCCCGGCGCCCGTGAGCTCCGTGCCGGGGGCGAAGAGCTCGACCTGCTGGTCGACGCTGCCGCGCACCTGGGTGTCGGCGACGTACGCGACCGCGCTGAGCGGCGGGACGGTGAGGGTGACGTTGGTGCCGGTCGACGTCACGAGATCCGTGGCGCCGAGGATCGGCGTGTAGGTGGCGTCCGCGGAGAGCGTCGACAGCTCGACGGTCTGCTCGGAGCCGGAGTTGTTGACGGCCACGAGGTGCTCGACTCGCTCGTCGCGGTCGACGCGGCTGAAGGCGTACACGCCCGGACCGTCGGCGGCGTACAGCTCGACCTGGGCGCCGGTGACGAGGGCCGGGTGGCTCTCGCGCAGGCCGGCGAGCTCGGCGATGTGCGTGTAGAGGGGCGAGTCGGTGAGGTAGAGGTCGCGGGAGCCGACCTGGTCGCCGGTCAGCAGCGTCTGGTCCGTGTACTCCTCGGTCTGGGAGGCGAACAGGGACTGGCGGGCGCCCTTGTCGTTGCCGGTGCCGACGAAGCCCTGCTCGTCGCCGTAGTAGACGACCGGCTGGCCGCGGGTGAGGTACATGAGCGAGTGCGCGAGCTCGGAGCGCTCCAGCTCGCTGCCGGTGCCCTGCAGCAGGTAGCCGATGCGGCCCATGTCGTGGTTGCCGAGGAAGGTGGGCAGGGAGAGGGCCGTGGTGGTCGGCGTCGTGTAGTAGTCGTCCGCGGCGAACAGGCCGGCCAGGCCCTGGGCCGTGAAGCCGCTGGCGTAGTTCTGCGCGGCGGACTGGTAGGCGAAGTCGAGCACCGAGTCCATGTCCGTGTCGCGGACGTACGGCGAGAGCAGGGTGGCGTCGGCGTCGTAGACCTCGCCGAAGGTGAAGAAGTCGGGGTTGACCTCGGTCGCGTGGTCGGCGATAGCGGCGGTGAAGGACTCCCAGAACTCCGGGTTGACGTGCTTGACCGTGTCGATGCGGAAGCCGTCGATGCCGAGGTCCATCCACGAGGTGTAGATGTCGATGAACTCGTCCACGACCCGCGGGTCCTCGGTCATGACGTCGTCGAGGTTCTCGAAGTCGCCCAGGGTGACGGACTCGCCCTCCCAGGTGGAGGCCCCGCGGTTGTGGTAGACGGTCGGGTCGTTGAACAGCTCCGGGACCATGTCCACGGCGCCGTCGTTGCGGACCGGCGTGTACGGGAAGGACGTCGCGGGGTCGAGCACGGGGAAGACGTCCGTGCCCGCGGTGGCCTGGATGTCGACCGGGTTCCCGTCGACGTCGGTGTACGGGTGGTCGGCGAGCGTGCGGTACTCGTAGGTCCCCTCCTCGTACGAGAAGTTGTCCGCCGTGTGGTTCGTGATGATGTCGAAGAAGACGTCGATGCCGAGCGCGTGCGCCTCGTCGATGAACGCCGACAGCTCGTCGTTCGTCCCGAGGTGCGGGTCGATCTGCGTGAAGTCCGTGATCCAGTAGCCGTGGTACCCGGCCGACGCGTCCTCTCCCTCGCCCTGGACGGGGCGGTTGACGAAGGACGGGGTCAGCCAGATGGCCGTCGTGCCGAGGCCTGCGATGTAGTCGAGCTGCTCGCTCAGGCCGGCGATGTCGCCGCCCTGGTAGAAGCCGCGGTCGGTGGGGTCGAAGCCGTGCTCGAGGCGATCGCCGTCGATGCCGCCGGTGTCGTTGGTGGCGTCGCCGTTGGCGAAGCGGTCGGTGAGCACGAAGTAGAAGTTCTCGCCGGCCCCCGCGTCTCGGTGGGGCGTCTGGAGGAGCGCGTCGTCAGTCGCAGGGTCGTAGTCGCCCGCGAGGTCGGGCAGGTCGATCGAGAGGCGACCGGCGGCGTCGTCGACCGTGAAGGTGATCGTGGTGGGGGCGGCGAGCGTGAGGACGTAGTTGTCCTCGCCGTGGCCGATCGCGTCGTCCCAGCCGCCGTCGCGGGCGGCCTTGAACTCCCAGGTGCCGGCCGGGACCTCCGCCTCGAGCGAGTAGATGTCCTCCTCGCCGGTCGAGGCCAGGCGGGTCTGCTCGCAGTCGGTCTGCCAGTCGCTCGCGCAGCCGAGCTCGTCCTGGAGGTCGCCGGCGAGGACGATCTGCCGGTCGGTGGCCGCGGCCGCGGGCGGGGCAAGGGCCGCGCCGGTGCCGGCGGCCGTGAGGCCGGAGGCGACGAGCGCGGCCGAGGCCAGGGCGGGGACGGACCTCAGGCGGGATGGTGTGCGGCGTCGGGTGCCGCTGCGGCTGTGTCGGGGGTGACCGGGCGAGCTGGCGTGTGTGCTCGGAACGCTCATGCGAGGGTGACTCCTTCGTCGGGCGCGACGGTGCGCACGCCCATCGAAGCAGCGATGAAACGGGATTGCAAGATCTGACAGAGATTTGCAGCAACCCCTTGCAGGGCGTGACGCGGTCCCCGTGCGGACGTTGCGCGGAATCGGCTGCACGCAGACGGGCGGGGCCGCCACCGTCACGGTGGCGGCCCCGCCCGCTGTCGGAACGTGGTCCTACACGACGACCGGTCCTACGCGACGACGAAGTGCGGGGGCCAGGTCCCCGAGTCGAGCTTCGGATGGTTGCCGATGAGCTCACCGGGCATCGCATTGAAGTTCTCGAGAGGCACCGTGGTCACGCCATCAAGGGCGGTCATCACGTCGTCCCACTTACCCGGAATGGCGGCCAGCCCGGCGACGGAGGCTCCGAAGCCGCCGATAGAGGCGACGAGGCCGGCGATGCCGCCCGGAGTGGCGGGCGGGATGAGTGCGATGCAGGAGGCGATGACACCGGCGATCGAACCGATGAGGCCAGCGACGCTGCCCGCGACCAGGGCCGCGAACTCGAATCCGTGCCTCCAGTAGTCGTCGAGCGCCTGCGCCGCATCGTCGAGCTCCTCCTGGATCGCGAACGCGATCTCGGGGAGCGCGATCGACACCGCCTCGTGCTGCTGCCCGGCGACCGCCTTGTAGACGGTGCCGTTCTCCTCCCAGGACAGCAGCGCAGGAAGCGACGTCCCGACGGGGCTGATGTCCTGGGCGTTGGTCTCGTTCTCCTCGCCCCACGTCTTCCAGTCGAGTGCCAGCTGGCGGATCTTCTCCGAATCACCGAGTCGCTCGATGAGCTCCTCGATGTACCCGATCAACGTGTCGAGCTGCGAGTACACCGGGTCGATCGTCGGGTCGATGAGGTACCGGAACATCCAGTGGCAGGCGTTCTGCGCCTCCTGCAGCTTCTCCCGGAGGGTCTCGATGTCCTCCAGGACGATTCCGCCCTGGTCGAGGATCTGGTCCTTGAGCGTCATGTGTCGTCTTCCTTCCGCGCGGGTGGCCTACGCCCGGTCGAAGTCGAGCTCGGACTGGAGGTCGGTGTCGTCGTACAGCTGCGCCGCGTCCCGGAGCGTGCTGCTCACTGTGCGGAACGCCGGCGGACCATCCCCCGCCAACGTGTCCACGGTCGAACGAACGGTTTCGTAGGCGTCCCCGACCCCGATGTCCATCGCGGCCCCGGGGAAGGCTCCGTCCGGCAGGGTCAGGCTTGCGACCTTGGCGGCCGTCGGACCCTGCGTGTCCGCCGCGAATCCGCTCCAGTTCTCGGCGTCGACCCGTAGGTCGTCTGTGTCGACCTTGACGTTCATGGTGTTCCTCCCTGGCTTGCGTGACGTATCAGGACCGGCCGCCGGCGCTCACGAGCGCGACGATCTCGGGAAAGTCGGATGCGATCGCCTCGTCCGTCCGGCGGCGGGAGTCGGTGGCCTCGTCGATGAGTGCGATCAGCACGGAGACAAGGTCCTCCGTGCGGCGGTTCGCCCACTTCTCGTCGATCGTGAACTCGACCGGGACGCCGTACGTCGACGTGAGCGTCACGGACCGGTCGGGACTCTCGTGGACGTGCTTCTCCTGGCGCACGGAGATCATCCGCTGCCCGAACGCCTCGGACTGCTGACGCGCTGCGCGTGAGACGTCGACCAGCTGCCGCGCGGCCTCGAGCCGTTCCTCGGCATCCGCGTGCCCGTCCGGCCCTCCGTCGGCCGGCGACGCAGTCTTCGCATGCCCGTCAGGTCCGGAGCCGGCCTCGGCCCGGCGACGTTCTGCGCGTTCACGGAGTGCCTGAACCTTTGGTACGACAGGCGGGAGTGGCTCCCTCTGCTCGTTCTCCAACGCCGCCACGGCCTGTTCGTTGAGAACGGTGAGGGCGGCGCCGTATGCCTCAATGATTCCGGCGCCCAGCTCGTCCGCCGAGACGATCTCGGGCCAGGATGAATCGAGCGCCAGGTACGTCACCTGCCCTGTGTCGTCGAGGTGGACCTCCGCGACCCGCCGTTCGTCCCACCCCACGACGGGCTGGCTGTCGTCAACGTCCTCGGCATCGTGCTGCGGCATGCAACTCCTTGTAGACACGTGGGCGGGAGCCACGCATCGCGCGGCTCCCGCCCTGTCGTTCGATGGGCGTCCACCCATCCAATCGTCCGTGCCCGTCGTCCTGCATCCGGGGTCCGTGGGCACCTGTCCCCTGGACTCCGAATCGCCCCCGCGTCGGGGAGCGAGTTCCTGGCCTCAGATCAGCCCGAGCTCCGCGACGGCGTCGCGCTCCTCGACCAGCTCCGCGGCCGTCGCGTCCATGCGCTCCCGGGAGAACTCGTCGATCTCGAGGCCCTCGACGACCTTCCACTCGCCGTTCTCGGAGGTGACCGGGAAGGAGTAGATGATGCCCTCGGGGATGCCGTAGTGCTCGCCCGTGGAGTACAGCGCTGCCGAGGTCCAGGACCCGCTCACGCCGTTGACCCAGTCGTGCACGTGGTCGATGGCCGCGGACGCCGCGGAGGCCGCCGACGACGCCCCGCGGGCGTCGATGATCGCCGCGCCGCGCTTGGCGACGGTCGGGATGAAGTCGTTCTCGACCCACTCGCGGTCCGCCAGCAGGTCGGTGACCGGCTTGCCGGCGATCGTCGTCTGCGTGAGGTCGGGGTACTGGGTCGAGGAGTGGTTGCCCCAGATGGTCAGGCGGTCGATGTCCGACACGGCCGCGCCCGTCCTGCCGGCGAGCTGGCTGACGGCGCGGTTGTGGTCGAGCCGCGTCATCGCCGTGAAGCGGGACGCCGGGACGTCCGGGGCGTTCTTCGCCGCGATGAGGGCGTTGGTGTTGGCCGGGTTGCCGACCACGAGCACGCGGATGTCGTCCGCGGCTCCCGCGTTGATGGCCTTGCCCTGGGGTCCGAAGATCCCGCCGTTCGCCGCGAGCAGGTCGCCGCGCTCCATGCCGGCGCCGCGCGGGCGGGCGCCCACGAGGAGGCCGACGTTCGCGCCGTCGAACGCCTTGGTCGCGTCGTCGAAGATGTCCACGCCGTCCAGCAGCGGGAACGCGCCGTCGGCCAGTTCCATCGCCGTGCCCTCGGCGGCCTTGACGGCCTGCGGGATCTCGAGCAGTCGGAGGCGGACAGGCGTGTCCGCGCCAAGCAGCTGGCCCGAGGCGATACGGAAGAGCAGGGCGTAGCCGATCTGGCCGGCGGCGCCCGTGACGGTCACGTTCACGGGGGTGGTCATAGAGGGACTCCTTCGTCATGAGTCGTCGCTGCGGTCCTGACGGACCCGATGGAGGCGGTCGGCGAGCGTCGGCGCCTGGTTCCCAGGCTAGTTCGAAAGCCGGGAGGACGACACAGCGGTCCGGCCGCGGGTCCGTTCAGTGGGCCACGGTTCCGCGCCGGGGAACGCCACCACCGGCGCCCGGACACCTGCGGCTACAGCGCGATCGCGTTGCCCCACGGCGCGAGGAACACGAGGACTCCCGCGCCGCCGAGCAGCGTGAGGAGGTCGAGGGTGAGGGCGCGGCCGCCGATGATCTCCCGCGCCCCGAAGGCCGCGCGGACGATCGCGAGGACGACGAGCAGGGCCGCGAGGACGTACGCGGCGGTCGGGACGTCGACGACAACCCCGACCAGGACGCCGACGAGCACCCACCCGAGGACCGCCAGTCCCGGCAGGACGGGGGCCCGGTTCGTGCTCACCCCGCGAGGCTACCGTTAAGGGGTGCCCGAGACGTCGACCGCCCACACCCCCCGGACCGACCCCGACGAGCAGACGTCCGTCGACGTCCTCGTCGTCGGCGGAGGCATCGCCGGACTCCGCACCGCGGCCGAGCTGCGGGCCGGCGGCTTCGCCGGATCGATCCTCCTCGTCGGCGCGGAGACCGACTCCCCCTACGACCGCACCACGCTGTCCGTCAGCGCCCTCGACACGGGCTTCGCTCCCCCCGATCTCGCCGAGCAGGGCCTCGGGAACCTCACCGAGCTCGACGTCACCTGGTGGCCGGGATCGCGGGCGCGCCACGCCTCCTCCCTCGACGACGGCGCGGACGTCGAGATCGTCCGCCCGGGTCCGGCCGTGGTCACCGTCCGCGCCGGCCGCGTGGTCGCAGCCTCGGGCGCGCGGGCCGTGGCCCCACCGTGGCCAGGCGCGCTCACGCTCCGCTCGGCGGCCGACCGCGAGCGGCTGCGGGCAGCGATCCGCCCGGGCGCGCGGCTCGTGATCGTCGGGGCGGGATGGATCGGGACCGAGATCGCCTCGGTCGCCGCCGCGGCGGGCGCGACCGTGACGGTCGTCGAGGCGGGCGACCGGCCGCTGCGGAGCGTGCCGCGGGCGCTCGGTGAGCGCGCGCGGGAGTGGTTCGCCGAGTCGGGCGTCGGGCTGCTGACCGGGACCGGCGTGGGGTCCGTGTCGGGCGACGACGGCGACCACGTCGTCACCCTGACGGACGGGCGGACGGTGGGCGCCGACGTCGTGCTGGCGGCCCTGGGCACGCGGCCCGAGACAGACTGGCTGCCGGAGAACGTGCGGCGGACCGCGGCGGGGCACGTCGTCGTCGACGGGGGCGGGCGGGCGGCCGGCGGGCCGCGGTGGCTGTGGGCCGTCGGGGACGCCGCGGCGATCGAGGACGGCGCGGAACCGGTGCCCGGCGCGCACTGGGAGGGGGCACTGCACCATCCGGCGGGCGTGGCGGCCTCGATCCTCGGCGCTGAGGTCCCCGCGCGGCCGGCGAACTACGTGTTCTCCGAGGCCTTCGGGCACGACATCGCGGTGGTCGGCGACCCGGTCGGCGAACCGGCGATCGAGCGGGACGACGACGCCGGGGTCACCTGGCTGTGGACCGACTCCGGCAGGCGGCTCGAAGCGGGCGCGACGATCGACCACCCCCGCGACGTCCCCGTCCTCAAGCGGGCGCTCGCCGCCGGGGCCCGACCGGACGTGGACCTGACGGCGGCCGCGGACCCCGCGGTGCGGCTGCGCGGGGTGTTCCGCTGACGGCGCCGGGCGCGGGAGAGACGGTCGCCCGTCCCTCCCGCGCCTGGTGCGCTCAGTCCTCGCTCAGTGCGCGAAGTGGCGGTTCCCCGTCAGGTACATGGTCACGCCGGCCGACTGCGCGGCGGCGGTGACCTCCTCGTCGCGGATCGATCCGCCGGGGTGGACGACGGCGCGGACGCCTGCGTCGATGAGGACCTGCAGCCCGTCGGCGAACGGGAAGAAAGCGTCCGACGCCGCGACCGAGCCGCGGGCGCGCTCCGGGGCCTTGGCCTCGCCGTCGGCCTGGGCCCCGCCGGCGGAATCGACGTCGGAGGAGACGACCACGCCGAGCGTGTTCGCCCGCTCGACCGCGAGCCGGCAGGAGTCCACGCGGTTGACCTGCCCCATGCCGACACCCACCGTGGCGCCCGCGTCCGCGAGGAGCACGGCGTTGGACCGGACGGCCCGCACGGAGCGCCACGCGAACTCGAGGTCCCGCAGGGTGGCCTCGTCGGCCGCCTCGCCCGCCACGTGGGTCCAGCCGGCAGGGGTGTCGCCGGGGGCGTCCACGGCGTCGCGCGCCTGGACGAGCGCGCCGCCGGTGATCGGACGGATCTCGTTGCCGTCCCGCGGGGCCGGGGTCACCTCGAGGACGCGGAGGTTCTTGCGCGTGGAGAGGATCTTGCGGGCGTCGTCCTCGATCCGGGGCGCGACGAGGACCTCGGTGAAGACGCCCTTCATCGCCTCGGCCATCTCGGCGGTCACGGGGCGGTTCGCCGCGATGACGCCGCCGTAGGCGGACACGGGGTCGCAGGCGTGGGCCGCGCGGTACGCCTCGGCGACGCTCTCGACGATCGCGATGCCGCACGGGTTGGCGTGCTTGATGATCGCGACCGCGGTGCCCTCGTGGTCGTAGGCCGCGCGCAGGGCCGCGTCCGCGTCCACGTAGTTGTTGTAGCTCATGGCCTTGCCCTGGAGCTGGTGGGCCCCGGCGATGCCGTCGCTCGCGTCCGCCGGCGCGTACAGCGCGGCCGACTGGTGCGGGTTCTCGCCGTAGCGCAGCGTGTCCTTGAGCTCGAGCGCGAGACCGACGAACGCCGGCGCGACCGGGGCCGTGTCCTCGCCCGCGGCGTCCGCGCCGGCCGTCTCCGCCACCTGCTCGGCGAACCAGGTGGCGACCGCGGCGTCGTAGGCGGCCGTGTGCGCGAAGGCGTCCGCGGCGAGCGCCCGGCGCTCGGCGAATGTGAAGCCTCCGCCCTCGACCGCGGCGGCGATCTCGCCGTAGCGGGCGGGGTCGACGACCACGGCGACCGACGGGTGGTTCTTCGCGGCGGCCCGCACCATGGTGGGCCCGCCGATGTCGATCTGCTCGACGACGTCGTCGTACCCGGCGCCGGAGGCGACCGTCTGCGTGAACGGGTAGAGGTTGACGACCACGAGGTCGAAGGGTGCGATGCCGAGCTCGTCGAGCTGCTCGCGGTGGCCGGTCAGGCGGCGGTCGGCGAGGATCCCGGCGTGGACGTTCGGGTGGAGCGTCTTCACGCG
Source organism: Actinomycetales bacterium JB111 (assembly GCA_900163555.1). Taxonomy (GTDB): domain Bacteria; phylum Actinomycetota; class Actinomycetes; order Actinomycetales; family Actinomycetaceae; genus JB111. Next base: position 19,784 of record FUHX01000045.1, on the reverse strand, counting down.
GCCGTCGAGGCACTCCGGGAAACCGGTGACGGAGTCGACCGACGTGACGGCCACACCGGCGTCGGCGATCCGCTTCGCGGTCGAGCCGGTGGAGACGATCTCGACGCCGGCGGCCGCCAGCGCGCTCGCGAGCTCCTCAAGCCCCGTCTTGTCGTACACGGAGACGAGCGCGCGCCGGATGGTCTGGCGCTCGCCGGCCGCGCGCGTGGAGCTCGCCGGGCCGGTCCCCGGGGCGGTGGCGGCGGACGGGGCGCTCACGTCGCTCCCCGTGGATGCGGGAGTGGTCTGGTCGGTCACGGAATCCTCCTCGTCGGTGCGGTCCCGGGCACCCGTGCGGCGCCCGGCCCCGGCGCCCAGGCGAGCGGCGCCGATGTGAGGGGTTCTGCCGGCCGCTCCCCGGTGGTCACCCACCTCAGTTCGCCAGTTGCGGCCGTGGTTCAGTCTATGCGGCGACGGCGCGGGACGGCCCGCCGGATCACGGAAGTGTGAGCGATCCGGAGGCGAGGGCGGCAAGGACCTCGACGAGCATCTGCCGCTCCTCGGTCTTGATGCGCTCGTGCAGGGTCTCCTCGGAGTCGTCGTCGCGGACGGCGACCGCACGCTGGGCGACGATCGGGCCGGTGTCCACCCCGGCGTCGACCACGTGGCACGTGCAGCCGGTGACCTTGACGCCGTGGGCGAGCGCGTCGCGCACGCCGTGCGCGCCCGGGAAGCTCGGCAGCAGCGCCGGGTGCGTGTTGAGGACGGTGGGCCCGGCGAGCACCGCGGGCCCGAGGATCTTCATGAACCCGGCCGAGACGACGACGTCGGGCGCGTGCCCCCCGATGCGGGCGGCGAGGTCGCGGTCCCAGGCCGCCCGGTCCGGATGATCCCCGACGACGGAGCGGAACGTGGGCACGCCCGCCTTCCGGGCGCGGTCCTCGCCCAGGGTGCCGGGGCGGTCCGCGCCGACGGCCGCGACCTCGATCGGGGCGCCCTGCTCGACGGCGTCGAGCACGGCCTGCAGGAGGGTGCCGGACCCGGAGACGAGGACGACGATGCGCAGGGGACGCGGCGACTCGGTCTGCGAAGGGGCGGTGCGCGCGGAGTCTGGGCGCACGGGGTCAGGGTGCACGGGGTCAGGGCGCACGGGGTCAGGGCGCACGGGGTCAGGGTGCACGGTGCCGGGTCGCGCGTTGTCGGGGCTCACGGCATCACACGGTAGACGCACCGGGCGTCGAGGCCGCGGCGCGTCCGGCCCCACGGGCGACATGGGGGCCGGTCCGGGCGCCGCGGGTCGGGCGCGTCGTCGTGGGTCCGACACAATGGGCCCGTGACCACGCCGCCGGGGAAGCAACCGACCGCCCAGACGCCGCCAGATCCGCGCGAGCCGAAGGAGGGTGCGGAGCGCGAGGCCGAGCGCTGGTCGAACGTGGCGTTCGTGCTCGTCGCCGCAGGCGGGTTCGGCGCGCTGATCGTCGGCCGCTTCCCGCAGACCGTCCTTCTCGGGCTGCTCGCCCTGGCCGGAGTCGGCGCCGCGATCCTCGCTCGGCGAGCGGCACGGCGTGCCGGTCTGCTTGACCAGCCGGCGCAGGGCGGGCCCCAGCGCGGTCCGGCGCAGCCTCAGCACGGTCCGGCGGGTTCGCAGCACGGTCCGGCACGGCCGCCCGGGCGGGGCGGGCCGAAGCAAGGGTCCTCCGCGCCGGACGGCTCGATCCCCGGTGTCATGCCGGCCCGCACGAGGCCGACGCTCGAGCAGCGCACCGACCGGGCGCGGGTCGCCGTCATCGTCCTGGGGTCGGTCATCGCCGCGCTCCACCTGCTGCCGGCGCTCTTCTGGTCGACGTCGATGGATCGCCAGCAGTGCCTCGACGACGCGATCACGAACCAGGCGATGGCCTCCTGCAACCACGACCTGTTCTCGAACCTGCTCGGTTGACCCCTCCCTCACCTCCACTCGCGGGAGTTCGGGGAGGGGACGCGGAGGTGAAGTCGCAGGTCAGGGCCCTGCGCCTCGGGGTGTCCAGTGGGCGGACATTTCCCGGTGGCGGCGGCGTCGGCCCGAGCCGCGCGGATAACGTCCCCCGCATGCGCTGTTCGTGTCTGTGACCCCTCGCCCTCGCCCGACCCCTCGTCGGTGCGGTCGGTGGAGCTCACGGGCGCGGTCAGCAGGCCGCTAGCCGACCAAGGAGCACTACCGATGACGCACTTCTCCACCCGGGCGATCCACGAGGGTCAGGAGCCCGACCCCGCAACCGGGGCCGTCAGCCGCCCCCTCCACCTCTCGTCGACGTTCCGTCACGACGCCGTCGGGCAGCTCCGCGCGGGGTACGAGTACACCCGCTCGGGCAACCCGACCCGCTCCAGCCTGCAGGACTCGCTCGCCGGCCTCGAGGGCGGCGCCGCGGCCTACGCGGTGTCCTCCGGCATGCAGGCCGAGGACATCGTGCTGCGCACCTTCCTGCGTCCCGGCTCCCACGTCCTCCTCGGCGACGACGCCTACGCCGGCACCCACCGCCTCATCGCGGGCATCCTCGGCCCGTGGGGCGTCACGGTCGACTCCGTCGACCTCACCGACCCCGACGCCGTCCGCGCGGCCGTCGCACGGAAGGCGCCGGACCTCGTGTGGGTCGAGACCCCGACGAACCCGCTCCTCCAGGTCGTGGACATCGCCGAGCTCGCCACCATCGCCCACGGGGCGAACGCGCTCCTGGTCGTCGACAACACGTTCGCCACGCCCTACCTGCAGCAGCCGATCAGCCTCGGGGCCGACGTCGTCATCCACTCGCTGACGAAGTTCCTCGGCGGACACTCGGACGTCGTCGGCGGGGCGATCGTCCTCGCGGACGAGACGCACTCGGAGACCGTCTACGACCTCATCAACTCGGTCGGCTCGGGCCTCGCGCCCTTCGACTGTTGGCTCGTGTCCCGCGGGCTGAAGACCCTGCCGGTGCGCATGGACCGGCACGAGGAGAACGCGTTCGCCGTCTGCGCGGCGCTCGAGGAGAGCGACCTGATCGCGGAGGTCATCTACCCGGGGCTGCCCTCGCACCCGGGCCACGAGATCGCGAAGGCCCAGATGTTCGGCTTCGGCGGCATGGTCTCCGTCCGCCTCGCCGGCGGCGAGGCCGCCGCCCGCGTGTTCGTGGAGTCCACCGAGCTGTTCACGCTCGCCGAGTCGCTCGGCGGGGTCGAGTCCCTCATCGAGCACCCGGCGACCATGACGCACCTCGCCGCCGAGGGCACGCCCCTGCAGGTGCCTCGGGACCTCGTGCGCATCTCGATCGGCATCGAGCACAAGGACGACCTCGTGGCGGACCTCCAGGCCGCCCTCGAGCGCGTGCGCGAGTCCGCGGAGGCCGCCGCCTAAGAGCGCGGGCCACCCGGGCGCCCCGCGCTGAGATCAGTGCGGGGTTCCCGTCGCCGGGGTGGACGACGACGGCGACGCCGAGGACATCGAGCCGGTCGCGGACCAGGGGTTCGGGCGGGGCGCGGTGTCGGTCAGGCCGTCGCGCGACGCGCCGGCCGAGCCGGCGCCGTCCGATCCGCCGCGGGCCGCGGGGCTCGCGGCCGAACCCGCCGACTGGTCCCAGCGCCTGCGCCAGGAGCTGCCGCTCCGCGGGGCGGGGGCCAGGGAACCGGTGCGCGACGAGGTACCGGCGCCGGGGCCGACCTCGGCGCCCGAGGGTGCGGTGGCGCTCGCCGCCGAGGAGGCGGACGCACCCGAGCGCGCGGAGGCGCTCGATCGCGCGGCGGCACCGGAACTGGCCGAGTCGCCGGTCCCGCCCGTCGCCCCCGAGGCGGCCGTCCCGGCCGAGGCCACGGATCCGCCCGAGCCGGCCGATGAGCCCGAGGGACCGGAGCGGGCCGAGGCGCTCGATCGCGCTTCGGCAGCAGCACCGGCCACGCCGCCGGCGCGGGCAACGCTGCCCGCCCCCGTCGCGCCGCCGGCGCTGGCCACGCTGCTCGCCCCCGTCGCGCCGCTCGACTTCTTCGCGCCGCCCTTCTTCGCCGAGCCGCTCGCCGGGTCCTTAGCCTTGCCGTCCGCCGCCGACCCCGCGTCGCCGCCCCGCCGCTCGCGCACGCTCTCAGCGCCCGCGCTGATCCCCGCGCGCGTGGCCGGGTGGATCGCAACCGTGGCGATGAGCCCGCCGAGGGCGAGGAGGCCGGTGATGATGGCGGCGACCAGGACGGCGTCGGGACCGAGCTCGGCCATCCGCCCCTCCCCGATCGACCCGGACGATGCGGCCCCCGCGATCGCGAGGACCACGCCCGTGGCGAGCGCGGCACCGAGGGTCGCTGCGACGGCGTCGAGCAGGCGCCGCGCCTGGCCGGGCCGGGCGATCCACAGCGCGGCGACCGCACCGAGGAGAACGAGGACGAGGGTGGTCCACCCTCCGAGCGGCGAGGCCTCGTCCGGCAGCGCGCCGAGCATGGGAACGGCCGGCACGGCGCCGAGCTCCACACCGGCGGGCGCGACAGACGTCCCCGTGCCGACGGCGAACCCCGGGCCGGCCAGGTAGGCGAGGGACCACACGCCCGCCGTCGGAAGGTAGGCGAGGTGCGCGAGCACGAGGACCGTGCCGCCGATGAGCCCCGCGTCGTAGGAGGAGAAGAGGGCGGACACCCGGTCCCAGTGCAGGGCGATCGCCGCGAGCGTCGCGAGCAGCCCGACGGCGGTGAGGAGCAGGAGCATGGCGAAGGCACCGCGCATTGCCCGGAGACCCGCCATCACCAGGCGGCGCCGGGTCCCGTCGGCCGTCGACGGCCGGTCGTCCTGCGCATCGGCGGCGATGAGCTCCGCCGTGCGCACTCCCGACCGCCACCAGGCCCAGCCCGCGCCGGCCGCCGCGACCGCCAGCGAACCGAGGAACAGCTGCCCGCGGGACACCGCGTACGGCGAGAGCAGGGCGACGACCTGCACGAGCACCACGTACGCGAGCGCGCCGAGGCCGAGGGACGCGCCCCGCAACCGGTGCCGGCGCAGAGTGAACATGAGCACGGCCGCGAACACCGCGCTCAGGCCGAGCGGAACGATCGACAGCTGCCCGGCCGGCGCGCCGTGCCCGAGCAGCCATCCGGCGGACCCCATGCCGAGGGCCGCCGGCCACTCGGTCTCGCCGAGCGCGGGTGCCGCGGCGGTGGCCACGTAGGCCGCGATCGCGGGGACGACACACACGAGCCAGCCGAGCAGGGCGGCCTCGAGGGCGGCCACGATCGCTCGCAGCCACCCCTCGGGCACCACGGACTTCCGCTGCGGGTGCGGCTCGCTGGTCAGGACTGTGGACATCGCTCCCATCGTCGCGCCGCGGCCGCAGATCTTCCGGTAGCCACGCCCGGGAGCCGGTGTGGCGTTCAGCTGACGGGGTCCGGTGGTGCACCTTCCGGGCATGGCCAGGCGCCGCGGGCCCCGAGGTGTCGGACGCAGCACCTGTCACCCGCCTGAACACACCCGTGCCCCCGGCGCGGATGCGCCGGGGGCACGGGGCAGGCGGTGACGACGTCGCGGGGGGATCTCATGCCGGCCCGCGGGCGTCGTCGGGGCGATCAGCGCGAGGCGAGGATCTCCCGGGCGAGGTTCGCGGTCTCGGTCGGGGTCTTGCCGACCTTGACGCCGACGGCCTCGAGGGCCTCCTTCTTCGCGGCGGCCGTGCCGGAGGATCCGGACACGATTGCGCCGGCGTGGCCCATGGTCTTGCCCTCCGGGGCGGTGAACCCGGCGACGTAGCCGACGACCGGCTTCGTCACGTTGTCCTTGATGAAGGCCGCGGCACGCTCCTCGGCGTCGCCGCCGATCTCGCCGATCATGACGATGAGGTCGGTCTCGGGGTCGGCCTCGAACTCGCGCAGGGCGTCGATGTGCGTGGTGCCGATGACCGGGTCGCCGCCGATGCCGATGGCGGTCGAGAAGCCGATGTCCGACAGCTCGTACATCATCTGGTAGGTCAGCGTGCCGGACTTCGAGACGAGCCCGATGCGGCCCGGGCCGGTGATGTCCGGGGGCGTGATGCCGACGTTGGACTGGCCGGGCGTGATGATGCCGGGGCAGTTCGGGCCGATGAGGCGCACGCCCTTGGACTCGGCGTAGGTGAAGAACTCGGCGGAGTCCTTGACCGGCACGCCCTCGGTGATGATGACGACGAGCGGGATGCCCGCGTCGACGGCCTCGATCACGGCGTCCTTCGTGAACCTCGGCGGGACGAAGATGACGGAGACGTTCGCGCCGGTGGCCTCCTTGGCCTCCGCGACCGACCCGTAGACCGGGACGGAGACGGTGCCGGCGGTGCGGTCCTCGGCGCCCGGGCCGGTGGGCACCACGGAGAAGTCGACGGCCGTGCCGGCCTTGCGGGGGTTCACGCCACCGACGATGGTCGTGCCGGCGCCGAGCATGCGCCCGGTGTGCTTGGAGCCCTCCGAGCCGGTCATGCCCTGGACGATGACCTTGGAGTCGCGGTTGAGAAAGATCGACATGGTGAGTTGTCCCGTTCCTTACTTCGCAGCCGCGAGCTCGGCGGCCTTGGCCGCAGCGCCGTCCATGGTGTCCACCAGCGTGACCAGCGGGTGGTTGGCCTCGGCGAGGATCGCCCGGCCCTCCTCGACGTTGTTGCCGTCGAGGCGCACGACCAGCGGCTTCGTGGCCTGGTCGCCCAGGATGCCGAGGGCCTGCACGATGCCGTTGGCGACCTCGTCGCACGCGGTGATGCCACCGAAGACGTTGACGAAGACGGAGCGGACCTGCTCGTCGCCGAGGATGACGTCGAGCCCGTTGGCCATGACCTCGGCGGACGCGCCGCCGCCGATGTCGAGGAAGTTCGCCGGGCCGACCCCGTACTGCTCGCCCGCGTAGGCGACGACGTCGAGGGTCGACATGACGAGGCCCGCACCGTTGCCGATGATGCCGACGGCGCCGTCCAGCTTGACGTAGTTCAGGCCCTTGGCCTTCGCCTTGGCCTCCAGCGGGTCCTCGGCGGCCTTGTCGACGAGGGCCTCGTGGTCCTCGTGGCGGAAGGAGGCGTTCTCGTCCAGGGAGACCTTGCCGTCCAGGGCGACGATGTCGCCCGAGCCGGTCTTCACCAGCGGGTTGACCTCCACCAGGGTGGCGTCCTCCTCGCGGTAGACGGTCCACAGCTTCTGGATCGCCTCGGCGACCTTCGGGGCGTCCTCCGCCGAGAAGTTCGCGGCGGCCACGATCTCGTTCGCCTTCGCCTCGTCGATCCCCTCGATCGGGTCGACGGCGACGCGCGCGAGCGCCTCGGGGCGCTCGACGGCCAGCTGCTCGATCTCCATGCCGCCCTCGACCGAGCACATCGCCAGGTAGCGACGCTCGGAGCGGTCGAGGAGGACGGAGAAGTAGTACTCGGTCGCGATGTCCGCGCCGGCGGCGATCATCACCTTGTGGACCGTGTGGCCCTTGATGTCCATCCCGAGGATGGCCTCAGCGTGCTGCTCGGCCTCGTCCGCGCTGCGCGCGAGCTTGACGCCGCCCGCCTTGCCGCGCCCGCCGATCTTGACCTGCGCCTTGACGACCGCCACCGCGCCGCCGAGCGACTCGTAGGCGGCACGCGCCTCGCCCGGGGTCGTGGCGACGATGCCCGGCAGCACGGGGACGCCGTGCTTCTCGAACATGTCGCGCGCCTGATACTCGAAGAGGTCCACCCGCTGGTTCCTTCCCTCGTTTCGTGGGCGGATGTCTCGACACCGAGACATCCGCCCTCGAGGGTAGCGCGGTGGGCGCACGACCGAACACACGTGAGACGGTGGCCCGGGACACGATCCGCCCCGGTTTCCCAAGGGTTTGTGAGCAGTTGGTCCGGACTTGCCCCGGGCGGTCGGATCTCGTTGCCAGGCCTTGGCCGTGGGCCGGGTCCGGCCCGCGGTCGGACGGCTCAGCCGACCGCCTCGCCGTTGGTCCCGTCGTACTGCCCGTACCGCTCGGCGAGCTGCTCGAACGCCCGGGTGATCGTGTGCGTGTACTCGTGGGCGCCGTCGATGTCGGGATGGACGTTGTCAGCCTGGAGAGCGCCGGGGTTCTCGCTCGCCGTGGCGTTCCAGTCGGCGATGATCACGTTGTCCCGGCCCTCCACGATCTGTGCGAGCTCGTCGTTGGCCGCCGGCACCCACGAGGACTGTCCGTACAGGTTGACGACGACGACCGCCCGGTCCGGGCCGAGCGCGTCGAGGATGCGTTCCGGGATCGAGGGGTCCGGCACGCCGCCGTTGGTCCCGTAGTGCAGGACGACGGCGCGGCGGACCGCGCCCGCGGAGAGCGCGGCCTCCACGGCCGCCTCGCCGGCCGGCCACTGGTCGTTCGAGAGGGCGGAGATCATGACGCCCGGGTAGTAGTACTCGAGGGCGTCCATCGACGTCACCACGAGCGAGTCGCCGAAGATCGTCAGCTCGTCGCCGGTCGGCGGCGAGAAGTCCGCCTCCGAGGTCGGCCCGTCCCCCGACGTCGGATCCTCGCCCGTGTCGCCGTCGGCACCGTCCGTGGTGGTCTCCTCGCCACCCGGCTGGGCCCCCTGGTCGCCCGGTCCGTCGGACCCGGTCTCCCCGCCGTTCTCGCGGGCGTCCTGAAGCTGCTGCTCGCGCTGCTCGGCGAGCTGGCGCTCGTTCTCGGCGATCTGCGCGGCCGTCTCCGTCATCTCCGGCGCGGTCGCCACGGCGACCGACGTCCCACCGACGAGGACGACGGCCAGCACGGTGGCCAGCCGGGCGGGCAGGGCCGCGCTGGGGCGGAAGCCCCGGATCGCGCCGCCGAGGGCGGCGAGCGCCCCGCGGAAGCCGAGGCGCCGGACGGGCTCCTCGAGCCACGCGTACGACGCGGCCGAGACGCCGAGGGTGACGACGACGGCGGCGAACCGGATGGCGACGCGCGCGCCGGTCTCGGGCGCGGTCGGCACGAGCGCGTCGAGGATGACGATCGCCGGCCAGTGCCAGAGGTAGATGCCGTAGCTGCGCTCGCCGACCCACTTCATCGGCCCGAGCTCCATGACCTTCGTGAACCAGGTCGGGGAACCGAGCAGGGAGGCGATGAGGAACGTGCCGGCGAGCGACGCGGCGAACAGTCCCCCGCGGAACGTCCACACGGACTCGAACGGGACGAACCGGGCGACCGCGAACAGGCCGACCAGGCCGACGACCGGGACGACGCTCCGGGCGGCGCGCCAGCCAGAGGTCGTGAGCACGCCGCGGGAGTCCTGCGCGAGGAAGGCGAGGCAGATGCCGAACATGAGGCCGAACAGGTGGGTGTCCGTGCCGTAGTACACGCGGGTCGGGTCCGCGCCCGGGTCCACGAGGACCGCCATGAGGACGGCCGACACGAGCGCGATCGCCATGGTGAGTGCCGCCAGGGCACGCGGCGCCCGCAGCAGCCGGATGACGACGATCGCGATCAGCGGCCACAGCAGGTAGAACTGCTCCTCCACCGCGAGCGACCAGAAGTTGACGAACAGCTGCGGCGCGGTCTGGTCCGCGTAGGAGGATCCCGCCGCGATCTCCAGCCAGTTCGACGTGAACGTGAGCGCGCCGAGGACCTGCCGGCCGATGTTGACCATGAGGTCGCGCTCGACGATCGCGGCGATCGGCACCGACACGATGACCACGAGGAACAGCGCCGGGAGCAGTCGCCGGGCACGCCGTTTCCAGAACGCGGGGAGGTCGATCCGTCCGCGCTTGGCGATCTCGCGCAGCAGGAGCGTGGTGATGAGGAAGCCGGACAGGACGAAGAACAGGTCGACGCCGACGAAACCGCCCGGCAGCAGGCCGGGGAACATGTGGAAGACGAGGACGGCGATGATCGCGAGGGCGCGGATGCCGTCCAGCCCGGGCATCCGACCGGCGCGCACGACCTGGCGCGCCGTCACCTCGGTCCCGCCCTCGGTCACCGCCTGCCGATCACCGGCGCTCATCCGCCTACCATTCGCCTCGCGGGCGTCCGTCATGGGCGCCCTTGTTGCGCCAACGGTAGGACCAACGGGCCGGATCGCGGTGGATGACGCGCGGGTAGATCCGCCCGTCGCCGCCGGACCAGGCCCGCGCTGTGGTCAGGCGCGGACCCGCGCCGTGGTCAGACCCGGAGACGCGCGATGGTCAGATCTTGGTCACGGGCGCGTACCTCAGGAGGAGACGCTTGACCCCGGCCGCCCCGAAGTCCACCTTCGCCACCGCGGACGGCCCGGGGTTCTCCAGGGAGATGACCGTGCCGAGCCCGTAGGCGTCGTGGTTGACGCGATCGCCGACGTCGAGCGAGGGCGCGTCCTTCCGCGGCGTCGCGGAGCCGAACGTCGCCTCGCCGTCCTTGCGCACCTTCGCCCCGGGGACCCACTTCTCCCCCGGCTTCCGGTTCGGGTCGCCGGCGGAGGCGATCCGCGGCTCGGACTTCCGCACGCGCACCGGGGGCGCCCAGGTGTCGGCGCCGCGGTCGCGGTCCGCGCCCCGGCCGCCCCAGCTCCCGCTGCCCGCCGAGGAGCGGATCGCCTGGGTGGAGGACTGCTCACGGCGCCACTCGACCAGCTCGGTCGGGATGTCGGAGACGAACCGGGACTCCGGCATCTGCTGCGGCAGCCCGAAGGCGCTGCGGACGTCGGCGCGCGAGATGTACAGCCGCTCCCGGGCCCGCGTGAGGGCCACGTATGCCAGGCGCCGCTCCTCCGCGATCTGGTCGGACTCGCCGAGCGAGCGCTGGTGCGGGAACGTGCCGTCCTCCATGCCGGTGACGAACACGACCGGGAACTCCAGGCCCTTCGCGGTGTGGACGGTCATGAGCGTCACGACGCCCTCGTCCTTCACCCCGCCGGGGATCTGGTCCGCGTCTGCCACGAGCGCCACCCGCTCGAGGAAGTCCCCGAGGGTCGCCTCCGGGTCGGTCTGGGTGAACTCCCCGGCCACCGCGTGCAGCTCGGCGAGGTTCTCCACCCGGCTGGCGTCCTGCGGGTCGTCGGACGCGCGCAGCTCCGCCAGGTAGCCGGAGCGGTCCAACGCCGCGTCGAGGACCTCGGCCGGGGTCGACCCGGCGTCGAGCATCTCGCGCAGGCCGGTCATGAGCTCGTGGAATCCCGCGACCGCGGCGCGCGAGCGCGTCGCCAGACCGAGGACCTCCGGGGTCTCGCGACCGTCGACGACCGTGCCCGGGTCGGCCGACGCGTCCGCGACCGCCTGGCCGAACGAGACGCGGTGGCGGCTCGCGTGCCGCTCGAGGGACTCCTCCGCCTTCGCGCCCAGGCCGCGCCTCGGGACGTTGATGATGCGGCGGATGTTCGCCTCGTCGTCGGGGTTGGCGACCGCCCGCAGGTAGGCGATCGCGTCCTTGATCTCCTTGCGCTCGTAGAAGCGCGTGCCGCCGACGACGACGTACGGCACCCCTGCCCGCACGAGGACCTCCTCGAGCGCGCGGGACTGGGCGTTCGTGCGGTAGAAGACGGCCATGTCGCCGTAGCGCAGCCGGCGCTCCCCCGCGCCAGGTCCCCCGGTGGTGGCGGAGGCGTCGTCGCGCAGCCGGTCGATCTCCTCGACGACGAACCGCGCCTCCTCGTGCTCGCTGTCCGCGACGTAGCCGACGATCTTCGGCCCCGACCCCGAGTCCGTCCACAGGTTCTTCGGCCGCCGGCCCGGGTTCGGGCTGATGACCGCGTTCGCGGCCGAGAGGATGGTCTGCGTGGAGCGGTAGTTCTGCTCGAGCAGGATCGTGCGCGCGTCCGGGTAGTCGGCCTCGAACTCGAGGATGTTGCGGATCGTCGCGCCGCGGAAGGCGTAGATCGACTGGTCGGCGTCGCCGACGACCGTGAGCTCGGCGGGCGGGACCGGGCTGGACGCGTCGCCCGACGGGTTGTCCAGCGTGCCGCCGGCCAGCTGGCGCACGAGCACGTACTGGGCATGGTTCGTGTCCTGGTACTCGTCGACGAGCACGTGCCGGAACCGGCGGTGGTAGTGCTCCGCGATCGCCGGGAACGCCTGCAGGAGGTGGACGGTCCGCATGATGAGGTCGTCGAAGTCCATCGCGCTGGCCTGCCGGAGCCGCTGGTCGTACCCGCGGTAGACGGAGGTGACGACCTCGTCGAGCTCCTGGGCCGAGCCGCTGATGGAGGACGCGTGGTCGTCCGGATCGATGAGCTCGTTCTTCAGGTCGGAGATCTTCCGCGCGAGCAGCTTCGCCGGGTAGCGCTTGAGGTCGATGCCCAGCTCGCGGCCCACGAGGGTGATGAGGCGCTGGCTGTCGGCGGAGTCGTAGATCGAGAAGCTTGACCGGAGGCCGAGGGCCTCGTGCTCGCGCCGCAGGATCCGCACGCAGGCCGAGTGGAAGGTCGAGACCCACATGCGCTGGGCCGACGCGCCGACGAGGTCCTCGACGCGCTCCCGCATCTCGGCCGCGGCCTTGTTCGTGAACGTGATCGCGAGGATCTCGCCCGACCGCGCGCGGCCGGTGGCCAGCAGGTGCGCCACCCGGTGCGTGAGGACGCGGGTCTTGCCCGAGCCGGCTCCCGCCACGATGAGCAGCGGCGCGCCGGAGTGGGTGACGGCCTCGCGCTGCTGGGGGTTCAGCCCGTCGAGCAGCTCGTCCGCGCCTGCCCGCGCGGCCGCCGCGCGGGCGGTCGCCCGCTCCTCGGCCGTGGGCAGCCGTCCGCCCGCCCCGCCGGCGCCCAGGTGGGCGTGCGGGTCCGACGACGCCGGAAGGCCGTCCGCGACGCCGCCCTCCTCGTCCGGGGGTTCGACGAGGCTCCACCCGTCCTCGTCCTCTCGCGGCGCGAGGGACGCGGGCAGGGCGGTGCTCCGGCCGGGGCGGGCGGGGAGGTCGAGTCCGTCGAACAGGGTGCTCATCGTGCCCCCAGGCTACGTCGGACCGCCCACAGCCCGCAGGCGTCGGCCGGCGGGGCTGTGGACGGGACCGGCGTGCGGGCTCAGCGTCCCGCGACCAGGTCCTCGGCGAACCCGGTCGCCCGCAGACGGAGGTCGTCGATCCGGCGCACACGGGCGGCGTCGACGTCGAACCCCTCGTACGGGGGCGGCGGGTCGTTGCGCACGTTGGCCGAGCACTCGAAGTCGCGGCAGAGCAGGGTGCCGACCGTATCGCCGCGGCGGCCGGCCGGGCCGACCTTCCTGGCCGAGTAGAAGACGACCTCGTTCAGCAGCCGGACGTCGCGGCACCAGTTGCACATCGCGCGTCGGCGCGGGGCCTTCTCCGCCTGGCGCAGCGAGATGCCGATCGGTTCGTCGTCGAGGCCGGGGACGACCACGTAGGCGCGGCGGAGGTACGTGGCGTCGCGCCAGCCGAGGAGGTCGAGGTCGGCGAAGTCGTCGTCGGTCATCTCCGTGAGGTTCGGCGGGAGCGAGGCGTCCTTGACCTCCTTGCGGGAGGCGTTGACGAAGGAGGAGCGGATGGTGGACTCGGTGAGAGTGAGCATGGAAGCGCCTTTCGGGCCGCGCCGTCGACGGCGGGCCTGAGGAGTCGAGAGTGTGGAGGTCGGTCCGTCGGTCGCCCGGCAGAGGGCGCCGGCGACCGGTGGGGTCGGTGCGGGCACGACGAACCGGCCGCGGCGCGCGGTTGGCGCTCCACGGCCGGGGCGGGCCGGCTACTCACCGTCGGCGAGTGCCTCGCCGACGACCTCCTGGCGCTGTGCGTACAGCTCTCGGTACTTCACCCCACCAGCGTAGGAGGGCGGGCGGAGTGCAGCACGGGATTTTCCTGCGCGGTGCCCGAGCGGGCACGAGGAGATCGGTCGGGACCGCGGTCAGTCCCTCAGGCGGACGGCGCCCAGCTCCGGCACAGGGCTCGATCCACGAGCTGCCTCGGCGATCCGCAGGTGGTCCGGCGAGTGGGTGAGCACGCCCTCGAAGACGACCACGCCGGTGCGGACGACGCCCGGGTTGACCGAGCCGGCGTGCGGCAGGAGCGGCTCGCCCTGCCAGCTTCGCGCGAGGACACTCACATCGACCGGCGAGTGCCGCCGGGTCGCCTCGTCGACCAGCAGCCAGCCGTCGACGCGGTACGGACGCGACGTCGAGGCGACGTTCTCGATCTCGACGTCGAGGACGACCACGCGCTCGCCGGCCCCGCCCAGCGCGTCCTCGTCCAGCCGCATGGTGGCGGTCCGCACCGCGGTGACCGTGTAGGCGAGGCCGTCCACCTCGACGGCCTCGCCGATGCCGGGGACGGAGTCGCCGGCGGTCTCGAACTCGGCCGGCACGTCGTTGCCGCGCGTCGCGCCGGCGACGAGGATGCCCTGGACGAGCGCGAGGACGGCGAACACGGCGACGACGGCGATCGGGACCCACGCGGTCCCGGGGCGCCCTCGCCGGGTGCCGCCCGCCGTCGCACGAGGGCCGTCGGGCCGCGGTGTCGACGCGCTCATCGCAGCCTCACCATCGTCCTGCTCGATCCCTGCTCGGACGTCGGGAGCGAGACGTGGTCGGGCTCGACGCCCTCCGCCAGGTCGTACACGACGACGAGCTCGCGGGTCGCGCCGGGGGCGACGGCATCGGTGTCCGCGTCGTCCGACCAGTCGGTCTCGAGCGGGGAGTTCTCCCGTCCGTCGACGTCCACCAGCCCGATCGGGGCCGACGGCACGTCGACGGCCGCCGCCCCCTCGTTGCGCACCTCGAGCCGGATCTCGGCGTACTCGCCGTCGGCAGGGCGGACGTCGAGCGTGACGTCGTCGGCCGGGAGCCCCTGCTCGACGGACGTCACCGTCATCGTGAGGTCGCCGACCGTCACCTCCTCGCCGATGCCGGGAGCGTCCGCCCCCGCGGTGGGGTGCTCCTCCGCCCAGGACGGGGGCAGGATGTCGACGCGGACGATCCACAGCCCGACGTTGAGAAGGACGAGGACGGCGACGGCGGCCAGCAGCCACCGCCACCGGGAGGCCCGCCCGGGCGCCGGGTCGATCGTCGACGTCGGGCGCTCGTGCGTCGGCGGGACGGGCGGTGGGGGCATGCGCCTCATCCTGCCGTGCCGGACGTCACCCGGCGGCCCGTCGTCGCGGGCTGTTCTCCCCCGGTCCTGGGCGCGATACGCCGCCGCTCGACACGGCCGACGACGGGCACGCTCCCCTCAGACTGCGGGCAGCTCCGCCCGCCGGCGCACCGGCCTCGGGCAGGGGTCCTCGCCGAGGCTCCGGCGGAAGTTCTGGACCTCCTCGAGCTCGGTCGTCAGGTCGGCGACCGCCCGGTCGCGCTCCTGGCGCAGCGACGACAGGTTCTTCAGGACGTTCTTGACCTGCGAGACGAAGGTGACGGCCTCGATCCGGTGGTCGGGGTTGACGTGCTGGACGTGGGCCCAGGTGTCCGAGTCGAACGCGAGCACCAGCTCCCGGGTGTCGAAGGTCCTCACCTTCTGGTCCTTGACGAAGAACCCGGCACCCGGCATCACCATGTGCGCCGCTCCCCGGCGCAGGGACGTCCCGCCGGGACTCCTGTTCATCGCGTACGCGTGGGCCTGCCCGCCCTCGACAAGCGTGATCTCCAGCCCGGGCTCCAGCGGGAACGTGGTCCCGGGGACGAACACCGTCTCCTCGGTCACGAAGATGCCCTCGAAGAACGTTCCCGGGACGCGTCCGGCGAACGAGGCGAGCACGTTCGACTGCGCGTCGGCGAGCCGCGCCGAGATCTGCGCGATGTCGCGCTCGACCGCCTCGCACGCCTCGTGGTGCTCGCGCTCGGCCGGACTCAGCGTCCGCAGCCTCTCCTTGTACGCCTTCTTGGCCGCGGCGTACTCGCGGGATCGCTGCCACATGCTCACGTCTGGCTCCACATCCTCATGTCTGGTCGGTTCCTGCCTGATCAGCTGCGGACTCAGCGCAGGGCGATGTCGACGTCGTCGGAGAACAGGCCCGGGCTGAACCGGGCGAGGTCCGGGACGGCGTCGGCCGGGATGTCGAACAGGAGCGTGCCCTCGGCGGTGTTGCCGGGGTTGATCGACGTGACCAGCCAGCCGGTCTCGCCCTCGAGGTAGATCGAGTCCGACGAGGTGTCGTGGACGCGGCCCTGGTCGTCCACCAGGGTGGCGTCCTGCTCCCAGAAGTTCTCGGACTCGTTGCCCTCGTTCGTGATGGTCACGTGCACGAGGACGTACTGGCCCTGGGCCTCGGCGACGACGTACTCGCTGCCGACCTGGGTCAGCCCGCTCTCGACGCCGGTGACCGTGATCGCGAGGTCGCCGGCCGCGGTCGCCTCGCCGATGCCGGGGGCGGCCGGCTCGTCGGCGACCTCCTCCACCTCGACGACCGCCTCCTCGCCCGCGTCGGCGGGCGCCGTGTCGGGTGCCGACGACGGCGCGGACGAGCTGGGCGACGGCTCGGCCGCGACCTCGCGGTCGTCCGTCTCCCCCTCGCCCCCGCCGACCGCGGCGGCCACCGTGCCGACGGCGGCGACGCCGAGAACTCCGGTGAGGAACTTGTGCCGCGCGAACCAGCTGCGGCCCGCCTTCGACATCCGCTTCTGGCGGCGGATCTCCTTCGCGCTGAGCGGGGCGAACGGCTCACCGTACGGGTTGCGCTGGTCGTCAGAGCCGGCGGCGGGAACCTGATCCGGACCGGGGCGGGGCGTGCGGGACATGGGGTCCTCCAAGCGGGGGGCGAACGGTACGAGGCAAGACAACCGGGCGCGCACCACCCGGCACAGGCGCCGACCGGTCGGAACCACCCCCTCCGGTCGGCGGGGGTCCGCCCGACCGGTCGGCCGCTTGCCCGGTCGGTGGTTCGTGTGAGGATCACGCCCATGCCCTCGAACTCCCGACAGTCCCGCGCGGACGGCACTCCCCGCCCCGGGGTCGGCCGGCTTCGCGGCGCCCTCGGCCGCGGGGGACGGTTCGCCCGGGAGGCTCTCCTCGTCGCCGTCGTGGGCCTGTGCGGCCTGTTCGACGCCGTCATCAGCCCCTGGTGGGCGCGCGCCGTCGAGGACGAGGCCACGATGTCGGTCGGCGCGTCCTTCGTGTACGCCTTCGCGCCGCTGGCGATCCTGCTCCACGGCCTGCTGCTCCTGCGCCGCTCCAGCTACCCGTTCGGCACCGTCGCGCTGACGTCGGCCCTCGCGATCGCCCTGCCGATCTCCCCCGCCGCCCCGCTCGTCGCCCTGTCCTCCGCGATCGCGCACGGTCGCCTTGGCCGGCCCCGGCTGAGCGTCGGGCTCGTCACCGCCGCCGTCGTCGTCTCCACCTGGCGGGACGTGCGGTCCACGACCGCCGGCACGTCCTCGCTGCGCACCCTCTTCGCGGCGCAGACGACCGAGTCCGGGGCGTACGTGCCACTCGCCCTCCCGCAGGTCCTCGCCACCGCGGCCATCGCCCTCGCCGCCGCGATCGCCCTGGGGCTCGTCCGGCTCGCCCGCTGGCGGCAGCGCCGGGCCGAGCACACGGTCGTCGCCGTCGAGAACGAGCTCGACGAGGCGCGCACGGAGTCCTCCCGCCGCGCCGAACGGGAGGCCGTCGCCCGCGAGATCCACGACGGCCTGGGCGGCCGCCTCTCCACCCTCAGCCTCGAGTCCCAGGCCCTGGCCGTCGCGGCGGCGGACCGGCCGGACCTGCGCGAGCGCGCCGAGCGCATCCACCAGCAGTCGGCGCGGGCCGTCGCCGACCTCACGTCGCTCGTGCGGATGCTGCACGGCACGAGCCCCGAGCCGCTCGTCACGCTCGACCACCTCTCCGAGCTCCTCGACGCGCGTGCGGACGCGGGCCAGCCCCTGTCGTCGACCGTCCGCATCGAGTCCGCAGCGTCCGCCCCCAACGAGCTCGCCCGCGCGGTCCATCGCATCGTCAGCGAGCTCACGACCAACGCCGAGCGCCATGCCCACGGCCTGCCGCTCCGGCTGAGCGTGGTCGGCTCTCCCGACGAGGGGATCCGGATCCGCGCGAGCAACCCCGTCCCGGCCG
Source organism: Actinomycetales bacterium JB111 (assembly GCA_900163555.1). GTDB lineage: Bacteria > Actinomycetota > Actinomycetes > Actinomycetales > Actinomycetaceae > JB111. The sequence goes on along the minus strand of FUHX01000045.1, from coordinate 1,948 downwards.
GCGAGCCGTCGTCGGACGGCGCCGGGAGCGGACTGAACGGCATCGTCGAGCGCGCCCGGCTGATCGGAGGGGCCGTGACGGTCGACGACAGCAGCGGGTTCGCCGTCGACGTCTACCTCCCGTGGGAGGACCGGGCCTGACCGCCCGCCCCGCATCCCGTCCGTCGACCCGGTGCTCCGGTCCGATGTGGGTGGTGCCCGCCTAGGATCGGGGCGTGCGCCCGATCCGTGTCCTCGTCGTCGACGACGACCCGATCGTCGTCGCGTCGATCGCGGAGCTGATCCAGGCCCCGGACCAGGGCGCGCAGGGGGCCGAACCCGGTATCGCCGTCGTCGGGACGGCGTCGAACGGTGCGCAGGCGGTCGAGGCCGTTCTTGCGCACCGCCCCGACGTCGTGCTCATGGACATCGACATGCCCGTCATGGACGGGATCGCCGCGACACGGGAGATCACCCGGCTCGGCACGGGGGCGGCCGTCGTCATGCTGACGACGCACGCGATCGACGACAACGTGCACCGCGCGAACGGTGCGGGCGCCGTCGGGTTCCAGGTCAAGGCCGGGGACGCGGCCGCGTTCCGACGGGCCGTGCGCGACGCCCACGCGGGCCGGCTGGCCTTCGCCTCGGAGGTCCAGCGCCCCCTGGCCGACGCCGCGCTCCGGTCGAGCGAGAAGCAGCGCCGGGCGCGAGAGCTGCTCGCCCGGCTGACGCCCCGCGAGCAGGAGGTCGCACGGCTCGTCGCGCAGTCGCTGAGCAACCGCGAGATCGCGGAGCGGATGTTCCTCTCGCCCGCCACCGTGAAGGACCACGTGTCCGAGGTGATCGCGAAGCTCGGCGGCACGGGCCGGATGGACGTCGCGATCTGCGTGACCCGGGCGGAGTAGCCGGGCGTTCGCCGGCCTCTCGACGCGCGAGCAAGGCTCCGCTCGGTGCACCTCTCAGCGCACGACCCAGGCGACGACGAACGCTCCGACGGCGACCATCGCGCCCGCGAGCTCGATGAGGATCGTCAGCCCGGCGGCCTTGAGGGCCCGCTTCGTGGCGGGCCAGGCGCGCGCCACCGTGCGGGAGCGGGCGAGCTCGACGAGGAACACGGCCCCGATGAAGAACAGGAACATCCCGATCACCGGGACCACGAAGAACCCGACGACGCCGGCGAGCGCCGCGATCGTGAGGGTCGAGCTCTTCACACCGCCGCGCTCGAGGTAGCGCGCGGTGAGGACGTACTTGAGCACCATGGCCACGACCATGGAGACGATGGCGACGAGCGCGACCGTCCAGCCGAGCGTCCCGCCCTGGTACCAGCCCCAGATCGCGACCGCGGCGGCGACGATCGAGCCGCCGGGAAAGATCTGGCTGACGACGCCCGCCAGGCCGACCGCGATCGCCAGGATCGTGAGGAGCTCCGACACTGCCCGCCTCCCGTCGATGGATCGAGCGACCGGTCGCCGGTCGGCGACGCGGTTCGCAGGCTAGCGGGTCTCGACGCCTCGGCCCGCAGGAGGGGCCGTGAACCGGCCCGGCCGGCTCAGCGCCAGAGGACCGCCACGGCCACGTTCACCACGACGAGCACGGCGAGGGCGGGAATCATCGGCGAGCCCTTGACGTCGTCCCGGCGGGCCCGGTCGCCCAGGAACGCGACGACGGTCGCCACGAGGGCGACGACGAGCTTGACGCCGATCTTGACGTGGTTGACGTCCCCACCGTCCATCTCCGCGAGTCCCACCAGGACGATGCCGGCGACGAGGGCGGTGAGCACGCCGTGCGTGGCGCCCTTCGGGAGGAATCCGCCGCGCAGCCCGGAGACCGCCATCCCGAGCGCGAGCGCCCAGCCGAGCAGGTGGATGACGAGCACGATTCCGACGACGATCTCCATGCGGTCAGGCTATCTGACGCGCCGTCGGAAAACCGATCCTGCCGGGCATGGCAACCCTCACTCCGCCCCGGGC
>FUHX01000044.1 GCA_900163555.1 Actinomycetales bacterium JB111 | reverse complement strand
GCCAGCGCCCGAGCCCCCGCCCGCGCCCCGGACCAACCCGGTCCCCGCGCCGCCGCCGGCCTACGTCGGGTCGCCCGTGTCGGCCGCCTCCGCGCCGTCGGCCCCGTCGGCGGACTCCGGCGAGTCGGCGGACTCGGCCGACTGACCGGTTCCGGTCGGCTGAACGGCTACTGACCGGCTCGGTCGACGGACAGGTCGGCCGCGGCGACCGGTCGGCCCCGCACCCACGCGCCGGGCCCGCCTCCTTCGGACGGGGAGGAGGCGGACCCGGTGTCGTGTTGTCCGAGGAGTCGCGGACCGGCCTCCCGGTGGTGCCGCTGGGGTGTGCCTCCTGGCCTTCTGCCTTCTCGGCCCTCGGGCCGACCCGGTCTTCCGGGTCGCCTGGTCTTCCAGCCCTTCCGGGCTACTCGGCGACCAGGCGGTAGCCCATCCGCGGGACGGTCTGGATGCGCTCCGCGCCGATCTTCCGCCGCAGGTACCGCACGTAGACGTCCACCACGTTCGAGCCCGGGTCGAAGTCGTAGCCCCACACCCGCGACAGGATCTGCTCCCGGGAGAGCACCTGCCCGGGATGGATCATGAACGTCTCCAGCAGGGAGAACTCCCGGGCGGACAGGTCGACCGTCCTCCCGCCCACGTCGACCTGGCGGCTGCGCACGTCCAGCACGAGGTCGTCGACCTGCAGCTGCGTCGGGTCGGCGCCCTGCGCGGCCGGCTGCGCCGCCCGAAGCCTCAGGCGCACCCGCGCGATGAGCTCCTCGAACCGGAACGGCTTCGGCATGTAGTCGTCCGCGCCGGACTCCAGACCGGTGACCGTGTCGTCCACCGACGAGCGAGCGGTGAGCATGATGACGGGGACCGTGTGGCCCTCGCCCCGCAGCGTCCGCAGCACCTCGAAGCCGTCGATGTCCGGCAGGCCGATGTCGAGGATGACGAGGTCGTAGCCTCCGGTGCGGGCGTGGTTGAGCCCGTCGCGCCCGGTGGCGACCGCGGTCGGCTGGTGGCCGGCGGCGGACAGCCCCTTCATGACGAACGAGGCGATGCCCGCCTCGTCCTCGATCAGGAGGATCTGGGCCATCGTGGCGTCCCTTCGTGGCGTGGCTCCGGCCCGTCGCCGGATGCGTCGGATGTGGTCTCGGTGTCCGGCACGGCGGTGTCGGCGGCCGGGGTGTCCGCGGTCGGGCCGACCGGCTCGGTCGGGTCGGCGGGCTCGGTCAGTTCGCCCGCGTCCGTCGGCTCGCCCGGGCCCGCCGGCAAGAAGGCGTCGGCGGGGGAGAGTGGGTCGGGATCGATCGTGAGGTCGACGGCGGGCAGGTCGAGGGTGAACGTCGACCCGACCCCCACGCGCGACCGGACGGACACCTCGCCGTCGTGCCCCTGCGCGATCGCCCGCACGATGGCCAGACCGAGCCCGGCGCCCTCCGGCTGGTCGGCCCCGGGATGGGTGCCGCGGCCGAAGCGCTGGAACACGTCCTCGAGGTCGTCCTCCGCGATCCCGCGCCCCTCGTCGCGCACCCACAGCCGGAGGCGGCCGCCCACGATCGCCGATCCGAGCGCGACCTGCGTGCCGGCTTCCGAGAACTTCACGGCGTTGGCCGCGAGCTGGATGATCGCCTGGGTGAGTCGCTGCGGGTCCACGGACGCCTCGGCCTCCAGCCGGGCGTCGATGACGAACCGCCGGTCCCCGAGCGGGCGGATCTGGTCGAGGGCGTTGTCGAGCAGCGGGCCGAGCGCGGTCGGCCGCGGTGAGACGAACTGCGGGCTGTCCGCCTTCGCCAGCATGACGAGGTCGTCGGTGAGCCTCCGCATCCGGTCCAGCTCCGAGATCGCGAGGTCCCTCGTCTGACGCGCGTCGTCGGGGTCAGTGGGGTCCATGAGCTCGAGGTGACCCCGCACGATGGTGATGGGCGTGCGGAGCTCGTGGCCGGCGTCGTCGAGCAGGCGGCGCTGGGAGACGAAGGACGCCTCGAGGCGGCCGAGCATGGCGTTCACGGTTTGGGTGAGCTCGGCGACGTCGTCGGAGCCGTTCACCTCGATCCGCCCGCTGAGGTCGGACTCGGAGATCTGCTCGGCGGTCCGCCGCAGGTCGCGCAGCGGCGCGAGCAGGCGGCCGGAGACCAGCCACGCCACGATCCCGACGATCACCATCGAGGCCACGGACAGGGCCGCGTAGGTGCGCGCGGACGCGTCGGCCGGCGCCAGCTCGGCATCCAGGTCGAAGGCCACGACGACGGCGCCCGTCGTCGGCACTCCCTGCGCCCCGATCCCGGGGCCGGTCCGGGAGCCCGCCGGGTCGACGGCCGGGTCCCCGGTGTCGACGCTCGGCGACTCGGCGGGTGCGCCGCCGTCGGGGGACGAGTACGCGATCGGGAGGACCGCGAACCGGTAGGTGGACAGGTTCGTCGTGACCGAGGTGAGCGTGCCCTCGCCACCCGCGACGACGTCGGTGAGCGCGTCGACGAGCTCAGGGTCCGCGAGCATGTCGAGCCCGCCAGCCTGCGCCCACACGGGGTCGGTGCCGACGAAGCCGAGCGCGCCCTCGTTGTCGGCGGGGATCTCGGACTCGATCGCCACGTAGACGGCGTCGGAGATCGGGGTGCCCGGCGGGATGACGGACTCGTCGGCGAGCAGGGCGGCCATCTCGCGGGTGGTGCGGGTGAGCGTGGCGTCGACCGAGTCGACGATGCGGTCGCGCTCGAGCCATACGGCCGTGAGCCCGACCGTGACGAGGGTGAGCAGCGTGAGCAGGACGACGGTGCGGAGGATGGTGCCGCGGACCGTGGGGTGTCGCCGGCGGCGCGCGGGAGCGGGGGGCGACGTCATGCGCGTCTCCTCGCTGCCGGGGGATCGTGGACGGGGCCGTCCGCACGTCAGTGTGCGGCGGGCAGATGAGACAGGGATGAGAATCGGGCGGGCGTGCCGCGCGGGGCGTCGCCGCCCGCCGAGACGACGGCGCCGGGATCGACGGTGCGATCCCGGCGCCGGTGGCGGACCGCGAGGTCCGCCGGTGTCATCAGGCGAGCAGCTCGGCGATGCGGCCGCAGGCCTCGGTGAGGTTCTCGTCGGAGGTGGCGTACGAGAGGCGGAGGAAGCCCGAGGGGCCGAAGGCCTCGCCCGGGACGACCGCGACCTCGACCTGCTCGAGGATGAGCGCGGCCAGCTCGGCGGAGGTCCGGGGCGTGGTGCCACGGATCTCGCGGCCGAGCACGCCCTCGACCGACGGGTACGCGTAGAACGCGCCCTTCGGCTCCGGGACCTCGAAGCCGTCGATCCCGCGCAGGAGGTCGACGACCAGCCGGCGACGGCGGTCGAAGGCCACGCGCATCTCGTCCACCGCCGTCAGGTCGCCGCTGACGGCCGCCAGCGCGGCGCGCTGGGAGACGTTGGCGACGTTCGAGGTCAGGTGCGACTGAAAGTTCGTGGCCGCCTTGACGACGTCCTGGGGGCCGACGAGCCAGCCGACGCGCCAGCCGGTCATCGCGTAGGTCTTCGCCACGCCGTTGACGACGATCGTCGTGTCGGCGAGCTCCGGGACCACGCTGAGCAGCGGCGTGAACTCGGCGTCGCCGTAGACGAGGTGCTCGTAGATCTCGTCGGTGATGACCCAGATGCCGTGCGCGAGGGCCCAGCGGCCGATCGACTCGGTCTCCTCGCGGGTGTAGACCGTGCCGGTCGGGTTCGACGGCGAGCACAGCAGCAGGGCCTTCGTCCGGTTCGACCGGGCGGCCTCGAGCATGTCGACGTCGACCTTGTAGTCGCGCTCCGCGCCCGCGAACACGGGGACGGTGACGCCGCCGGCCAGCGAGATCGCCTCCGGGTAGGTCGTCCAGTACGGGGAGGGGAGGAGGACCTCGTCGCCCGGGTCGACGATCGCGGCGAAGGCCTGGAAGACGGCCTGCTTGCCGCCGTTCGTCACGAGCACGCTGCCGGGCGAGATCTCGTAGCCGGAGTCGCGCAGCGTCTTCGCGGCGATGGCCTCCTTGAGTGCTGGCTGGCCGCCGGCGGGGGAGTACCGGTGGCTGGCCGGGTCCTTCGCCGCCTCGATCGCCGCCTGGACGATGTAGTCCGGCGTCGGGAAGTCGGGCTCGCCGGCGCCCAGGCCGATCACGGGGCGGCCGGCCGCCTTGAGGGCCTTGGCCTTCGCGTCGACCGCGAGCGTCGCGGACTCGGCGATACCGGCCAGGCGTGCGGAAATACGGGGCTTGGTGTTCGTGGGCTCGCTCACGCGTTCAATCGTGGCACGGACCGGCCGCGGGCGAGTAGTGGTCCGTGAAAGCCCACAGTGTGACGCGTGACCTTCCGCACGACGGTCGACCCGCCCGACTCCCGTGCGTAAGATGGTCCCTCGGCGGTCACGTCCGACGAATCCCTGCGCCCGTGTTCCGGGATCGTCGTACCAGCCACCGAAGGGTAGTGGCGCAATTGGTAGCGCACCGGTCTCCAAAACCGGCGGTTGAGGGTTCGAGTCCCTCCTGCCCTGCACCTGGCGGCACGCGACGAGCGTGCTGCTGGGCCGGGCCCCTTCCGGGGTGAGCGCCCGCACCCGTGCCGGGAGCGGGTCACCGGCGACCTGCGATTGAGTGAGGACACGGGTTGACGTGAGCGAGACCACCGCCGCCGACGGAGGCTCCGGACGCACGGCCAAGACCGAACCGCGTCGCGGCGTCTTCGCCCGGATCGCCCGGTTCATCCGACAGGTCTTCGCCGAGCTGAGGAAGGTCGTTCGCCCCACCAGGCGCGAACTCATCACCTACTTCTTCGTCGTCGTCGCCTTCGTGCTTGTCATGATGCTCATCGTCGGCCTGCTCGACCTGGTCTTCGGCCAGCTCGCGCTCTGGACGTTCGGCTAGAGCATCACGATCCCGGCCCGCGCCGTCGCGCGGACCGGAACATCGCGACCGATCGGTCGCGTCATCAACGCATCCAGGGAGGATGTTTCCTCGTGTCTGTGGACTTCACCGGCGACAACCCGTCGACCGACGACCTCGAAGCCGAGGTTGCCGCGTCGACCCCGGCCGACGCCTCCGCCGAGGAGCAGGCCGACGCCGAGGCCACCGACCCGGGCGACGTCGTCGCCGAGGAGACCGACGCCCCCGAGGCGGACGCCTCCGCCGAGGAGCAGGCCGACGCCGAGCAGGCGGAGGACGCCGACGCCACGGTCGACGAGGCCGACGCCGAGCAGGCGGAGGACGCCGAGCCGGCCGAGGCCGAGGACCCCGAGAAGGAGTTCCGCCTGCAGATGCGGATGCTCCCGGGCGACTGGTACGTCGTGCACACCTACGCGGGCTTCGAGAAGCGCGTGAAGGCCAACCTCGAGCACCGGATCACGACCCAGAACATGGAGGACTACATCTTCCAGGTCGAGGTGCCGATGGAAGAGGTCGTCGAGATCAAGAACGACAAGCGCAAGATCGTGTCCCGGGTGCGCATCCCGGGGTACACGCTCGTGCGCATGGACCTCACCTCCGAGTCGTGGGGCGTCGTCCGGCACACGCCGGGCGTCACCGGATTCGTGGGCAACGCCCACGACCCGATGCCCCTCACGCTCGACGAGGCGATCTCGATGCTCAACGTGACCTTCGCGCAGCCCGAGGGCGCCGCGGGTACGGGCGACGCGCAGGCCGCGGCCGCGGACACCCGCGAGATCGTCGTCGACTTCGAGGTGGGCGAGACGATCACCGTCACCGACGGGCCGTTCGAGACCCTTCCCGCCACGATCTCCGAGATCCACGTCGAGAGCCGCAAGCTGCAGGTTCTCGTCTCCATCTTCGGCCGGGAGACTCCGGTCGAGCTCTCGTTCTCGCAGGTCTCCAAGGCCTGACGAGCACGGACGGGCCCGCGGTCGCCGCCGCGAGCCCACGCACAACGATTCCTAAGGACCCGAATGCCCCCCAAGAAGAAGATCGCCGGCTACATCAAGCTTCAGATCCAGGCCGGCGCAGCCACTCCCGCACCCCCGATCGGCCCCGCGCTCGGTCAGCACGGTGTCAACATCATGGAGTTCTGCAAGGCGTACAACGCCGCGACCGAGTCGCAGCGCGGGAACGTCGTCCCCGTCGAGATCACCGTCTACGAGGACCGCTCCTTCACCTTCGTCACGAAGACGCCGCCGGCCGCGGAGCTCATCAAGAAGGCCGCCGGTGTGCAGAAGGGGTCCGGCACCCCGCACACCGACAAGGTCGCCTCGATCTCGCTCGAGCAGGTCAAGGAGATCGCTCGCACCAAGGCCGAGGACCTGAACGCGAACGACATCGACCAGGCCGCCAAGATCATCGCGGGCACCGCCCGCTCCATGGGGATCACCGTCAACGACTGATCGTCGGGACGACTCCCCGCAGGCGCCGCGACCGCGGCGCAGTGGAAGGGCCCGCGCGGGCCCGCGACACCACACCTGCTCACACCTCTCATCCACCTGGAGAAGCAGAATGACCACGCGCAGCAAGTCCTACCGCTCGGCCGCCGAGAAGATCCACGACGGCGTGCTGTACGCCCCCCTCGAGGCCGTCCGCCTCGCGAAGCAGGGCGCCACCACGAAGTTCGACTCGACCGTCGAGGTCACCTTCCGACTCGGCGTCGACCCCCGCAAGGCGGACCAGATGGTCCGCGGCACCGTCAACCTCCCGCACGGAACCGGCAAGACCGCCCGGGTCCTGGTCTTCGCCGTCGGCGACCGTGCGCAGCAGGCCATCGACGCCGGTGCCGACGAGGTCGGTGGCGACGAGCTCATCGAGAAGGTGGCCGGGGGCTACACGAACTTCGACTCGGCGATCTCCACGCCGGACCTCATGGGCAAGGTCGGCCGCCTCGGCCGCGTGCTCGGTCCCCGCGGCCTCATGCCGAACCCGAAGACCGGCACCGTCACGATGGACGTCGCGAAGGCGGTCAACGACATCAAGGGCGGCCGGATCGAGTTCCGCGTCGACAAGCACTCGAACCTGCACTTCATCATCGGCAAGGCCTCCTTCGACGAGAAGCAGCTCGTGGAGAACTACGCCGCCGCGCAGGAGGAGATCCTGCGTCTGAAGCCGAACAGCTCCAAGGGTCGCTACATCACCAAGGCGACGCTGAGCACGACGATGGGGCCGGGCATCCCGCTCGACGCCTCCAAGACGCGCAACCTCACCTCCGCCGAGGCCTCCTGACCTCGCACCGGCAGAGATGAACCGGCCCGGCTCCGCACACGCGGGGCCGGGCCGGTCCCGTCTCCAGGGCCGGTCCCGGTCCCGTCTCCCGGCCCCTCGTCGTCGGGCGGGTGCGCCCCGAGACCGGACGGCCGGCCGTCGTCGGGGGGCGACTCCTCCGGAGCCGGCCCGGCCGCCGTCGGGGGGACGAACCCGGGCGGGGAGCGCGTGAGCAGGCACACGCTCCCGACGGTTCTCCCGGCCGCAGGCGCCCGGCTAGACTGGGGGCTGCCACAGACCGTCGGTCATCCGGGGCATCCGTCCGGGATCGAAGTCCACTCACGGTGGGACCCACGCAGGCGAGCTACGAGCCCACTGCGGGCCGGTTCGATCCGGACGCAGACAAGCCCCGTGCCGCCGGCGCGGGGCTTCCTTCATGAGGGGACACCGTCGGTCCCACATCGGAAGGAGGGCTCATGGCAAGGCCTGACAAGACCGCGGCCATCGCCGAGCTCGAGCAGAGCTTCCGCGAGTCCGGCGCCGTGCTGCTGACCGAGTACCGCGGCATGTCCGTGGCTCAGCTCCAGCAGCTCCGTCGCTCGCTCCAGGGCACGGCCAGCTACGTCGTCGCGAAGAACACCCTCGCGGCGATCGCAGCGAAGAACGCGGGTGTCGAGATCGATCGTGAGACCCTCACCGGTCCCACCGCTCTCACATTCGTCACCGGGGAGGTCGTCGACGCCGCCAAGGCGCTGCGCGACTTCTCCAAGGACAACGAGCAGCTCGTCATCAAGGGCGGTGTCGTCGACGGCGTTCTCGTGTCCGCCGACGAGATCACCAAGCTGGCCAGCCTCGAGTCGCGTGAGGTTCTCCTGGGCAAGGCAGCCGGCGCCTTCAAGGCGGCGCTGTTCCAGGCGGCTTACATGTTCACCGCGCCGGCCGTCCAGGCCGCCCGCACCATCGACGCCCTGCGCGAGAAGCAGGCAGCCGACGCCTGATCGGGCGCCCGGCACTCACCACCCCCTCTGCTCGCGTAGCAGGACCCATACGGAAGGAACGCCACCATGGCTAAGCTCACCACCGACGAGCTCATCGAGGCTTTCAAGGAGCTCACGCTCATCGAGCTGTCCGAGTTCGTCAAGCAGTTCGAGGAGACCTTCGACGTCGTCGCCGCCGCGCCGGTCGCCGTCGCGGGTGCCGCCCCGGCCGCAGGCGGCGACGCCGCCGAGGCCGAGGAGAAGGACTCCTTCGACGTCGTGCTCGAGGCAGCCGGCGACAAGAAGGTTGCGGTCATCAAGGAGGTGCGCGCGCTCACGTCCCTCGGCCTGAAGGAGGCCAAGGACCTGGTCGACGCCGCCCCCAAGGCCATCCTCGAGGGTGTCGACAAGGAGACCGCCGAGAAGGCCAAGGAGCAGGTCGAGGCCGCAGGCGCGACCGTCACCGTCAAGTGATCCACCCCCTCGCCTGAGGCGAGGGGCTGCACGTCACCGGCCGGGGCCGGGACCCGACATCGGGTCCCGGCCCCGGCTCGTCGTTCCCCAGACGGCGGGGGAGACGCGCGGGGTCTCGCCCGGGATCCCGGGCGTCCGCCCGCCTTCCGGGACGTCGCGGTGACCCACGCCTCTCGATGCCCTACACTGGCCGCGACCCTCGGGTCGGCTCGGAATGGCAACGGCGCCAGGCCGGGTCACACCACCTCGCGGCAGTGAGGCTGGAATCACGTGCGGGAGCGCGGGCGCAGGGCTGGACCTTTATGGTCGCCCGCGTGTAGGCTTGACACTTGCGTTAGTCGACGCCTGCCCTGCCGCCACCTCACCGGATACAGATGTATCCGAGCACCGCCTGACCCGCGCCCACTGCGGACGCGAAGTCCCTCGGGGGTATGGCGCGCGCCGACTGTCCGCCGCGTGCACACTCTCAGCAGGGAAGGACCCCCTTTGGCTGCCTCGCGCACCTCTGCCGCCCCGTCCGCCGACCTCGTCGCGAAGCGTCTCGCATCGCCCCGGCTGTCGTTCGCCAAGATCCACGAGCCGATGCAGGCGCCAGACCTGCTCGGCCTCCAGACCGAGAGCTTCGACTGGCTCCTCGGCAACGATGCCTGGAAGGCTCGCCTCGAGGCGAACCCGGAGGGGGTGACGCACACGGCCTCGGGCCTCGAGGAGATCTTCGAGGAGATCTCTCCGATCGAGGACTTCTCCGAGTCCATGTCGCTGTCCTTCAGCGAGCACCGCTTCGAGCCGGCGAAGTACACGGCCGAGGAGTGCAAGGAGAAGGACCTCACCTACGCCGCCCCGCTGTACGTGACCGCCGAGTTCATGAACAACACGACCGGCGAGATCAAGTCGCAGACCGTGTTCATGGGCGACTTCCCGCTCATGACGGACCGCGGAACGTTCATCATCAACGGCACCGAGCGCGTCGTCGTCTCGCAGCTCGTGCGCTCCCCGGGCGTCTACTTCGAGCGCAGCGTCGACAAGGCCACGGACAAGGACGTCTTCTCCGCGAAGGTCATCCCGTCCCGCGGTGCCTGGCTCGAGTTCGAGATCGACAAGCGCGACACCATCGGTGTGCGCATCGACCGCAAGCGCAAGCAGTCCGTCACCGTCTTCCTCCGCGCGCTCGGGCTGGAGGAGTCCGAGATCCGCGGACTGTTCGAGGACTTCCCCGTTCTGCTCGAGTCGCTCGACAAGGACACGGCCAAGACCCAGGACGAGGCGCTCCTCGATATCTACCGCAAGGTTCGTCCGGGCGAGCCGCCGACGGTGGAGGCCGGCCGCAACCTGCTGGACTCCTACTACTTCGCGGCGAAGCGCTACGACCTCGCGAAGGTCGGCCGCTTCAAGATGAACAAGAAGCTCGGCCTGACGACCGAGCTGTCGGAGTCGCTGCTGCGCGTCCAGGACATCGTCGCGACGATCCGGTTCATCCTCGCGCTGCACAAGGGCATCCACGAGCTGCCCGGCACCCGCAAGGGCGAGAACGTCGAGATCCCCGTCGAGACGGACGACATCGACCACTTCGGCAACCGTCGCATCCGCGCGGTCGGCGAGCTGATCCAGAACCAGGTCCGCACGGGCCTGTCGCGCATGGAGCGCGTCGTCCGTGAGCGGATGACGACCCAGGACGTCGAGGCGATCACGCCGCAGACGCTCATCAACATCCGGCCGGTCGTCGCCTCCATCAAGGAGTTCTTCGGCACGAGCCAGCTGTCGCAGTTCATGGACCAGAACAACCCGCTGTCGGGGCTCACCCACAAGCGCCGCCTGTCGGCCCTCGGCCCGGGCGGTCTGTCCCGTGACCGCGCCGGCATGGAGGTCCGCGACGTCCACCCGTCGCACTACGGCCGCATGTGCCCGATCGAGACCCCTGAGGGCCCGAACATCGGCCTGATCGGCTCGCTCGCGACGTTCGCCCGCATCAACCCGTTCGGCTTCGTCGAGACCCCGTACCGCAAGGTCGTCGACGGCCGCGTCACCGGCGAGATCGAGTACGTGACCGCCGACGACGAGGACCGCCACTCGATCGCGCAGGCCTCCGCCCCGCTGAACGAGGACGGCACCTTCGCCGAGGACCGCGTCCTGTGCCGGACCCCCGGCGGCGAGCCGGCGCTTCTCGAGCCGAACGAGATCGCCTACATGGACGTCTCCGCGCGTCAGATGGTCTCCGTCGGCACGGCGATGATCCCGTTCCTCGAGCACGACGACGCCAACCGCGCCCTCATGGGTGCGAACATGCAGCGTCAGGCCGTGCCGCTCATCCGTTCCGCCGCGCCGCTCGTCGGCACCGGCATGGAGCGTCGCGCGGCCGTCGACGCCGGCGACGTCGTCCTCTCGCAGGTTCCCGGCGTGGTCTCCGAGGTCTCGGCCGACGCCGTGTCTGTCCTCGGCGACGACGGCCAGACCGTCACGCACCGGGTGCTGAAGTTCAACCGGTCCAACCAGGGCAACTCGTACAACCAGCGCGTGCTGGTCGACGAGGGCGAGCGGGTCGAGGTCGGCTCCGTGCTGGCCGACGGCCCGTCGACCGACGAGGGCGAGCTCGCGCTCGGCCAGAACCTCCTCGTGGCGTTCATGTCCTGGGAGGGCTACAACTACGAGGACGCGATCATCCTCTCGCAGCGCGTCGTCACCGACGACCTGCTGACCTCGATCCACATCGAGGAGCACGAGGTCGACGCCCGCGAGACGAAGCTGGGCGCCGAGGAGATCACCCGGGACATCCCGAACGTCTCCGAGGAGGTCCTCGCGGACCTCGACGAGCGCGGCATCATCCGCATCGGCGCCGAGGTCTCGGCCGGCGACATCCTGGTCGGCAAGGTCACCCCCAAGGGTGAGACCGAGCTGACCAGCGAGGAGCGTCTCCTGCGCGCGATCTTCGGCGAGAAGGCGCGCGAGGTGCGCGACACCTCGCTCAAGGTGCCCCACGGCGAGTCCGGCATCGTCATCGGAGTCCGCGAGTTCAACGAGGACGACGACGAGCTGCCCCCGGGCGTCAAGCAGCAGGTGCGCGTCTACATCGCGCAGCGCCGCAAGATCACGGACGGTGACAAGCTCGCCGGCCGTCACGGCAACAAGGGCGTCATCTCCAAGATCCTCCCGGTCGAGGACATGCCCTTCCTGCCCGACGGCACCGCCGTCGACGTCATCCTCAACCCGCTGGGTGTCCCGGGCCGCATGAACGTCGGCCAGGTCCTCGAGCTGCACCTCGGCTGGGCCGCGGCCAACGGCTGGGACATCACGGAGGCCGTCAAGGCCGCGGAGGAGTGGACCAAGGACCTCCCCGAGCACGTGCACCGCGCGGAGCCGGGATCCACGGTCGCCACCCCCGTCTTCGACGGGCTCGAGCAGGAGGCCCTCACCGGGCTCCTGGCGAACACGCTGCCGAACCGCGACGGCGACCGCATGGTCGGCGCGAACGGCAAGGCGAAGCTCTTCGACGGCCGCTCCGGCGAGCCGTTCCCGTCGGAGATCTCGGTCGGCTACATGTACATCCTGAAGCTGCACCACCTGGTGGACGACAAGATCCACGCACGGTCGACCGGCCCGTACTCGATGATCACGCAGCAGCCCCTGGGTGGTAAGGCCCAGTTCGGTGGCCAGCGGTTCGGCGAGATGGAGGTGTGGGCCCTCGAGGCCTACGGCGCCGCGCACGCCCTGCGTGAGCTGCTCACCATCAAGTCGGACGACGTCACGGGCCGAGTGAAGGTCTACGAGGCCATCGTCAAGGGCGAGAACATCCCCGAGCCGGGCATCCCGGAGTCCTTCCGGGTGCTCATCCAGGAGATGCGTTCGCTCTGCCTGAACGTCGAGGCTCTCGACGCCGCGGGCGAGGTCGTCGACCTCAGGGACTCGGACGACGAGGTGTACCGCGCAGCCGAGGAGCTGGGCATCGACCTCTCTCGCCGTCCGAACGCCTCGAGCGTCGACGAACTCTGACCCAAGCCGTAGCACGGCATCGAAACGAGCGTTACCACGTGAGGAAGTAGGAAACGTTGCTCGACGTCAATATGTTTGACCAGCTCCACATCTCCCTGGCCACCGCCGGCGATGTGCGCGAGTGGTCGCACGGCGAGGTCAAGAAGCCGGAGACGATCAACTACCGCACGCTCAAGCCGGAGAAGGACGGCCTGTTCTGCGAGAAGATCTTCGGTCCCACCCGGGACTGGGAGTGCAACTGCGGCAAGTACAAGCGCGTGCGCTACAAGGGCATCATCTGCGAGCGCTGCGGCGTCGAGGTGACCCGGTCCAAGGTGCGCCGCGAGCGCATGGGACACATCGAGCTCGCCGCCCCGGTCACCCACATCTGGTACTTCAAGGGCGTCCCGTCGCGCCTCGGGTACCTCCTGGATCTCGCCCCGAAGGACCTCGAGAAGGTCATCTACTTCGCGGCGTACATGATCACGGAGGTCGACGAGGAGGGCCGTCACGAGGACCTCAGCCAGCTCCAGACCGAGATCGACCTGGAGAAGGCCGACCTCGTGAAGGCGCGCGACGTCGCCGTCGAGCAGCGTCTGCAGAAGATGGAGGAGGACCTCGCCGAGCTCGAGGCCTCCGGCGCGGACGCCTCGACCCGGGACAAGATCCGCAAGTCCGGCGAGCGCGAGGCGAACCAGATCCGCCGCCGTGGCGAGGCCGAGATCGATCGTCTCGAGAAGGTCTGGGACCGCTTCAAGACGCTCGCGGTCGGCGACCTCGAGGGTGACGAGGCGCTCTACCGCGAGATGAACGCGCGCTTCGGCATCTACTTCAAGGGCCACATGGGCGCCACGGCGATCCAGAAGCGCCTGGAGACCTTCGACCTGGAGGCCGAGGCCGAGTCGCTGCGCGAGACCATCGCCAACGGCACCGGCCAGCGCAAGACCCGCGCGCTCAAGCGCCTCAAGGTCGTCAACGCGTTCCTCACGACCGGCAACTCGCCGCTCGGCATGGTCCTCGACTGCGTCCCGGTCATCCCGCCGGAGCTGCGTCCGATGGTCCAGCTCGACGGTGGCCGCTTCGCGACCTCGGACCTCAACGACCTCTACCGCCGCGTCATCAACCGGAACAACCGCCTCAAGCGGCTCCTGGACCTCGGCGCGCCGGAGATCATCGTCAACAACGAGAAGCGCATGCTTCAGGAGTCCGTCGACGCCCTGTTCGACAACGGTCGCCGCGGCCGCCCGGTCACGGGCCCCGGCAACCGCGCCCTGAAGTCGATCTCCGACATGCTCAAGGGCAAGCAGGGCCGCTTCCGGCAGAACCTGCTCGGCAAGCGCGTCGACTACTCGGGCCGAAGCGTCATCGTCGTGGGCCCGACCCTGCAGCTGCACCAGTGCGGCCTGCCGAAGCAGATGGCGCTCGAGCTGTTCAAGCCGTTCGTCATGAAGCGTCTGGTCGAGCTCAGCCACGCCCAGAACATCAAGGCCGCGAAGCGCATGGTCGAGCGTCAGCGCACGCAGGTGTGGGACGTCCTCGAAGAGGTCATCCGCGAGCACCCCGTGCTGCTCAACCGCGCGCCGACCCTGCACCGCCTCGGCATCCAGGCGTTCGAGCCCCAGCTGGTCGAGGGCAAGGCCATCCAGCTGCACCCGCTCGTCTGCGGCGCGTTCAACGCCGACTTCGACGGCGACCAGATGGCCGTCCACCTGCCGCTGTCCGCGGAGGCGCAGGCCGAGGCCCGCATCCTCATGCTCTCGAGCAACAACATCCTCAAGCCGTCGGACGGCCGTCCGGTGACCATGCCCTCGCAGGACATGATCATCGGTCTGTACCACCTGACGACCGAGCTCGAGGGCGCGACCGGCGAGGGACGCTTCTTCTCCTCGCCGTCCGAGGCCATCCTCGCGATGGACAACGGGGAGCTCGAGCTCGGCGCGAAGGTGTCCATCCGCTTCGACGACCTCGTCGTCGACGCGGACCACCCGCTCGCCGAGCGGGTCGCCGCCGGCGAGCCGGTCATCCTCTCCACGACGCTCGGCCGCACGCTCTTCAACGAGCTGCTGCCGACCGACTACACGTTCATCGACGAGGTCGTGGACAAGAAGCGCCTCGGCGCCCTGGTCAACGACCTGGCGGAGCGCTACCCGAAGGTCGAGGTCGCCGCGAGCCTCGACGCCCTCAAGGCCGCCGGCTTCCGCTGGGCGTCCCGCTCGGGCGTCACGGTCGCGATCTCCGACGTCGTCGCCCCCGAGGCGAAGGCAGCGATCCTCGAGGAGCACGAGGCCAAGGCCGAGGCGATCCAGGACCAGTACGACATGGGTCTGATCACCGACGAGGAGCGTCGTCAGGAGCTCATCGACATCTGGTCCGAGGCGACCGACGCGGTGGCCGACGCCATGCGCGCGAACTTCGCCAAGGACAACACCGTCTTCCGGATGGTGTCCTCGGGTGCTCGTGGTAACTGGATGCAGGTCCGCCAGATCGCGGGTATGCGTGGCCTGGTCGCCGACCCGAACGGTGAGATCATCCCGCGCCCGATCAAGTCGAACTACCGCGAGGGCCTGTCCGTCCTCGAGTACTTCATCGCCACGCACGGCGCCCGCAAGGGACTGGCCGACACGGCGCTGCGTACCGCGGACTCCGGCTACCTCACGCGTCGACTCGTCGACGTCTCGCAGGACGTCATCGTCCGCGAGGAGAACTGCGGCACCCGCGGTGGCCTCCCGGTCACGATCGCCGTCCCGTCCGCCTCGGGCGAGGGCGTCGTCGTCTCCGAGACGGTCGAGACCTCGGCGTACGCGCGCACCCTCGCCGCCGACGTGACCGACGCGGACGGCAACGTCCTCGCGGAGGCCGGCGACGACGTCGGGGACGTGCTCATCGGCCAGCTCGTGGCCGCCGGCGTGACCGACGTCCGCGTCCGGTCGGTGCTCACCTGCGAGTCCCGGGTCGGCACGTGCCAGAAGTGCTACGGCCGCTCGCTCGCCACGGGCAAGCTCGTGGACATCGGCGAGGCCGTCGGCATCATCGCGGCCCAGTCGATCGGCGAGCCCGGCACCCAGCTGACGATGCGTACCTTCCACACCGGTGGTGCGGCGTCGGCGGAGGACATCACGCAGGGTCTGCCGCGTGTCCAGGAGCTCTTCGAGGCCCGCACCCCGAAGGGTGAGGCGCCGATCTCCGAGGCCGCCGGCCGTGTGACCGTCGAGGACACGGACAAGGGTCGCGAGATCCGGGTGACCCGCGACGACGGGCAGGAGGACGCCGTCTACCAGGTGTCCCGCCGCGCCCGCCTGCTGGTCGAGGACGGTGCGCACGTCGCCGTCGGGGACCAGCTCGTCGCCGGTGCCATCGACCCGAAGGCCGTCGTCCGCATCCTCGGCCCGCGTCGCACGCAGGAGCACCTCGTCCAGCAGGTCCAGGAGGTCTACCGCTCGCAGGGCGTGGACATCCACGACAAGCACATCGAGGTCATCGTGCGCCAGATGCTGCGCCGCGTGACCGTGCTCGACTCGGGCGACACCCGACTGCTGCCCGGCGAGCTCATCGACCGTGCGCAGTTCAACGACGAGAACCGTCGAGTCGTGTCCGAGGGCGGCAAGCCCGCGGCCGGCCGCGCCGAGCTCATGGGCATCACGAAGGCGTCGCTCGCGACCGACTCGTGGCTGTCGGCGGCCTCCTTCCAGGAGACCACCAAGGTGCTCACGGAGGCCGCGATGAGCGGTCGCCGCGACCCGCTGCTCGGCCTCAAGGAGAACGTCATCCTCGGTAGGCTCATCCCGGCCGGGACGGGCCTGCCGCGCTACCACGACATCGTCGTGGAGCCCACGGAGGAGGCGCGCCAGATGGCCTTCAACGAGCTCGGCTACTCGGAGCTCGACTTCGTCGGCAGCCGCGCGGGTGAGCCCGTGCTGCTGGACGACATCGACTTCTCCGCCTACGGCGGGGACGCCTACCCCGAGTTCCGCTGACCGACGGCGGGTCCGCCCGCCCCGATCCAGCGTTGCTCCACCCACCGGCCCCGGCGCGCACGCGCCGGGGCCGGTGGCCGTCCCGCTCCCGTCCCGACCCGAGACCTGACGCCCTGCGCCCGGCCCGGGAGACGCCGTCGGGGAAGGGGCGGACCGATCGTCGGCCGACGTGGTGCATCACACCCCCGGTCGGCCGTTGAACCTTTGACGCGTGATTCTGCCGGGCGCTAGTCTGAACGACGGTGCCCGGACCGATCGGGCCGCCGCGCGCTCGCCTCGTACTGGTCGATCCTGACCTCGCGAATCGACTCCGGCAGCTCGCCCAGCACTATGCCGGCAGTCCCCGACGGACACACCGGAACCGCGAGCGGCACGCCCGAGCGCGGGGCGCGCAGGATGCACCAGATCGGTCCACCGGCAGTCCAACCGAATGCAGCAACGAGACGGAGAAGTAGTGCCCACGATCCAGCAGCTGGTCCGCAAGGGCCGGTCGGTGAAGTCGCTCGCAGCGAGCACGCCGGCCCTGAAGGGGAGCCCGCAGCGCCGTGGCGTCTGCACCCGCGTGTACACGACCACGCCCAAGAAGCCGAACTCGGCCCTGCGCAAGGTCGCACGTGTGCGCCTCTCCAGCGGCATCGAGGTCACGGCCTACATCCCCGGCGTCGGCCACAACCTGCAGGAGCACTCGATGGTGCTCGTGCGCGGCGGCCGTGTGAAGGACCTCCCGGGTGTCCGCTACAAGATCGTCCGCGGTGCGCTCGACACGCAGGGCGTCAAGGACCGCAAGCAGGCGCGGAGCCGCTACGGCGCCAAGAAGGAGAAGAAGTAATGCCTCGTAAGGGTCCCGCCCCGAAGCGTCCCGTCGTCGTCGACCCGGTCTACGGCTCGACCGTCGTGACCCAGCTCGTCAACCGCGTGCTGCTGGACGGCAAGAAGTCCACCGCCGAGCGCATCGTCTACGGCGCCCTCGAGGGCGTCCGCGACAAGACCGAGGGTGAGCCCACGGCCGTCCTCAAGCGCGCGCTCGAGAACGTGCGCCCGTCCCTCGAGGTGCGCTCGCGCCGCGTCGGTGGCTCGACCTACCAAGTCCCGGTCGAGGTTCGCCCCTCCCGCGCCACCACGCTCGCCCTGCGCTGGCTCGTGGACTACGCCCGTCAGCGTCGCGAGAAGACGATGACCGAGCGCCTCATGAACGAGATCCTCGACGCCTCGAACGGCCTGGGTGCCGCGGTCAAGCGACGCGAGGACATCCACAAGATGGCCGAGGCCAACCGGGCATTCGCTCACTACCGCTGGTGATCGCGGGCCGGTCCGCCGGCCGCACCCCCACCCCCACCGAACCTCACGAGGAGACCCGACGTGGCACTTGACGTCACGACCGACCTGCACAAGGTCCGCAACATCGGCATCATGGCGCACATCGATGCCGGCAAGACCACCACGACCGAGCGGATCCTGTTCTACACCGGCGTCAACCACAAGCTGGGCGAGACCCACGACGGCGCGTCGACGACGGACTGGATGGAGCAGGAGCAGGAGCGCGGCATCACGATCACGTCTGCCGCCGTGACCTGCTTCTGGAACGAGAACCAGATCAACATCATCGACACGCCCGGCCACGTCGACTTCACGGTCGAGGTCGAGCGTTCGCTGCGTGTCCTCGACGGTGCGGTCGCCGTGTTCGACGGCAAGGAGGGCGTGGAGCCCCAGTCGGAGACGGTGTGGCGTCAGGCCGACAAGTACGACGTCCCGCGCATCTGCTTCGTCAACAAGATGGACAAGCTCGGTGCCGACTTCTACTTCACGGTCGACACGATCAAGAGCCGCCTCGGCGCCCGCCCGCTGGTCCTCCAGATCCCGATCGGCGCGGAGAACGACTTCATCGGGGTCATCGACCTCGTGCAGATGAAGGCGCTCGTCTGGCCGGCGGACTCCAAGGGTGACACCACCCTCGGCGCGAAGTACGAGATCCACGACATCCCGGCCGACCTTCAGGAGAAGGCCGACCAGTACCGCGCGGAGCTCGTCGAGGCCGTCGCCGAGACCGACGACGCCCTCATGGAGAAGTTCTTCGAGGGCGAGGAGCTGACGATCGACGAGATCAAGGCCGGCGTCCGCAAGATGACGATCAACTCGGAGGCCTACCCGGTCCTCTGCGGTTCGGCGTTCAAGAACCGTGGCGTGCAGCCGATGCTCGACGCCGTCATCGACTACCTCCCCAGCCCGCTCGACGTCCCCGCGATGCCGGGTCACGACCCGAAGGACGAGGAGATCGTCGTCGAGCGTCACGCGGACACCGACGAGCCGTTCTCGGCCCTCGCGTTCAAGGTCGCGGTGCACCCGTTCTTCGGTCGCCTCACCTACATCCGCGTGTACTCCGGCAAGCTCACCTCCGGCTCGCAGGTCCTCAACTCGACCAAGGGCAAGAAGGAGCGCATCGGGAAGATCTTCCAGATGCACGCCAACAAGGAGAACCCGGTCGAGCAGATCGGCGCCGGTCACATCTACGCCGTCATCGGTCTGAAGGACACGACGACGGGCGACACGCTGAGCGACCAGGCCAACCCGGTCGTCCTCGAGTCGATGACCTTCCCCGAGCCCGTCATCCACGTGGCCATCGAGCCGAAGACGAAGGGTGACCAGGAGAAGCTGGGCACCGCGATCCAGAAGCTCGCCGAGGAGGACCCGACCTTCACGGTCAGCCTGGACGACGAGACCGGTCAGACCGTCATCGGCGGTATGGGCGAGCTGCACCTCGACGTCCTCGTCGACCGCATGAAGCGCGAGTTCCGCGTCGAGGCGAACGTCGGCGCGCCGATGGTCGCCTACCGCGAGACCATCCGCAAGAAGGTCGACAAGATCGACTACACCCACAAGAAGCAGACCGGTGGTTCCGGCCAGTTCGCGAAGGTGCAGATCTCCTTCGAGCCGCTGGAGTCGGAGGAGGGCGAGCTCTACGAGTTCGAGAACGCCGTCACCGGTGGCCGCATCCCCCGCGAGTACATCCCGTCGGTGGACGCCGGTATCCAGGACGCCATGCAGGGCGGTGTGCTCGCCGGCTACCCGCTGGTGGGCATCAAGGCCCGCCTGCTGGACGGCGCCTACCACGACGTCGACTCCTCGGAGATGGCGTTCAAGATTGCCGGTTCGATGGCCCTCAAGGAGGGCGTCAAGCTCGCGAAGCCTGTTCTTCTCGAGCCGCTCATGGACGTCGAGGTGCGTACGCCCGCCGAGTACATGGGCGACGTCGTCGGCGACCTGAACTCCCGCCGTGGCATGATCCAGTCCATGGAGGACGCCACGGGCGTGAAGGTCGTTCGGGCCGTTGTTCCGCTGTCGGAGATGTTCGGTTACGTCGGCGACCTGCGTTCCAAGACGCAGGGCCGCGCGGTGTACTCGATGCAGTTCGCCAGCTACGGCGAGGTCCCCAAGGCCGTTGCCGAGGAGATCATCAAGAAGACCCGGGGCGAGTAGGTCCCACGGGCCGTCCCCCAGCACCACAAGTCAACCGACCCGTAGGATCAATCTGCCCCTGGCCGGGGCGACCGCCCCGGCCGGCCAGAACAACTACCCGAGTCCCAGGAGGGCACCACAGTGGCTAAGGCCAAGTTCGAGCGGACCAAGCCGCACGTCAACATCGGAACGATCGGTCACGTCGACCACGGTAAGACGACGCTGACCGCGGCGATCTCGAAGGTTCTGGCGGACCAGTACCCGGACCTCAACGAGTTCACCCCGTTCGACCAGGTTGACAACGCTCCCGAGGAGCGTCAGCGCGGCATCACCATCAACGTGTCCCACGTTGAGTACCAGACCGAGAAGCGTCACTACGCGCACGTCGACGCCCCCGGTCACGCTGACTACGTCAAGAACATGATCACGGGTGCTGCCCAGATGGACGGCGCCATCCTCGTGGTCGCCGCCACCGACGGCCCGATGGCCCAGACGCGCGAGCACGTCCTGCTCGCCCGCCAGGTCGGCGTTCCTTACCTCCTCGTCGCGCTGAACAAGTCCGACATGGTCGACGACGAGGACCTCCTCGAGCTCGTCGAGATGGAGGTCCGCGAGCTGCTGTCCGCCCAGGAGTTCCCGGGCGACGACGCTCCGGTCGTGCGTGTCTCGGCGCTCAAGGCGCTCGAGGGTGACCCGGAGTGGGTCAAGTCGGTGCAGGACCTCATGGCTGCCGTGGACGAGAACGTCCCGGACCCGGTCCGCGACATCGAGAAGCCCTTCCTCATGCCTATCGAGGACGTCTTCACGATCACCGGCCGTGGCACCGTCGTGACCGGCCGCGTCGAGCGCGGTCAGCTCAAGGTCAACGACGATGTCGAGATCGTCGGCATCAAGGAGAACAAGACCACCACCACGGTCACCGGCATCGAGATGTTCCGCAAGCTTCTCGACACCGCTGACGCGGGTGAGAACGTCGGCCTCCTGCTCCGCGGCATCAAGCGCGAGGACGTCGAGCGCGGTCAGGTCATCTGCAAGCCGGGCTCGATCACCCCGCACACCCAGTTCGAGGCTCAGGTCTACATCCTGGGCAAGGAGGAGGGTGGCCGTCACAACCCCTTCTACTCGAACTACCGCCCGCAGTTCTACTTCCGTACCACGGACGTCACGGGTGTCATCGAGCTGCCCGAGGGCACCGAGATGGTCATGCCGGGTGACAACACGGAGATGACCGTGAACCTCATCCAGCCCATCGCCATGGAGGAGGGCCTCGGCTTCGCCATCCGCGAGGGTGGCCGCACCGTCGGCTCGGGCCGCGTCACCAAGATCATCAAGTGATCATTGCCGGCTGAGGCCGGCAGCCGGCAAGGGCCCGGTGCCTCCCGCAGGGGAGGCGCCGGGCCCTTGCTCCGTCCCCGCCCGGGCCTCACGAGCCCCCTCCGGTCCTCCACATCTCTCAGCCTCGCGCGGTTCTCCCGACACCCTCTCCCGCGAGGTAGGAACGGGACCGGTGAGGGAGGAACTCGCAGTTCCGACCTGGCCCGCTCCGTTCCTACCTCGCGCAGGGGGCGTGGGGGGATGCAGGGGAGGGGAGCTCGGAAGCTCGGCGGCCGGGTGCCCAGGCTCACAGGACGAGGGATCGCCTGGGGTTTCGGTCGCCCGCGGCCCGCTGGTAATGTTGCTCGTCGGACACAGGTGCGCGCTCGCGCGTGCGCCACACCGCGATCGGGCCAGATGTCGGTCGCGGGCAGACGTTGCGAGCTCGCCGGCTTCGGGTCGGGGGGCGAGCAGGCCGGCGGCTGACGGGAGAATCCCGGCGGTCGCGGGGCGCGGGTGAAAGACCCGCAACGGAAAGCATCCAACGGTCAGGCCCACACGGGTCGCTCGGGCCGGGACGTCGCATCAACGCGACACGCCCGAGCGCGGGGGTCGGCCGAAGCAGGGTACGAGAGAGGTTAGACGACGCCATGGCGGGACAGAAGATCCGCATCCGGCTCAAGTCCTACGACCACGAGGTCATCGACAGCTCGGCGCGCAAGATCGTCGACACGGTGACGCGAGCTGGTGCAACGGTCGTGGGCCCGGTGCCGCTGCCGACGGAGAAGAACGTGTTCACCGTCATCCGGTCGCCCCACAAGTACAAGGACAGCCGCGAGCACTTCGAGATGCGCACGCACAAGCGGCTCATCGACATCATCGACCCGACGCCGAAGGCGGTCGACTCGCTCATGCGCCTCGACCTGCCGGCCGACGTCAACATCGAGATCAAGCTCTGAGGATCGACGCCATGACCACCACTTCCCAGCCGAACGCCGCGGCCACCGTCAAGGGGCTGCTCGGCACCAAGCTCGGCATGACCCAGGTGTGGGACGAGGCCGGACGCCTCGTCCCCGTGACCGCCGTCAAGGTGGACACCAATGTCGTGACCCAGGTCCGCTCCGTCGAGCACGATGGCTACACCGCCGTCCAGCTCGCCTACGGTGCGATCGACCCGCGCAAGGTCACGCAGCCGCTGCGCAAGCGTTTCGACGCCGCCGGCATCACCCCCCGTCGCCACGTCACCGAGATCCGCACGGCCGACGCCGGCGAGTACTCGGTCGGCCAGGAGCTCACGGGCGAGACCTTCGAGATCGGCGAGCGCGTCGACGTCGTCGGTACCTCCAAGGGCAAGGGCTTTGCCGGAGTCATGAAGCGTCACGGCTTCTCCGGCGTCGGCGCCTCCCACGGTGCGCACCGCAACCACCGCAAGCCCGGATCGATCGGTGGCGCCGCGACGCCCGGTCGCGTGTTCCGTGGCCAGCGCATGGCCGGCCGGATGGGCGTCGCCCGCCGCACGGTCCAGAACCTCACCGTCCACTCGGTGGACCTCGACAACGGCGTGCTTCTCATCGCCGGTGCGGTCCCCGGACCCAAGGGCGGCCTCGTCGTCGTCCGTACCGCCGCGAAGGGGGCCTGACATGACCGCGATCGACGTCATCGACGCCGCCGGCAAGAAGACCGGCACCGCCGAGCTTCCCGCCGAGGTCTTCGACGTGCAGGCCAACGTGCCGCTCATGCACCAGGTGGTCGTTGCGCAGCTCGCAGCGGCACGTCAGGGCACGCACGCCACCAAGACCCGCGGCGACGTCCGCGGCGGTGGCCGCAAGCCCTACAAGCAGAAGGGCACCGGTCGCGCCCGTCAGGGCTCGACCCGCGCGCCGCAGTTCGCCGGCGGTGGCATCGTCCACGGCCCGCAGCCGCGCGACTACAGCCAGCGCACGCCGAAGAAGATGAAGGCTGCCGCCCTGCGCGGCGCCCTCTCGGACCGCGCGCGCGCCGGCCGCGTGCACGTGCTGTCCTCCCTCGTCACGGGCGACACGCCGTCCACCCGTACCGCGCGCGCCGCCATCGCGGCTGCCGCCACCGGTCGTCGCGCGCTCGTCGTCCTGCACCGGGACGAGGAGAACGCCGCGCTGTCCGTGCGCAACCTCGCCGAGGTGCACGTGCTGTGGGTCGACCAGCTCAACACGTACGACGTCCTCGTCAACGACGATGTCGTGTTCACGTCCGCCGCGTTCGACGAGTTCGTCGCTCAGCGTGCGGGTCAGGAGGAGTCGAAGTGAGCCTCGAGGCCGTGAAGAACCCCCGGGACATCATCGTCCGCCCGGTCGTCTCTGAGAAGAGCTACAACCTCATCGACCAGGGTAAGTACACCTTCGAGGTGGACCCGCGATCGAACAAGACCGAGATCAAGCAGGCGATCGAGCAGATCTTCGACGTCAAGGTCGCCGCTGTGAACACCATGAACCGCAAGGGCAAGACCCGCCGCACCCGGTTCGGGACGGGCAAGCGCAAGGACACCAAGCGCGCGATCGTCACCCTTCGTTCCGGCACCATCGACATCTTCGGCGAGGTGGCCGGCTGACGCCGGCCTAGAAGGGGTTAGGGAACCAGAACATGGGAATCCGTAAGTACAAGCCGACGACGCCGGGCCGCCGTGGCTCGAGCGTGGCCGACTTCGTCGAGATCACGCGCTCCACGCCGGAGAAGTCGCTTCTTCGTCCGCTGAGCAACTCCGGTGGTCGCAACTCGTCCGGCAAGATCACCACCCGTCACAAGGGTGGTGGCCACAAGCGCGCCTACCGCGTCGTCGACTTCCGTCGCCACGACAAGGACGGCGTGCCCGCGACCGTCGCGCACATCGAGTACGACCCGAACCGCACGGCGCGCATCGCGCTCCTGCACTACGCGGACGGCGAGAAGCGCTACATCCTGGCGCCGAACCGCCTCAGCCAGGGCGACCGCATCGAGGCCGGCCCCGGTGCCGACATCAAGCCGGGCAACTCGCTCCAGCTGCGCAACATCCCGGTCGGTACGGTCATCCACGCCATCGAGCTCCGGCCCGGTGGCGGCGCGAAGATCGCCCGCTCGGCCGGCTCGTCCGTCCAGCTGCTCGCGAAGGAGGGCATCTACGCCCACCTGCGCATGCCGTCCGGCGAGATCCGTCAGGTCGACGCCCGTTGCCGCGCCACCATCGGTGAGGTCGGCAACGCCGAGCAGTCGAACATCAACTGGGGCAAGGCCGGCCGCTCGCGGTGGAAGGGCAAGCGCCCGACCGTCCGTGGTGTCGTCATGAACCCGGTCGACCACCCGCACGGTGGTGGTGAGGGCAAGACCTCCGGTGGCCGTCACCCGGTCAGCCCGTGGGGCAAGCCCGAGGGTCGTACCCGCCGTCCGAACAAGCCCAGCGACAAGCTCATCGTGCGTCGTCGCCGGACCGGCAAGAAGCGCTGAGCTAAGGGAGTTAAGACGACATGCCGCGCAGTCTGAAGAAGGGCCCCTTCGTCGACGACCACCTCCAGAAGAAGGTGGACGTCCAGAACGAATCGGGTTCGAAGAACGTCATCAAGACCTGGTCCCGCCGGTCGGTCATTACGCCCGACTTCCTGGGCCACACCTTCGCCGTGCACGACGGCCGCAAGCACGTCCCGGTGTTCGTCACCGAGGCGATGGTCGGCCACAAGCTCGGCGAGTTCGCGCCGACCCGCACGTACCGGGGGCACGACAAGGACGACCGGAAGGGCCGCCGCCGCTAAGGCGCGCGCCCGACGACCAGTAGAGGTAAGGCAGAGACATGGAAGCCAAGGCGCAGGCGCGATTCCAGCGCGTCACGCCCATGAAGGCTCGCCGCATCGTGGACGTCGTCCGCGGTAAGGGAGCCGAGGAGGCCGTGGACACGCTCCGGTTCGCCCCCCAGGCGGCAGCCGAGACCGTCCGCAAGGTTGTCGAGTCGGCCGTCGCGAACGCCCGCGTCATCGCGGACCGCGACGGCGAGCGATTCGACGCCGCGTCCCTCCGCATCGTGGAGGCGTACGTCGACGAGGGCCCGACCATGAAGCGATTCCGTCCGCGCGCCCAGGGGCGTGCCGCGAGGATCCTCAAGCGGACCAGCCACATCACCGTGGTGGTCTCCGACGACTCGGAGGCGCCGGCAGGCGCCGGGAACAAGGGAGGGACCAACTAGTGGGTCAGAAGGTCAACCCGACCGGTTTCCGGCTCGGCATCACCACCGATCACCGTTCGCGCTGGTTCGCGGACTCGACCAAGCCCGGTCAGCGCTACCGCGACTACGTCCGCGAGGACGTCGAGGTGCGCAAGCTCATGTCCCAGGGACTCGAGCGCGCCGGCATCTCCAAGGTGGACATCGAGCGCACCCGTGACCGCGTGCGCATCGACCTGCACACCGCGCGTCCCGGCATCGTCATCGGTCGCCGCGGCGCCGAGGCCGACCGCCTGCGCGGCGACCTGGAGAAGCTCACGGGCAAGCAGGTCCAGCTGAACATTCTCGAGGTCAAGAACCCCGAGATGGACGCCCAGCTGGTCGCCCAGGGCATCGCGGAGCAGCTCGCCTCGCGCGTCTCCTTCCGTCGTGCGATGCGCAAGGGCATGCAGTCCGCGCAGCGCGCCGGCGCCAAGGGCATCCGCGTGCAGTGCTCGGGTCGTCTCGGCGGCGCCGAGATGTCCCGCTCGGAGTTCTACCGCGAGGGTCGGGTCCCCCTGCACACCCTGCGCGCCAACATCGACTACGGCTTCTTCGAGGCCCGGACGACGTTCGGCCGCATCGGCGTGAAGGTGTGGATCTACAAGGGCGACGTCACCGAGAAGGAGTTCGCTCGTCTCGAGGCCGACTCCGCCGCCCAGCGTGGCCCCCGCGGCCGTGGTGGTCGTGGTGGCCCGCGTCGCGACAACCGCGCCCCGCAGTCGGCGTCCTCCGACGCTCCTGCCGCGGCGCCTGCAGCACCGAGCACGGAGGCCTGAGCCATGCTGATTCCCCGGCGGACCAAGCACCGCAAGCAGCACCACCCCCGGCGCACCGGCGCCGCGACCGGTGGTACGACGATCACGTTCGGCGACTACGGCATCCAGGCCCTGGAGCACGCCTACGTCACGAACCGTCAGATCGAGGCGGCCCGTATCGCGATGACCCGTCACGTCAAGCGTGGCGGCCGCGTGTGGGTCAACATCTTCCCCGACCGCCCGCTGACCAAGAAGCCTGCCGAGACCCGCATGGGTTCCGGAAAGGGTTCGGTCGAGTGGTGGATCGCCAACGTCAAGCCCGGTCGAGTGATGTTCGAGCTCGCCGGCGTTCCGGAGGACCTCGCTCGTGAGGCACTCTCCCGCGCGCAGCACAAGCTGCCGATGAAGACGCGTTTCGTTATCCGTGAAGGCGGTGAGGGCTGATGGCCATCGGTTCCAAGGGCCTGTCCCCGGCGGACCTCGACGAGCTCGAGGACTCGGTCCTCGCCGAGAAGCTCGCCGAGGCCAAGACCGAGCTGTTCAACCTGCGCTTCTCCTCGGCCACCGGCCAGCTGGAGGACCACGGCCGCCTCAAGGCGGTCAAGCGCGACATCGCGCGTATCTACACGATCGCGCGTGAGCGTGAGCTCGGGCTCCGCACCGCGCCGGCTCCGGCCGAGACCAAGAAGAAGAAGTGAGGGGCGAGATGAGCGAGAACACCACCTCCGCCGTCGAGGCCGAGACTCAGCGCAACTTCCGCAAGACCCGCCGCGGCTACGTCGTGTCCGACAAGATGGACAAGACGGTCGTCGTCGAGGTCGAGGACCGCAGGAAGCACTCCCTGTACGGGAAGGTCCTCCGCCGCACGGAGCGCGTCAAGGCCCACGACGAGAACAACGAGGCCGGCGTCGGCGACCTGGTCCGGATCATGGAGACCCGGCCCCTGTCCGCCACGAAGCGCCACCGCGTCACCGAGATCATCGAGAAGGCGCGCTGAGCGCGACCTCCCGACCCACCATCCACATCCGTTCGGCCAGGCTCGCTCCGCGCGAGAACCGGCACGACGACAGGAGTAAAGAATGATCCAGCAGGAGTCGCGACTGAAGGTCGCCGACAACACGGGTGCGAAGGAGATCCTCTGCATCCGCGTGCTCGGCGGCTCGGGCCGTCGCTACGCCGGCATCGGCGACGTCATCGTCGCCACCGTCAAGGACGCCATCCCTGGCGGCAACGTCAAGAAGGGCGAGGTCGTCAAGGCGGTCGTCGTCCGCACGCGCAAGGAGCGTCGTCGTCCGGATGGCTCGTACATCCGTTTCGACGAGAACGCCGCCGTCATCCTCAAGAGCGATGGCGACCCGCGCGGCACGCGCATCTTCGGCCCCGTGGGCCGCGAGCTGCGCGACAAGAAGTACATGCGAATCATTTCCCTGGCACCGGAGGTGCTGTGATGGCCAAGATCAAGAAGGGCGACCTCGTGGTCGTCGTCGCGGGTCGTGACAAGGGCAAGCAGGGCCGTGTGCTCAAGGTCGAGGTTGCGACCGACCGGGTGATCGTCGAGGGCGTCCAGCGCGTCACGCGGCACACCAAGGTCGGCCAGTCGTCCTCGGGCGGTACGTCCGGTGGCATCGAGACCATCGAGGCGCCGATCCACGTCAGCAACGTCATGCTCGTCGACCCGGAGACCAAGAAGGGGACCCGGGTCGGGTACCGCACCGAGAAGGTGGAGCGGGACGGCCGGACGCGCGAGACCCGCGTCCGCGTCGCGAAGCGCTCCGGTAAGGACGTCTGAGATGACCGAGACCATCACCGCCGCGCCGCGGCTCAAGGACCGCTACCGCTCCGAGGTGCGCACTGCGCTCACCGAGGAGTTCGGTTACGCCAACCCCAGCCTCGTTCCTGGTCTGACGAAGATCGTCGTGAACATGGGTGTCGGCGACGCCGCCCGCGACTCGAAGCTCATCGAGGGCGCCATCCGCGACCTCACGCTGATCACCGGTCAGAAGCCGCAGGTCACGAAGGCCCGCAAGTCCATCGCCCAGTTCAAGCTGCGTGAGGGCATGCCGATCGGCGCGCACGTCACGCTGCGCGGCGACCGCATGTGGGAGTTCCTCGACCGCCTGCTGTCCATCGCCCTGCCCCGTATCCGCGACTTCCGCGGCCTGAACGGCAAGCAGTTCGACGGCAACGGCAACTACACGTTCGGCCTCACGGAGCAGTCCATGTTCCACGAGATCGACCAGGACTCGATCGACCGCGTCCGAGGCATGGACATCACCGTGGTCACGTCCGCCACCGACGACGACCAGGGGCGTTCGCTGCTGCGTCGCCTCGGCTTCCCCTTCAAGGAGGACTGACCCATGGCGAAGACCGCTCTCAAGCAGAAGTCCGAGCGCAAGCCGAAGTTCAAGGTTCGCGCCTACACCCGATGCCAGCGCTGCGGCCGGCCGCACTCCGTGTACCGGAAGTTCGGTCTGTGCCGCATCTGCCTGCGCGAGATGGCCCTCCGTGGCCAGCTCCCCGGCGTCACCAAGTCCAGCTGGTAGATCACTGACGTCGCAGGTCCGGACCACGTACCGGAAACCGCGACGAGGAAGGGCTGTAGCCCACCATGACGATGACTGACCCCATCGCAGACATGCTCACGCGTCTGCGTAACGCCAACTCGGCGTACCACGAGACGGTTGCCATGCCGTACTCGAAGCTCAAGGCCGCGATCGCGAACATCCTCCAGGCGGAGGGTTACATCGCCGGCTCGACCATCGAGGACGCCGAGGTCGGCAAGACCCTGGTCCTCCAGCTCAAGTTCGGCCCGAACCGTGAGCGCTCGCTCGCCGGCGTCCGCCGCGTGTCGAAGCCCGGTCTCCGGGTCTACGCGAAGTCGACCAACCTGCCGCGCGTGCTCGGCGGGCTCGGCGTCGCGATCCTGTCCACTTCCTCGGGTCTGCTGACTGACCGCGAGGCCGGAGACAAGGGCGTGGGCGGAGAAGTCCTCGCCTACGTCTGGTGATCGGGAAGGACGACACACCATGAGCCGCATCGGCAAGTACCCGGTCACCGTGCCCTCGGGCGTCGAGGTGACCATCGACAACACGCTCGTGTCCGTCAAGGGCCCCAAGGGCTCCCTGTCGCACACGGTCAAGGAGCCCATCACGGTCTCCCGGAACGACGAGGGCGAGATCGTGGTCGAGCGTCCGGACGACGAGCGCGAGTCGCGTTCGCTGCACGGGCTGACCCGGACCCTCATCAACAACATGGTCATCGGCGTGACGGAGGGCTACTCCAAGGGCCTCGAGATCGTGGGCACCGGCTTCCGCGTGGTCGCCAAGGGATCGAACCTCGAGTTCGCCCTGGGCTTCTCCCACCCGGTCGTCGTCACCCCGCCGGAGGGCATCACGTTCTCGGTCGAGGGCCAGAACAAGGTCCGCGTGACGGGCATCGACAAGCAGCTCGTCGGCGAGACCGCCGCGAACATCCGCAAGATCCGCAGGCCGGAGCCCTACAAGGGCAAGGGTGTGCGGTACGAGGGTGAGCAGGTCCGTCGCAAGGTCGGAAAGGCTGGTAAGTAAGCGATGGGTATCTCCATCAAGGGCAAGGGGCGCACGATCGCCCGCTCCCGCCGCCACCTCCGCGTGCGCAAGCGGGTCACCGGCACCGAGTCGCGTCCGCGCCTCGTCGTCACCCGCAGCTCGCGCCACATGGTGGCGCAGCTCGTGGACGACACGAAGGGCGTCACGCTCGCCTCGGCATCCACCCTCGAGACCGAGCTCCGCCAGTCCGACGCGGAGAAGACCGACAAGGCACGCGAGGTCGGCCGTCTGGTCGGCGAGCGCGCCAAGGCCAAGGGCGTCACGGCGGTCGTCTTCGACCGTGGCGGCAACAAGTACCACGGCCGCGTGGCCGCCGTCGCCGACGGCGCTCGCGACGCGGGCCTGGACCTGTAGGCCCCGAGTAGAGAGCTGAAGGAGACACACATGGCTGCACAGCAGCGAGACCGAAGCTCCGGCTCGGCCGGCGCGTCCACGGAGGGCCGCGAGGACCGCCGTGGTGGACGCGGCGAGCGTCGGGGCGGCCGCGACAACAACCGTCGCGAGGAGAAGAGCCAGTACATCGAGCGCGTGGTGACCATCAACCGCGTGTCGAAGGTCGTCAAGGGCGGCCGCCGCTTCAGCTTCACGGCGCTCGTCGTCGTGGGCGACGGCGACGGCACCGTCGGTGTCGGCTACGGGAAGGCCAAGGAGGTGCCCGCGGCGATCGCCAAGGGGACCGAGGAGGCCAAGAAGAACTTCTTCAAGGTTCCCCGTGTCCGCAACACCATCCCGCACATCGTGCAGGGCGAGGCAGCGGCAGGCGTCGTGTTCCTGCGTCCCGCCGCCCCGGGTACCGGAGTTATCGCCGGTGGTCCGGTGCGCGCCGTCCTCGACTGCGCCGGCATCCACGACATCCTCAGCAAGTCGCTGGGTTCCTCGAACGCGATCAACATCGTCCACGCGACGGTGCAGGCGCTGAAGAACCTCGAGCAGCCGGAGTCCGTGGCCGCGCGCCGTGGCCTCCCGCTCGAGCGCGTCGCCCCCGCGGCGATGCTCCGCGCCCGCGCCGAGGGTGCGGCGAAGGACGCCAAGGATTCCGCCGAGGCTGCCGCGAAGTCCGAGAACGAGGCTGCGGTCCAGGGGGTGTCCGCCTGATGGCACAGCTCAAGGTGACCCAGACCAAGTCCACGATCGGTGGCCGCCAGTTCCAGAAGGACACGCTGCGGACCCTCGGTCTGAAGAAGATCGGCCAGTCGGTCGTTCGCGAGGACCGCCCCGAGGTTCGCGGTCTGATCAACACGGTGGCGCACCTCGTCACCGTCGAGGAGGTCGACTGACCATGACGGAGGAGACCCAGGGCGCCTCGCGCCCGATCAAGGTCCACCACCTGCGTCCGGCCCCGGGCGCGAAGTCCGCTCCCCACCGCGTCGGTCGCGGTGAGGGTGGCAAGGGCGGCAAGACCGCCGGCCGCGGCACCAAGGGCACGAAGGCCCGCTACCAGGTGCCCGCCGGCTTCGAGGGTGGCCAGACGCCGCTGCACATGCGTCTGCCCAAGTTCCGTGGCTTCAAGAACCCGTTCCGGGTCGAGTACCAGGTCGTCAACCTGGCCCGTCTCGGGGAGCTCTTCCCCGAGGGTGGCACGGTCGGCGTCGAGGAGCTCGTCGCGAAGGGCGCCGTCCGCGGCGGTCACCCGGTCAAGGTTCTCGGCGACGGCGACCTCACGGTCGCGTTCGAGCTGACGGTCGACAAGGTCTCGGCCTCGGCCCGTTCGAAGATCGAGGCGGCCGGCGGAAGCGTCACCACCGCGTGACGTAAGAGCCCCGCACGACACGAAGGAGGGCGGCACGGCGTCAAGCCGGCCGCCCTCCTTCGTCTTACCGGCGTTCGGGCCGTCGGCCCGTGCCCACCGGGACGCGGGGCACCCGGCGACGGGCGTCGTCGTCGGGGAAGGGGAGTGGACGAGGTGGTCCGGGACCTAGGTCACGTCGACGGCGTGACCGGCCGGACCGCCGAGCCCTACCGGCCGGGTAGGGTACTGGGGGCGCGTTTCGTGCCCAAGTCGGTTGCTCGAAGAGGCGCCGACCGACGAACTGATCAGGAGACGAACAGGTGCTGAACGCATTCCTTCAGGCGTTCCGGACTCCGGACCTGCGGCGCAAGCTGCTCTTCACGCTCGGCCTCATCGCGATCTTCCGCCTCGGCGCCTTCGTGCCGGCCGCGGGCGTGAGCTACCACAACGTGCAACAGTGCATCGGCGTGGGCAACCAGGGCGACCTCATGGGCATGATCAACCTCTTCTCCGGGGGTGCGCTGCTCCAGCTGTCGGTGTTCGCCCTCGGGGTGATGCCCTACATCACCGCCAGCATCATCACGCAGCTCATGCGCGTCGTGATCCCGCGGTTCGAGGAGCTGCACAAGGAGGGCTCCGCCGGCCAGGCGAAGCTCACGCAGTACACCCGCTACCTGACGGTCGGGCTCGCGGTGCTGCAGTCCGCCGTGGTCGTCACGGTCGCCAACAACGGTCTGTTCCCGGGCTGCACCCTCCCGGTCATCCCGGACACGTCCCCGATCAGCCTGCTCGTCACCGTCATCTCGCTGACCGCCGGCACGGTCCTCATCATGTGGCTCGGCGAGCTCATCACCGAGCGCGGCGTCGGCAACGGCATGTCGCTGCTCATCTTCACGTCGATCGCGGCCTCGTTCCCGTCGGCCATGATGACGGTCGCCCGCGGCGACGGCGGCACCGGCCGCTTCCTCCTCATCCTCGGCCTGCTCCTGGTCATCACCTTCGTGATCGTCTACGTCGAGCAGTCCCAGCGCCGCATCCCGGTGCAGTACGCGAAGCGCATGGTCGGACGTCGCATGTACGGCGGTTCCTCGACCTACATCCCGCTGAAGATCAACATGGCCAACGTCATCCCGGTCATCTTCGCGTCCTCGATCCTCCTGCTGCCGACGATGATCTCCCAGTTCGGCGACGCCACCGACGGCTGGGTGCAGTGGATCCAGATCAACTTCAGCCCGCAGAGCTGGGGCTACATGGTCCTCATGGCCCTGCTCATCCTGTTCTTCGCGTTCTTCTACACGTCGATCACGTTCAACCCGGACGAGATCGCCGACAACATGAAGCGCGCCGGCGGGTTCATCCCCGGCATCCGCGCGGGCCGCCCCACGGCGGAGTACCTGCGCTACGTCACCACGCGCATCACGACCGTCGGCGCGATCTACCTGACGATCGTCGCGCTCATCCCGACGATCGCGCTCGCCGCCATGAACGTCACGCAGCTGCCGTTCGGCGGTACCTCGATCATCATCGTCGTCGGTGTCGGTCTGCAGACCGTCAAGGAGATCAACTCCCAGCTCCAGCAGCACCACTACGAAGGGTTCCTGCGATGACTTCTCGACTCATTCTCGTCGGCCCCCCGGGAGCCGGGAAGGGCACGCAGGCCGCACGCCTGTCCGAGGCCCTCGGCGTCCCCGCGATCTCGACCGGCGACATCTTCCGCGCCAACGTCAAGGAGCAGACCGAGCTCGGCAGGCGCGCCCAGCGGTACATGGACGCGGGGGAGTACGTCCCCGACGAGGTCACCAACGAGATGGTCCGCGCCCGCCTGGCCGAGGACGACGCCGCGGGCGGCTTCCTGCTCGACGGCTACCCGCGCACGGCCGACCAGGTCGCGGAGCTCGACGGCATGCTCGCCGACGCCGGGACGAGCCTCGACGCGGTCGTGGAGCTCACGGCCGACACGGACGAGGTCGTGGCACGGCTCCTGCAGCGGGCGACCGAGCAGGGACGCGCGGACGACACGGAGGTCGTCATCCGCCGTCGGCTCGAGGTCTACGCCGAGCAGACCGCCCCGCTGACCGACATCTACGCGCAGCGCGGCCTGCTCACCCAGGTCGACGGCATGGGCTCGATCGAGTCCGTGACCGAGCGCCTGCTCTCCGCCCTCGGCGCCTCGTCCTAAGAGGTACTGCGCGCGTGCGGGAGAAGATCGAGTACAAGTCCGACGACGAGATCGTGGCCATGCGCGCCGCCGGCCTCGTCGTCGCGGCGATTCACGAGGCGACGCGGAAGGCCATCCGTCCCGGCGTCACGCCCGTCCAGCTCGACGAGATCGCCGCCGGCGTCCTCGCCGAGCACGGTGCGCGGTCGAACTTCCTCGGCTACCACGGCTTCCCGCGGACGATCTGCGTCTCCGTCAACGACGCCGTCGTGCACGGCATCCCGTCCGAGACCCCTCTCGTCGAGGGCGACGTCGTCTCCGTGGACGCGGGCGCCGTCGTCGACGGGTGGCACGGTGACGCCGCGTACTCGACGGTCGTCGGCGCCGGGGCCGAGCGGGACGCCCACCTGGTGGAGGCCACGCGGCTCGCCATGTGGGCCGGCGTCGCCGCGCTGGCGAGCGCGAAGCACGTGACGGACGTGGGGCACGCGGTCCAGGACGAGGTGGCCGCCTACGCGGCCGCGCACGGCGTCACCCACGACGTCGTCCGCGACTACATCGGCCACGGCATCGGCACCGAGATGCACATGGCGCCCGACGTAGTGAACTATCGCGCGCGCATGCCGAGGAACCCGGTCAAGCCGGGGCTCGTCGTGTGTGTGGAGCCGCTGCTGACGGTCGGCTCGCAGGACAACACCGTGCTCGACGACGACTGGACCGTCGTCACCCGCGACGGCTCGCGGGCGGCGCACTGGGAGCACACGGTCGCGGTGCACCGCGGCGGCATCTGGGTGCTCAGCGCGCCCGACGGCGGCGCCACGGAGCTCGCTGCCCGCGGGGTCACGGTCGCCCCGCTGGCGTAGGGCAAGGGCCCGCGGCGCCCGCGCGCCCCGTCGGCCTCACGCGCCTCCCCGCCCTCAGCGGTTCCTCCCGCGGGCCGTGGGAGTGACGCATTGCGCTGTCATTCCTCACCGCTGTGCGGTCCCGCGCTGTACCCTCGAAGGCGTCGTCCCGGTTTCTGTTGAGTAGGAATGATCCTGCAATGCTGCGCCCCGATCGCATTCGCGGTGACGCGGCAGTCGTCGGATCCATGAGGCCAGATCCCCCCGCACGTGGCCTCGGGTCCCGAACTGACCGCGCGGTTTCGGGTCCTGAGCGCCCGACGCCTGGCTCGGTGGCGCCCGGATTCTCGGCGGTGACCGGATGACGGCCCCGCCCCGTGTGGCGGCCGAGTACCGGATCCCCGCCCTCGCCAGCAGTCGCCTCGAGCACCTGCGCGCCCTCACGCTCGTGCACGGGCCGCGCGCCTGGGGCAAGACCACGCTGATGGCCTACCGGCTCTCGCCGGCCGGCGGCCACACGGACCCGGTGCACTGGATCCACACGGACGGACGGACGGTCGACGCGGACCTCGTCTCCCGCGCGCTGTCCGAGCTGGACACGGTCGGTTCCGACTCGATGGCCCGGCACACCCTGGTCCTCGACGACATCGCCGAGGTCGACCAGGGCGGCGCCGACGCGATCCTCCGGGCCGTCGATGCCTCCGACGGGCCGAACGTCGTGCTCGTCGCGCGCAACTCCCGCTCGATCCGCGGTCTCGCCCTTCTTGCGTCGGACAGCGTGACGGTCGGGCCCCAGCACCTGCGGGTCGATGCGGAGGCGGCGCTGTCGATCGCCCAGGGCTTCGGGGTGGACCTGCGCCCGGCCGAGGCGCGCGCCCTGTCCGAGGACTACGGCGGCTGGCCCGGTCTCATCCGGGGCGTGCTGGCGGGTCGGTCGATCGACCCCCGCTCCGGTGCCGACTCCGAGTACGTGCTCGCCCTCGCCCGGCACATCCTCGAGGACTTCGGCGCGATGGGATCGCCGGCGTTCGCGGGGCTGCTCGTGCCCGAGGTCCTGTCGGACTGGGTGCTCGACGCCCTGCTCGGGGACCGTGCCGGACCCGGCCTGCTGTCCCGCATCGAGGCCGCGGGCAGCCTCGTGTTCGACGGCGGCGTCCCGCGGTTCGTGCCCGGCGTCCGCCGGCTCGGGCTGCTCGCCGCCCGCGCGCAGAACCCGGGTCTCGTTCGCGACGTGGCGACGAGCCTGCTCGACCGCGCCCACGCCGAGGGGGACGTCCGCGCCGAGCTGTTCCTCGCCGCGGAGGCCGAGGACTGGGGGCGGGTCCGATCGCTCCTCTACGTGCACTGGGAGGCCCTCGGCCGCCTGCACGGGGACGTCCTGCACGACATCGCCGTGCGGGCCCCGGAGGCCGAGGTCAGGGACGATCCGCGACTGATCATCTCGCGGGACCTGCTGACGACCGACCGGTTCGAGGACTGGCTGGGCCGCTACCTGTCCGCGGGATTCTTCGGGTCCGACCCGCACCGCGAGCTGGGGCCGCTGCCGAACGGTCCGAGCGACGCGATCAGCGCCCTGGAGTGGCGCAAGACCCTCATCCTGTTCGGCCTCGGCCGCATGCTCGCGGTCGACGCACCGACGGCGGCCGTCGCCTTCCACCAGGCCCTCAAGTTCCATCCGGAGCCGGCCGAGGTGGCCGAGCCGGAGTCGGCGTGGGCCTCCGACGTCGCCGTCCATACCGGTCTGGCGATCGCGCTCGCCTTTGCCGGCGCGGCGAACGTCGCGCTGCCCTGGGTCGACCGGGTCGAGGACGCGCTCGGTGAGGGGGCGACGACCCCGCCGGTGTTCCCGCACGGCGACGCGGCGACCCCGGGCATGGAGGTGCGGGCCGCGCAGGTGGTTCCCGCCCTCGTGCGGACGGCCGACCTCGTCAACCGGCTCGACCCACGTGTGCTGGAGCCCGCACCGGGGGAGCGGGACCCGATCGCGGAGCTGTGGACGATGTTCGGGGCGGTGGCCGACGTCGACCTGCGCACGGGGGTCGCGAACGTGCTCGCGAGCGTGGCGCTGGTGCGGGGCGAGGCAGACTCGATGCTCGCGGAGCTCGAGCGCCGGATGCTCATCGACCGTCCGACCGCGCACAGCCCCGCGGCGGGCGTGCTCCTGCAGGTCAGCGCCGTCGACCTCTGCCTGGCTCGCGGGGACATCGAGGCCGCGGCCGGATGGCTGGAGTCGCTCGACCGGGGGCCACGTGCGAAGTTCATGCACGAGCCGGCACGTATCCGTCTCATGCTGGCCCAGGGGCGCAACTCCGAGGTCCTCGAGCGGACGGAGAACGTCCACGTGGACGTGGTGCCGCGCTACGCGGTCGAGCTGTGGCTCGCGCGTGCTGCCGCCGCGTACCGGGAGGGGCTCACCTACGTCGTGCAGGAGGCGGTCGAGCGTGCGGCAGAGCTCGCGCGCGAGTACCGGTTCTTCCGCCCCTTCCTCTGGGTCCCGGTCGATGTCCTTCGCCCCATCGTGGCCATGGCGCGGCCGCTTCTCGGGGACGACGACGCCACGCGCCTGCTCGCCGCGCACCGAGGGATCTTCCCTGCCGCGACCGGAACGGTCACCCTGACGGACCGGGAGTCCGCGGTCCTGCGCCACCTCGCGTCCGGGGCGACGGTTCCCGAGATCGCGCGATCCTTCGTCGTGGCACCCTCCACCGTCCGCACCCACGTCTCCTCGCTCTACCGGAAGCTCGGCGTGAGCACCCGCCCCGCCGCGATCCACCGTGCCGGGGTGCTGAGACTCCTGTGACCACTGGCGCCCGGTAGGGGCGCGGGAGGCCGAGGGGCGCCGTCGCGCGGCGCCAGGCCTGAGGAGGGGCGGGGATCCCGTCCGCGGCATGGCGTGACACCAGCCGGCCGGTGACGGGCGGGTCGTCGGCCGGGCACGTGCGCATCGTCGGCCGGGCACGTGCGCATCGCCCCGTGGACGTCGGCGGCCGGAACCCCGGCCTGCCGGACGCCGTCGACCGCCGGCCCTCGCCGTCGGCCGGACGCCGTCGTCGGACTGGCATCCATGCATCTCGGCGTTATTCGACGTGCATCGACGCTGTCTGCACGGGCGTCGGCGCCGGATGGCCGACTCTCGATCAGGGCCGACGCTTCCCCACCTGTCGGAGACGGCGGGGGCGACCTAGAACTGGTGATGAGTCGCGAGGGCCCGCCCCCCGCGACTCGACCTGCAACGGACACCCACCGAGATGTCGGTCCCCCGGCCGGCACTCCTACCCCCGCCATGATCGGGCAGTGCGGCGATGTCGCCGTTCCCCCAGCTGCCCGGTGTTCTTCCCGTGCGATGCACTCGCACGCGCCCGCGCCCTGGTGCGGGCGTGCCCCGAAGGAGCGCCCCCATGAGACCCCCGCACCCGCGCCACGCGCGACCGACCAGCGTGAGAGGGGGGCGCCGCGGTCGTGGCCTGGTCCACGCGCTTGCCGCGACCGCACTCGTCCTCTCCTCGAGTGCCTTCGCGACGCTCGATGCCGACCCGGGCCCCGACTCCGCCGAGCCGGACGTCGCGGCGGCGGTGGGCGAGCAGACCCCGGCGGCCCGCTCCGGCGGCGCCGAGCTCGCGGAGTCCCCGAGCTCGGGACCCGCCCAGGAGGAGGCGACGACGTCGCCGGCCTCGAGCCCGCGGACCGCACCGGCCGCGGGCACCGCGTCCGAGCCGGAGACGAGTGCCCCGGCAGCGCCGGACGCGCCCGCGGCTCCCGCCGGGTCCACGCCCGCATCGCCGACGGCTGCCGGCCAGGCACCCGCGACCGACGACGTCCCCGCGGCCGACGACGCCCCCGCGACCGACGGATCGCCCGAGGCGGACGCGCGGCCGGGCTCGCTGGACGCCCCGACCGGAGGCGAGGGCCCACAGGTCGAGGGCGTCGCGCCCAGGCTCTTCCGGTCGCCGGCGCCGCTCATGATGCCGCTGGCCGGCGGGCCCGTCGACATCGGCGGGGTCCAGGCACGTATCAGCGGCCTCTCCGGGACGGCCGGGGACTCCAACGCGTGTCAGACCGTCGACCCGAGGACCGGGAACACCCGCACGACGAGCAACTGGGTGACCAACCCGAGCGAGGCGCGCGGCGCGCACGGATCGACAGGCAACGGATGCAGCACCACCCTCAACATGGGCCTCCAGAGCGTGGTGGGCATTCAGCCGTCGTCGGGCGGGAACGTGACCTCGGGAGAGCCGTTCCTGCTGGCACGGGCAACCCACTACAACAACCCGCTGAGCGCCCGGGCGTACGACTACCTGAACGGCAACCTCGACCTGCGGTTCCTCGACCGGACGATGTCCTTCCCGTGGACGCTGTGGGAGACCCCGAACGATCCCGGGATGTGGGCCGACTGCGTGAACGGTGAGCCGACGAGCTCTCCCATCAACTCCAACGGCTGCGCGGACCGCATCCAGTTCTCCAGCTCGGTCGGCGACTCGATCGTCGACATCGACGGCATCGAGTACCGCCTCGTCATCGCCGGGTTCTCCCCGCCCGCGGGGGCGCAGTGCCCGGCCAACCCTTCCACGTCGACGAGCGCCACGTTCTGGACGCAGGAGCGCAACAACACCTCGACCTGCATCTACGGCTCTCTCGAGCAGATCCGCTCCCTGACCATCGTCAAGACGGTCGAGGGCTCGCCGGACACGGTCCCCGCGTTCGGCTTCACGTCCGACTCGACCACCACCGGCTCGGCCTGGGACGACCGCACCTTCACTCTCAACCCGACCGCGACCACGGATGACTCGACCGCCGGCGAGGTCCTCACCGGCGAGACCGTCACGGTCACCGAGTCTGTCCCCGAGGACTGGGCGCTCGACGGCGTGCAGTGCACGGGCATCGACCCCTCGCTCGTCACGGTGGACGCCGCGACCGGGCAGCTCGTCCTGTCGGACGTCCCGGCGGCCGACGGCGGGGACGCGGACATCGTCTGCACCTTCACGAACTCGCCGCTTGATAGCTACCTGGACCTCGGTGCGGGGATCACCCTCGACCAGTCCTACGACCGGGACTACGAGTGGACGGTCGTCAAGGATGTCGACGACGAGTCCGTCGTCGTTCCCGCCGGCGAGTCGCACGTGGCCACCTACACGGTGACGGTGACGCCCACGGGCCCGAACGACTCGAACTTCCGGGCCGGTGGTGACCTGACGGTCACGAACCCGAACGACATCGACGTCACCGGGGTCGCGCTGACCCCCGACCTGGGCGGCGGCGACTGCACGATCGACCCGTTCGACGGCGTCGTGCCCGCGGGCACGACCGTCGAGGTTCCGTTCTCCTGCACCTTCCCGGCGGCCACCGCGACGTCGTCGTTCGGCGTCTCCGTCACGGCGACCTGGGACGCGAGCGCGTACCGCGGCACGACCGGGTCCGCGACCGGGACCGGAACGGTCGACTTCGGCGCGACCGCCCCGACCGTCACCGACGCGACCGCGACCCTGTCGGACTCGCTCGTGGACCTCTCCGAGTTCGGCGTCCCGGACGTGCTCGACGCGGCGGACGGCGAGCAGACGTTCGCCTACATCCACGAGATCAGGCCGGCCGCGGGTGAGTGCGTGATCGTGGACAACACCGCGACCCTCATGCCGTCCGACTCGGCAGGCACGACGGACGTCGCGAGCGTCGAGGTGTGCGCGGCCGCCGACCTGACGGTGTCGAAGACGACCGTCTTCTCCTACGGGATGTCCTACGAGTGGGACATCGACAAGTCCCCGGTCGGCGTGCGGACCGACAACAACGGCACGACCTGGGCGGACTTCGACGTCGTCGTCACGCAGGGCGCCGGCGTGGCCGGCTCGTGGTCGATGAGCGGCGAGATCGAGGTGACCAACCCCAACGAGTTCATGGCCGTCGACGCGACAGTCTCGGACCTCCCGTCCGTGGGCATGCTGGCGGGCGTGAGCTGCACCATCGCCGACGGCGGCGTCGTGACGGTCCCCGCGGGCGCCACTGTGACCGTCGGGTTCGCGTGCAGCTTCACGGGCACCCCGAACACGACGGGCACGAACACCGCGACCGTCGAGTGGGACGCCGAGGGGCACGGCACGCCGAACGGCGAGGCCGAGCACACGATCGACGTGACCGCCCAGGAGACGGGCGTTCCCGTGAACCGCACGGTCACCGTGTGGGACGACAACGGCACCCCGGACGACGACTCGGACGACGTCGAGCTCGGGACAGTGACCTGGGAGTCCGAGGGGACGACGACAACGTTCCCGCACTCCGTGGCCTTCGCGCCCGAGCCTGGGT
The DNA here is from genome assembly GCA_900163555.1 of Actinomycetales bacterium JB111. Classification (GTDB taxonomy): domain Bacteria; phylum Actinomycetota; class Actinomycetes; order Actinomycetales; family Actinomycetaceae; genus JB111. The sequence continues at coordinate 18,692 of FUHX01000044.1, read as the reverse complement.
ACTGCGAGACGATCGTCAACACCGGCTGGATCGCGGAGACGCAGGACTCGGCATCGGCCGAGCTCGAATGGTGCAACAGCCTCGGCATCGGGGTCATCCCCGAGGGGGCCGGCACGTACGACTCCGCGTTCGACTGGGACATCGACAAGACCGCGACCGGCGTCGAGGCGACGGACGAGGGCTACACCTCGAGCTACGACATCACGGTGACCCCGGGAGAGGAGATCCGCACGGGATACGAGATCACCGGGCAGATCGAGCTGCGCAACCCGGACAGGGAGGGTGAGGCACCGACGGTCCACGTGGTTGCCGAGCTCAGCGACGGAGCAGGGACGTGCGTCGTCACGAACGGCGTGAACGTGGAGATTCCCCTGTCCTCGGATGTTGTGCTGGACGTCGCGTGCGACCTCGGCGACGACTACGAGGTGTCGGCCGGGACCCTCTGGATGTCGGCGATCGTCTATGACGCCCCCACCAGCGAGCTGCTGTGGGAGATTCGCACCCCGATCATCTTCACGATGGACGAGGCGACGGACCAGTCGGTCGTCGCGGTGGACGACAACGGCACGCCGGGCGACGAGTCCGACGACGCCGAGCTCGGGACCGTGGAGTGGAACGCGGACGGCGAGCCGGCCGTGTTCGAGCACTCGATCGACCGGGTCGTCGAGCCCGGCTACTGCGACACGGTCACCAACCGCGCCGTGCTCGTGGACACCGAGTGGTGGGACGAGGCGACCGCCGAGTACTGCAACAGCCTCGACATCACGATCGTGCCCGAGGGCGCCGGCTCGTACGACTCCGCGTTCGCGTGGGACATCGACAAGACCGCGACCGGCGTGGAGGCGACGGACGAGGGCTACACCTCGTCCTACGACATCACGGTGACCCCCGGTGACGAGACCCGTTCCGGGTACGAGGTGACCGGTCAGGTCACGGTGACCAACCCGAACACCGAGGGCGACACCGTCGCGGTGAACGTGGCGGCCGAGCTCTCCACCGGGGAGTCCTGTGTCGTCACGGACGGGACCGGCGTCGCGCTCGCCCCGGGCGAGGCGGTCACCCTGGACGTCGCCTGCGACCTCGGTGACGACTACGTCGTCCCGTCGGCCGGCGCCGAGCTCTCGGCGACCGTCACCGATGAGGACGACAACCAGATCGGCGTCGTGACGTCCCCCGTGGACTTCTCGATGGACGAGGCGACGGACCAGTCGGTCGTCGCGGTGGACGACAACGGCACGCCGGACGACGGCTCCGACGACGCCGAGCTCGGCACCGTCGAGTGGAACGCGGACGGCGAGCCGACCGTGTTCGAGCACTCGATCGACCGGGTCGTGGAGCCCGGCTACTGCGACACGGTCACCAACCGCGCCGTGCTCGTCCAGACGCTGCCGACCGAGACGGGTCCGGACGTGGTCCCGACCGCGCAGGCGGCCGAGATTGCGGCCGAGCTCGTGGAGATCGGCCCGTGGGCCGAGGCCATGGCCTCGTACTGCAACGCCCTCGAGGTCACCCTGGGGTCGACGGGCGCCGGCTCGTACGACGCCGAGTACGCGTGGTCGATCGACAAGTCGGTCGCCTACGACGAGGAGGACACGGACGGTTCCGTCGACCTGGACTACACCATCGTCGTGACCGAGGGCGCGGAGACGCGCTCCGGCTTCGAGGCGACCGGTGAGGTCACGGTGTCCAACCCGAACGTCGAGGGCGAGCCCGTCACGGTCGACGTGACGTCCGCGCTGTCGACCGGTGAGGACTGCGTCGTCGACGGGGGAGCGGGCATCGTGCTCGCCCCCGGTGAGTCGATCGTCCTGCCGTTCACCTGCGAGCTGGGTGACGACTACGAGGTGCCGGAGGCCGGGGTCGTCCACACGACGACCGTCGCCGACGGCGCGGGCGAGGTCCTCGCGGTCCTCGAGGCACCGGTCGCCTTCGACCGGGACCAGGTGGTCGACGAGACGGTGAACGTGGTCGACGACAACGCGACCCCTGACGACGACTCCGACGATCGGACCTTTGGCCCGATCACGTGGTCCGGCGAGGGGAACCAGACCGAGTTCACCTACCGGGCGACGGCGACCGTGGAGGCCGGCCAGACGGCCGTCATCGTCAACACGGCCGTCATCACGGAGACCGGGGACGAGGACGACGCCACGGTGACGATCACCCACCCGGTGACGCCCGTGGACCCCGCACCGCCCGCTCCGTCCACCCCGACCCGCCCGGCGCTGCCCGACACGGGTGCGAACGTCGCCATCCTGGCGTTCGGCGCGCTCGGGCTGATCGGGGCCGGAGCTGTGGCGCTCGGGATCAACCGGCGCCGGCAGCGGGGCTGAGTGAGGCGGCGGTCGACCGCGGCCGACCGCCCCCAAACGATCGCGGCCGGTCACCAGAAGGTGACCGGCCGCGTCGTCGTGCACGATCCTGGACCTGGTCGCGCGGGGACGGTTGCGCGGGGACGGTTGCGCGGGGACGGACGCGCGGTCCGGGCCGGCGGCCGGCGCGTCCCGGACGTGCGGCGGCTCACCCTGATGACCGCTGTTCCGTGCTTGCCCGTTGGCGTAGGGTTAGCCGTTGGGCATGCCTGTGCCGTGGCACGGGCGCGCGACCGTACGGCACGGTCATTCCACCAGACGTGAGCGGAGAGCATGGCGAAGAAAGACGGGGTCATCGAGATCGAGGGAAGTGTCGTCGAGGCACTCCCGAACGCGATGTTCCGAGTGGAGCTGAGCAACGGGCATGTCGTCCTCGCTCACATCTCGGGAAAGATGCGCCAGCACTACATCCGGATCCTCCCCGAGGACCGGGTGGTGGTCGAGCTCAGCCCGTACGACCTCAGCCGCGGCCGCATCGTCTACCGCTACAAGTAATCCATCCACCACCACGAGCGTCGACGCCGCCCGAACCTCCCTGACCACGGAGGCACCGGCGGGCGAGCGACGATGAAGGACGAACACGCATGAAGGTCAAGCCCAGCGTCAAGAAGATCTGCGACAAGTGCAAGGTGATCCGCCGGCACGGTCGCGTCATGGTCATCTGCGACAACCTTCGCCACAAGCAGCGCCAGGGCTGATCTCCCTGGAAGTCGGCGGGAGCGATCCCGGCCGACGACGTTCCGACGACCACGCGAGAGCGTGGACCCCCGGCCCGGAGGCCGAGGCCCGCAACAGGCGGGATGTCGGGGCGATACGACCTCCGGACCGGATCGAGGAGACCCGAGTTGGCACGTCTTTCCGGCGTCGATCTTCCCCGCGACAAGCGGCTTGAAGTGGCGCTTACCTACATCTACGGCGTGGGCCGCACCCGCGCCGCCAAGGCTCTCGAGGCCACCGGCGTCAGCCCTGACCTGCGCGTCAAGGACATGACGGACGACGACCTGGTCGCACTGCGCGACTTCATCGAGGGCAACTACCGGATCGAGGGTGACCTCCGCCGCGAGGTCGCAGCCGACATCCGTCGCAAGGTCGAGATCGGCAGCTACCAGGGCATCCGCCACCGTCGTGGCCTGCCCGTCCGCGGTCAGCGCACGAAGACGAACGCGCGTACCCGCAAGGGTCCGAAGAAGACCGTGGCCGGCAAGAAGAAGACCAAGTAGCGCCACCCGTGTCGTAGGCGCCCGGCGCCACGCACAGCTCACCCCCCTCAATCTCGCGAGAACGGACAAGTCCTCATGCCTCCCAAGGCTCGTACCTCGACGGCGACCCGCCGTCCGCGTCGCAAGGAGCGGAAGAACGTCTCCGCCGGCAACGCCTTCATCAAGTCCACGTTCAACAACACGATCGTGTCGATCACCGACCCGTCGGGCGCCGTCATCGCCTGGGCCTCCTCCGGCCAGGTCGGCTTCAAGGGCTCCCGCAAGTCCACGCCGTTCGCCGCGCAGCTCGCGGCCGAGGCCGCGGCACGCCGCGCCCAGGAGCACGGCATGAAGAAGGTCGACGTCTTCGTCAAGGGCCCGGGCTCCGGTCGTGAGACCGCGATCCGTTCGCTCACGGCGACCGGCCTCGAGGTCGGCTCGATCCAGGACGTGACCCCCCAGGCCCACAACGGCTGCCGTCCCCCGAAGCGCCGCCGCGTCTGACGCGACCGGCCCCCGCGCCGCCCGGTCCCGGGACCACTGAGCTGGTCCGAGGACCTGGCGGGGCGGCCGGCCGCGCGGCACGCGCGGCCTCGGGACACCCACTGCACGACCCGTCGCACCGGACCGAAGGTGCGGCGGCCCTTGCGAGGCGTCAAATAGCGGATGCCCGCCGAAAGGAATGATCGACCGTGCTCATCGCACAGCGCCCCACCCTCACTGAGGAAGTTGTCGACGACCAGCGTTCGCGCTTCACCATCGAGCCCCTCGAGCCCGGCTTCGGCTACACGCTCGGCAACTCGATGCGCCGCACGCTGCTGTCCTCGATCCCCGGTGCTGCCGTCACGTCCATCCGGATCGACGGCGTCCTGCACGAGTTCTCGACCGTCCCGGGTGTCAAGGAGGATGTCTCCGAGATCATCCTCAACATCAAGGAGCTCGTGGTCTCCTCTGAGAACGACGAGCCGGTCGTCATGTACGTCCGCAAGCAGGGTTCCGGCGCGGTGACCGCCGCGGACATCACGCCGCCCGCCGGCGTCGAGGTCCACAACCCCGAGCTGCACATCGCCACGCTGAACTCGAAGGGCAAGCTCGAGATCGAGCTGACCGTCGAGCGCGGCCGCGGCTACGTGTCCGCCGCCCAGAACAAGTCGTTCGACGCGGAGATCGGCCGGATCCCGGTCGACTCGATCTACTCGCCGGTGCTCAAGGTCAGCTACAAGGTCGACGCCACGCGTGTCGAGCAGCGGACCGACTTCGACAAGCTCATCGTCGACGTCGAGACCAAGTCGTCGATCGTCCCGCGCGACGCCCTGGCGTCCGCCGGCAAGACCCTCGTCGAGCTCTTCGGCCTCGCCCGCGAGCTCAACGTCGAGGCGGAGGGCATCGAGATCGGCCCGTCGGCGATGGACACCGAGCTTGCGCAGGACCTCCAGCTCCCGATCGAGGAGCTCGGCCTGCTCTCCCGCTCGTACAACTGCCTCAAGCGCGAGGGCATCCACTCGGTCGGCGAGCTCGTCGCTCGTTCCGAGGCGGACCTGCTCGACATCCGCAACTTCGGAGCGAAGTCGATCGACGAGATCAAGGAGAAGCTCGCGACGCTCGGTCTCAACCTGAAGGACAGCCCGGCCGGCTTCGACCCGAGCGCCGCCGCCGGCGCCGAGGGCGACGACGACTACGGCGACATTCAGTTCTCCTCCGAGCACACCGTCTGAGTGCACCACCCACCGCGATACGCATTCATTTCAAGGAGTCAACATGCCTAAGCCCGCCAAGGGTCCGCGTCTGGGTGGCAGCCCGTCGCACGAGCGCCACATGCTCAACAACCTCGCGCAGTCGCTGTTCGAGCACGGCAGCATCACGACCACGGTCGTGCGCGCCAAGCGTGTCCAGCCCCACGCCGAGCGTCTCGTCCAGCTCGCCAAGCGCGGCGACCTGGCCGCGCGCCGTCGGGTCCTTCGTCAGCTGAGCGACAAGTCCGTCGTCGCCTCGCTGTTCGAGGAGACCGCGCCGAAGATGACCGACCGCAACGGTGGCTACACCCGCATCACGAAGGTCGGCAACCGCAAGGGCGACAACGCCCCCATGGCGGTCATCGAGCTCGTCCTCGAGCCCGTCTCGCCGAAGCAGGCCGTCGTCAAGGAGGCCACCAAGGCCGCCGAGAAGGCCGCCAAGGTCGAGGAGACCCCCGCCGAGGAGGTCGCGCCCGAGGCCGCAGCCGAGGAGACCCCCGCTGAGGAGGCCCCCGCCGAGGAGACCCCGGCAGAGGACGCCGAGGCCGACAAGGCCTGACGCACCGTACGCCACGAGAGGGGCGGGACACCGACTGGTGTCCCGCCCCTCTCGCGTCCCCGCCGACCCGTCACCGCCGCGCGGTCCACTCCTTCTCCTCGAGCTCCCGGACGCACGACCGACCCCCACGGGGTCGGAACGTCGCGTTCCGACCCCGTGGGGGTCAGGGCTGGCTGTCCGGCGTCAGTGCATCGTGCCGGGCAGCGGGTGGCGCCCGTCAGTCGGCGGAGTCGGCCGACTCGGGCGAATCGGGCGAGCTCGGGGACGCCGGGGACGGTGCGGACGCCGGGGAGACCGGCGACGGCGCGGACGCCGGCGAGGGCGCCGACACCGGGGACGGGGCCGAGTAGGCCGGCGAGGGCGCGGAGTACGCCGGAGCGGGAGCCGGGGCCGGTGCCGCAGGTGCGGGCACGGATGCCGGGGACGGGGCGGAGACGGCGGAGACCGCGCTGACCGGCGAGACCGGGCTCGGCGCGGTCACCGGCGACGCCGCGCTGCGCGGCGAGTCGACGGTCACGGCGCTGAAGGCCGAGTCGTTGCCGAGGGCCTGACCGGCGTCGACACCCGAGCCGGGCGCGGCCGCGGGGCTGCCGGCGCTCGGGGCGGAGCCGGGGGAGTTCGCGCTGGTCGTCGTGCTGCGCGAGCCGTCGCGGTCGTCGGTGCCGTCGGTGCCGTTGCCATCAGCGATGGCGAGGCCGGCGCCCGCGATGACTGCTGCCGCCGCGAGCGTTCCGGTGGCGATCCACTTCTTGGTTGCCATGATCGTTTCCCTTCCTCGGGAGGAGCCTTGTTGCTCGCCTCCGTTGTTGATGACCCCAAGACTCCCCACCCGAGATGGGGAGAGTGAGGAGGGAGACGTGAAGGAGTCCTCATCTGCGATGAGCGCGGCCTCATCCGTCCGCCCGGATACGCTTCCGTCGTGACGGATCACCCCGCGGACGCGAGCCTGCCGACGCACGCGACGGTGCGCGTCCGCCTCGACCTCGCCTACGACGGCGGCGGCTTCTCGGGATGGGCGCGGCAGCCGGGTCTGCGCACGGTCGAGGGCGAGCTGACCTCGGCCCTGGCGACCGTCCTGCGTACCGACGACCTCGCCCTCACGGTCGCCGGACGCACCGACGCCGGCGTCCACGCGCGGGCACAGGTCGCCCACGTCGACGTGCCCGAGGCCGCGTGGCGAGCCCTCCCCGGCCGTTCGGACCGGGCCCCGGCGGACGCGCTCGTGAGCCGCCTGGCCGGCGTCCTGGCCCGCGACGCGGGAGGTCCGAGGGGCTCGGGCGACCTGGTGGTGTTCGCGGCCACGGAGGCGCCGTCGGGTTTCGACGCCCGCTTCTCCGCCACCTGGCGCCGATACCGCTACCGGGTGAGCGACGACGTCGGGACGCGGGACCCCGTGCGCAGGGGGGCCGTGCTGTGGCACGGCCGGGCACTGGACGCGGACGCCATGGCGTCCGCCGCGACGGTCCTCGTGGGCGAGCACGACTTCCTCTCGTACTGCAAGCCCCGCGAGGGCGCGACGACGATCCGCACCCTGACCTCCCTCGACGTCACGCGGGAGGGGCACGGGCCGGACGAGGGCCTCGTCGTCGTCGAGGTGGTGGCCGACGCGTTCTGCCACTCGATGGTGCGGTCCCTCGTGGCCGCGCTGCTCGCGGTGGGCGAGGGGCGCCGGCCCGTCGGGTACCCCGCCGAGGCGCTCGCGATGCGGTCGCGGGCGGCCGGCGTCGCGGTCGCCCCGCCGCACGGGCTCACCCTCGAGGCCGTCGGATACCCGCCCGACGCGGACCTCGCGGCGCGCGCGCAGGCGGCGCGCAGCCTGCGCACGCACGCCGCGGACGACTGACCGCGGACGCCCGGACGGTCTCGTGCACGCGCCTCACGGCCCTGCACGGCACCGCCCCCACCGCCCGACGGCGACCGGTCGCCGACGCGACGTGGTGTCGACTGTCACGACCGAGCCTTCCGCGGGAACTTCCGGCGAGGCGGTGACGTGGTCTAAGGTGGTGAGTTGTCGTAGGTCCCTGTAGCGCCCGGTGTCTCCCACTCGCCGGTGCAGCGCCCCGAGGATGCCCTCGACACGAAACCGACCACAGGTCGTGGCGCACGAGTGCGCCGCACCCGTTCATCACGAACGCCGACAGTAGTAGTGAGGCATACGCCCGTGCGCACGTACACCCCCAAGCCCGGTGACATCACGCGGAACTGGTACGTCATCGACGCCACCGACGTGGTCCTGGGCCGGCTGGCCAGCCAGGTCGCCACCCTGCTCCGTGGGAAGCACAAGCCGACCTTCGCCCCGCACGTCGACGGCGGTGACTTCGTCATCGTCATCAACGCGGAGAAGATCGCCCTGACCGGCGCGAAGCTCAAGGACAAGAAGGCCTACACCCACTCCGGTTTCCCGGGTGGGCTCAAGGCGACGTCCTACTCCGAGCTTCTCGCCAAGCACCCCACGCGCGCCGTCGAGCGCGCGGTTCGCGGCATGATCCCGAAGAACAGCCTCGGCCGCGAGCAGCTCGGCAAGCTCAAGATCTACGCGGGCGCCGAGCACCCGCACGCGGCGCAGAAGCCGCAGCCGTTCGTCATTGACCAGGTCGCTCAGCAGCCCGCCAAGGCCTGAGCGCTTCACCTAAGACACCACGAGGAGAACCGTGGCAGAGCCCACCACCGAGCTTGACGTCGACCTGGACGCCGCTCCCGCCAGCTACACCACCGAGTCCGAGGTCGCACCGACCGGCCAGGGCGCGTCCATCACGGCCCCCGGCCAGGCCCTCGGCCGCCGCAAGGAGGCCGTCGCCCGCGTCCGCCTGATCCCGGGCACCGGCGAGTGGAAGATCAACGGCCGCACGCTCGAGGAGTACTTCCCGAACAAGCTGCACCAGCAGCTCGTGCGTTCGCCGTTCACGCTGCTCGACATCGACGGTCGCTTCGACGTCATCGCCCGCATCGCCGGCGGCGGCACGTCCGGCCAGGCCGGCGCGCTGCGCCTCGGCATCGCCCGCGCGCTCAACGAGATCGACCGCGACGCGAACCGTCCCGAGCTGAAGATGGCCGGGTACCTCACCCGCGACGCCCGCGCCATCGAGCGCAAGAAGGCCGGTCTCAAGAAGGCCCGTAAGGCCCCCCAGTACTCCAAGCGCTGATCCTCAGCCGCCCGAGTGCACGTTCGGCCCCGTCCCACCCGTGGGACGGGGCCGAATGCGTCGTTGTGGGGCAATTCTCGCAGCGGTCCCCATCTCACGGATCCACCAACTCCTCCCCGGGCTGGCAGGCTTAGGTGATCAGCGACGGTTTGACGAGAAGGATGTGTGATGGCTCGACTGTTCGGCACCGACGGGGTGCGTGGGCTCGCGAACACGGACGTGACGGCGCGGCTCGCGCTCGATCTCGGGGTCGCCGCCGCGCGTGAGCTCGTCGCCGAGGGGTCCGACACGTCCGCCCGCCCGCGGGCGGTCGTCGGCCGCGACACCCGCATCTCGGGGGAGATGCTGTCCGCCGCGATGTGCGCCGGCCTCGCGTCAGCCGGCGTGGACGTCCTCGACGTCGGCGTGCTGCCGACCCCGGGCATCGCCCACTGGACGGCGAGGTCCGGGGTGGACCTCGGGGTCGTCATCTCCGCCTCGCACAACCCGATGCAGGACAACGGCATCAAGTTCTTCGCCCGCGGCGGCCACAAGCTGCCCGACGACGTCGAGGACCGCATCGAGGCCTCGTTGGGTTCCGACTTCGACGCCCCGGTGGGCGAGGGGCTCGGCCACCTGACCGGCGGCCACGTCCTCGCCGAGAGCTCCTACATCGACCACCTCGTCGGCGCGATCTCCCACACGCCCCTGGCCGGCATCCGCATCGCGGTGGACTGCGCGAACGGCGCGGCCTCCGACGTCGCGCCCGCCGCCCTGCGCGAGGCGGGCGCCGACGTCGTCGTGCTCAACGCCTCCCCGGACGGCACGAACATCAACGACGCCTGCGGCTCGACCCACCCCGAGCAGCTGCAGGCGGTGACGGTCGCGGCCGAGGCCGCGTTCGGCGTCGCGTTCGACGGCGACGCGGACCGGTGCCTCGCGGTCGACGGCGAGGGCAACCTCGTCGACGGCGACCAGATCATGGGCATCCTCGCGACCGCCATGCACGAGGCCGGCGAGCTGGCCAACGACACCCTCGTCGTCACCGTCATGTCGAACCTCGGGCTCCTGCTCGCGATGGAGAACGCCGGCATCTCGACCGTGCAGACCGGCGTCGGCGACCGGTACGTCCTCGAGGCCATGCGCGCCGGCGGGCACGTGCTCGGCGGCGAGCAGTCCGGCCACATCATCGCCTCCTCCCACGCCTCGACCGGTGACGGCGTCCTCACCGCGCTCCTGCTCGCGGCCCGCGTGGTCTCCACCGGACGCTCCCTGAAGGACCTCGCGTCCGTCGTCACCCGCTTGCCGCAGGTGCTGCTCGGCGTCCCCGGCGTCGCCAAGGAGAGGGCCGGCACGGACGAGGGCGTCGCCGAGGCCGTCGCCGGCGCCGAGGCCCGCCTCGGGTCGACCGGCCGCGTCCTGCTGCGCCCGTCGGGCACCGAGCCGCTCGTGCGCGTCATGGTCGAGGCCGCCACCGAGGAGCAGGCCACGGCCGAGGCCGAGACCCTCGCCGAGGTCGTCCGCGCGCGCCTCGCGCTGGGCGGCTGAGGCGCCGTGGGGGACCTCCTCGCCGTCATCAACAGCATCCAGGACTGGGCCGTCGACCTGGCGAGCTCGCCCTGGGTCCTTCTGATCATCTTCCTCGGCGCCACCCTCGACGGCTTCTTCCCGCCGGCGCCCAGCGAGGCGGTCCTCGTGTCCGCGGCCGCGCTGGGTGCGAGCGGCGAGGGCCCCCACCTGTACTACCTCATCCCGGTGGCGGCGCTCGGGGCGTTCCTCGGCGACAACATCGGCTACTTCCTCGGCACGAAGATCCCCCTCGAGCGCGTGCCCATCCTCAAGGGCGAACGCGGCCTGCGGATGGTCACCAAGGCACGGCACATCCTCTCCCGCCGCGGCGCGGCCCTCGTGCTCGGCGCCCGCTTCCTGCCCTTCGGCCGCGTGGTCGTGAACATGACCGCCGGCGCGGTGAGCTACCCGAAGCGACGCTTCCGCGTGCTGACGGTGTGCTCGGCGATCGTGTGGGCGTCGTACTCGGTGGCGCTCGGCATCGGCGCGGACGCGGTCCTCGGCGGGAGCCCGCTGCTGGCGGCCGTCCTCGGCGTCATCGGCGGTGCCCTGCTCGGCCTGGTCCTCGAGCGGATCCTCAGCTGGGTGCAGTCGAGGTTCGTGCCCGGGCTCGCGATCTCCGACGACGACTGGGGCGAGATCACCCTCGCGCCCGAGCCCGAGGAGCAGACGGCGGACGCGGTCGGCGAGGCCGACGACGAGGCGGCCGCCGATGCCGCGGCGGACGCGGCCGACGGTGACGTGGCGGAGGATGCCGGCGACGACGTCGGGCAGGAGCGCGACGGCCGGGTGGCCTGACCGCCCGCTCGCCCCACGTCGCTAGCCTCACATCCCACACGCGCGCCGAGGCGCGCGCACGCGCGCACTCCCGTGCGCGACGCCGGTGCTACAGCTTGCGCAGCAGCATCCGGTGCATGCGGTGGTTGGCGTCCTTCGTGATGACGAGCTTCGCGCGCGCCCGGGTCGGCTGGATGTTCTCCCGCAGGTTCGGGGCGTTGATGGTCTCCCAGATGCGGGAGGCGGTCTCGACGGCCTGGTGGTCGTCGAGGTCCGCGTACTTCTCGAAGTACGAGCCGGGCACGGAGAACGCGGTGCTCCGCAGCTTGAGGAATCGGTCGATGTACCAGCGCTTGACGTCGGCGGTCCGGGCGTCGACGTAGATCGAGAAGTCGAAGAAGTCGCTCACCGCGACCATCGAGGTGCTCCGCGGGGTCGCGCGCGCCGGCTGGAGGACGTTGAGCCCCTCGACGATGAGGATGTCCGGGTGCTCCACGACCTGCTCGGCGCCGGGGACGATGTCGTACGGGATGTGGTCGTAGACGGGCGCCGAGACCACGGGCGCGCCCGCCTTCACGTCCGAGACGAAGCGCAGCAGCGCGCGCCGGTCGAACGACTCGGGGAAGCCCTTGCGATCCATGAGGCCGCGCCGCTCGAGCTCGGCGTTCGGCAGGAGGAAGCCGTCCGTCGTCACGAGCGCGACGCGCGGGGTCTGGGGCCAGCGCCGCAGCAGCTCGCACAGCAGGCGGGAGGTCGAGGACTTCCCGACGGCGACCGAGCCGGCCACGCCGATGACGTACGGCGTGCGGGGGTAGCCCCCGCCCCCGAGGAAGTGCTCGCTCTCCGAGTGCAGCCGGTCGGTGGCGTGGACGTACCGCTGGAGCAGGGCCGACAGGGGCCGGTAGACGTCGTCGACCTCCTCCAGGTCGAGCGGGTCGCCGAGCCCGCGCAGGCGCACGACGTCGGTGTCCGTCAGGGGCAGCGGCGTCGTGTCCGCGAGCGCGGCCCAGCCGGCGCGGTCCAGCTCGATGTAGGGGCTGTGATGACGGTCCACCGGCGGGGTGAGTCTCGTGTCATGCTCCCGGCTCGGTGCGTCGTTGGCCACCTATCCATCCTGCCACCGTCCGGACAGTTATCCTCGCAGCCATGTGCGGAATCGTCGGATACGTCGGCCCGAACGTCCCCTCCTCCCGCCCCCAGGGGGTGGCGATGGACGGATTGCGGAGGCTCGAGTACCGCGGGTACGACTCCGCCGGCATCGCGGTGCACACGGGCGACGAGATCGTCGTGCGCAAGCGGGCCGGCAAGCTGCAGAACCTCGTGGACGCGATCGAGGCGGACCCCGTCCCCGACGGCGTCGCGTCGATCGGGCACACCCGCTGGGCCACGCACGGCGGTCCCACGGACGTCAACGCCCACCCCCACGTCGCCGGCGACGGGGCGCTCGCCGTCATCCACAACGGGATCATCGAGAACTTCGCCCCGCTGCGCCGCGAGCTCGTCGAGGACGGGGTCGAGTTCCTCTCGGAGACGGACACCGAGGTCGTCGCCCACCTGCTCGCGCGCGCCTACGACGGCGACATCACCGCCGCCATGCTCGAGGTCGTCGGCCGCCTCGAGGGCGCATTCACGCTGCTCGCGCAGCACCGCGACCAGCCCGGCGTGGTGGTCGGCGCCCGCCGCTCCTCGCCGCTCGTGGTCGGCCTCGGCGACGGCGAGAACTTCCTCGGCTCCGACGTCTCGGCCTTCATCTCCGGCACGAAGCGCGCCATGGAGCTCTCCGAGGACCAGGTCGTGACGATCACGCCCACCTCGGTCGACGTCGTCGGGTTCGACGGCACGCCCGCGACCGGCCGCACCTACGAGGTGGACTGGGACGCCGCGGCGGCCGTCAAGGACGGCTTCCCGACGTTCATGGACAAGGAGATCCACGACCAGCCGGCCGCCGTGCGCGACACCCTGCTGGGTCGCCGCGACGAGCAGGGCCACCTCGTCCTCAACGAGCTGCGCATCGACGAGGCGGTCCTCCGCCAGGTCGACAAGGTCATCATCATCGCGTGCGGCACGGCCTCCTACGCCGGCCACGTCGCCAAGTACGCCATCGAGCACTGGTGCCGCATCCCCTGCGAGGTCGAGCTCGCCTCGGAGTTCCGCTACCGCGACCCGATCGTCACCGAGCGCACCCTCGTGGTCGCGATCTCGCAGTCCGGCGAGACCATGGACACGCTCATGGCCGTCCGGCACGCCCGCGAGCAGGGCTCGAAGGTCCTCGCCATCGTCAACACGTTCGGCTCGACCATCGCCCGCGAGGCCGACGCCGTGCTGTACACGCACGCCGGCCCGGAGATCGCCGTCGCCTCGACGAAGGCCTTCCTCGCCCAGATCACCGGCTGCTACCTCCTCGGCCTCTACCTCTCCCAGCTGCGCGGCTACAAGTACGACGACGAGGTGGCGGGCTACCTCGAGGAGCTCGCCGCGATGCCGGACAAGATCTCCACGGTGCTCGACGAGCAGCAGGAACGCGTCCGCGAGCTCGCCCGCTCGCTGAAGGACGAGGACTCGGTGCTGTTCCTCGGCCGCCACGTGGGCTTCCCGGTGGCGCTCGAGGGCGCGCTGAAGCTGAAGGAGATCGCCTACATCCACGCGGAGGGATTCGCGGCCGGCGAGCTCAAGCACGGGCCGATCGCGCTGGTGGACGAGGGCACCCCGGTGTTCATCATCGTGCCGACGCCGCGCCGCCCCGTCCTGCACCAGAAGGTCATCTCCAACATCCAGGAGGTCCGCGCGCGCGGCGCCCGCGCGATCGTCGTCGCGGAGGAGGGGGACACCGAGGTCGAGCAGTTCGCGGAGTTCGTCATCCGCGTGCCACGCACGCCCACGCTGATGATGCCGCTCGTGACCACGGTCCCGCTGCAGATCTTCGCCTCCGAGGTCGCCGCCGCGCGCGGCCTGGACGTCGACCAGCCGCGCAACCTCGCGAAGTCCGTCACGGTCGAGTAGTGGCCGTCCGCTCCGTCGGGATCGATGTCTGCTCGGTCGAGCGCTTCATGGCGGCGATCGAGCGGTCCCCGCGGCTGCTCACCCGGCTGTTCACCGAGCAGGAGCGGGACCTGCCCCCGGCCTCCCTGGCCGCGCGGTTCGCGGCCAAGGAGGCGATCGCCAAGGCCCTCGGCGCGCCGCGCGGCATGCGCTGGCACGACTGCACGGTGCGCAGGATCTCCGGCGGCGCCCCGGTCGTCGAGATCACGGGGACGGTGGCCGCCCGCGCCGCCGAGCTCGGGATCGACCGCTGGCACCTGTCCATCTCCCACGACGCCGGGATCGCGGCCGCCGTCGCCATCGGCGAGTCGGACGACGGGCCGGCGTAGGCCGAGGTCGCGTCCGGGACGAGGACCCGGCGCCCGGCGTCCGAGGGCGTCGGCACCTCTCCCCGCGGAACACCGCCACGCCCGTGGCGGCCCGGTGGGATCCTGGGGTCGGTGCGCCGGCCGCTCGTGGCCGGCGCGGGTACCGAACCGTCGACCCACCTGGGGAGTCCCATGCGCCTCGCACTGAACGCCGACGTCGTCAAGCAGATCGAGGGCCCGCACGTCGCGGCGGGCGTCCCCCTCATGCAGCGGGCCGCGGAGGCCGTCACCGAGGCGGTCGTCGCCGAGGCCCGGACGATCAAGAAGGACATGGCCGGCGTCCGGGTCCTGGTCCTGGTCGGCAAGGGGCTCAACGGCGGCGACGGCCTCATCGCCGCGTCGATGCTCGTCCAGCGCGGGCTCGCGGTCAGCGCCCTCGTGGTCGGCGACGACGTCCACCTCGGCGCCATGCACTCCGCCCGCGCCGCGGGCGTCGACATCCTGCGGGCACCCGGTGCCGCCTACGACGGCGCACGCGAGGTCCCCGGGATCGGCGACCTCATCGCGTGGTCCCAGATCATCGTCGACGGCATGCTCGGGGCCGGCGCCCGCGGCGCCCTGCGTGGCGTCCCCCTCGACGTCGCCGAGGCGGTGCGCGCAGCCCCGCGCCGGCCCGTCATCGCGATCGACGTCCCCTCCGGGATCGGGGTCGACGACGGCACGATCCCCGGCGTCGTCCTCCCCGCGGACCACACCGTGACGATGATCGTCGCCAAGCCCGCCCTGCACCTGCCGCCCGCGGCGGGTCTCGCCGGCCGGGTGACGGTCGCCGACATCGGCGTACCCATCGACGTCCCCGCGGACGTCCTCGTCCCCGAGTGGCGAGACGCGGCCGCCCAGATCTGGCCGCCCACCTGGGACGACGACAAGTACAGCCGCGGCGTGCTCGGCGTCCTGGCCGGATCCGAGACCTACCCGGGGGCCGGCGTGCTCGCCTGCTCCGCCGCGCTGCGCACGGGGCTCGGCATGGTCCGCCACCTCACCGGCGGCCGGGCGGGGGACCTGGCGCTGCGGGAGCACCCCGAGATCGTCGGCGCCGACGGTCGGGGCCAGGCGCTCCTGCTCGGCCCCGGGGTCGCCCCGGACACCGACGAGTACGCGGCCGTCGCGGACCGGCTCGCCCGGGCGCGCGAGGAGCGCACGCCGGCCGTGCTCGACGCCGGCGCGCTCGAGGCGTGCGTGCCGCTGCTCGCCGAGGGGGCTGACGCCGAGCTCCCGTGGGTGCTCACCCCGCATGCAGGGGAGGCCGCGCGCCTCATGACTGCGCTCGGCGAGGAGACCTCCCGGGCCGACGTCCTCGCCGCCCCCGCGCCGCTGACCCGGGAACTCGCACGCCGGACGGGCACCGTGGTGCTCCTCAAGGGCGCGCGCACGCTCGTCGCCGGCGGGGGACCGCTCCGGGTCGCCTCGGCGGGAGTGCCGTGGCTCGCGAGCGCGGGCTCCGGCGACGTCCTCGCCGGGACGATCGGGGCCCTGCTCACCCAGACGGCGGCGGGCGCCGAGGCCGGCGGCCGGGAGCTCACCCGCTCCGACGTCGCCGACGCCGCGAGCGCGGGCGCCCTGATCCACGGCATGGCGGGCCACCGGGCCGCCGGCCCGGCGCCCGGGCGGCCGATCGTGGCCGGTGACGTGGTGCGCGCGCTCGCGCACGTCGTCGGGGAGCTGCTCGCCGGCCGGGACCCCGCGGGCGAGAACTCGGCCGAGGGCTCCGGCGGCGGCCTGCTGCGTCGGTTCGGCCGCGGCCGCGCCACTCCTGGCACACTGTCGCGGTGACTTCCGAGCTCCCGGACCTCTCGTCCCAGTGGCCGGCGAGGGCGTGGGTCGACCTCAGCGCCGTCGCCGACAACGCGGCCACCCTGTCGAGCCTCGCGCCGGACGCCGGACTGTTCGCCGTCATCAAGGCCGACGCCTACGGCCACGGCATCCTCCCGGTCGCGCGGACCCTGGCCGACGCGGGTGCCGACATCCTCGGCATCGCCCAGCTCGTCGAGGCCGTCGGGCTGCGCGCCGCGCTCGGCCCCGGCCCGCGCATCGCCGCCTGGCTCTACGGGCCGGGCGCGCCGTTGGAGGAGGCGCTGACGGCCGACGTCGAGATCGGCATCGGCGCGCACTGGATGCTGGACGAGGTGCTCGCGGCCGCCTCGCGGACCGGCATCCCGGCGAGAGTGCACCTCAAGATCGACACCGGCATGGCCCGGGGCGGCTTCTCGCCGAGCGAGGTTCCCGGGCTGCCCGAGCGCCTCGGACCAGCGATCGCGGACGGGGCGATCACGATCGCCTCGACGTTCTCGCACCTGGCGTCCGGAGACATTCCCGACTCCGGCACCACCGAGCGGCAGACCGCCCTGCTCCTCGACCTCGCCCGCGAGCTGCGCGACGCCCGGATCGACACCGGCCCGCTGCACATCGCCGCGTCGTCCGGGGTGCTGCTGCACCCGTCGAGCCACCTCGACATGATCCGGCCCGGCATCGCCCTGTACGGCGTCTCGCCGGACGAGAACGTCGCGCCCGCCGCCAGGTACGGCCTGCGGCCCGCGATGACGCTCTCCGCGCCCCTCGTGCGCGTGCGCGAGGTCGATGCGGGCACGCCGGTCGGGTACGGGCACACGTACGTCACCGACGCGCCCACGACCCTCGGTCTCGTCCCGGTCGGGTACGCGGACGGCGTGCCGCGCATCGGGTCGAACATCCTTCAGGTGTCCCATCGCGGCCGGCGCGTGCCGATGCGGGGGCGGGTCTCCATGGACCAGGTCGTCATCGACCTCGGGCCCGGCAGCGACGCGCGGGTGGGGGAGACCGTGGTCCTGTTCGGCGACCCGGCCCGCGGGGAGTCCTCCGCCTGGGACTGGGCCCGGGACACCGGGACGATCGCCTACGAGATCCTCACGTCGGTCGGGGCGCGCGTGCCCCGGTCCCACGTCGACGGACCGCCCGCGGCCGACGACGGCTCCGCGGGTGCGGCGGGCGGGTCCGGCACCGCGCGGCCCGCCGACCAGGCGGGCCCGATATCGGCCGGAGGCCCCGCGCCGGCGGCGACCAGGAGCCCCGGTCCGACGGAGACCGGTCACCCCGTCCCGGCAGCGGACGGTCGCCCCGTCCAGACGGCGGACGTGCCGGCCGCCCCGACGGCGGGTGCGGGCGACACCGGAGCGCTTCTCACCGTCGACGCCCCGACCGCCGCCGACACCCGCGCGCTGGCCGGTCGCCTCGCCGGGGTGCTCGAGGCCGGCGACCTCGTCGTCCTCACCGGGCCCCTCGGGGCCGGCAAGACCACGTTCGTCCAGGGCCTCGGCGCCGCGATGTCGGTCGCGGGGACGATCGCCTCGCCCACCTTCGTCATCGCCCGCTCCCACCGCTCGACGGTCGGCGGGCCGGATCTCGTGCACGTCGACGCCTACCGGCTCGGCGGGCTGGACGAGCTGGACGCGCTCGACCTCGACTCGTCGCTGGAGGAGGCCGTCACGGTCGTCGAGTGGGGCGGGGGCACGGTCGAGTCGCTCGCCGAGAGCCGGCTCGAGGTCACCCTCCATCGGCCCGTCGGCGAGGTCCACGTGGTCGACGGCCCCGCGGACCTGAGCGAGCTGCCGACCGAGGAGCCGCGCACCGTCGAGGTGCGCGCCGTCGGCCCGCGCTGGGCCGGCGTCGACCTCTCCGCCCTGGTGGCTGCGTCGTGAGACGCCTGGCCGCGGCGATCGCGGCCGCCCTGCTGCTGTGGGCGCCGGCCGCCGCCGCGACCACCGACCCCGACGAGCCGTCGGCGCCGGCGGAGTCCCCCTCCGGGGGGAGTGAGGCCGACGAGAGCGAGACCGGCGAGAGTCTCACGGACGACGAGGACGCGATCGACAGTGCCCTGCTCGCCCTGCCCGCCGCCGCGCGCGAGTGGTTCCGCACCGAGGGCCTGCGGATCGCCGAGGCCGGCGTGGCCGACCTCGACGTCGACGGGCGGGAGGGTGG
>FUHX01000043.1 GCA_900163555.1 Actinomycetales bacterium JB111 | reverse complement strand
CTCCTACACGGACAGCGACGCGCTCAACGGACTACACCCTCGTTCGAGAAGAGCCGGATTCCGGAGCTGGTCTCCTTCGGGACCGGGCACGTCACGCAGTTCGACCCGAGCCAGGCGCCCCCTGGGCGTCACACTGCCTACGCCTGGTACGCGATGCCTTTCGCACCCGGTGGTCGTCCCGAGAACATCGAGCCGGTCAAGGGGGAGATCACGGCTCGGGTGCTCGACACCTGGCGGAAGTACGCGCCGAACCTCACCGACGACAACATCCTCCACACGTTCACATACACCGCTAACGACTATCACCGAGAGTTCAAGAACATGGTCGACGGAGACATCTTCGTGGGCTCCTTCGCCGGTGAGCAGTCGATGGCCAACCACTTCGGTTACCGCACCCCGATCGACAACCTCTACATGGCGGGATCGCCGACACATCCCGGTGGCGGCATCTCCGGAGGTGGTGGATACATCGCCTCGCGGGTCATTGCCGAGGACCTCGGACTCACGCCCTGGTGGGAGCCGATGGACGTGCGAAGTGTTCTTGAGCGCGCCTCCGACTGAGGTAGTTGCCCGACGACAGGGGATCACCAATGACGGTCATCCCATCAACAGATCGACTCAATCGAGAAGGACCATCATGAGAACACGATTCATCGCGAGGTCGACGATCGCAGTCGTCGCAGGAGCTCTCCTGCTCGCCGCCTGCGGCAGCGACGATGCGGACGGCACGTCCGACGGGGCCGGCCCCGATGACCCCGAGGGTGGCGCCTCGGATGCCGAGACCACGGCCGTCACAGTTGGGGTGCTGCCGATCGTGGACGTCGCCCCCATCTATCTGGCGGAGGACCTCGGCTACTTCGACGAGGAAGGTCTCGATGTCACGCTTGAGCAGGGGCAGGGCGGGGCGGCCCTCATCCCAGCTGTGATCTCGGGAGAGTACGAGTTCGGATTCTCTAACTTCACGTCCCAGGTCAATGCGGTGAGTCAGAATCTTCCGCTCCTGTCCGTCACGCCTGGCGTTTTCACCACCGGAGAGACCGGAAACGATGCCGCCGGTGTCGTCGCCATGCCGGACTCAGGGATCGAGAGGGCTGCGGACCTCGAAGGCAGAACGATCGCCACGAATACGTTGGCGAACAACTTCGTGATGACCGTGAACAACGCCGTCGAGGAGGACGGTGGTGATCCTGACACGGTTGAGTGGGTCGAGATCGCATGGCCGGACATGCCTGCCGCCGTGGCGAACGGTCAGGTCGACGCCGGTGTCGTCGTCGAGCCGTTCGTGACGCAGGCCGAAGACGCGGGTGCCGAGGTCGTTCTCTGGCACTGGGTGGAGACCGACCCGAATTTTCTCGTGGCCGGCTACTTCACGACCGATGGGTACGCAGAGCAGAACCCGGACGTAGTCGAGGCCTTTGTGCGAGCCGTAGATCGTGGGCGCGAGTATGCCGACGAGAACCCCGACGAGGTACGTCGCATCACCGGCACCTACACCGAGCTCTCCGACGACCTCATCGAGCGGATTCGCCTGCCCCGCTACTCCGGTGCCTTCGTGCTCGATGAACTGCAGGAGCAGGCGGATCTTGCCGAGCAGCACGGGATCACGGCGGGGCATGTCGATGTCGCGGACATGTTGCTGAATCAGTAGACCCAGCGTGCGGGATCGGTGCGACTACGTCGGCAGGTCGAGCTCGGCGATCGCACGTAGGGCCGCGAGGTGGCCCTCGAGCGCGGCCCTGCCGTCCGGCGTGAGGGTCACCCAGGTGCGGGCCTGGCGGCCGGACCGCGACTTGCTGATCTCCACGTACGTCGCGTCCTCGAGCACGGTGAGCTGCTTGGACAGCGCGGAGTCGCTGACCTCCACCAGGTCCCGGAGAGACCGGAAGTCGGCCTTGTGGACCCGCGAGAGCGCGGCGACGATGCTGAGCCGCACCGGCAGGGTGAGCGTGGCGTCGAGGTCGTGGCGCGGGTGGCGGGCCCCGGCGGCGGTCATCGCGTGCTCCCGGCCCTGGCGGCCCCCGCGGAGGACCGCCACGGCGCCCACGCCGCGACGAGGAGCGGCACGGCGGACAGGACGCCGGCAGCGAACCAGAACCAGGGCTCACCCGTGTAGGCGGTGACGCCGAGCGCGAGTGAGCCGGCGTAGACGGCGGCCCACAGGCCCGCGGCGGTGCCGAGACGCCCGCCTGCTCCGGTCACGGCCACGCCCTGCTTGGCGCTGAAGACGACGCCGGCCACGACGAGCAGGGCCCAGAGCGACATCGCGACGATGACGACCATCTGCGATCCCAGGCCGATCGCGAGCAGGAGTCCGACGCTCGCGATCGCCCACGTCGTCAGGTAGATGCGGACCCACCTGCGTCCGCGCGCCGCGGTGCGTGCGGCGAGCTCCTCGGCGCGGGCGAGGTCTCGGAGGGCGTCGTCGGAGGAGGAGTCGGAGTGGTCGTTGGCGTCCATGAAAACAGCATGGCATCTACTTGCCTTTCGGGCAAGTACTCGCCTGCCCGAGAAATTGTTGGCTATCGCGCGAGGGTGGTGCGAGCCCTCCCTCCGAAGGCTCGCCCCGCCGTCGGGGGAGGCCTACGCCTCGTACCGGACCTCGAAGGTCTGGCAGCCCTCCTCGGTGACCCACGGGCCGTGCTCCATGCCGGGCGGGCGGCAGGCGAACATGCCGGCCGTGAAGGTCTCGCCGAGGCGGAGGTCCGTCATCGATCCGGTGATGATGTAGACCTCCTCCCAGAAGTCGTGGGTGAGCGTGCCGTTGGCGGAGGTGTCGGTCCCGGGGGCGAAGTCGAGGATCCGGCTGACCACGCCGGGGCGGCCGGTCCCGGTGAGGATGCGTTCGGTCAGTCCGGGCACCGCCCCCTCGCACGGCGTGGACGGGACGTCGGTGACGGGGAAGAACTCCAGTTCCTTCTTGGCGCTCATGCGGACTCCTTCGTGGTGTGGACGGTGGGTGCGGCGGTGGTTGTGGTGGCGGGCGTGCGCACGGTGTAGCCGAGGTCGATGCGGTCGCCGTCGTGGTGAAGCGTCATGTCCCACCGAGTCCCGAAGACGAACGATCCGCCGATCAGCGGCAGCGTGCCACCGAGAACGACGAGGCTCTCCGCGTCGGCAAGATCCGCGTCCCGGCGCAGGAGCTCGAGCGTGTGGGGGAGCGGCAAGAGGGCGGCGAGCGTGCCCGACTGGTACTCGACACCGTCGACCGCGCACGTCACCTCGATGTCGTCCCAGGCGCGGCCGAGCTCGTCGAGGGTCGTGCGCAGGGCGGTGCGGGCGACGGGCTTCGGGCACGCGGCCTTCGAGTCGGCGACCGAGGCCTTCTCGATCTCTCGGTCCGTGTGGTCCGATCCGATCGTCAGCCACACCTCATCGCCCCGCACGACGAGCACGGGCTCGACCTCCCCGGAGGTGGTGTCGCTGCCGCCGTCGATCTCGTCCTCCTGTGTCAGCAGGTCGGCGGGGACGGGGTAGAACATCGGGACGCTCGGCGGCGGCGCGATGCCCTGCTCCGCGAGCTCGTCGATGTGCGCCCTGACCTGGTCCTGGTCGCGCCCGGTGTACCCGGCGACGACGACTCGGGCGCCCTCAAGGTCCTCGGGGCGAAGGGGGGTGATCTGCACGGATGTCCTCAGCTCTCGTCGGTTCGGTGGTCGTAGGTGGGCAGCCGGTCGCCCAGCACGGGGAACTCGGCCCTGGTCGCGGCGACGACGTCGTCGGGGACGGTGCAGGCCGCGATCTCCTCGTCGGACCCGAGCTCGAGAAGGACCTCGCCCCAGGGGTCGACGATCCGGCTGTGGCCGCCGATGCGGGTGTCCCCCTGGGAGCCCGCCGCGTTGCAGGCGACCACGAGCAGCTGGTGCTCGACGGCGCGCGCGGAGGTGAGTAGCCGCCAGTGGGCGACGCGGGCCTCCGGCCAGGCCGCAGGAACGAGCGCGATCTCCGCCCCGAGGTCCGAGATGGTCTGCCACAGCCCGGGGAAGCGCAGGTCGTAGCAGGTGGTCGTCGCGAGCCGGCCGAACGGGGTGTCGGTCGCGTCGATGGTCGTTCCGGGCTCGAGGAGCTCCGCCTCCTTCGACCGGTACCCGAAGACGTGCATCTTGGAGTACGTGAGGCGCGTGCCGCCGTCGGGCCCGATGAGGACGGCGGTGTTGCGGAGCCTGCCGCCGCCCACGTCCTCGAGCACGCTC
Organism: Actinomycetales bacterium JB111; assembly: GCA_900163555.1. Classification (GTDB taxonomy): domain Bacteria; phylum Actinomycetota; class Actinomycetes; order Actinomycetales; family Actinomycetaceae; genus JB111. The sequence continues at coordinate 84,734 of FUHX01000043.1, read as the reverse complement.
CCGAGGTGGATCCACTGGTTCCGCTCGCGGGCGACGCGAGCCATCGCGGTGACGGTGGGGCCGTCGGCGACGGACTCGCCGCGGTCCGCGTAGTCGTCGAACGCGAAGTAGCCGGGGGCCCAGAGCTCCGGCAGGAGCACGAGGTCGGAGTCCGGGGCGTCGAGGAGCATCCCGGCGACCCGCTCGCGGCGGTGCTCGGGCGGCTCGTCCAGCGGGCTGGCGATCTGCGCGAGTGCGATCCTCATGGGCGAGGCCTTCCTTTCACGAGAGCATCACGTGGAGCGTGCGGGCGAGGTGGTCGGAGGTGGCGGTTCGGGCGTGGTTGGCGTCGGAGCGGCGCAGGCCGTCGACGATCCGGCGGTGCTCGGCGAGGACCATGCCGGTCCGGTACTCGGAGACCTTCACGGCGTGCAGGCCCATGCGGACCTGTCGGTCGCGCAGCTCGCCGTGGAAGTGCGCGACGACCTGGTTGCCGCTCGCCGCGACGATGGCGTGGTGGAAGTCGGAGTCGAGGTCGATGAACCGCTTGTGGTCCTCGGTCGCCGCCTCCTGCTCGGCGAGGATGCCGTCGAGTTCGTCGAGCGCCTCGGTCCGGCCGGCCGAGAGGAACTGGTCGACGCTCCACAGCTCGATCATCTCCCTGGCGCGCATGACCTGTCGGATCTCGGAGTCGGACAGGGGAGGGACGAAGGCGCCCCGCTTGGGGATGCGCTCGACGAGCCCCTCGGACTCCAGGCGCATGAGCGACTCCCGCACCGGGGTGCGCGAGGCGCCGGTCAGCCGGGCGACCTCCGCCTCGGTGAGGAACGTGCCCTCGTCCCTGGGCAGGGTCGAGATCCGCTCCTTCAGCCACAGGTAGGTCGCGCCCGTGAGGTCGCCCATCTCGTCCTCCTTCCCCATCTTCCTCCGGCTTGCTACCGGACGAGCCGGGCCTCCTCGCCGAGCATGCAGGTGCGACGGACGAAGGCGAGGTGGGCGTCGTCGTCGGCGACCATGGCGCGCAGGTCCGCGAACTCCGCCTGGCGGACCTTCTCGTCGGTCTCCCGGATGCGGCGCCAGTTCTTGTCCGTCTCCGCGCTCACGTAGTCGCGGCTCACGCTGCGGCGCACCTCGTCGTACCGGTCGAGGCCGTCCTCGTCGATGACGCCGTCGAACCGGTCGGCGAGCAGCCCCGAGATGAGGAAGGCGTCGTGGATGCCGGAGTTCATGCCGAGGCCGCCGAGCGGGTTGTTGATGTGGGCGGCGTCGCCGGCGAGGAAGACGCGTCCCGAGCGGTACGTGCTCGCCACCCGCTGGTGCACCCGGTACAGGGTGGTGTGCAGGATCGGCCAGCCGTCCGACGGCCTGCCGATCGTGTTCATGTACCGCTGGACGTTCTCGGGCGACGTCGCCTCCTCCTCCGACATGCCCTCCCGCACCGGGAACATGGCGCGCCAGTGCGCGGGGGTGCGCAGGAGGACGACCCACAGGTCGGGGTCGGAGATGTAGTTGACGTACGCGATGTCCGGGATCCACTGCTTGATGTCCGCGTCCGTGGAGATGACGAGGTACCGCTCCGGGTAGGTCGCTCCCTCGAACGAAGCCCCGATGCCCTGGCGGACGACGGAGCTGGCGCCGTCGGCTCCGACGAGATAGTCGGCCGTGTAGGTGCGGCCGTCCGCGGTGGTGACTGAGACGCCGCCCGAGTCCTGCGAGAACGAGGCGACGGCGGAGGAGAACTCGACGTCGACGTCGGGGAGGTCCCGCAGCTTGTCCTGGATGATGCGCGTGAGCTTGCTCTGCTCGGCCTGGACGCGGAAGGGGAACTTCGTCAGGGGGGCGAGGCGGCCGAGCTCGAGCTCGGCGACGACGCCCTCGGTGCGGTCGCGATACTGGAAGGTGGGAACGTCGAGGCCGACCGCGCGCAGGTCGTCGACGAGGCCGAGCGAGTAGAGCATGTCGAGGGTCGGCGGGTGGAAGGTCGACGCGCGCGACTCCGTGCTCAGTGCGTCGCCTGCCTCCAGCACCCGGACCGAGCGGCCCCGGCGCGCGAGCCGCAGCGCGGTCGTCATGCCGACGGGGCCGGCGCCGGCCACGAGGACGTCGCTGTGGGTTCCCTTGTCCTCCATGGAGGTGCTCCTTCGCTTGAAGATCTCGCTTCCGTGCACATAGTATACCGAGAGTGCACCGGACGCGTCCGCCGTCCGGTCGGCCCAGTCGCAAAGGAGCGTCGATGATGACAAGGACACGGACGATCGCCGGACTGGCTGCCTCCGCAGCCACCGTGGCACTCGTTGCCGCCGCCTGCTCGGGCGGAGGGGGCGACGGCGGCCGGGGAGGGGAGTCCAGCTCCGACGGGCTCGACGTGGTGCGGGTCGGGGTCATCCCGGGCGCCGCCGGCGTGCCGCTGTACCTGGGGGAGGAGCAGGGCTTCTTCGAGGAGGCGGGCATCCAGATCGAGTACGTCGAGATGAACGGCGGCGCCGCGATGATCCCCGGGACGATCTCGGGAGACCTCGACTTCGCGGTCGCCAACGCGATGTCCGTGCTCATCGGCTACTCGACCGGCCTGCCGCTCGTCGTGATCGGCCCGGCGAACTACTCGACCGGCGACCCGGACTCGGACTTCTCCGCCATCCTCGTGCCCGAGGGCAGCGACATCGAGTCGGCCGCCGACCTCGAGGGCCGGACCGTGGCGGTCAATGCGCTGAACAACATCGGCGACCTGTCCGTGCGGGCGGCCGTCGAGGACGACGGCGGGGACCAGGAGCTCATCGACTTCGTCGAGCTGCCCTTCCCGGAGATGGCGCAGTCGCTCGAGAACGGGGACGTGGACGCCGTGTGGGCCGTCGAACCCTTCGTGACGGACAACGAGCAGCACGGCGCCCACATCTTCTCCACGCCGCTGACCGTCATGTCCGACTCGACGGTGAACTCGGTCGTGGCCACCTCGAGCGACCTCATGTCCTCCGACCCCGACCTCGTCGAGCGCTTTGCCGAGGCGTCGACCCGGTCGAACAACTACGCCTACGAGAACCAGGACGAGTTCCGCGAGGTGCTCCTCGAGCACAGCGAGATCGCTCCGGAGGTCGCCGAGGCCATGATCCTGCCCGACTGGTCGGTCACGGAGACCACGCCGGAGGACTTCCAGGTGCTGCTCGACTACTCCCAGCGCTACGGGATCATCGAGGACGACGTCGACGTGAACGGGTTGTTCGCTGAGTAGGCCGGCGGTTGCGCGGGGCGGGTCGGCGGTCGCCGGCCCGCCCCGCGCGTGCACTCGGCCTACTGGACGCGGTGCAGGGTCCCGTCCGGTCCGGGTGCGTAGACGCTCTCGGGGCCGCGGTAGGTGCGGGTGGGCCGATCGAAGCCGAACCCGGTCCCGTCCGTCACCTCCACCTCGTCCTCCCAGGGGAGGCGCGCGGTGCCGTCGATCATGTCGCGCATGTAGGTGTACGGGGCGTCCTGCGCTCCGCCGTCGACCGCCACGTAGGCGCGGTGGAAGAACTGGTAGGGGTTGTTCTCGACGCCCCACACCCGCCGGGCCTCGTCGACGAGGTCGGGTCGGACCTCGGCCGTGATGATCTCGTCCGGTCGGTTCGTCCCAGACGCGATGATCGTTCCGTCGAAGTTGACGATCATTCCCTCGCCCATGGAGTCGAACGTGCCGTCGGAGCCACACATCGCGACCGAGGCGCTGTAGACGAGGTTCGAGAACGAGTTCGCCTGGTTGGTGACGAGCCACGAGTGCCGGATCGGTCGGGTGTAGCCGGCCGTGCGCAGGATGATGTTCGCGCCCTTGTAGGTCGCCTCGCGCCACATCTCGGGAATCATCCCGTCGTGGCAGATGATGAGGGCGATCTTGCTGCCGCCCGGGCCGTCGCAGACCGGGATCCCGACGTTCCCGGGCTCCCACGGCTCGACCGGGACCCACGGGTGCATCTTCCGGTAGTAGAGCTTGAGGTTCCCGGCATCGTCGAAGATGATCCCGGTGTTGTACGGCATGCCCTCCGGGTTGCGCTCCATGATCGAGAAGCAGCCCCAGATCGAGTTCTCGATGCATGCGTTCCGCAGGGCGTCGACCTCTGGCCCGTCCATCCGGCACATGATCTCCGGGTTCGTGTCCATCGACAGCCCGTGCAGGGAGTACTCCGGGAACACCACGAGGTCCATGGTCGGCTGGTTGCGTCGCGCCTTGGCGACGAGTTCGCAGACTCTCTCCGTCTGTGCAGTCAGGTCCTCCCTGGTCACCACGGTGGGCAGCTGGGTCTGGACCAGGCCGATCACGACGCCGTTCGGGGACTTGTTGAGACCGCCGAGGCCACTCATACGTCACGCTCCTTTGCACAGGTACGAGGTCGATTCGACCCTAGCAGCGGGGAAATCCCGCTCCTGGGCGGCGAAAGCGCCTCGGGCAGCGGTCCAGTAGCATCTCCGCCCGGGCCCGTAGCTCAGTTGGTTAGAGCAACGCGTTTACACCGCGTAGGTCGCCGGTTCGAGTCCGACCGGGCCCACCAGAGCGTCGTTGTTCAAACCGTCGACATCACCGGTTTGAGTTCTAGATTCCGTGGGCTGGCGCTGCCGCAGCGACGCCGGTCCGCAGTTCACCAGCCTGCGCTACGACGATCGGCTCGCCGAGACAGTCAACGGCTGCTACAAGACCGAGCCCATCCGCCGACCTGCACGACCAGGGTCTCCATCAGACCTCATGCGGTTCATAGATCGCTGTGGCGGTGACGTGTCCTTCGGATTCGGCGCCGTAGGGCGCACTCGAGCCGAGCGGCAACACGTCGCCGGAAGCGACGGCCTCCTGCTCGGTCCCGCCGATGAGGAAGGCTGATCCGTCGCGGATCACGAGCACGTGCGCACAGTCAGATGGTGCGAGTCCTACCGGCGGTAGGAGGTTCTGTTCCGGGCGAGGAGTGTTTGAGAGTCGTCGGGCGATCCGCGCATTCATATTCCTACGGCCAACCTACGCAGAGTCATCTCAGAACTCAGTGCCCCGGTCGATGCCGAGCGTGGAGACGAGGTCTTCGTGGAGCTGGAACCAGACCCGGTGGCAGGAGTCGACGTCGGTCCTGTCGATCCAGCCCGGCTCGCCGTCCGCTGCCGTGCGCAGTGCGGAGTGGTAGCGATCCGCGTAGCCGTCGAACCGGGTGAGCACGTCCGTGAGTCGGTGAACGAGCGGAGCAAGCTCGGTGCCGAGCGCGGTCAGTTCGTCGAGCACCCGCCCGTCCCACGCCGGGTCACTGTGATCATTCGGCGCGAACGGGTCATCGCCGGTGGGGGTGATCTGCCACTCGGTCACCGCGCGGACCAGGCGCGTGTTGAGGGGAAGGAAATCGCGGTAGACGGCGATGATCGTGTTCTCGGGGTCAGCCAGCTGGCGTTCCGAAGCGAGCTGACACTCGTTCTCGGTCCTGCCGGCATCGGTCAGCGACCATCCTTCAAGGTCGGCGAAAGCAAGGTGCTGGACCCAGCCGCGGCCGTCGGCCTCGTCCAGCACTCGCGCCACGTCGGCGGTGCTGGTTCCGGCGCGTGCGGCGATCGCGTCGCTGTCGGCGAAGCCGATGAGCCTGACCGCGTGCAGGATGAGCAGTTCTGGCGTCGAGGGGTGGCTCATGATCGCTTCTCCTGACGGGCGGTGAGGCGGTTCACATACTGCTGGCACGCCTGCGGGGAACGGAACCCCATCGCGTCCGCGATCTGGGCCCAGGTCAGCCCCGCACTGCGGGCGACGAAGAGGAGCCCGGTCTCCACGCCCTCGATCTCAGCCTTCGCTGCGGGGATCAGGTTGAGGGCGCTGAGCAGCTCATCGGGGGCAAGGTCGACGGCGCGCCACAGCGCGTACTGGGCAAGGTCTGCGGCGGTCGGCGGTGTGGGCGCGGGACGCCACGGGCGCGCGTCGAGCTGATCCGCACCCATCGCGAGGATGCGGTCCTGCGCGTCGTGCTCTCGCCTCGCCCGTGCCTGATCGGCGAGGTCGGCTCCTGCGAGGTCGTGCTTGCGATCCATACCTCCCATCCTGTTACGATCAACAGAATGTTGTCAACATGGTATTGATCGGTGGTGTGATGCTCAGGAGACTGACTGATGCGACCCTGGAGAGCTCCGGTGGGAAGGCTGCCGCGCTTGGCGCCCTGCTGCGCGCAGGGCTGCCCGTCCCCGACGGGTTCGTCATCCCGCACCACCCCGATGATGGCGCTGGCTACGGCCTTTCGCCGCAGCTGAGAAACGAGGTCGCGGGTGAACTCGCCCGACTGGAGGACCCGGTGGTCGCCGTGCGCTCGTCGGCGTTGAACGAGGACACCGCTGATGCGTCGGCGGCGGGCCAGTACGAGAGCGTCGTCGGTGTCCGGGGAGTCGAGGGCGTGTGTGAGGCGACGGTGACCTGCAGGACGTCGGCCGACGCGCCGAGGGCGAACGACTACTGGGGCCGCACGCCGGCCGATGCGAGCTCACGGCCGGCGGGCATGCCGGTGCTCGTGCAGCGCGTGGTCGCGGCCGACGTCTCCGGCGTCATGTTCACGCCCCAACGTCCCGAGGAGCCCACACGGATCGAGGCCTCATGGGGGCTCGGCCCGTCGGTCGTGGGCGGAACCGTGACCCCCGACACCTATGAGGTCGCGGCGGGCTCGTCGGTCAGTCACCGTGTCGGGAGCAAGCAGACCCGCATCGACCTCGACACGGAGCGCGGCGGTGTGGCAACGACGACGGTCACGCCTCGACAACAGCAGGCTCGAACGCTCGACGACGACGCGGTTCTTGCCCTGGCAACGCTGGGAATGCGGATCGCGGCGATACAGGGCGGTCCGCAAGATGTGGAGTGGGCGGTCACTGAGGGCACGATCTGGCTTCTTCAAACGCGACCCATCACCGCCGCGCTCCCCGTCATGCCGCAGCTCGCACCGACATCAACTGGCACTCTCCGGGGAACACCAGCATCACGCGGCACCGTCACGGGTACCGCGCGGACCGTTCGCGGCCCCTCCGACTTCGGTCTCGTCGAGCCCGGGGACATCCTGGTCTGCCCCTACACGGACCCTGCTTGGACGCCGCTCTTCCGCATCGCCGCCGGGGTCGTCACTGCGACCGGTGGCGCCCTCTCGCACGCCGCGATCGTCGCCCGTGAGTACCGCATACCCGCCGTCGTCGGAGTGCCCGATGCACTGAACCTCGTCACGCCCGGCAGGCGCGTCGCGATCGATGGAGCAGCCGGAACCATCACCCCGGCCTGAACGTAAAGGAGAACGATCACATGGCAACGCGCTACCTGTACATCACCCGTCATGGTGAAGCTGACGCCTTCGGTAATCTCACCGATACGGGCAGAGAACAGGCTCGGCTCCTAGGAAGACGCCTCGCCTACCTCCCTATCGACACCGTGTGGCATTCCTCGCTGCCTAGAGCCGCCGACACCGCCCGGCAGCTCGACCTGTTCCTCGGTGCGAACACAACAGTGTCAGAAGCCGCCGAGCTCATCGACCATGTGCCCTACGTACCCACCCCGGAAGAAATGCCTCCACCGTGGATACCGTTCTTCGACGGCTACGACCCGGCAGATGCGGCGGCCGGGAACGCGATCGCGCAGAAGCTCACCGCCCGATTCGCCCACGCTCCCGAGCAAGACAAAGACATCCACGAACTCCTCGTCACCCACGCCTACCCGATCGCGTGGCTGGTCCGAGATGCACTCGGCGCACCGCCGGTCCGCTGGCTCGAGCTCAGCAGCGCAAACACCGCGCTGACCGTCATCGAGTATCGCCCCCACCTGCACCCGAGCATCAGCATGTTCAACGACATGAGTCACCTGCGCCCCGAGCTCCGCTGGACAGGATTCCCGAGAACGCTGCGCCCGTAGCATCCCTCCGGGCTGCTGCTCACGCCGTCGGTGCAGGCACATCCGCGGCGTTCCCGGCCGGGCGGGTGTTCCGCCCGTGGTTTCACGGGGGCTGCCCACGTCCGTCGACACGAACGTCGTGTTCGTTGGGGCGCATCGTGGCGACCGCGGGCTCCGGTGTCGAGCGATTCGCTACCGCGATCGGCCCACCGGAACTGGCCCCGACGCCGACCGCTTCTGCACTGCCCCTCGCTGCCGTCGTCCACCGACGCGAGCCGGTCGACGGATCCGGGAGCGTTCGTTCCCGCAGTCGTCTCGGGAGCTCAGCAACGAGATTCGCTCGAGCTCCCTGCCGAACGCTGGATCGTCGTGCGCGGGGCATGAGACAGCGAGGCCCGGTCCACCGCACGGTGGACCGGGCCTCGCTGTCTGCCTGAGCGAACGGGACGCGGCCGGTCAGGCCGAACTCCGCCGTCGGGCGTCAGGCCGTCTGTGCGGCCTTGCTCCGGTACGACGCCTCGATCGCGTCGCCGACCTCCTGGTCGATGTTCCGCCAGTACTCGAACACCCGGGACAGGACCGGCTCGACGACGCCGCCCAGCAGCGACCCGACGACGGTCTCGACCAGGCGGGCGCGCTCCTCGTCGGAGTACACGTCCCGGACGAGGGTGTGCGCCTGACCGAAGTCGTCGTCCTCCGAGTGCAGGGAGTAGGCGGAGCGGACGAGCTCGCCGTCGGCCTCCCAGCCGTTGTCCACCGGGCCCTGCTCCTCCTGGTACGCGCGGCCGTGCGAGTTCGGCGCGTACACCGGTGCGTCACCGGAGTGGAAGAACTGCATCGCGCCCTCCTTGTCGTAGGAGTTCGTCGGCACGACCGGGCGGTTGACCGGGAGCTGGTTGAAGTTCGTGCCCAGGCGGTTCCGCTGCGCGTCCGGGTAGGAGAAGATGCGGCCGAGCAGCATCTTGTCCGGGGAGATCCCGGTGCCGGGCACCGTGTTCGACGGGCTGAAGGCCGCCTGCTCGATCTGCGCGAAGTGGTTCACGGGGTTCTGGTTGAGCGTGAACCGGCCGACCGGGATGCGCGGGTAGTCCTTCTTCGACCACGTCTTGGTGAGGTCGAAGGGGTTGAACCGATAGGTCTTCGCCTCGTCGTAGGGCATGACCTGGACCTCGACGCGCCACGACGGGAACTCGCCCCGCTTGATCGCCTCGAACAGGTCACGACGGTGGTAGTCGCCGTCCGTGCCGGCGAGGATGTCGGCCTCCTCGTTGCGGAGGTTCTCGACTCCCTGCTCGGAGATGAAGTGGTACTTCACCCAGAACCGCTCCCCGGCCTCGTTGACCCACATGTAGGTGTGCGAGGAGTAGCCGTTCATCGTGCGCCACGACTTCGGCAGGCCGCGGTCCCCCATGAGGTAGGCGACCTGGTGCGCCGACTCGGGGGAGAGGGTCCAGAAGTCCCACTGCATGTTGTTGTCGCGCAGGCCGGAGTCCGGGAGGCGCTTCTGCGAGTGGATGAAGTCGGGGAACTTCATGGGGTCGCGCACGAAGAACGTCGGCGTGTTGTTGCCGACGATGTCGAAGTTGCCCTCCTGCGTGTAGAACTTCAGCGCGAAGCCGCGCACGTCCCGCCAGGTGTCGGGGGAGCCGAGCTCGCCGGCGACGGTCGAGAACCGCGCGAGCAGGGGAGTCTTCGTGCCCTTCTGGAAGAGCCCCGCCTTCGTGTACTGCGAGACGTCCTCGGTGACCTCCAGCTCGCCGAACGCACCGGACCCCTTGGCGTGCGGGCTGCGCTCCGGGATGCGCTCGCGGTCGAAGCGCGCGAGCTTCTCGACCAGGGCGACGTCGTGCAGGAGGAGCGGTCCGTTCGCACCGACGCTGAGCGAGTGCGCGTCGCTCTCCCGCGGCGCACCGGACTCGGTGGTCGAGGGCAGCGTGGAGCTGTGGGCGGTCGTGGGGTCGACAGTGGTCATAGGGCGTCTCCTTCTCGAGCGGTGGATCGCTCTGGTGGTGGTTGGTGAAATCTGGGGGAAGCGGTTCACGCCGTCGCGGCCGTCGGCGCCGTCTCGGCGGCCCGGCACTCGGCGCACACCCCGCGGAACAGGACCTCGGCGATCTCGATCGCGAATCCGAGGTCGTCCTCGGGCTCCAGGCACGGGGCCCTGCCCTTCACGCACGGCACGTCCTCGACACGGCCGCACACGCGGCACAGGAGGTGGTGGTGGTTGTCGTGCCGGTGGATCTCGTACCTGGCCGCGTCCCGGGAGCCGGTGTCCAGCCGGCGCACGAGCCCCGCTTCGGTGAGTGCGTGGAGCACCCCGTAGACGGCCTGCGTGGACACGGAGCCGAGGCGCTCGCGGACGGCCGCCGCGATGTCGTCGGTCTCCGCATGCTGCCGTTCGGCCAGGACGGCGAGGGTCGCCAGGCGGGGCGACGTGACGCGAAGTCCCGCCTGCCGGAGCTGGTCGCTGTGCGACACCTCCGAGCCTATCCGCGTGGAACCGTTCATGAAGATGAGTATACCCAAGATTGGAGCAGATCAAAAGTACAACGACGGCGGCCGGGCGCGTCGTCGCCTTGTCCCCGAGCGGGGGGTGGCGGCCGGGCAGCGGGTCCGTGCGGCTGATTGCCCGCGCCTTGTGGCGCACGGTGCGCACGAATAGCATCTTGACCATGCAGACAACTTCCGAGGTGCCGACTCCTGCGGCCGCGAACGACGGTCCGAGCAAGGACGAAGGGACCCGGCCGGCCCCCTTCCTCACACTCCTCGGGGAGGCCGACGCGCTCGGCGCCTGCGACGTCGACGGGACGTGCGCCTGATGGTCGGCGAGGCGTACGGCGGCACGGCTGAGAAGGTCGTCATCGACGTCTGGAGCGACGTCATGTGTCCCTTCTGCTACTTGGGGGACAAGCACCTCGAGCTCGCTCTCGAGCAGTTCCCGCACCGCGACCAGGTCGAGCTCCGCTACCACTCCTTCCTGCTCATGCCGGAGCTGTCGGCAGACACGAGGGTGGGCCTGAACGAGCTGCTCGCCTCCCACCGCGGCATGCCGCTCGAGCAGGCGGCGGAGATGAACGCGCAGTTCGCCGAGCGCGGTGCGCCGATCGGACTCGACTACCGGATGGACGACGCGATCGCGACGAGCACGCGCTCCGCGCACCGCCTGTCGCACTTCGCGGCCCTCCACGGCAGGCAGCACGAGATGGTCATCCGCCTCTTCAAGGCGTACTTCACCGACGGCCTGTTCCTGGGGGATCACGAGGTGCTCGCGGACCTCGCCGCGGAAGTCGGCCTCGACCGTGCCGAGGCGCTCGCGGCGCTCGAGTCCGGCGCCTTCGAGGAGGAGGTGGACGCCGACCTCCGTCAGGCGCAGGAGATCGGGATCAGGGGAGTGCCGTTCTTCGTGTTCGACGGCCGGTTCGCCGTCTCCGGTGCGCAGCCGGTCGAGGGCTTTACCCAGGCGCTCGAGACCACCTGGGCCGAGCGCGAGAAGCGGTCGTCCTCGGCCTGATGGAGACAGACTCGCCCGGGATCGGGACAAGGCCCCGCCTTCGCGCGGACGCGCGGCGCAACATCGAGGGCATCCGCCGGGCCGCCCTCGGTGTCTTCCGCGAGCGCGGGCTCGGAACCGCGCTCGACGACGTCGCCCGGGCGGCCGGGGTCAGCAAGGGCACCGTGTATCACCGCTTCGGCGGTCGGCAGGGACTCATCGATGCGATCGTCGAGGAGCTCGTCGGCGAGCTCATCGAGGCGATCTTCGCGGAGGCCGCCGCGGTGGAGCGCCCCGCCGAGTCACTCGAGACGTACCTGCGCCTGGTCTGGATGCTGCAGTTCGACGAGCCCGCCGCCAACGACGTCCTGCTCCGCGCCGTTCCCGAGTCCGAGCCCCTGTGCGCCCTGTGCGAGCGCGTCAGCGCCTTCGGTGCCGGACTGCTCGCGGCGGCCCAGGCGGAGGGGACGGTCCGCGGCGACCTCACGCCCGACGACGTCTACGCGCTGATCCGGGAGCGCGGGCTCGTCGCCCGTGCCTGCGACCGGGGATCGAGGGCCGAGTACGAACGGCGTCTCGCCTTCGTTCTCGGAGGGATCCTCACCCGGTGAGGCCGTGACGTCGTCGGCGTTGAGCTCGCGGAGTCAGGCGCTCGCGTTGCCGGCAGCAGCCGCACGGCGGTAGGCGTCCGGAGTGATCCCGCTGGCCGTGCGGAAGTCGCTGGTCAGATGGGACTGGTCCGCGTAGCCGAGCTCGGCCGCGATGACGGCCAGCTCCTCAGTCGGCCGCGTCGAGAGCGCGAGCGCGACCTCCTGGAGCCGGATGCGTCGGCTCAGCCACTTCGGACCGTGGCCCAGGGTCTCCAGGCACGCGCGCTGGATCGTCCGAGCGCTGCGGCCGAACCGGTCGGCAAGGGTGACGCCGGTGCGGCTGTGGACGCGTGCGCGCAGCTCGTCCAGCACGTCGTTGACGAGGAGGCCCGCGGTGGACGGGGCGCGGCCCTGGAGTGCCCGGCCGATGGTCTCGTTCGTGAGGTCCGCACGCTCGGCGGGGGAGCCGGCGACGGCGATGGCCCTCATCAGTCCGTGCAGCCGGGAGTCGAGGTCCGCCGTCAGGGGCAGCGTTGCGTCGGCGATGTCCACGGGGGGGGGAGGTCGCTGAGCGCAGCGAGCCCCGCCGGGCGGAGCCGGATCGCAAACACCCGGCCCGCGCCCCGGATGACGCGTCGCCATGCCGCACCGTGGACACCGGTGACGACGAGCGGGGCGGGGACGTCGCCCTGCTCGATCGAGACGGTGACGGCCGGCAGGTCGATCACCGGCTGGTCGAGCCGCTCGCCACGATCGAGCGCCCAGTCGACGTGCCAGTACTGGTCGACGACCGCGCTCACGGTGGGACCGGGATCGATCCAGCCGGCCCGGAAGCGAGCGAGGCGTTCGGGGTAGAGCACGCCCGACCGCTCGGACCCCGCGATCGGCCGTTCTCGCCCGCTGCCGCTCTGCCCCATGCCGCCCACTGTGGCAGACCGGTCGGGAGTCCTGTCGCTTTTCTGCTATCGGGAGCATCGTGCCGCGGCGAGACTGGTGCGCATGGGAAGCACGAACTACACCGGGACCTTCATCCAGGTGGCGGAGGACTGTCCGGTAACCGCTGCGGAGCAGCCCCCTGCCGGCGGCAGGGCGCCGTCGGTCGCCGCACTCCAGTACGCGCTGGTCTCGGCCCGACCGTACGAGCTCACCAGCGACGACGTGCTGTTCGACGTGCATGCCACCCGTCAGGGCATCGAGGCCGACGCGCGGGCGGAGGCGCGCGAGGCGTTCTTCGCCAAGGACCAGGCGTGCCTGCGCGCGTCCCCGCTCGCCAAGCGGTACGGGTGGGGCTTCCACCACGACGGCGACGGCCGGGTCGCGCTCGTGCCGCTGGGTTCGACGGAGTACGAGGCGCTCGCCGCGGACCCCGAGATCAAGCAGCTGAAGGCCATGCGATCCAGGCGGGCCTGACCGGCGCCGCCGGCTTGCCGCCGCAAGCAGGTCGGGCCCCCTTCGCGGGCAGGCGCCCGACGTCGGGCGCGGAGGTGCGTCCGCCGAGCACGGATGCGAGGCCGAGAGCCGGCTCCGGTCAGATCCCGAGCACCGCGCGGGCGATGACGAAGTAGACGATCAGCCCCGTCGCGTCGACGAACGTGCTGATGAACGGGTTGGAGAACACGGCCGGGTCCACGCGCAGCGCACGGGCGATCATGGGCATGACGCCGCCGATCGCGGCCGCCATCGCGCACACGGCCAGCAGCGTGAGGCCGATGACGAGCCCGATCCGCGGCTCGTACACCAGGGACGTGATCGTGCCGCCGAGGAGGCCGAGCAGCGTGCCGAGGGAGAGCCCGACGCCAAGCTCGCGCGCGAGCACCCGCCACACGTCCCGCGGGCGGACGTCCCCGAGCGCGAGGGCGCGCGTGATCGTCGTCGCGGCCTGGTTGCCGGTGTTGCCGCCGGTGCCGATGAGCAGCGGCACGAAGAGCGCGAGAACCGTGACCTCCTCGAGCGTCGCCTCGAACACCTCGAGCACCTGGACGGTGAGCGTGGCGCCGACGGCGAGGACGAGCAGCCACACGATGCGCGTGCTCGCGAGGGACCGGATCGACGTGGCGAGGTAGGGGCGCCGGAGCGGCTCGACGCCACCCTGGCGGGCCGCGTCCTCCGACTCCTCGTGCTGGAGGACCCGCATGGCGTCGTCGATCGTGAGCATGCCGACGAGCCGGGACTCGTTGTCGACGATCGGGATCGCGAGGTAGCCGGCGCTCGCGCACGTGCGTGCCGCCTCCTCCGCGTCCGCGTAGGCGGTCGCGACAGTCGGGCGGCGCATGAGGTCGGCGACGCGGTCCTCCGGACGCGCGCGCATGAGGTCCTTCAGGCCGATCACCCCGACGACGTGGCGCGAGTCGTCGAGGACCGGCAGCGTGTAGATGGCCTCGGCGTCGTCGATGCGGAGCCGGACCCGCTCGAGGGCCTCGCCGGCGGTGGAGTCCTCGCGCGCCGAGATGTACTCGGGGGTCATGCGCCGGCCGACGGAACCCTTCGGGTAGCCGAGGACCGCGGCGGTGAGCCGGCGTTCCTTGTCGGACAGGCCGCGCAGGAGTCGCGGCGCGAGTGTGGCGGGAAGCTCGTCGAGCAGCTCGACCCGGTCGTCGGGGTCGAGGTCCGCGAAGATCTCCGCGACCTCGGCGTCCTTCAGCGCGTGGACGAGGTCGCTCTGCACCCCGGCGGAGAGCTGCTCGAAGACCCGGACCGCGCGGTCCTTCGTGAGCAGCCGGAAGACCACCGCACCCTCGGTGACCGTGAGGCGCTTGAGGAGCGAGGCGACCTCGTCGACGGAGGCGGGGGAGATCGCCTCGACGATGGCGGGGAAGTCGCGGGCATCGATCAACGGGTCGATGCGGTCGATCAGGTCGAACACGTCGGGAACGCGTGGCGCGGTCATGGGGTACTCCTCGTCCGGGGCCCACGACGCCACCGGCGCTGCGTGCGGACGCGCGGCCCGGGCCCGCGTCCATGGGTATCACAGCGCGTCGGTCCGAGCCGCTCCGACTGTCCGAGACGCTCTGCCTACCCGGTCCGCTCGGACTGCCCGAGCCGCCAGTAGCCCATGAACGCCACGCGGTGGCGGTCGATGCCGAGCTCGGTCACCAGGATGCGGCGCAGCCGCTTGATGACGGCGGACTCGCCGGCGATCCACGCGTAGAACCCGCCGTCGCGCCTCTCGTCGGGCGACTCCCACAGCAGGTCGACGTCGACGTCCACGTCGTCGAGCGTCTGGGGGATCGGGGAGGCAGCCTCGGCCACCAGCGCGGCGTTCCCCTCGACCCACGCGCGCAGCGCGGGTTCCAGCAGTGCGCCGACCGGCTGCCCGTCCCGGGGGAGGTAGCGGATGTCGGCGCTCTCCGTGGTGTCGATCCGGATCGCATCGCCGTGCGTCGGCACCTCGATGAGTGCGGTGGCGCGGCGGCCGGCGGGCAGGCGCTCGAGGATGCCGGCGATCGCGGGCGCGGCCGTCTCGTCGCCGAGGAGGAGGACGTCGATCGCCTCCCCGGGGCGCCAGTCCATCCCGACGTGGGAGTTCTCGCTCCTCGCGTCCGGCCCGACGACGATCACCTCGTCGCCGGGTGCCGCGCCCTCGAGCCAGGACGAGCCCGGGCCGGCCGGCTGGCCGTCCTCGTGGTGGGCGACGAAGTCGATGTCGACCAGTCGCTCCGCGGCGTCGACGGCGCGGACGGTGTAGGTGCGGAAGGGGCTGCGGCGATCGTCCGGGAGTGCGCGCCACCGGTCGTACCAGTCGCCGCGCCGGAGGCAGTCCTCGTCGTCGACCCCGAGGTCGTCGAAGCAGCGCGGGGAGTCGGGGAACACGATCTTCACGCGCTGGTCCCGCGCGTGGTCGGCGAAGGTGTCGAAGTCCGGCCCGGAGAAGGTCACGCGGACGAAGCTCGGGCTGAGCCGGGTGACCGCACGCACGGTCGCCCGGTAGGGGCGGTAGGCCGGGCGGGAGAGCGTCGGCGCGGAGGGAGTCACGGTGCCTTCCTGTGTTCGGGTGAACTTTCAGAAGATTTGATAGTTGAGATGTGGCAAGGCTAGCCTAACCTCGCCGCAATCGCGGCAGACAACCGTGTCACGAAGGGATCGACACACGGCATGCAGACCACAACACGCACGCGCCTGACGCGAGCAGGAGCCCTGCTCGCAGGCGCGTTCGCCCTCACGGGGTGCGCGGACGCCTCCTCGCCGGACAACGACGACACCATGCCGGAGTCCGGGGAATCGAGCACCGGGTCCGACGGCGGCGCGACCGACGGCGCCGCGGCGCCCGAGGGGGAGTGGGAGACCGTCACGATCGAGCACGCACTCGGGGAGGCGGTCA
Source organism: Actinomycetales bacterium JB111 (assembly GCA_900163555.1). Lineage (GTDB taxonomy): Bacteria > Actinomycetota > Actinomycetes > Actinomycetales > Actinomycetaceae > JB111. The sequence goes on along the minus strand of FUHX01000043.1, from coordinate 68,517 downwards.
TCACCGAGCGTCCCGAGCGGATCGCCACGCTCGGCCAGGGCTCCGCCGAGACGGCGATCGCCCTCGGAACGATCCCGGTCGGCGTCGAGGAGTACCCGTGGGGGAGCGACGAGAGCGGCTACCTCCCGTGGATCAACGAGGCCGTCACTGAGCAGGGCGGCGAGCTGCCGGCCCAGTTCACCGGCGCGACCGAGCTGGACATCGAGGCGATCCTCGAGCTCGAGCCCGACCTCATCCTCGCCCCCTGGTCCGGCGTGACCCAGGAGCAGTTCGACGTGCTCACGGACATCGCCCCGACCGTCGCCTACGCCGAGGAGCCGTGGGTGATCACCTGGCAGGAGCAGATCGAGGTCATCGGCGAGGCCATGGGCCAGCCCGAGGAGGCCGCCGCCCTGATCGAGGACGTCGACGACCAGCTGGCCTCCGGCGCCCGCGAGGAGTTCGAGGGCATCACGTTCTCCTACATCTACAACACCGGCCCCGGCACGCTCGGGGTGTTCTTCGAGGACGAGCAGCGCGTGGCGATGGTCCGCGCGCTCGGCCTCACGGTCGACCCGGTCGTCGAGGACCTGCGCGAGTACGAGGTCGAGGGCACCGACTCGGCGTCCATCGGGCTGGAGAACGCGGACATGCTCGCCGACTCCGACCTCATCTTCACCTTCTACTCCGACCCGGAGAACCGCGAGCAGATCGAGGCGCAGCCGCTGTACCAGCAGATGCCCGCGGTCGCGAGCGGCGCGGTGGTCGCGCCGACCGACCAGCCGCTCGTCACGGGCTCGTCGATCATCAACCCGCTGACCGTGCCGTGGGCCTTGGAGCGGCTGGTCCCGCTCATCGACGAGGCCATCGCCGACATCGATCAGTGACCCGGAGCCCGAGCCTCGCCCGCGCGAGGACGGTTGTCCTCGCGGGGGCGGGGCTCGCGCTCGCCGTCGTCGCGAGCCTGTTCCTCGGCGGGAAGCTCACCGATCCCGGCGACGTCCTCGGTGTGCTTGCCGGCAGGCCCGACCCGTACCTCGAGGCGGTGCTCGACGCGCGCATCGACCGCACGGTCATGGGCGTGCTGTGCGGCTCCGCGCTGGCCGTGTCCGGCGTCGTCATCCAGGGCATCACGCGCAACCCGCTCGGTGATCCCGGGCTCCTCGGCGTGACGGTCGGGTCGTCGGCGGCCGTCGTCACGGTCGCCTCCGTCACCGGGAGCGGCGTGGGCGGGCGATCCGTCTGGGTCGCCTTCGCGGGCGCACTGGTCACCGTCGTCATCGTCTACGTCGTCGGGGCCCGCTCGGCCTCCGGCAGCGTCGTCAAGCTGCTGCTCACCGGTGCGGTCGTCTCCGCCGTGCTCAGCGCCTACATCCAGGCCATGATCCTCACCAACCCGGGGGTCTTCGACTCGTTCCGCTTCTGGGTCATCGGATCGCTCGGCGGGCGTGACACCTCGGTCGCCCTCGCGATCCTTCCCGCGCTCGTCGTCGGGCTGGTCCTGGCGATCGCGCTGGCGCCGGCCCTCAACAACCTCGCCCTGGGCGAGGACGTCGCGACGTCGCTCGGCACCCCCGTCGGCCTCGTCCGCGCCGTCGGTATCCTCGCCGCCGCGACGCTGGCGGCGGCGGCCACGGCCGCGGTCGGACCGATCGCCTTCGTCGGACTCGTCGTGCCCCACCTGACCCGGTCGGTCGTCGGCCTCGACCACCGGTGGCAGGTGCCCGTGGCGGCGATCCTCGGGGCCGCCCTCCTGGTGGCGGCCGACGTGCTCGGACGGATCGTCGCCCGCCCGGAGGAGATCATGGTCGGCATCGTCACCGCGCTGCTCGGCTCGCCGTTCCTCCTCCTCGCGGTCCGCAGGGGGTGGGCAGCCCGATGAGCGCGATCGTCCGCATCGGCCCCCTCGCCGTCCCCGTGCGCGCCCGGGCGGTGATCTTCTGCGCGGTCACCGCGACGGTGCTCGTCGTCGTCGCGGTCCTCAGCCTCACCCTCGGGACGGCGGGCATCCCGCTCGCGGAGCTGCCGTCCGTCCTGCTCGGCCGCGCGGAGGGCATGGCGGAGTTCGTGTTCGAGCGCCTCCGCGGGCCCCGGCTGGCGACGGCGATCTTCGCCGGCGCCCTCCTGGGCGTCTCCGGCGCGCTGTTCCAGACCGTCACCCGCAACCCGCTCGGCAGCCCGGACGTCATCGGCCTGGGCGCCGGCGCCGGCGCCGGGGTCGCGGTCACCACCCTCGTCCTCCCGGTCGTGCCGCCCTCGCTCGGCGCGGTCCTCGGGGCCGCGGTCGCGACCGGGCTCGTGTTCGTCAGCACCGGGCGCGGGTTCCGCTCGCCCGCGCGCACGATCATCGCCGGCATCGCGGTCGCCGCGCTCGCGTACGCGGTCACGCAGTACATCGTGAGCACCCAGCTCCGCGACGCCGCCTCCCAGCTCGCCGAGTACCTCGTCGGCTCGCTCAATGTGCGCAACGCCCAGCACGTCCTCGTCACCGGCGTCGGGGCGGCGGTCATCATCCCCGCCGCGATGGTCCTGTCCCGCAACGTCTCCCTGCTGGAGATGGGGGACGAGACCGCCGCCGGGGTGGGCGTCGACCCGGCCCGCACCCGGACGCTCGCCGTGTGTCTCTCCGTCCTCGCCGCGGGCGTCTCGGTCGCCGGCTCCGGACCCATCGCGTTCGTGGCGCTCACCGCGCCGCAGATCGCGCGCCGGATCATCGGCACCTCCGACGTCAGCATCGTGCCCTCCGCGCTCACGGGCGCCCTGATCCTCACGGTCGCCGACCTCGCGGCGCAGCAGGCCCCGTACGTCCAGGACCTCCCGGTGGGCGTCCTCACCCTCGGCGTCGGCGGCATCTACCTCGGCTACCTCCTCGTGCGCGAGCACTCGAAAGGACGACTATGACCGCCGCAACCGCGCAGACCGAACCGGCGACCGGGCCGGGCCTCCGGATCGACACGGCGCGCCTCGGCTACGACGGTCGCGTCGTCAGCGACGACCTCACCTTCACCGTCCCCGAGGGGGAGTTCACGGCGGTCATCGGCCCCAACGGCTGCGGGAAGTCCACGCTGCTCAAGGCGTTGGCGCGCACCCTGCGCCCGATGTCCGGCTCCGTGACCCTGGGCGGCGCCGACGTGCGCTCCCTGCGCCCGAAGGCGGTGGCCCGGCGCGTCGCGGCCCTCCCGCAGCACCCCGTCGCGCCGGAGTCCCTGCGCGTCCGCGATCTGGTGGCCCGCGGCCGCCATCCGTACCACTCGCTGCTGCGGCAGTGGATGCCCGGCGACGCCGAGATCGTCGAGGAGGCGATGGCCGCGACCGGGGTGACCGACCAGGCGGGCCGGCTGCTCTCCGAGCTGTCCGGCGGGCAGCGCCAGCGGGTGTGGATCGCCATGGTCCTCGCGCAGCGCACGGACTACGTGCTGCTGGATGAGCCGACCTCGTTCCTCGACCTCGCCCACCAGGTCGAGCTCCTCCGTCTGTGCCAGGACATGCGCGACGACGGTCGCACGGTCCTCGCCGTCCTGCACGACATCAATCAGGCCGCGCGCTACGCCTCGCGGCTCGTCGTCATGCACGAGGGCCGGATCGTCCGCGAGGGAACCCCCGAGCAGGTGCTCGACGCCGACCTCGTCACCGAGGTCTTCGGCATCGACGGGCTGATCGGGCGCGACTCCCAGACCGGCGCACCGATGGTCACCGTGCGGGAGACTCGCGTGCGCTCTTGAACCGCTCCCACGAGCTCGGCAGCCGCGAGGCGATCATCCAGTCCATGTAGTCGCGCATGTTGCGCACGCGCGCCCACGAGCGTCCGCCCTTCGTCACGAGCGGCAGGGTGGCCTCCGCGAGACGCAGCTGGTTGCGGAGGTACTCCTGCTCGGCGGCGAGGAACCCGGCCCACACGTCCTCGCCCATGACGAAGTAGTGCGACCGCTCGCCGGCCTTGCGCACGCGCTGCACGAACCCCCGCTCCACGAGCTGGCGGGTGTACGTGGACACCGACCCGCGGCTGATCCCGAGCTCGTCGGACAGCTCCGCGGCGCTCACGCCGTCGGACTCGTCCACGAGCAGGTAGCCGGCGATCAGGCCCTCGATGCGGGATCCGCCCCCGGTCGCCCAGTGGTCGGCGAACCGTTCGACGACGTCCGGCACTGTTCTCGGAGCCTCTCCGTGCATGCCTCGATTACATCATCGCGGCGAGCCCCGTGCTGCGTGTTCGGCATACGCTCGTGCGCATGGAGCAACAGGAGGATCTCGACTCGATAGTGCGCGGCCGACTGCGCGCCCTGCGCATCGCCCAGGGGATGACGCTCGGCGAGCTCGCCGAGCGCGCCCGCATGAGCCAGTCGACCCTCAGCCGGCTGGAGTCCGGGCAGCGCCGCCTCGTCCTCGACCAGGTCGACACGCTCGCCCGCGCCCTGGACACGACGGTCGCGGACCTCGTGGACCAGCCGCAGGAGAACGTCGTCTCCACGCCGACCGCGGACCGGTGGGGCAACCTGCTGTGGTCGCTGCGCTTCGACCCGACGATCAGCGTCGTCCGCCAGCGGTACACCGAGCCGCCGCCCGCGGCGCCGTCCCGCCTGCGCGCCCACTCCGGCCGCGAGTGGCTCGTCGTCCTCTCGGGCACCGCGATCCTCAAGCTCGGCGGGCAGTCGTACACGCTCGAGGTCAACCAGGCGGCGGAGTTCCCCACGATGATGCCGCACGGCATCGGCGCCGCGTCGGGCGTGTGCGAGGTGCTCGGGATCTTCGACCGGGACGCGCGCCGGGGGCACCACCGGCGCCGGGACCCCGGCCCGACGGTGTAGGCCCCGGCCCTCGCCGCCCATGGTGAGCGGTGGACAGCCCTCAGGCCCAGGCGGTGCCCGTGAAGCAGACGGTGGTCCCGCCCCCGACCCACACCTCGCCGTCGGCCGCCTCGATGCGGACGCGGCCCGACCGACCGAGGGCGGTCCCCTGGGCGACCGTGTACCGGCTCGGCGCCCGCCCGGCCGCGATCATCCACTGCGCGACCGAGGCGTTGAGGCTGCCGGTGACCGGGTCCTCCGCCACGCCGACGCCCGGTGCGAACGCGCGGATCTCGAACGCGCACTCCGCGCCCTCCGGGTACGCCCCGATGACGCCGACCTTGGCGTCCGGGATCCGCGCGAGGTCCGGCGTAAGCGCGAGCACCTCGGCGGCCGAGGCCACCTCGACGACGGCCCAGCCCGGCCCGTTGTCGACCCACTGGCTGCCGATCGCCCCCTGCCCGACGCCGCCCGTCCCGATCCCGAGTCCGGTCACCAGGTGATCGAGGTACTCGGGCGGCAGATCGCCCGAGCGGATGGTCGGGGGCGCGGCGAAGAAGAGGGCGTCGCCGTCCTGGCGCAGGGTGACGAGGCCGGCGCCGCACTCCTGCACGAGCGCTCCCTCCCGCGCCGGCGCGCCACCGGCGGTCAGCCATGCCCGGGCGGACCCGAGGGTGGGGTGTCCCGCGAAGGGGAGCTCCCCGGTGGGGGTGAAGATGCGCAGCCGGTAGTCGGCGTCGGGGGAGGCGGGCGGGAGGACGAAGGTGGTCTCCGAGAGGTTCGTCCAGCGCGCGATGCGCGCCATGTCCGACTCCTCGATGCCCTCGGCGTCGAGGACGACCGCGACCGGGTTGCCCCCGTACGGGGTCGCGGAGAAGACGTCGACCTGGGCGAACGGGCGGGTGCGGGGCATGCGCCCATTGTCCACGTGCCCGACGCTGGGCGGCCGCGCCTCCGTCCGCATCACGAGCCGGGTGCCATGGGCGGGAGGTCGACGACGACGCGCAGCCCGCCATCGGGGCGGGGCTCGATCGAGAGGCGAGCACCGTGCGCGGCGGCGATGCTCGCGACGATGGCAAGCCCGAGCCCGGTGCCGTGATGCCCCGAGTGCACGCGGGTGGATCCGCGTTGAAACCTCTCGGTGAGCGTGGGGACGATCGCCGGGTCCACCAGGGGGCCGGAGTTCTCGACGACGATGCGCGCGTGCCGGCGGTCGGTGCGGACATTGACCGGCGGGCCCGCGGGTCGCCCCGCGGTGGTCGTGCGAAACGAGACTGCTCCGCCGTCGGGCAGGTTGTGGACGATCCCGTTGTGGACCAGGTTCGTCATGAGCTGCTGGATCAGGGCGCGGGAACCGACCGTGGCCGCGGCACCGGCGTCGACCTCGAGGGAGATCCCGCGGTCCTCGGCGAGCGGCAGCATCTCCTCGGCGACCTCCTCCGCGGCGAGCGAGAGGTCGACCGCCTCGGGCGTGAAGGAGTGGCGGTCCGCGCGGCCAAGAACGAGGAGGGCCTCGGTGAGCTCGATCGCCCGGGAGCTCGCGGCGTCCAGGCGGGCGAGCACCTCGTCGACGTCCCGGTCGGGATCCCGACGCGCTGTGTCGAGCACCGAACGCATGACGGACAGCGGGGTGCGCAGTTCGTGGGAGGCGTTGGCGGCGAACCGCTGCTGCTCGGCGACGTGGGCCTCGAGACGAGCGGCCATCGCGTCGAAGCCGTCCGCCAGGTCCCGGAACTCGTCGCGCCGGCCGGGCATGGCGATCCGGTGGTCGAGCGAGCCGGCCGCGACGGCCGCCGTGGCGGTCGTGACCAGGCGGAGCGGCGCGAGCATGCGCCCGGCGAGGATCCATCCGCCGGCCACCCCGACGACGACGAGCAGGACGAGCGCCCAGCTCACCACGGGGACGAACGCGCGTTCGAGATCGGCGCGACCCGGCATGAAGCCCTCCTCGCCCGTGCCCGCGCGCTCGGGTACGTAGTGCAGGAGGAAGCGCCAGACGACGGCGAGCACGAGCAGCCCGGCGACGAGAAGGAATGCGGCGTAAGAGGCCGTCAGCTTGAGCCGCGCGCTCGGCCCGGGGCGCCGGGGCGTGACGACCCCGCTACCCACCCCGACTCACCTCGCCCTCCTCGATGCGGTACCCCACGCCCGGGACCGTCGCGATCACCCAGGGTTCGCCGAGTCGCTTCCGGAGCGCGGAGACCGTGATGCGCACGGCGTTGGTGAACGGGTTCGCATTCTGGTCCCACGCCTTCTCGAGGAGCTCCTCCGAGCTGACGACGCCGCCGTCGGCGGCCAGCACCTCGAGAACCGCGAACTGCTTGCGGGTCAGCGGCACGTAGATCCCCTCCCGGTAGACCTCCCGGCGGAAACCGTCGATGCGCAGGCCGGCGATCTCGAGGACGGGTGGCCGTCGGTGACCGCGGCGCCGATGGAGCACCCGCAGTCGCATGATCAGCTCCTCGAGGGCGAAGGGCTTCGTGAGGTAGTCGTCGACGCCGAGGGCGAAACCCGACTTCTTGTCGTCGAGCCGGTCCGCCGCGGTCAGCATGAGGACGGGCAGCCCGCTGCCGGAGTCGATGATGGTCGCCGCGACCTCGTCACCGGACGGGCCGGGGATGTCCCGGTCGAGGACCGCGACGTCGTAGTCGTTGACCGCCAGCATCTCCAGCGCGCTCTCGCCGTCGTGCGCGAGATCGGCGGCGATCGCCTCGAGCCGCATGCCGTCGCGGAGGGCCTCGGCCATGTGGGGTTCGTCCTCGACGACCAGTACGCGCATACAGCAGATGCTAGGGAAGGATGCCTATCGCGGGTGTATCGAGATTCTCATACGTCCTCGTAACACGGGCCCTCGTTCACTGGCGGCATGACGTCCTCACCGACCTCCCGGCGCCTGCCCACCGGACTCGCCCTCCTCCTCGTCGGCCTGCTCGTGGCGGTGGCCACGATCGCCACGGTCGCCTTCCTGCGGCCGGGGCTCGTCGGACTCGTCCCCGGTCTGTCCGGCGCAGGCGGGACCACGTCCGACGGGCAGCCGTTCGCCGTGAGCGCCGACGACCTCACGGAGGCCGACGGGCTGATCCCGGGCGGCACGACGCTCGACGACACGAACCTCCCCGGGATCGCCCGGCTCGATGCCTCGCTCGCCGACGCGCTTCGCGAGGCGTCGTCCGACTACGGCATGGAGTTCGTCATCACCACGGGATGGCGGTCCGAGCGCTACCAGGCGTGGTTGCTCCAGGACGCGATCGACACGTACGGCTCCGCGGAGGAGGCCTCCCGGTGGGTCGCCACACCGTCCGGCTCTGCCCACGTCTCGGGCGACGCCGTCGACCTCCAGTTCGACGCCGCCGACTGGCTCTCACGCCACGGAGCGGCGTACGGACTGTGCCGCACGTACGCGAACGAGTCCTGGCACTACGAGCTGCGTGACGGGGCGGCCCAGAACGGCTGCCCGGAGCCCCTCGCGGACGCATCCTCGGACCCGCGCCAGTAGGCCGTCCCCCCGACGAGTGGACCCGGACCTCCGTCCGTCACCGGCCGGGGAGGCGGCAGCGCGCAGGCGAGCGCCGACGTCGGGGAGGATGGGGGAGTGACGTGGCTCGAGCGCAACCAGGTGGCGTGCTACCTGGTGGCGCTCGCCGTCGGGGCGGCTGCCGGGCTCGCGGTGCCGGCCCTCCGCGGTCCGGCCGCGTCGTCCACGACGCCGGTGCTCGCCGTCCTGCTGTACCTCACCTTCCTCGGGATCCCGTTGGTCGGAGGGCGGCGGGGGAGTCCGGACCCGCGGTTCCTACTCGCGCTCGTCAGCCTGAACGCGGTGGCCGCGCCGCTGGTCGCCTTCGGTCTCACGCGACTGGTGGCCTTCGACGCGTCGCTCGAGATCGGCGCGCTGCTCGTGCTGCTGGCCCCGTGCGTCGACTACGTGGTCGTCTTCGCGGGGCTCGCGGGCGGCGCGAGCCGCAGGCTGCTCGCCGCCACGCCGCTCCTCATGCTCGGGCAGGTGCTGCTCGTGCCGGTGTACCTGCGCCTGTTCGCCGGGGCGGAGGCCGCGGGCGCGATCGAGATCCGTACGTTCCTCGAGGCGTTCGTCTGGCTCATCGTCGTGCCGTTCGCCCTTGCGTGGCTCACGCAGATCGTCGCGCGCCGGTCGCGACGCGCCCGCCGGTTCGCGGGCGCGGCCGGCACCGCGATGGTGCCGGTGATGATGGTGACGCTCGCCGTCGTCGTGTGCTCGCAGATCGACGCGGTGGTGGGCCGGGCCGCGGAGGTGGCGTGGCTGGCGCCCGTCTACATCCTGTTCGCAGCCGCGATGACCGCGATCGGCGTCGCCGCGACCCGGCTCCTCCGGCTCGAGGCGCCCGAGGGGCGGGCGGCGACCTTCAGCGGCGTCACGCGCAACTCCCTCGTGGTGCTGCCGCTCGCCCTCGCGCTGCCGGGCGGACAGGGCCTCGCGGCGGTCGCCGTGGTCGCGCAGACCCTGGTCGAGCTGATCGTCATGGTCGTGCTCGTCGCCGCGGTGCCGCGGCTGGTCCCGCTCAGGAGCCGGGGTTCGCGGTCTGCTGGTTGATCCACCGCGCGAAGTCGTTGTCGTCCGGGTCGACCTCGTGCCAGCTCGTCGGCACCGTGGTGTCGAACTCCTGCTCGACCCACGCCCGGAACGGGCCGAGGGCGGCCACGCACTCCAGGAGGAACTCGTCCTCGTCCGGGTCGAGGTCCGAGACGTCCTGGCCGATGGCGAACGACGAGAGCTCGTCGTAGCCGATGGCGATGAGCCTGAGGAAGTCGAGCGCCGTGTCGGCGAGCACGTAGGCCTCGCCGTCGGAGGACATCGCGACGAAGCGGACCGTGCCGTCGTCGAGCCAGAGGGCGGCGAAGCCGCCGTCGCCGGAGATCTCCGCGATCGGGCGGACGTGACGGGCGACCCGCGCCTCGATCTCGTCGTCCCCGAACCAGCCATTGAGGGTGGCGCCGGTGTCGAACACGACACCGAGCTGGCGCTCGTCCGCGTACGGCGTGAGGGAGGTGCGGCCGGCGGGATCGCCCGGCTCCAGGAGGAAGCCCTGCTGCTCCATCCAGGACCACGCGCGGGCGAGCTCGTCCGGGACGGTGAGGCCGTCCGGGAGGTCGAGGGCGGAGGCGAACGCGGACGATCCGGCGGTGTCGGTCACAACGTTGAGTCTATGCAGGGGCAGGGCCGGCGCGGGATCTCCCTACGGCAGCTCGATCGTCCGGCCCGTTCCCGCGCCCTCGATCGCCTTGACGAAGCCGCGCGCGACGTCGGCCGCGTCGACCGGCGGGAAGCCGGGGAAGAAGGCGTCGAAGACGTCTAGGGACTCGGTGAGCACGGAGGGGCTGACGGCGTTGATGCGGCGCGGCGCGATCTCGACGGCCGCCGCGCGGACGAACGCCTCGATCGCGCCGTTCACCGCCGACGCCGCGGCGCCGGTCCGGATCGGGTCCCGGGACACGATGCCGCTGATGAGGGTGAAGGATCCCGTCGGCGCCACGTGGTCGAGGCCCGTGCGCACGAGGTTGATCTGGGCGAGCGCCTTCTTCTCCCACGCGGAGGAGTAGTCGGCGGAGGTCAGGTCCGTGACGGGCGCGAAGGGCACCTCGCCGGCGGCGCACGCGACCGCGTCGACCTCGCCGACCTGCTCCCAGAGGTGCGTCAGGCCGTCGGCGGTCGAGATGTCGGCGCGGACGTCCCCGCTCGACCTGCCGACCGTGACGACCTCGTGCCCTCGCGACCGCAGGAGGTCGACGACTGCCTGTCCGACGGTGCCCGAGGCACCCACGACGACGATGCGCATGCCCCGACGCTAGCCCTCCCGGGTGGCGGGCCGGCTGGCGGACGCCCACGTGACCGGCATGCGAACGGTGCGCCGCCGACGTCGGGCGGCCGTTCCCGGCGCGCCGGCGCCCGTGCACGGCGCGTTCACGGCGGGGACATCGGGCGGGGCTACGTTCGCGGCGTGCGCGCGAGATGCACCCGGCCCGTCCGATGGCGCGGGCCCGACGTGCCGCGGCTGCTGTCCGTCCTGCTCGTCCTCACCTACCCCGGTTCGCCGACCCACGGCCACGCCTCGCGCATGACGCGGGCGATCCGCCGTCGGCGCCCCCTGGGATTCGTCGCCGCCCAGGTGGGCGCGATCGTCCAGGCGCAGCTGCGGCGGATCGTCGGGCGGGCGTAGCCGGGTCAGGGCATCTGCTGCATGCGGATCGTGTTGCCGGCGGGGTCCCGGAACGCGCAGTCGCGCATGCCCCAGTCCTGGTCGGTGGGCTCCTGCAGCACGTCCACGCCCGTGGCCTGGATACGGGCGAAGGCCGCGTCGACGTCGGGGGTGGCGAGCATGAGCGTGGCGAACGTCCCCTTCGCCATCATCTCGGTGATGACCGTGCCCTCGGCCTCGGTGATGTTCGGGTCGGCGGTCGGCGGGTAGAGGACGACGTTGACATCCGGCTGGCCGGCCGGGCCCACGGTGAGCCACCGCATGTCGGCGTAGCCGACGTCCTTGCGGAGCTCGAAGCCGAGGGCGTCGCGGTAGAACGCGAGGGAGTCGTCCGCGCTGAGGTGGGGCAGGAAGCTGGCGTTGATCGAGATGTCCATGACTCGACGCTAGGGCGTGGGTGACCCGCCCGCTTCTCGATTCCTGACCGATGCGCGCACGGGCCTGCCGACCCGGGACGCCATGCACGGCGGGATGAGCCCCAGCCCGGAGTCCGGCTCGGCCCGGTAGCGGCTCGGAGAGACGCCGACGAGCTCGGTGAAGCGCGTGCTGAACGTGCCGAGCGAGGAGAAACCGACGGCGAAGCACACCTCCGTCACGCTCAGCTCGCCCCGGCGCAGGAGCGTCATCGCCCGCTCGATCCGGCGCGTCATGAGGTAGCTGTAGGGCGACTCCCCGTACGCCTCACGGAACCGTCGGCTCAGGTGGCCGGCGGAGACGTGGGCGCCGCGCGCGAGGTCCTCGACGGACAGCGGCTGGGCGAACTCGCGGTCGATCCGGTCGCGCACGCGCCGCAGGCGGGCGAGGTCGCGCAGGCGGTCGGGGTCGATGGGCACGCGTCGATTATGGCGTGGGGGAGGGGCGTCGGCGCCGCTCACGGTCCCGTGTGGAGGGGCGCGGCCGGATGCCCCTCGGCGGTTCCCTGGCGGACCATGTACTCCAGGAGGGCGAGCTGGGGGTCGCGGGTGGTCTCCTCGCCGAGTGCGCGACCGATCGCATGGGCCGCCGCGCGGACCGCCGGGATCGTCGACTCGACCATCGGGCTGCCGCGCTCGACGAGGATCGACACCGCGGCCACGACGTCGCCGTCCGGGTCCCGCACCGGCGCCGAGATGCCCGTGACGTCTGTGTGGACCGAGCCCTCGACGACGGCGACACCGGTCGACCTGGTGCGGTTGATGACGGGGAGAAGGTCCGCCGGGCTCCGCGGACCGTCCGCCGTCACCGCGGTCGGGATCGTCTCCTCGATCGCCGCACGGACCTCGGGCGGTCCGAACGCGGCGTACACCATGCCGATCGAGGTGAAGGCAGCAGGCAGCCGGCCGGCGACCTTGATGATGGTGACCGCGGGGGAGTGCCGGGTGGACAGGTTCTCCAGGTAGACGACGTCCGTCCCCGAGATGACGCCCAGCTGGGTGTGCTGACGGATCGCGGCGCGCAGCCCCTCGAGGATCGGCAGCGCCCGGTCGCGCAGCACCATCTGCGGGGAGTTGCGCACGGCGAGTTCCCAGAGCCGGAGCCCCACCCGGATGCGACGGTTCGCCGTGCGCTCGAGCAGCTGCCACCGCACCAGCTCCCCGACCAGTCGGTGGGCGCTTGCCATCGGCAGGTCAGTCGCTCGCGCGATCGCCGCGACGGTCAGCTCGGCCTCGCCGCCGCGGAACGCCGCCAGCACGCGCACCACGCGGGAGATCACGGACTCACCAGGTTCGGCCACGATGCCTTCCTTCTTCTCGGTCAGTGGTAAGTCTGCCGCAGTCGGGTCGCTGGACCGCGTCTACGGATGACCGATCTCCCGCTGAGTGGGATTCGAGCGCCCGTCCGGCCCCGACGGGGTCCACGATCGGTCCTGCGATGCACGGCCGGACGACGACGTCCGGACGGCGCCATCCCGAACCGACCCCGGTGCCGGCACCCGTGCCGGACGCAGCAGCGAAGGAGCCACCCGCAGTGACCTCACCCTCGGCCCATGCCCCCGGTCCCGCACCCGACGACGAGGACGGAACCACGACCGACCTCGACGCCGTCGTCGTCGGCGCGGGATTTTCGGGCGTGTACGCGCTCCACAGCCTGCGGGGGATCGGGCTGGACGTCCGGGTCGTCGAGTCGGGGGGCGACGTCGGCGGGACCTGGTACCACAACCGGTATCCGGGGGCGCGGTGCGACATCGAGTCCCTGGACTACTCGTACTCCTTCGACCACGACATCCAGCAGGAGTGGACGTGGACGGAGCGCTACGCGAGCCAGCCCGAGATCCTCGCCTACATCCGCCACGTCGCCGACCGCCTCGACCTGCGCCGCCACGTCGACCTCCACGTGAGGGTGACGTCAGCGACCTGGGACGAGGCGTCCGGCCGGTGGTCCGTGGGGACGGATGCCGGGCGGAGCTACACCGCGCAGCATCTCGTGCTCGCCACGGGCGTCCTCTCGGCCGCCCAGTCCCCGCAGATCCCGGGCCTGGAGTCCTTCGAGGGCACTCTCGTCCACACGGCCGACTGGCCCGACGGAACCCCCGACGCCGCGAACGCCGCGGACCGGGAGGCCATCAACGGCAAACGGGTCGGCGTCATCGGCACCGGGTCCTCGGCCACCCAGCTCATCCCGCTCGTGGCGGAGCGGGCGGCGCGGCTCACGGTCTTCCAGCGCACCCCGAACTTCGTCATGCCCGCGCAGAACCACCCGCTCGGCGAGAGCGTCGTCGACGAGTGGAAGGCGCACTACCCCGAGCGCAGGGCCTTCGCTCGCCGCAGCCGCAACGGGCACAACCAGGCGAGCAACCCGCTGCGCGGGCGCGACCTCACGACCGCCGAGCGCCATGCGGAGCTCGAGAGCCGGTGGTCCTCCGGCGGGCTGTACATGATGCGGGCGTTCGCCGACATCCTCACCGACCCGTACGTCAACGCCGAGGCCGCCGACTTCGTCCGGGAGAAGATCCGGAACATCGTCGACGACCCGCGGACAGCCGCGGACCTCCTTCCGCCCCGCGATCTCGCCATCGGGACGAAGCGCCTGTGCTCGGGGACGAACTACTACGAGACGTACAACCGGGACGATGTCCGCCTCGTCAACCTGCGACGCACGCCGATCGACCGGATCGAGGCGGGCGGTGTGCGGACCCGGCGCTCCGGCGTCGGAGAGGGCGCCCCGGCCGCGCAGGCGGCCGCGGGGGACGAGCCCGGCGGCCTGCACGAGCTCGACACGCTCGTCCTCGCCACCGGGTTCGACGCCATGACCGGCAGCTACGTGCGGATCGATGTCACCGGCCGCGACGGCCTCACGCTGCGCGAGAAGTGGCGCGACGGACCCCGCACCCACCTCGGCGTCATGTCCGCCGGGTTCCCGAACCTCTTCCTCATGGCGGGCCCGCAGACCCCCTCGGTCTTCAGCAACATGGTCACCCAGGCCGAGATCCACGTGGAGTGGGTGACGCGCGCGATCCGCGACCTGCGGGAGGCGGGCCTTGGCACCATCGAGGCGTCCGTCGACGCCGAGGACGCCTGGGTCGACCACGTCACTGCGGAGGCCGAGCAGACGCTCTACGCGACCTCTCGCAACTCATGGTTCTGGGGTGCCAACACGCCGGGCAAGGCCCAGGTCTTCACCCCCTACATCGGCGGCATCGCCCGCTACCTCGAGGCGATCACGACCGCCGCCGACCAGGACTACGCGGGTTTCGCCCGCACCCAGCCGACGCCGACGCTCGCCTGAGCGACCGGCCCACCCCGACCGACGGAGACGACGATGACGACGACTTCACCCATACCTTTTACCCCTGCCGCCCCGGGTTCCGCGGACGCGGGCTCCACCGGCACAGGTCCGTCCGGGCGCCGCGCGGCCGTCGTCGCGGCCGGGCTCGCCCTCGCGCTCGCCGGCTGCGGCGGGGGAGCGGACGAGCCCTCGGGCGAGTCCGGATCCGACAACGGCGACGGCCTGACGGCGATCACCGTCGGGGTCCAGCCCTTCGCGGAGCTCGCCCCGCTCTACATCGCGCAGGAGCGCGGACTGTTCGAGGAGCACGGGCTCGAGGTGACCGTGCAACCCGCCTCGCAGGGCGCGGAGCTCATCACGGCGATGGTCGCCGGCGAGCTGCCGATCGTGTACTCCAACTACTTCAGCCTCCTGACCGCGGCCGACCAGGGCCTCCCGGTGCGTGTCTTCCGCGAGAACGACCGACCGGGGGTCCAGGGCCTGTACGTCATGCCGGACAGCGACATCACCGACCCCGAGGACTTCGAGGGCGCGTCCATCGCCGTCAGCGGACTCGGCAACGTCATGGAGATCACCTCGCGGGCCGTCCTCGAGCACCACGGGGTCGACCTCGACTCGATCGAGTTCGTCGAGCTCGCCCCGCCCACCATGCTGCAGGCGCTCGAGCAGGGCCAGGTCGACGCCGCGTGGCTCGTGGAGCCGTTCGCCACCCTCGGTCAGTCCGAGCAGGACGTGCGGATGGTGGTCAGCGCGTTCGAGGGACCGAGCCAGGACTCGCCGGTGGCCGGGTGGGCCACGACCGCGGACGTCGCCGAGTCGGACCCGGAGATGCTGGCGGCGTTCTCCGCCGCGATCGACGAGGCGATGGCGATCGTCCACGACGAGCCCGACGCGGTCGCGGAGATCATCCCCACCTACACGGAGATGACGCCCGAGCTCGCCGCCTCCCTCGGCCCGGTGGGCTACGCGCAGGGCAACGACCTCGCCGACCTGTCGATCGTCAACGACCTCCTGCTGCGCTACGACATCATCTCGGCGCCGGTCGATCTCGACAGCCTCATCGTCGACGTCGGGTAGCTCGTCGGAGGCTTCCGTGCGGTCCCGACGACGACCCCCGGGACGGGTCCCGACGCCCGCCCCCGCCCCGCGCGCCACGCGCGAGGCGGGGGCGGGTTTCGGGTGCCCAGACCCCCGTGGCCCTGCATAGACAAGTACGGACAGCGGTGGCTAGGCTCGACGTGCGGGCGAGAGTCGTTCGTGTACTCAACGAGGAGTTCCATGACGAAGTATCTGCTCGGCATCGACGCCGGGACATCGGTCATCAAGGCCGCCGTATTCTCCGAGACCGGTACGGAGATGAGCCGCGGCGCCGGCACCGTCCCGATCATCAACCCCTCGCCGAACGAGGCCGAGGAAGACATGAACCGCGTGTGGTCCGCCGCGGCCACCGCCATCCGCGAGGCCATCGTCGGATCGTCCGTCCGCCCCTCCGAGATCGTTGCCGTCTCCGTCACCGGCCAGGGCGACGGCAGCTGGCTCATCGACGAGAACGGCAAGCCCAAGGGCAACGCGATCCTCTGGACCGACGGTCGCACCGGCAAGATCATCGACCAGTGGTACGAGGACGGCACGATCTCCAAGCAGTTCAAGACGTCGGGCCTCGGCCCGTACGCCGGCACCGCCTCGGCCGTCCTGCGCTGGCGCAAGGACAACCAGCCCGAGAACCTCGCGGGCGCCACGCAGCTGTGGGCCAAGGACTGGATCTCCTACAACCTCACCGACGACATCTCCACCGACGGCTCCGACGCCTCCCTCGCCGGCATCGACGTCCGCACGCGCCAGTGGGACGACTCGGTGCTCGAGACCTTCGGCATCAAGGACATCAAGCACGTCCTCCCGCCCATCAAGGAGTCCACGGACCTCGCGGGCGAGGTCACCGAGATCGCCGCGGGCCAGACCGGTCTCAAGGCCGGCACCCCGGTCTACAAGGGCCAGATGGACATCACGGCGTCGTCCCTCGGCGTCGGCGTGGCCGAGCCCGGCGACTGCATGGCGGTCATCGGCACGGCCGGCATCGTCACGGTCTGTACGAACTCCCTCGACGGCGGGCTGGACCCGCAGGACTCCGGCTGGGTCATCCCCCACAGCCCGGACACCTGGATCCGCGCCATGGGCATGAACTTCTGCACCCCGAACGTGGACTGGTTCCTCGACGGCCCCGGCAACTCGATCCGTGACGAGGCCGCCGCCAAGGACGTCAACTCGTGGGAGTACATCGACGAGGTCCTCGCGTCCGTGCCGGTCGGCGCCCGCGGCCTGATCTACCACGGCTACCTCGCCCCCGGCGGCGAGCGCGCGCCCTTCGTCAAGCCGTCGGCCCGCGGCTCCTTCACCGGCATCCGCGGCCACCACACGACCCACGACATGCTGCGCGCCGTCTACGAGGGCGTCGCCTACGGCATCCGCGACTGCCTCGACTCCATCCCCACGGAGGTCAGGACGGTCCGCATGGCCGGCGGTGGCGCGAACTCGGAGGTCTGGTGCCAGATCTTCGCGGACGTCCTCGGCCGCAAGATCATCGTCCCGGCCGGCTCCGAGTTCGGCGCCAAGGGCGCAGCGATCGTCGCGGGCGTGGGCGCCGGAGTCTTCGCCTCCCACAAGGACGGCGTCGAGCGGACGGTCACCATCGTGCGCGAGTACGAGCCCAACCTGGACAAGACCGCCGTCTACACCCGCTACTTCGAGCTGTACCGCCGCACCCGTGAGGCGATGCAGCCGCTGTGGAACGACCTCGCGGAAGCATCGGAGCTCACTGTCTAAATGACCACTCATCTGACCGAGGCCGCCCTCGCGGCCTCCAACGGACACCTCGACCAGATCGACTACTCCGCCGGGGCCGCGGCCCGGGCGGGGGAGACCCTCACCAGGCTGGGAGCGCGCTCACCGATCGCGATCCTGTCCGACGGCGTCGCCAAGCCCGTCGACGACGGCGACCTCCTCGCGAAGGTCGTCGCCTCGATCGAGGCGAGCGGCTTCGCCACCGAGATCGTCACCCCGCTGATCGACGACCACGGGCTGGTCCTCGACGAGCGCACCGTGCAGGACTCCGCCGACCGCCTCGCGGCCGCCGGGGGAGTCGTGTCGGTGGGTTCCGGGACGATCACGGACCTGGGGAAGGCCGCCACGGCCGAGGGTGTCCCGCTTGTCGCCGTCCAGTCGGCGGCCTCGGTCAATGGGTATGCGGACGCGATGAGCGTCCTCATCAACGCAGGGGCGAAGTCGACGCGGCCGACCAGGTGGCCGAGCGCCATCCTCATCGAGTCGGATGCGCTCGAGCGGTCGCCGGACACGCTCGTGGGCTCCGGCGTCGGGGACGCGGTCGCGATCGGCTCCTCGATCGCGGACTGGGTCCTTGCCTCTCACCTGACGGGAGCCGAGGCGGACCCGGCCGTCCTGACCGACCTGATGGACGCCGTCGGGCGGCTGCACGACGGCCGGGAGGCCGACGGCGCGATGCCCGCGCTCGTGGACGCGCTCACCTACGGCGGTCTGTCGATCGGCGTGGTGGGCAGCACCGCCCCGCTGTCCGGGTGCGAGCACCTCACCAGCCACATCCTCGACATGGCGGCCATCGCCGAGGGCACGGAGCACGACCTCCACGGCCGACAGGTCGGCGTGGCGACCGTGCTCAGCACCGCGCTGTGGGAGATCGCCCTCGAGCGGGACCTCGTGCGCATCGACGCCGGCACCACCTACCCGGAGGACACGCTCGACCGCGTGGACACCACGTGGCGGGTCGTCGACCCGAGCGGGCGGCTGTCCGAGACGTGCCAGGCGAACGTCGCCCAGAAGATCGCAGTCTGGCAGGAGACCGCGGCGACCCGACCCACGATCGACGCCGAGCTCATCGACCGACTGCGTGGACTTCTTGCCGCGCCGCAGTACGTCTCGCGCACGCTTTCCCAGTGGGGCGCCCCGCTGACCTTTTCCGACCTGACCCCCGCGATCAGCGAGGAGCGCGCCAAGTGGGTGCTCTCCGCCCTGCCGTTCATGCGGAATCGCGTCACTCTTGCCGATCTGCTCGTCATGAACGGGGCGTGGGACGACGAGCTGATCGACGCCGTGTTCGCACGCGCCGCTGCGGCCGGAGGTGGTGCGTAGGCCGCCTGCTGTTACACAATCGCCCGTGCCGGTCGACAGGCGCCCGGCACGATGTCAGCTCGCCCCCGGCGGGCGCCCCCCATTCATCACGATCACTGAGGATTAACGATGACCAAGCTCTGGAACAACCCTGACGACTTCCCCAAGGAGCTCGTCGACGGCTTCGTCGCCGCGAACGGCCGGCACGTCCGCCGCGTCCCGGGCGGCGTTGCCCGCAACACCGCGAAGCGGCAGGGAAAGGTATCCGTCCTCGTCGGTGGCGGCACCGGCCACTACCCGGCCTTCATGGGCTGGGTCGGGCCGGGCATGGCCGACGGCGCCGTCTGTGGCAACATCTTCTCGTCCCCGTCCGCGACCGAGGCGGTCTCCGTCGCGAAGGCCGCCGACCAGGGCGGCGGCACCGTGATCTGCTTCGGCAACTACGCCGGTGACGTCCTCCACTTCGGTGCGGCCGTCGAGCAGCTGAAGGCCGAGGGCCAGAAGGCCTCGGTCCTCGTCCTCACCGACGACATCGCCTCCGCCCCGCCGGAGACCCCGGAGAAGCGCCGCGGCATCTCGGGCTTCGTGCCGGTCTTCAAGATCACCGGCGCCGCGGCCGAGGCCGGCTACGACTTCGACGAGGTCCTCCGCGTCAACGCCAAGGCGAACGACGCGACCTTCACGCTCGGCGTCGCATACTCGGGCTGCACCCTCCCTGGCGCCGCCCAGCCGCTGTTCACCGTTCCGGAGGGGCGCCTGTCCCTCGGCCTCGGCGTGCACGGCGAGCCCGGCATCGACGAGATGGACCTCGGCACCGCCGACGAGGTCGCCCGCCTGCTCGTGGGCAAGCTCCTCGAGGAGCGCCCGGCGAACGCGGACGGCCGCGTCGTCGCCCTGCTCAACGGCCTCGGCACCACGAAGTACGAGGAGCTCTTCGTCGTCTTCAAGTCCGTCCACGCGGCGCTCGAGGAGGCCGGCGTGACCATCGTCGACTCGGTCGCCGACGAGCTCGTGACTTCCCTGGACATGGGCGGCCTCTCGCTGTCCCTCGTGTGGCTCGACGACGAGCTGGAGAAGCTCTGGCTCGACCCGGTCGACACCCCGGCCTTCAAGCGCGGTGCGATCGGCGACGTCGCCCCGATCTCCGAGGCGGACGCGGTCATCGCCGAGGACACCAAGGGTGAGATCCCCGAGTCCGACGACGCCTCGCGCGCCGCCGCGGCCCAGGCCGTCGACGGCATCGAAAAGATCCTCGCGCGCCTGAAGGAGCAGGAGGAGGAGCTCGGCAACCTCGACGCGTTCGCCGGCGACGGCGACCACGGCATCGGCATGGTCCGCGGCGCCACCTCGGCCCTCCGCGAGGCGAAGGCCGCCGTCGAGGCCGGCGCCGGCCTCGGCACCACGCTCACCCGCGCGGGTCAGGCCTGGTCCGACGACGCGGGCGGCACCTCCGGCGCGCTCTGGGGCGCGATCATCCTCGCCGTCGGCGGCTCGCTGTCCGACACGGGCACCCCGACCAACGACGACGCGGTCGCCGCGTTCGTCGCCGGTCGCGACGCCCTCGTCAAGGTCGGCGGCGCCGAGCTCGGTGACAAGACCATGGTCGACGTCATCGTGCCGGTCGTGAACGAGCTCGAGGCGAACGGCTCCTGGGCCGACGCCGCGTCCTCCGCGCCGAAGCTCGCGCAGGACACCGCCCCGCTCAGCCCGAAGATCGGCCGCTCCCGCCCGCTGGCGGAGAAGTCCGTCGGTCACCCGGACCCGGGTGCGGTCTCCGCCGGAAGCATCATCGAGGTCATCGCGAACCTCATCGGCTGACAGGCCGACCGCGGTGGCCGGCGGGACGAGATCCGGCCGGCCACCGACTGGCCCACGGGGCCGCCCGCGCGCAACGCGCGTGAGCCGGGTCCGGGCACGTGACGGCGGGGTGTCGCGACCTCCTCCCTACCGGTGCACCGCACCGGCCGGGCGAGGGACGCGGCACCCCGCCGGCGCGTCAGGCCGCACCCTCCTCCGTTCCCCAACTTCCCCTCCACCCGCACCAGCGAAGGACGTGATCGCGTGTCGATCCCCCAGGCCCTGACCGGCTTCAGCTCGAAGGCCTACTTCTCCCTCGACCAGGCGACCGCCTGGATCGACACGGTGGCCGCCGGCCTCGCCGAGCGCCCCGGACAGGGGGAGGGGGCGTACATCTGCGTGCCGTTCCCGCTGGTGGACCGATTCGTCACCGCGCTCGGGCCGCTCGGGGTCGAGATCGGCGTCCAGGACCTCTCCGCGCACCCGCTCGGCGCGTACACGGGCGAGGTCCCCGCCGAGCTGCTGGCCGCCCTCGGCGCGCGCTACACGATGGTCGGCCACCCCGAGCGTCGGAAGTACCAGGGGGAGACGGACGAACTCGTGCGGGCAAAGATCGAGGCCGCCGTCGACGCCGGGATCGTGCCGATCCTCGTGTGCGGCGAGCCGACCGCCGACGACGACCCCGTCCCGGTCCTCACCGAGCAGGTCGAGCGTGCGTTCGGCGGGCTGCCCGAGGGAGCCGAGGTCATCGCCGCTTACGAGCCCACGTGGGCGATCGGCGCGCCGCAGCCCGCGCCGCCGGAGCACATCGCGCGGACCGTCGAGGCGCTGCGCGGCGTCCTTCAGAACACGGTGTCCGAGTTCCGGATCGTCTACGGCGGTTCGGCTGTCCCGGGGACCTACGCCGACATTGCGGGCGCGGCGACGTCCGCCGCCCAGACCCCCGAGGGGATCTTCCTCGGCCGCGGCGGCCTGGACGCCGACCGCTTCCTGGCCAGCGTCGACGAGGTCCGCGCGCACGCGCCCGCCGAGCGGTAGTCACCGCGGGTCGTCGAGGATCGCGAGTCAGCGACGACTCGTGGTTCGTCGACGGCCGTGCGGACGATCGGCGTCGGGCACTCGACCCAAGTTGTACTAACATGTATAGTCGACGGTGGGCGGACGCCCCATCGAGGGCGGTTCGATGCCGCACCAGTTCCGTGCCCACCCGGGAAGAGGTACCTCCAATGACCATCGCCAAGACTCTTGATCTCGTACAGGCCGCTCGCGGCAACGGGTACGCGGTCCCCGCCGTCAACATCGTCGACGCGCACTCGATCCGCGCGGTCGTGTCCGCCGCCGAGAAGGCGAACTCGCCGGTCATCCTCCAGACGTCGGTGAAGACCGTGAAGATGCTCGGCGCCGAGGTCCTCGCGGCCGCCTACCGCTACTCGGCAGCTCAGTCGAGCGCCCCGGTCTCCCTGCACCTCGACCACTGCCCGGACCGCGCCGTGATCACCGAGGTCATCAAGCACGGCTGGGACTCCGTCCTCTTCGACGCCTCCGACCGCGACCTCGACACCGCCTGGGCCGAGACCCGTGAGGTCGTCGCCGAGGCGCACGCCGCCGGCGTGGCCGTCGAGTCCGAGATCGAGAACATCATCGGCGTCGAGGACGGCGTCGGCTCCGACGTGGCCGTGCACTCGTACTCGGTGGACAAGCTCATCGAGGTCGCCGTGGACACCGGCACCGACATGATCGCCCCGCAGCTCGGCACCGCCCACGGCCAGTACAAGTCCACCCCGGTCCTGCGCCAGGACCGCGCCGCCGAGTTCGCCGCCAAGACGGACCTGCCGGTCGTCCTGCACGGCGGCACCGGCCTCGCGGCGGAGGACTTCCACAGCTTCATCGACGCGGGCATCGCGAAGATCAACATCTCCACCGCCCTGAAGTACGCCTACATGCAGGGATCCCTCGCGCACCTCAAGGAGTGCGAGGCCAACGACAAGTGGGACCCGGTCAAGCTGTTCAACGCGATCGAGGCCAACGTCGCCACCGTCATCGGCGAGAACTTTGAGATCTTCCGTTCCGCTGGAAAGGGCGCCTGATGACCAACGCACTGATCTTCGACTGCGACGGCGTCCTCGCGGACACCGAGCTCGACGGCCACCTCGTGGCCTTCAACCAGACGTTCGAGGAGCTCGGCTTCCCGTTCCGCTGGACCGCCGAGGAGTACTCCGACCTGCTCAAGGTCGGCGGCGGCAAGGAGCGCATGCGGCACTACCTCGGCCAGCACCCGGAGCTCGAGCTCGCCTCGGCCCCGGACCTGGACGAGAAGGTCGCGGAGACCCACAAGCGCAAGAGCGAGATCTACGTGGAGCTCGTCGAGGCCGGCAAGCTGCCGGGTCGCCCCGGCGTCCGCCGCATCATCGCGGAGGTCCTCGACGCCGGCTGGAAGGTCGCCGTCGCCTCGACGTCCGCCGAGCGTTCCGTGCGCGCCGTGTTGCGCAACGTGATCGGCGAGGACCTCTACGCCCGCGTCTCCGGCGTCTGGGCCGGCGACGTCGTCCCGGCCAAGAAGCCCGCGCCCGACATCTACAACCTGGCCGTGGCCGAGCTCGGCATCGACAAGGCCGACGCGGTCGTGGTCGAGGACTCCGAGTCGGGCGCGAAGGCCGCCGCGGCGGCGGGGATCACGCACGTCGTGACCCTCAGCCACTTCACGCAGAACGACCCGTTCCCGGACGCGGCCATCGTGGTGTCGCACCTGGGCGAGGCCGACAACCCGGCCGAGGTTCGCGCCGGCGACGACGTGCGCTCGAACGGCGTGATCGACCGCGAGTCGCTGACGAAGCTCCTCGCGGCCTGACCGGCCGACTCTCTCCTCCACCCGCGCCGTGCCCCGCTCATGACGAGCGGGGCACGGCGCGTTGTGCGTCGACCGTGCGTCCCGCCGCGCAGGGCCGCTCAACCGGCGCCGACCGATGGACGTTTCCGCGAGCCCCTGGGACGATGAGCTTCCGGTGCAGCCACAAGGCGAGGGTGAGAGCGATGAGGCAGATGACGACGTCCGCCGTGGCGGCGGGGGCGTGGGCGGTGCTCGCGCTCAGCGTGCTGGTCCAGGCGGTCGGCCTGCCCTGGATCGCGCAGGAGCTTGTCGGTGACTACCCCGAGCTGCAGTCCGTCGCCACCACGCTGCTCGCGTACTCGATCCTGTGCTTCGTGCCGGTCGAGATCGCCGCGGCGCTCACGGGCCTCGCCTTCCACCACGTTCTTTCCGGCGGACGCGGCAGCGGCCCTCCGGACCACGCGGGGGAGACGGGGCCGGACCGGCGCACCCAGACCGACCTTGCGGCCGCCGCCACGTTCCTCGTCCTCGGCGCCGCCGCGGGCATCGTGACGATGCTCTGGGCGTCCGGCGCCGTGCGTGGCTACGGGATGAACCCCGGCATCGGGCTCGCGCTGCTGACCTTCGTCGGCCTGTGCCTCGCGGGCGCCGCGGTCGTCCTCCTCTGGCGCGCACGCCTGGGATCCGCGACCCGGTCGCCCGAGGCGACCGATCGTCGTCGGGGGACGACCACACCCGACGACGTTCCCACCCACGCGCGCTGAGCGCGCGGGGCCGCGCTACTGGTCGTACTCGAAGGTGAGACGGACCTTGTCGCCGCGGAACGTGATCTTCGAGTACTCGAAGCGCTGACCCGTGGGGCTGGAGATCTCCTGGCGCAGGACGAGCAGGGGAGTGCTGCGGTGCACGCCGAGCAGCTTGGCGTCCTCGTTGGTCGGCGAGGCGGACTCGAGCGTCTCGATGATGTGACCCATCTCGAGGTCGAACTCCCGCTCGAGGATCACGCAGAGCTGCTGGCTCGCGGCGTCGTGCTCGAACAGGCCGGGCGCGAGGCGCTGCGGGATGTAGGACTCGTGCAGGCTGATCGGCTCCCCGTCCACCGTGCGCAGGCGGCGGATCTTGTGCACCGGCTCGTCCTCGGGCAGCGCGAGACGGGCGGACAGATGGCGGTCCGCCACGATGACCTCCTCGCTGAGGAGCTCGGTCGCGGTCTGGTAGCCCATCTGCTCCAGCTGCTCGCGGATGCCCTTGTAGGAGGGGGAGCGCGTGGCGATCTTCCTGGGCGCCACGAACGTGCCCTTGCCCTGCACGCGGAAGAGAAGCCCCTCGTTGACGAGCTGTGCCAGCACCTGACGGGCGGTCATGCGGGAGATGCCGTACATCTGGTTGAGCGCGTTCTCGGAAGGGATCTTCTCGTTGACAGACCACTCGCCGGCCTCGATCTTGTCGCGCAGGATGTTCGTCAGCTGCACGTACATGGGAGTGGGGCCGGTGCGAGAGAGCGTCTCGGTCATCGATGTGTCCTCGGTCGGTTGCGCGGTAGCCTGCGACGGGAGCTGCGTCGCCCCCGACGTGGTGTTGTGTCCGAACATCCTAGCGTCGGACGGACAGATCTTCACTTGTCTATAGATGTATAGTGCGGGTAGTGTCGCGAGCACGTCGAGACGCCGTCGGGCCTGCCCGGCGGAACCCCCCGCACGGCGAGATGCCCTCCCCGCGCGCGGACACGTCACGCAGTGTGCTAACGGCCAATGACGGCACCACGACCAGATCGAGATGGGCGCAAAATGGCAAAGAAGACGGCTCTCGAGGCTTCAGCCCCCTGGGTTGAGCTGACCACGACCGATGAGGACTGGGACGCGATCGACAAGGAGACGCTCGTCGCGATGGCGACGCAGCTTCACCTGATCCGCGCCTTCGAGGAGGAGGTGCTGGACCTCGCCGGGCAGAAGCTCATCAACGGTCCCGCGCACTCCAGCATCGGCCAGGAGGGTGGAGCCGTCGGTTCGGGCTTCCCGCTCGTGGGCGGAGACTTCGTCAACGGATCGCACCGCGGCCACCACCAGTTCCTCGCGAAGGCCTTCGGCTACGTGGCCCCGGGCGGCTTCGACATCCTCGGCGGCGTGTCGGACGAGATCCGCACGGTGCTGCGCCGCAGCCTCGCGGAGATCGCCGGCCTCGCGCAGGGCTACTGCCGCGGCCGCGGCGGGTCGATGCACCTGCAGTGGAAGGAAGCCGGTGCCATGGGCACCAACGCGATCGTCGGCGGTGCCGTCCCGTTCGCGTCCGGCTTCGGCTGGTCCGCCAAGCACGCCGGCACGGACAACGTGTCGGTGACCTACTTCGGCGACGGCGCCGTCAACATCGGTTCCGTCCTCGAGACGATGAACCTCGCGGCCGCCTGGAAGCTCCCGGTCTGCTTCTTCATCGAGAACAACCACTACGCCGTGTCCACCACGGACACCGAGGCCACCGGCGAGAGCCGCCTGTCCGGTCGTGGTCCGGGCTTCGGCATCCCGTCCTGGAAAGTCGACGGCATGGACACCGTCGCCGTCTACCTGGCGATGCAGGAGGCCCTCGAGGTCATGCGCTCCGGTGGTGGCCCGACCGTCATCGAGGTCGACACCTACCGTCACTTCCACCAGAACGGCCCGTTCCCGGGCAGCGCCTTCGGCTACCGCACGAAGGACGAGGAGCAGTCCTGGAAGGACCGCGACCCGATCGCGCAGATGGACGCGCAGCTGAAGCGCCGCGGCCTGCTGACGGACGAGGAGATCGCCGGCCTGCGCAAGACCTCGAAGAAGGTCATGGCCGAGGTGGCCGCCGAGCTCGTCGAGCCGGACCCCGAGGGCAAGCCGGGCACCAACCGCATCCGTCCCGAGCTGTGGCCGGACCCGGGCTTCATCGACGTCGGCATCCGCGGCCCCGAGGACCTCGGCGACGCGAAGGTCCGCGAGATCGCGGACTTCGCGCCGGACGAGCTCGAGGAGCGCAAGTTCGTCGAGGTCGTCGCGGAGACGATGCACCGCCGCATGTCCGAGGACGACTCGATCATGGTTCTCGGTGAGGACGTCCACAAGCT
The DNA here is from genome assembly GCA_900163555.1 of Actinomycetales bacterium JB111. Classification (GTDB taxonomy): domain Bacteria; phylum Actinomycetota; class Actinomycetes; order Actinomycetales; family Actinomycetaceae; genus JB111. Next base: position 41,973 of record FUHX01000043.1, on the reverse strand, counting down.
CAACGGCGGATCCCGCGGCGCGACCAAGAGCCTCGCGGTGGACTTCCCGGACCGCACGCTCGGCACCCCGATCTCGGAGGCCGCGTTCACCGGTCTCGGCGGCGGCGTTGCCCTGGACGGCCGCTACTACCCGGTCGTCGAGCTCATGTACGCGGACTTCATCTGGGTCGCGGCCGACCAGATCTTCAACCAGATCGCCAAGGCCCGCCACATGTTCGGTGGCGACCACGACATGGCGATGGCCATGCGCATCAAGATCGGCACGAAGACCGGCTACGGCTCGCAGCACTCGATGGACCCGGCGGGCATCCTCGCCACGTCCGTCGGCTGGCGCATCATCGCCCCGTCCTCCCCGCTGGAGTACGTCGGCCTGCTCAACGCCGCGATGCGCCTGAAGGACCCGGTCGCGGTGCTCGAGCACGACTCCGACCTGTACAAGGAGACGATGACGGCGCCGAAGGAGGACTTCGACTTCTGCCTGCCCGTCGGCCAGGCGGCCATCCGTCGCGCCGGCTCCGACGTCACGGTCATCAGCTACCTGTCGATGGTCCACCGCGCCCTCGAGGCGGTCGAGGAGGCCGGCGTCGACGGCGAGGTCATCGACCTGCGCTGGCTCGACATGGCCAGCATCGACTGGGACACGATCGGTGAGTCGATCCGCAAGACCAACAAGGTCCTCATCGTCGAGCAGGGTTCGCTCGGCACCTCGTACGGCGGCTGGCTCGCCGACGAGATCCAGCGTCGGTTCTTCGACTGGCTGGACGCGCCGATCGAGCGCGTCCACGGCGGCGAGGCGTCCCCGAGCATCTCCCGCGTGCTCGAGGCTGCCGCGCTTGCGAAGACCGATGACATCGTGGCCGCCCTGCGGTCCCTCTGATCGATCGCACGGACTTAGAGAGGTCATGACAGATGGCTAAATTCCTCCGGATGCCCAGCGTCTCCGCCGACGCGGACACAGCGATCCTCAGCCAGTGGTCCGTCGAGGCGGGCGCCTCGGTCTCCGCCGGCGACGCCGTCGCCGAGGTCGAGACCGAGAAGGCTGTCGTCGACATCGAGGTGGACTCCGACGCGGTCGTCCACGCGCTCCTCGTCGAGGACGGGGCGACGGTCGGCGTGTCCGACCCGATCGCCGTGCTCCTCGAGGAGGGCGACGACGCCGCCGCAGGCGACGACCTCGTCGCCCAGCTCGGGGGCGCCCCGGCGGCACCGGCACCCGCCGCTCCGGCTGAGCCGGCAGCGCCGGCCGCGCCCGCCCCCGCGGCGGCGAGCGAGTCCGCTACGTCGTCGGCCGCCCACGGCGGACGCATCTTCTCCAGCCCGATCGCACGGAAGATCGCGCGCGAGAACAACCTCGACATCGCCACCCTCACGGGCAGCGGCCCGAACGGGCGCATCGTCCGCAAGGACGTCGAGGCGGCCATCGCCGCCGGCGGCGCCCAGGCGGCGGCCCCGGCCGCGGCGGCTCCCGCCGCACCGGTGACGGTGCCCGCCTCACCGGCGCCCGCGCCGTCGTCGGGGGGCTACGAGGACGTCCCGCACAGCAAGATCCGGCGGTTCGTGGCCTCGCGCCTGCAGGAGAGCAAGCAGCTGGCCCCGCACTTCTACCTCAAGGGTGACGTGCAGGTCGACCGCCTGCTCGCGCTGCGCAAGGAGATCAACGAGGGCGCACCCACGCGCGTCTCGGTCAACGACTTCTTCGTGCGGGCCGTGGCCCGCGCGCTGCAGGACGTGCCCGAGATGAACGTGACGTGGTCGGACGACTTCGTGCGCCGGTACGAGCGCTCCGACGTCGCCGTGGCGATCGCCTCGGAGAAGGGCCTGGTCACGCCGGTCGTCCGGAACGCGGACGAGCGCTCGCTGACCTCGATCTCGAAGGAGATCAAGGACTTCGCCGAGCGGGCGAGCGGCAGCGGGCTCAAGCAGGACGAGCTCGTGGGCGGGTCGTTCACGGTCACGAACCTGGGCATGTTCGGGGTGGACGAGTTCTCGGCCATCCTCAACCCGCCGCAGGCCGGCATCCTCGCCGTCGGTGCGGCCCGCAAGGTCGCCGTGATCGACGACGACGGCGAGGTCCGTGCGGCCTCGGTCGTGTCGCTCACGCTGTCGGTCGACCACCGCCCGGTGGACGGCGCGCTCGCCGCGACGTTCTTCAAGCGGCTGCGCGAGATCATCGAGAACCCCACGCAGATCCTCGCCTGATCGGATCCACGAAGCCCCCGGCGCCGCGGAAGCGGCTCGGGGGCTTCGTCGTTCCTGGATCTGTCCCGCTCCGCCCTGCCCGAACCCCTACTGGTGGGACCCAATCGGCGCGCTCTGCGCCGGAAACGTGCCAGATGGGTCCCACCAGTCGCGCCGGGGCAGGGGGAGAGGGAGGGCCGGTGAGGGAGAAACTGGGCCCGCGACGTCGGAACATTTCGTTCCTCCCTGGCGTGCTCCGTTCCTACGTCACGGAACCGGTGGCGGAGGCGGAGGCGGGGACGGTGGCGCGGAGGCGGAGGGTACGAAAAAGGGGGGATCCCCGGCACGGTGCGTGCCGGGGATCCACCCCTCTGTCATGGGCGCGGGAGGGCTCAGGCCTTCGGCTTCGCCCAGCCCTTCGTGAGCTCGACGGCGCGCAGCCAGCCGTCGTACATCTCGTCGGCCTGCGCGCGGTCCATGTCGGGCTCGAACACGCGGTCGACGGCCCACTTGGCCTCGAGCTCGTCGAAGCTGGCGTAGATCCCGGAGCCGAGGCCCGCGAGGAGCATGGCGCCGAAGATCGTGGCCTCGGAGTTCTTCGGACGCACGACCGGGATGCCGAGGATGTCCGCCTGCAGCTGGCACAGGAGGTTGTTCTTCACGGCACCACCGTCGACGCGGAGCTCGTCGAGCGAGACACCGTTGCCGTGGTCGTAGGCGGCCTCGACCATGTCGCGGGTCTGGTAGACCATCGACTCCACGCCCGCGCGGATCACGTGCAGGCGCGAGGTTGCGTTGCTCATGCCGATGATGGCGGCACGGGCGTGCGGGTCCCAGTGCGGGGCCGCGAGGCCGGTGAAGGCCGGGACGAGATACACGCCGTCGGTGCTCGGCACCTGGCCGGCGTACCACTCGGAGTCCGGGGCGGCGTGGATGAGCTGCAGATCGTCGCGCAGCCACTGCATCGTCTTGCCCTGCGAGAACAGGACGCCCTCGACCTCGTAGGAGACCTCACCGTTGACCTTCCAGCCGACGGAGGGGGTGATGCCGGGGATCGGCTGCACCTCGGATCCAGAGTTGATGTTGAGGACACCGGCGGTGCCGTACGTCATCTTCGACAGGCCCTTGCGGTACGCGGCCTGGCCGAAGAGCCCGGCCTGCTGGTCGCCGAGGACGCCGGTGATCCGCACGTCGGAGCCGAAGGTGGCCTCGACCGAGCCGAAGTCGCCGTTGGACTCGATGATCTCGGGCAGCATGCGGCGGGGGATGCCGTAGTGGCCGAGGAGCTCGTCGTCCCAGTCGAGCGTGTTGATGTTCATCATCATCGTGCGCGAGCCGTTGGAGACCTCGGTGACGAACCGGGTGCGGCCCGTGAGGTTCCAGATCAGCCACGTGTCGATGGTGCCCGCGAGGAGCTCGCCGGCCTCGGCCCGCGCCTGCGCGCCCGGGACCTTGTCGAGGATCCAGCGGATCTTCGAGCCCGAGTAGTAGGCGTCCGGGATGAGGCCCGTGCGCTCCTGGATGAGGTCGCCGAGGCCCTCGGCCACCCACTTCTCCACCACGGGGGTCGAGTGGCGGGACGCCCAGACGACCGCGTTGTAGATCGGCTCGCCGGTCTCCTTGTCCCACACGAGCGCGGTCTCGCGCTGGTTGGTGAGACCGATGGTGGAGAGGTCGCTCGGCTGGATGTTCGCGTCGCGCAGGGCGGCGCGGATGACCTCGAGCTGGGTCGCCAGGATCTCCTTGGGGTTGTGCTCGATCCAGCCGGGCTGGGGGTAGTGCTGAGTCAGTTCCGCCTGTCCGAAGCCGACGACGTTGGTGTCCTCGTCGATGACGAATGCACGGGCGCTGGTGGTGCCCTCGTCGATACCCAGGATGTACCTAGTCATGTGAAGTCCTTACCTCTCCGTTGAAGTCGGCACGGGGGTGCCATGCGCTCGGAAACTAGGTGACCTGGGGTGCACCTGTCAATGCTTGTCCGGGGTTGTCTAGGCGCGTCGCCGTCGGGGTAACCTGATCCCGTGCGAAACGGGCGGATGGGCGCACGAACGTGCACGTCCATCCCGCACCGGAGACAGAAAGCCCGCCGAGAAATCGGGCTCGTCCAGCGAAGATTGGGACCCCATGCTCACCCCTGAGACCCTGCGGACCGTGCGAGCGGTCGGGCTCGACGTCGACGGCACGCTCTCCCACGACGACCACGTCATCCCGGAGCGGACGATCCTCGCGCTGCGCCGCGTGTCCGAGCTCGGGCTCCCGGTCTTCCTCCTCACCGGCCGCGCCCGCCGCAACGTCCTGGACCTCGCCCGCGAGATCGGCCTGACGAACCTCGTGGTGAGCAACAACGGGGCGATCACCTTCGACCCGGTCGAGGACAAGAACGTCGTCCTCCGCCCGATGAACCACGACATGGTCCGCGGCATCGTCGACCTCGGCCACGAGCTCGGCATGGACGTCACGTGGTGGACGGAGCACGACATCTACGTGGAGCACCACGGCCCGATTTCGGACATGCTCACCGACCTCAACGAGACCGACATCCTCGTCGGCGACTCGACGAACCTGCCCGACGACGTCACGAAGGTCATGCTGTTCGGCACCAAGGACCTGCTTGACACGCACCGGTCGACGGTTCTCGAGAAGTTCCCCGAGGCCGCGCGCTCGATGTACTGCTTCTACGAGTTCGTCGCCGAGGGCTCGAACAAGTGGAACGCGCTGAGCGACCTGCTCGAGCGGTACTCGATCGCGCCGGAGTCCGTCCTCGGCATGGGCGACGGCGGCAACGACGTCCCGTTCCTCAGCCGCATCGGCGTCCCGGTCGCCATGGGCAACGCCCGCGACTCGGTCAAGGCCGTCGCGAAGGCCGTGGCCCCGAGCAACGAGGAGGACGGCGTCGCCGTCGTCCTCGAGCAGCTTGCCGACGCCCACGAGAGCGCCGCCTAGCACGCACCCCGGGATGCGGCCGAGGGCCCGGCCGCATCCCGCCGGCGCGCGATCGCGCCGCCCCACGCAGCAGTCACCCCACGAAGGAGCACGACGACGTGAGCACACCTCCGGCACTTCCCACCGACGACGCCATCCTCGCCTCCTACGTGCTGCAGATCGGCGCGGGCGCGGACGCCCACGAGATCGTGCGCAAGTTCGCCGTCGGCCAGTCCACCGGCACGTGGCTGCCGGTGCCGGGTCTCACCGACGAGCTGCGCGCGGGGCACGAGGCCCGCGTCGTGGACGTCCAGCCGATCCCGGGCTCCGACCTCGTCGACGACGCCCCGGCCACCTGGTACCTCGCGACGATCGCGATCCCCGCCGTCAACGTCGGCGACTCGATCCCGCAGCTGTTGACCACGGTCATCGGGAACGACGCGTCGACGTCCGTCCAGGCGAAGCTCGTGAAGCTCACGCTGCCCGACCCCCTCGTGGAGCAGTTCGCGGGACCCCGTTTCGGCGCCGCCGGACTGCGCGAGCTCGTCGGCGTGACCGACCGGCCGCTGCTGCTCAACATGGTCAAGCCCTGCACGGGCCTGACGCCGGAGGCGGGCGCCGAGATCGTCTACCAGACGGCTCTCGGCGGGGTGGACCTCATCAAGGACGACGAGCTCCTCGGCAACACGTCCTTCTCCCCGGTGGTGGACCGCGTGCGCGCCTACCGCGACGCCGTCGACCGGGCTGCCCAGGAGACGGGGCGGCGCGCGCTGTACTTCGTCAACATCACCGACCGTCCCGACCGGATGCTCGACACCGCCCGCCGGGCCGTCGACGCCGGCGCCGAGGGCCTCATGGTGGCCTACGCGAACGTCGGGTACGGCTCGATGCAGGCGCTGTCCGAGGCGGTCGACGTGCCGATCCTCGGCCACTTCGCCGGCTCGGCCCCGTACTACGAGAACCCGACGACGGGCATGTCGGCCGCCCTGACGAACGGCACCCTCGCGCGCCTCGCCGGCGCCGACCTCGCCCTCGTCAACACGCCCTACGGCGGGTACCCGATGAGCCCCGCGTCCTACCGCCAGACCGCGAACGCGCTCGTCACCGGGTCGCTCGCACTCAGGGCCACCGCCCCGATCATCGGCGGCGGCGTCCACCCGGGCACGGTCGAGCGCTACCTGAGCGAGATCGGCCCCGAGGTCATCCTCGGCGTCGGCGGCGCGATCCAGGGCCACCCCGGGGGCGCGGGCGCCGGCGTACGGGCGATGCACGCGGCGATCGAGGCCGCCGTCTCAGGCACGCCCGTGAAGGAGGCGGCGAAGGACAGCGAGGAGCTCGCGGTCGCGATCGACCGCTGGGGCGTCCTGTAGTCCGCCCACTCTGCTCCGCGTCCACCGCGGACGACGACGGCCCGCCCGGCTTGCTCCCGGGCGGGCCGTCGTCGTGCGGACCTTAGGCGTACACGCCGGCCAGCCACGCCTCCCAGGCGGCCCCGAGCGCGTCGGCGTCCGCGTCGGCGTAGATGTAGTGGCCGACCGCGACCGGGAGCCCCATGATCGCCATCCCGTGGAAGCGGAACAGGCCGAGATCCGTGCGGACCGCGAGGAAGTCGATGTCGTCCGGCACCTCGAAGTCCACCACCCCGCGCAGCTCGTCGAGCCCCTCGGGCCTGAGGACCACCTCCGTGCCGACCGCGGGCCGGGCGCTCAGACCGAGGGCCGCGAGCAGCCGCGGCCACGCCTCCGGTGCCGACGAGACGTCGGGCCCCTGGGCGTGCACGAGGGTGGCGGGCCTGCCGGCGAAGTACGTGAGGTACTGGGTCAGCGTGTGCAGGTACATGTCCCAGCCGCCCGACGTCGCGGCCTCGTAGTCGTACGGTGCCTCCCAGTCCTCCCCGAGGTCCCCGGAGTGCTCGAAGCGCAGCACGCTGGTGCCGTCCGCCTGCGGCTGGACGAGGTACTCGAAGGCATGGAACGCCCCGTTCGCCTCGGTCGGCGTCCGGACCGCGAAGCGGCGGTTCTCCTCGCGCTCGACCTGCATCCCCGGCGCCTCCGCGGCATCCGGGTCCGGCGACCACGCCCGCTGTCCCTCGCGGGTCGCCACCGCATGCCAGACCTGCTCAGGCGGGGCCGGCAGGGTGACGGTCTTGATGATGCTGAACGTGTGGGCCATGGGATCCTCCCGGGATCGGTCCGGCGCGAGCGGAAGGGGAGCGGTCCTACCTCCCCGACGGCGAGGGTCGCCTCGACCGGCCGCGTCACCCACATTGTGCCCGAGACGCCCGACGCCGGTGGTGACGTGGCCATCCACGTCACCATCGGCGTCGGGGATCACCCACCTCGCGGCGGGCGCGACGGGCTACGGGAGGAGGGCGTCGAGGTCGGGCTCGTTCGTGAGCATCCCGTACTCGAGCGCCTTCTCGGCGAGGAACTCGGCGGCCTCGCGGCTCATCTCGGGCGTGAACCGGGGGAGGACCATCCGCTCCAGCACGCTCTCGTCGATCTCGGTGTAGGTGCCGGTGATGCGCCGGACCTCGTCCGGGTTCTCGTCGGCGAACTCGAGCGCCCGGTCGGTGGCGCGCTGGAACGCGGCGACGAGCTCCGGGTCCTCCTCGAGGACCTGCCCGGAGGTGAAGACGCACGAGACGTCGAGGTCCTCGTGGAACTCGTAGAACGGCCAGGAGATCGCGACCTGGCCCAGGTCGAGCGCCTCGGTGACGAAGGGCTCGACTGCCCAGCCGGCCTCGATCTGGCCGCTCTCGATGGCCTGCGGGACCTCGGCGAAGCCGAGCTCGACGAAGTCGACGAGGCTCGGGTCGCCGCCGTCCCGCTCGATCGCGGTGCGGATGATGGCCTCGCCGATGTTGTTGAGGTTGTTGATCGAGACGGTGTGCCCCTCGAGGTCGGCGGGCGACTCGATGCCGGAGTCCGGCGCGGTGAGGATCGCGGAGAAGTCCGGGACGCCCTGGGCGGAGTTCGCGTTCGCGATGCACTCCAGGTCCAGGCCCTGGTCCCGGGCGATCATCGTGGACAGGAGGTTCCCGCGGCCGAACTGGTGCTCGCCGGAGACGACCGACGGGATGACGGCCGCGCCGCCGCTCGCGTTCTCGATCGTGAGGTCGATGCCCTCCTCCTCGTAGAAGCCCTGGTCGACGCCGAGGTAGAGCGGCGCGGAGTCGACGATCGGCTGGGTCGAGATGGTGACCGGGGTCAGTCCGTTCTCGTCGGTGGAGCTCTCGCCGGAGGCGTCGTCGTCGTCCCCGGAGCAGGCGGCGACGGTGAGGAGGGTGGCCGCAAGCAGGGCCGGGACGGCGGGTCGGTGGGTGGTGCGCATGTCGGGTCCCCTTCGGGGTCGTGGCCCGGCCGGTGCGGCGGTGCGCCGGTGGGCCCGAGCGGGTGCTCGGTGGGTGGGAAATGGATGGTGCGGGTCGGCGTCGGCGGGCGCGGTGTCAGTCGATCGCGGATCGCCAGACGTTCCACGCGCGGGCGATCTGCCCGCCGATGGAGGCCGTGGCGGTGGAGGACTCGGCGGGGGACAGGGCGACCGGCGAGCCGAGGGGGAGGGTGGCGAGGAGGACCGAGGCGTTGGTCTCGGCGTAGATCGCGCGGAACGTCACCTCGGGGATGGATCCCCCGACGGCGGTCGAGCCGTGGCCGCGCATGAGGACGAGCGTGCGGTCGCCGAGCGTCGTGGCGAGAGCCCGGCCGCGTGCCTCGTCGGTGACGAGGAGGTCGGTCCCGTCGCCGACCGCGTCCCGCTGGTCGTAGACGGGGACGGCGTCGCCGAGGAAGCTCGCCATGTGCATGACCGGGACGAACGCGGTGTCGGTGAGGCCGAACGGGAGGATCGAGGCGGAGTGCGAGTGGACGATCGCTCGCACGTCCGGCCGGGCCCGGTAGATCTCGGCGTGGATGTGGGTCTCGAGGTACGGCCGCTCGGCGGAGTCGACGCCGCCGGCCAGGTGGTGCAGCTGCAGGTCGTCGGCGGTGACGCTGCCGGGCGCGAGGTTGCGGGAGATGAGGAAGGAGTCCTCGTCCACGCGGGCGGAGACGTGGCCGAAGGCGTCGAGCACCCTGTGGGCCACGAGGATGTGGTTGGCCGCGACGAGCTGGTCGCGCAGGTCCGAGAGATCGGCCGACTGGTCCGGCATGGCGGGTGCTCCTTGGCAGGCGTGGGTGGTGCGGTGTGCGGCGGGTGGCCGCGGTGCGACGTCGACGTCGGATGGCAGCGAACCTAGGGTGGGGCGCACGCCCGGGGCGAGCAATCCGTTCTTCCAGGGAGAATCCCGGGCGGGCGCCCGCCGCCTGTCAGGGCAAGGGTGTGGGGTGGCGGGACCTGTGACCCAGCGGGCCTGCCGGGCGGATCTCGACGAGGAGACAGGGAGCCGATGTGACCGACGCGGCGGGACATCACGTCCCGAACTATCCGGTGGCCGGGGTGTCGCGGACGCTCCGCGCCCTCGAGCTCCTCGTCAGCCGCGACGCCGTCTCGGTCGCGGACCTGAGCGACGAGCTGGGCGTCGGCGCATCGACCGCCCATCGACTCCTCGCGATGCTCGTGTTCCACGGGTACGCGGAGCGGACGGCCGGCTCGCGGTACCGGGTGGGGCCCGCCTTCGGTGGACTCGTGCACGACGCCGTCCTCGGCCAGTCCACGCCGCCCCACCTGCAGGTGATGATGGAGCGGGTCTCGGAGTCGTGCGGGGAGACGGTCCAGGTCGGCGCACTCGTCGGGGCGGAGGTCCTGTACTCCGGCGCGATCGAGTCCCCGGCGGTGCTCCGCGTGAGCAGCCGCGAGCGCAGCAGGCGACCCGCGCACGGCACGTCGCTCGGGCGCGCGCTGCTCGGCGATCTCGAGCCCGCGGAGCTGGCCGCCATGTATCCGTCCGAGGAGCTTCCCGCCCTCCCGAGCGGCGCGAGCTACACGCGCACTCGGCTCGTCGAGGTGCTCGACGCCGACCGGAGGCGGGGGTGGTCGGAGAACCACGGCGACGTCGAGCAGGGCGTGACCTCGCTGGCCATCGCCGTGAGCGGTCCGAACGAGCAGCGCATGGGCATGTCGATCTCGGGCCCGACCACGCGCATGCCCCGCGAGCGCATCGTCGATCTCGCCCGCATCCTCAGGCGCGAGCGCAAGGCGATGCGCCGCAGGCGGGCGGCGTGAGGGCCGGTCAGCTGCCGGCCGTGGCTGCGGCGGGTGACTACCCGCCCGAGGTGCGTCAGACCGAAGGTGCGCCGACGACGTCTGCCGGGGCGCCGTCGTCGGGGGAGTCCGCGGGGCTCGCGGCGGAGGACTCCGTGACGGCCGGCCTCGTGCCGCCGGACCGGACGAGGACGGCCGCGATCGCGGTCGTCAACGGGATCGCGAGGACGAGGCCGATCGAGGAGACGAGCGTGCGCACCACCTCCTCGGCGATCTCGGCCGACAGCAGGGTGTCGGTGAGCGGCCGGTCCGCGAGCGAGGCCAGCATGATGAGCGGCAGCGACGTGCCGACGTACGCGAACGCGAGCGTGTAGACGGTCGAGGCGATGTGGTCGCGGCCGATGCGCATGCCCTGGAGGAAGAGCGTGCGCCTCGGGGTCGACGGGTTCGCGGCGCCGAGCTCCCACACGGCGGAGGCCTGGGTGATGGTGACGTCGTTGAGTGCGCCGAGGCCGGCGATGACGATGCCGCACATGAGCAGGTCGGACAGGGACAGGCCGGGGAAGTACTGGTAGAGCGTGATGCCGTTCTCGCTGGAGCCGGTGAGGTTCGCGGCGCCGGTGCCCCACACGGCGAGGACGACCGTGATCGCGAGGCCGCCGAACGTGCCGAGCAGCGCGGTGGTCGTGCGGACCGAGACGCCGTGGGCGAGGTAGACGGCCGGGAACATCATGGCCGAGCAGCCCACGAGGGCCACCAGGAGGGGCGACGTGCCCTCCATCAGTCCCGGGAGCATGAAGAACGCGACGACGGCGAGGGAGGCCGTGAGCCCGAGGACCGCGGCGAGTCCCTTGAGCCGTGCGACGGCGAGCACCGCCACGAGGTAGAGCACGGCGAGCCACCCCACCGGCGCGGTGCGGTCGAAGTCCCAGAACGAGTACAGGGTGCCGGTGCCGATGTTCTGCGGCATGTAGAGGAGCTGGACGCGGTCGCCGGCGTCGATCTGCTCAGCCACCGACGGGTGGGGCGCGAGGACGGTCGTCTCGAGGCCGTCGTGGCTGCCGCCGGTCAGCTCCACGCCGATCTCCGCGGTGGCGAGGTCGGAGAGGTCGGGGGGCTGCGTGACGACGGCGTCGACGAGCGCCTGCCCGTCCCCGACGAGCTCGGTCTCGCCGATCGGGCTGTCGCCGCTCGGCCACAGCGCGATCAGCCCGACGAGGGTGGCCAGCACCAGCGGCGCGACGATCGCCGTGAGGATGACGCGGATGCGGCGGGAACCGGGGAGGCGGGCGGTCTCGCCGCCGTCGTCCCGGCCGGTCAGCGGAGCATGGAGGTGCACCTCGCCATGGTCCGTCAGGGCCCCGCGGGCACGCGGGTGCCACGCCGCGGCCGGCGCGAGGGAGTGCGACGGGGGTGCGACGGCGGTGCCGCTGTCGATTGTCACCGCCCGGGCCGCCGGTCGACCGCGGCCGGCGGCCGGCGGGCGGCGCCGCACGACCCGCCCGCCGCCACGTACGATCGTCCCCATGCCGCTCGCCCTTCGTGACCTCGTCGACGCGGTCCACCGGCGCTACCCGCCGGCCACGGCCGAGAGCTGGGACGCGGTCGGCCTCGTGGTGGGCGACCCGCTCACCGAGATCCGTCGCGTCCACCTGGCCGTCGACCCCACGGCGGAGGTCGTGGCCGAGGCGCTCGAGCTGGGGGCGGACCTGCTCTGGGTCCACCACCCGCTGTTCCTGCGCGGCACCACCACGGTCGCCGCGGACACGGACAAGGGCCGCATCGTCCACCGCCTCATCGCCGGCGGATGTGCGCTGCTGACCTCGCACACGAACGCGGACATCGCGGTCGACGGCGTCTCCCAGGCGCTCGCCGACCTCCTCGGGCTGACCGACCAGCGCCCGCTGGTGCCGTCCGGATCCGGCGCGTCGGGGGACGCGGCCGCGCCCGCCACGCTCGTCGTCCACGTGCCCACCACCCACACCGAGTCCCTGATCGACGCCCTCGCCGCGGCGGGAGCGGGCCGCCAGGGCGACTACGAGCGCGCAGCCTTCTCGGTGACGGGTACCGGCACCTTCCGCCCGCTCGACGGCGCCCGGCCGGCCATCGGTGAGATCGGCTCGGTCGAGCGCGTGGTCGAGGACCGCCTCGAGCTCCTCGTCCCGGCAGGCAGCGAGGAGGTCGTCGTCGCGGCGCTGCGCGCCGCTCACCCGTACGAGGAACCGTCCTTCTCCCTGCTGCGCCACGAGACCGCCCCGGCCGACCCCGCGTCCACCCCCGACGCCGGAACCGGCCACGGCCGCATCGGCGTCCTTCCCGAGCCGGTCGCCCTGGGCGAGTTCGCCCGGCTCGTCGCGGACCGACTCCCGGCCACGCCCGCCGGTATCACGGTCGGCGGCGACCTCGACGCGCCCGTCAGGACGGTCGCCGTCTCCGGAGGATCCGGCGACGCGTTCCTCGCCGACGCCCGCCGCGCCGGCGCGGACGCCTACGTCACCGCGGACCTGCGGCACCACCCCGCCTCCGAGCACCTCGCGGGCGGCACGCCGTATCTGATCGGCGCCACGCACTGGGCGACCGAGCGCCCGTGGCTCGACGTCGCCGCAGAGCGCCTGCGGGAGGACGCGTCGGCCGCCGGCGCCCCGCTCGACGTGACCGTCTCCGACGTCGTGACGGACCCCTGGGTCCGCCGTCTCGGCGCCTCTGCAGCCCCGGCCCCGTCGGCCGAGGCCGACCAGCTGCCGCCCACCCCATCCGATCGCCCCGCCGAAGGGAACTGACGTGGCCACCGCACACCTCGTCGACCAGCTCCGCCTGCTCGACCTCCAGGAGATCGACACGGCACTCGCGAAGGCCGCGCACGAGCGCCGCTCCCTTCCGGTGCTCGCCCACATCGAGTCCCTCACCGGCCGGGAGTCCGACCTGCACGACGAGCTCGTGCTCGCGACCTCCGCCGCCGGCGACGCCCGCCGCGCCCTGAACAAGGCGGAGGCCGACGTCGCCCAGGTGCGCGAGCGCGCCGCGCGCGACCAGGCCCGGCTCGACTCGGGCGAGGGGCTGTCCCGCGAGCTGGTCGCCCTCCAGGAGGAGCTCGCCCACCTCGCCGGGCGCCAGCAGACCCTCGAGGAGATCGAGCTGGAGGCGATGGAGGTCGCGGAGGAGGCGGACAACAAGGTCGCCGCCCTCACGGCCCAGAAGGAGTCCGTCGCCGCCGACCTCGCCTCTCTCGGCACCGAGCGGGACGCCGCCGTCTCGCGGATCGATGCCGACATCGTCGCCAAGCAGGCCGAGCGCGACGCGTTCGCGGCGACGATCCCGCCGAAGCTGCTGGAGGAGTACGAGTACGCGCGGCGCCAGACCGGGGGGCTGGGCGCCGTCGCCGTCCGCGGCGCGCGCACCGAGGGCGTGCAGGTCGACTTCACGCTCGCCGAGCAGTCCCGCATCGAGACCGCCCCGGAGGACGAGGTCATCGTGAGCGAGGACCACGGGTTCATCCTCGTGCGGGTCGGAGACCGTCGATGAGGCGCATCGTCATCCACACCGACGGCGGCTCCCGCGGCAACCCGGGCATCGCCGGCTACGGGTCGCACCTGGCCGATGCCGACACCGGCGAGGTCCTCGCCACCCGCTCGGGCTACCTCGGGCGGACGACGAACAACGTCGCCGAGTACACGGCCGTCGTCGAGGGCCTGCGCGCCGCGGACCTCATCGACCCGGACTCGGTCATCGAGGTCCGCGCGGACTCCAAGTTGGTCGTCGAGCAGATGAGCGGCCGGTGGAAGATCAAGCACGACGACATGCGTCGCCTCGCCGCCGAGGTCCGCGGCGTCGTCGACCCCGCGCGCGTGACCTACACCTGGGTGCCGCGCGCGAGGAACACGCTCGCCGACGCCCTCGCCAACAAGGCGATGGACTCCAAGGCCGATGCGCACACCGACGAGTGGCGCGGGTCAGCCGCAGATTCCCCGACGACGGAGCCCGGCCCGGCCGCCGGGGGCGCCTCGGGCGGGGGAGCGTCGTCGTCGGGCGCTTCCGTGCCGGTCGAGCCGGCCTCGCTCTTCGACGACGACTCGTTCGACACCGGGTCGTCAGACACCGCGACCTCCGATGCGACGCCAAGGGCGCAGTCGAGCGAGCAGGCGATGCGACTGGGGACGGCCAACAAGATCTACCTGGTGCGGCACGGCGTGACGCCCTGGACCGTGGCGGGCAAGAACTCCGGCTCGGACACCCCGGGACCGGACCTCACCGAGGAGGGGCGGCAGCACGCGCGCAACGCGGGGCGCCTCATCAAGGCCCTGGCGCCGAGCGACGGCGTCGACCTGACCCAGGTCGACGTGCTGGCCTCGCCCATGGTCCGCACCCGGCAGACCGCGGAGGAGATCACCGCGATCCTCGGCACCGGTGCCGCCACGATCGACGACCGTCTCCGCGAGGTCACGTTCGGGGAGTGGAACGGGCTGACCGAGCAGGAGATCAACGCCGGGTGGCCCGGGGGGTTCGCCGAGTTCCGCGCGGACATCGACCACCAGCCGCCGGGCGGGGAGTCGCACCGGCAGGTCGGCGCCCGGGTGGCCCAGGTCCTGCGTGACTTCATGGGCGACGAGGGACGCACGATCATCCTCGTGGCGCACGCGGTGGTCGTGCGCACGGCGGTCGCCCTGGTGGGTGGCATCGACCCGCGCGCATGGGGGCGCGTGCGGGTGCGACCGGGATCGGTGACGATGCTCAGCGTCTCCGGCCTGGACCCCGAGGGCCGGTTCACCGGTCAGGTCAACTACGTGGGCGCGCCGGGCGAGGCCGTCGACGGCTGAACCGCCGGTCTCGCTCGCCGACCTACCCGGCGCCTGAACCTGCGTCGAGACACCTCGGTTCCCGACCCAGATCGACGTTCTGCGTCCCGATTCGAGGCGTCTCGACGGGATGTGGGGGCGCTGGCGCGGCCCGGTGCGCGGAGGCTGTGCCGGGTCCTTCCCGGTCAGGGCTCCTGCGTGAGGACGAGGGTGAGCTCCTTCGCGGCGCCCGGCCGCGGCGCGGGCTCCATCGTCACGCCCGTGAGCGTCCACGTGGTGCGAGGCTTCCCTCCGCGGCCCGGCACGGCCGCGTACCGAACGCTGCCCACCAGCTCGTGCGCGGCCTCGACGAGGCTCGCCCCCGACGTCGGGGAGGGGGCCGGGCGACGCATGAGGTGACCGACCAGGAGGCCCCGGAAGTACTTGGCGTCGTGCGAGACGACGGAACGCTTGCCGTCTCGGACGGTGACGGCACTGACCGAGACGAGCTCCGCCGTCGGGGGGACCTTCCACATCGAGCGGTAGCCGCCCGACCGGCAGTCGACCACGAGCTCGCCGTCCACGCGGGCGTCGAGCTCGCGGGACAGGTGCGGGCGCCAGTACGCGCCGATGGTGGGCAGGCCCGGGAGCGACGCGCTCGCGCCGAGCCGGTAGGCCGGGATGCGGTCCGAGAGCGAGAGCGCGCCGAAGGCGGCCGACATCACGAGGATCTCGGCCTCGGCGCGGGCCTTCGCCTCGTCGGACATCGACGCGAGGCCGGCCCGGTCGAACAGCACGCCGGTGAAGATCTCGTCCGCACGTGCGGTGGGCAGGCCGTGGATGTCCTGCTGGGCGGCCACCTCGTCGGCCGCGCCCGCGGGCGCCTTGAGCAGCTCCAGGGCGTCGGGGCGGGCGCTGACGTCGGCGAGTGACGCGAGCACCTCGGCCCGCGCGTCGGTCAGCCCGCCGAGCGAGAGCGAGCTCAGGTCGAGGGGTGCCCCGGACGTCGGAGCGGTCTTGCCTTCGGACGGGGGCAGCAGCACGAGCACCGCTGGAGAGTAGCCGGGCGGACCATCGCTCGGCCGGTCCGTCCGAGCGGTAGACTCGGCGCTTGCGGAAGAGTCGGCCAGGCGGCCGCGTCACCCGGTCCCCGGGTGCCGAGGAACGTCCGGGCTCCGCAGGGCAGGGTGGTGGGTAACGCCCACCCGGGGTGACCCGCGGGACAGTGCCACAGAAAGCAGACCGCCCCCGCACTCGTGCGGGGGTAAGGGTGAAACGGTGGGGTAAGAGCCCACCAGCGCCACGGGTGACCGTGGCGGCTCGGCAAACCCCACCTGGAGCAAGACCAGACAGCAGGCGTTCGAGGGCGGCCCGTCCGAAGCCTGCGGGTAGGTCGCTGGAGGCGTGCGGCAACGTACGTCGTAGATGGATGGTCGCCACCGGCGGGAGACCGCCGGGACAGAACCCGGCGTATCGGCCGACTCTTCCGCCCCACCCCCTCCCGCGCGCTCAGCGCTGCGGCGTGAGCAGGTACGCGTTCGAGGAGTGGAACAGCGAGATCGCCCAGTACCCGTTGTCGAGGGCGTCCTCGGGCAGGCAGAAGATGAGGTTCCCCTCGACCGATCCGTCGTTCGTCACGTTGGGCTGGCTGTAGAGGTCGTCCGGGGCGAGCGACGCGGTCGCGGCGTACACCTCGCCGTCCTCCGTCACCCAGTAGGCGAGGACCGACTGCCACGCGCCGAACTCGTCGCCCTCCGGCGCGTTCTCCATCGAGACGGAGATCCGCTGCGTGACGTAGACGTACCCCTCGGGCGGCGGGGGGTTCTGCGCGGAGGCGCCCATGACCTCGTCCGTCGCGTCCCAGTCGGTCGGGCCGACGAACTGGGCGCGGATCTCCGCACCCTCGCTCGTCCCGTCGTCCACGGTCCACCCCATGATCGAGGAGTGGGCGAAGCGGTCCTCCAGGAGGACGTCCATCTCGTCGTAGGTTGCGATGGGCTCGACGTTCGTCGGGGTGCCGTCCGCCCCCAGGTGCTCCTCCTGCTCGCTCGGCGACAGCTGGGGGAAGCTGTCGGTCGAACGCAGCCCGCTCGGGGCCAGGGCCGAGTCGGAGTCTGTCTCGCCCTGTCGGTCGCTCGAGCTCTCCGTGCCGTCGCCGTCCTCGGCGCCGTCGACGAC
This sequence comes from Actinomycetales bacterium JB111, assembly GCA_900163555.1. GTDB lineage: Bacteria > Actinomycetota > Actinomycetes > Actinomycetales > Actinomycetaceae > JB111. The sequence goes on along the minus strand of FUHX01000043.1, from coordinate 24,781 downwards.
GACGTCGTCGACGCCCTGGGCTCCGTCGATCCCGGTGTCACCGGGGTCCGGCGGCGGGTCGACGTCGAACTTTCCCGGATCCTGGGGGTCCTCGAGCGAGCCGTCCCGCAGGACGAAGCCCCAGATCGACAGGGCGACGACGGCGACGCACGTCGATGCGGCGATGGCCGCCGGCGCGGGACGCGTGTACCAGGGTCCCCGGTCGTCGGTCCCCGACCCGGATCCTCCCGAAGGACCCGACCCGTAGGGCGGGTAGCCGAACGCCCCGGCCGACGACGCCGAACCAGCCGATCCGGGTGAGCCCGGACCCCCCGGGGAGGCCGACGAGGTGGGCGATCCCTGGGGTGAGTAGTGGTGGGGGCCGGGCGCAGTCGCGCCCGGGGCCGTCGTCCCGGGTCCTGTCGCGCCCGGTCCCGGTGCACCAGGTCCTGTTGCACCCGGTCCCGCAGGGCCGTAGGCGGACGTGGTCGCGCCGTAGCCGGGGCCCGGGTAGCCGGAGGTGGCGCCGGGACCCGTCATCTGCATCGGGCCTGTGGTCTGCAGGGGCCCGGGACCCGTGGCCTGCATCGGACCGGCCTCGCCGGGGGACTGGGGGCCCGCGAACCTGGAGTGCGACTGGAGGTTCGGGTTGCCGCCGCCCGGCCCGTACATGCCGGCCCCGTGGCCGGGGGGCGCCTGCGGGCCGCCGGGTCCGGCCTGCGGTCCGCCGTAGCCCGCGTGGGCGCCGACCTGTCCTGCTGCTCCCACCGGACCGGGGACGGCTGACTGGCCGGACCGCGGAGGCGCGCCGGGGATGGTCGGGCCCGTCATGGGCGACGACGCGGCGGGGGAGGCGCTCGTCGCCGATCCCGGTCGACGTCGGATGGTCGCGTCGAGGGAGCCCCGGTGGGTGGCGTCGATCTCGCGCCCCGTCTCCACCGGGTCCACGATCCACATCGACCAGCCCGCGGGCGGTTCGGGCCACCGCGGGTCCGGGCGCCATCCGACGGGCGGCATGAAGCCCGCCGGGACGTCCCAGCCCGGAGGTGGATTGAACCGGGGCACGTAGCGCTCCTCGTCGACTCGGCGGGAGCCCGTGGCTCCGCAGGGGATGAGCCCGTGGCTCCGCGCGCGCGAGCCGGGCCCGGGGGACCGCCTCAGGGTACGTGGTTCGCCCGCTCGGACGCCGGAACGCCTCGGGGAGTGCTCCCCCTCACCATCGCCGAGGTTCACCCGCCGAGGGCGAGGGAAAGGGGGTGGGGGAAGGACTCCGCGGGCGCCATCAGGTGGGACCGGACGGCGTACGCTCGCACGGGTTCGCGACTCCCGCGGCCAGGCGTGCGACTCCCGCGGGCAGTCTCCCGACTACTCGGCGCGCTCGCCCGCGCGGTAGGCGGCGCCGATGATGCCGGCCTTGTTGCGGAGCACGGCCGGGATGATCGGGGCGCGCGTCTTCAGCAGCGGGAGGAACTTCTCGTGGTCCTTGCTCACGCCGCCGCCGACGACGATGAGGTCGGGGGAGAAGAGCTTCTCGACCGTGTCGTAGTACTTCTGCAGCCGCTTGGTCGCCCACTCCTTGTAGGAGAGGTCCTCGCGGTCCTTGACCGCGGACGAGGCGCGGGACTCGGCGTCGTGCCCGTCGATCTCGAGGTGCCCGAGCTCGGTGTTCGGCACGAGAGTGCCGTCCACGAGCAGGGCGGAGCCGATGCCGGTGCCGAGGGTGGTGAGCAGGACGACGCCCGGGACGCCCTTCGCGGCGCCGTACTGGACCTCGGCGATGCCGGCGGCGTCCGCGTCGTTGAGCGCGACGACCTTGCGGCCGAGGCGGTCGTGCACGACCTCGGCCACGTCCACGCCGACCCAGGACTGGTCGAGGTTGGCGACGAACGGCAGTCCGCCGTCGACGATCGGGGCCGGGAAGGTGAGGCCGACCGGGATCGAGGGGTCCTCGTCGAACTGCTCGAGAAGCTCGCCGATGACGTCGACGACGGCCTCCGGCGTGGACTTCTTCGGGGTGGGGATCCGCACGCGGTCTCCGGAGAACGTGCCGGTCTCGAGGTCGACCGGGGCGCCCTTGATGCCGGATCCACCGATGTCGATGCCGAATGCGTGGGTCGTGGGGGTGGCCATGACTGTCCTTCTCGTCGTCAAGTGAGGTCAGATGTGGGGCGAAGCTCCCCGATATTTTAGCGTCAGAAATAACTCAGGGGGCCGTCGTCGTGGTGAGGATCTCCGGCCCGTCCTCCGTGATGAGGATCGTGTGCTCCCACTGCGCGGTGCGCGAGCGGTCCTTCGTGACGACCGTCCATCCGTCGTCCCACTGCTCGCCGTCGATCTCGCCGAGCGTGAGCATCGGCTCGACTGTGAAGACCATGCCGGGCACGATCTCGTCGTCGAACCGGGGGGCCGAGTCGTAGTGCGGGATAATGAGGCCCGAGTGGAAGGCCTCGCCCACGCCGTGCCCGGTGTAGTCGCGGACCACGCCGTACTCGAAGCGTCGGGCGTAGGACTCGATGACGCGGCCGATGATGTTGACCTGACGGCCCGGCCGGGCGGCCCTGATCCCGCGCATCATCGCCTCGTGCGTGCGTTCCACCAGGAGCCGGGACTCCTCGTCCACGTCCCCGACGAGCGCCATCACGGATGCGTCCCCGTGGACCCCGCCGATGTAGGCGGTGATGTCGATGTTGAGGATGTCGCCGTCCTCGAGCACGGTCGTGTCGGGGATGCCGTGGCAGATCACCTCGTTGACCGACGTGCACAGGGACTTCGGAAAGCCCTGGTAGTGCAGCGTCGACGGGTAGGCGCCCTTCGAGAGGAGGAACTCGTGGCCGATCCGGTCGATCTCGTCGGTCGTCACGCCCGGTCGCGCGGCCTGGCTCGTCAGCTCCAGGGCCTCGGCGGCGATGCGCGAGGCGACGCGGATCCGCTCGATCGTCCCCGCGTCCTTGACCTCGCCGGCGGTCACCCGCTCGGGGCCGGTGCGCCCCACGTACTCCGGGCGTTCGATCGAGTCCGGGACGGTCAGGACGGGGGAGACGGTCCCCTTGGTCAGGGTGCCCCGCGGGGCGCGATCGGCGAGCATGCGGCTAAGTTTACGGACACGGATTCGATGGGACGTCAGACGGATGGGGAGCGCACGTGAGCACCGGTGAGTTCTGGTTCAACATGGTCACGCGGCAGGTCGAGCAGGGGAAGGTCTCTCCCGGCGCCGACCGCATGGGCCCGTACGCCAGCGCGGAGGAGGCGTCCCACGCGTTCGAGATCGCGCGCGAGCGCACGGAGGAGGCGGACGAGGCCGACCGGGAGTGGGACGAGGACTGAGTCCCGCCCCGACGATGACGCACGCCCGGGCGTGCGCGGCACCCGGGTGGGTGGGTGCCGCGACGAACCGCCCTGTCGGGCGGCGCGGTCCGGTCACCGCGGTGAACGGACGCCCCGGTACCCGTAGGCCGACGGCGACCTACGCGTCGAAGGTGTGCTCCGCCGTCGGGAACTCGCCGGACTTGACGGCGGTGACGTAGTCGCCGGCGGCCGCGGTGAGCTGACGGCCGATCTCGGCGAAGCGGCGGGCGAAGCTCGGTGACCAGTCGGTCATGCCGGCCATGTCCAGCCAGACCAGCACCTGTCCGTCGGTTCCTGCCCCCGCGCCGATGCCGATGGTGGGGATGTCGACGGCGGCGGTGACCTCGGCGGCGACCGTTCCGGGCACCATCTCGAGAACCACGAGGACCGCGCCCGCGTCCTGGACGGCCCGCACGTCGGCGAGCAGCCGCTCGGTCGCCCCCTCGCCGCGGCCCTGGATGCGCTTGCCGCCGAGCAGGTTCTCCGACTGGGGCGTGAACCCGACGTGGCCGACGACCGGGATGCCGGCCTCGGTGATGAGCCGGATGTGCTCGGCCCGGGTGACACCGCCCTCGAGCTTGACGGCCTCCGCGCCGGTGGACTTCATGATCCGGATCGAGGTCTCGAGGGCCTGCCGGGGCGAGACCTCGTAGGAGCCGAACGGGAGGTCGACGACGACCAGTGCCCGCGTCGTGGCCGAGGCGACGGCGCGGGCCGCGACCACCATCTCGTCGACCGTGACCGGCAGCGTCGTCGAGTGGCCCAGCATGTTGTCGCCGATGGAGTCGCCGACGAGGATGACGTCGACACCGGCGGCGTCGACGAGGCTCGCGGTCAGGGCGTCGTAGGCCGTGAGCATCGTGATCTTCTCGCCGCGGTCCCGCATGGCCCTCATGTGGGTGACGCGGACCTTCTTCGGGGTCCGGGGCGCCGTCGTCGGGGTGTGGTTAGCAGTCACGTCTGGTGTCCTCGGGTCGGTTCAGGCGGTCTCGCGCCAGCGGGTGGTGACCGGGAGTCGCCGGTCGCGGCCGAAGGCGAGCGCGGTGACCTTCGGACCGAGGGGGTACTGGCGGCGCTTCCACTCGGCGCGGTCCACGAGCGTGAGCACGCGGTCGACGACCTCCGCGTCGTGCCCAGCGGCCACGAGGTCGGCGCGGCCGAGGCTGTGCTCGACGTGGTCGCGGATGACGGCGTCGAGGAGGTCGTACTCGGGAAGGGAGTCGGAGTCCTGCTGCCCGGGCCGCAGCTCGGCCGAGGGCGGCTTGACGATCGAGTTCACGGGGATCGGCAGCGGCTGACCGGCGGCCTCCGCCTGGGCGTTGCGCCACCGGGAGACCTCCCAGACGGCCGTCTTGAGGACGTCCTTGATGGGGGCGAACCCGCCGACGGCGTCGCCGTAGATCGTCGAGTAGCCGACCGCGAGCTCGGACTTGTTGCCCGTGGCGAGCACGAGGTGACCCTCCATGTTGGAGATGCCCATGAGGGTCACCCCGCGCACCCGGGCCTGGAGGTTCTCCTCGGCCACGCCCGTGAGCTCGACGTTCTGCTTGAACGTCTCCACCATCGGCGCGATGGGGATGGTGCGGTAGTCGAGACCGATCGCGGCGGCGGTGTCCGCGGCGTCGTCCTTCGAGTGCTGGGAGGAGTACGACGACGGCATGGAGATGCCGACGACGTTCTCGCCCCCGACCGCGTCGGCCGCGATGGCGGCGCACAGCGCGGAGTCGATGCCGCCGGACAGGCCGAGGATCGCGGAGGTGAAGCCGTTCTTCGTCATGTAGCCCTTGAGGCCGAGCACGCACGCCGAGTACATCTGGCCGATCGTGTCCAGCGGCTCCGCGAGCGCGTCCTCGGCGGCGGTCAGCGCGCGCTCGTCCCCGAGGGTGACGAGCAACCGGTCCGCCGTGAACCCCGCGGCGCGCGCCACGACGCGGCCGACCGCGTCCGTGGCGAAGGACTGGCCGTCGAAGACGAGGTCGTCCTGGCCGCCGACGAGGTTCGCGTACAGGACGGGGCAGCGCAGGCGCGCGGCGAGGGTGGCGGCGAGGTCCTCGCGCACCTGCCCCTTGCCGGCCTCGAACGGCGAGCCGTTGAGGACGAGCAGGGCGTCGAGGTCCTCGCCCTCGTACCGGCTGACGGGACCGCCGTCGCGCCAGATGTCCTCGCAGATCGCAAGGCCGAGGCGGTGGCCGTCGACCGAGATGACGGTCGTGTCGTCGCCGGCGGCGAAGATGCGGAACTCGTCGAACACGCCGTAGGTCGGCAGGTGGTGCTTGACGTAGGTGTCCGTGACCGTGCCGCCGTGCAGGACCGCCGCCGCGTTCTGTGGACGCCCGTCGGCGGACGTCCCCAGGGTCCCGACGACGACGGTCACCCCGCCGAGGCCGTCCGCCTCCAGGGCGGTCGCCAGGTCCGTGAGCGCCTGGGCAGCGGCCGCGCGGAACGACCCCCGCAGCGCGAGGTCCTCGATCGGGTAGCCGGCGAGGACCATCTCGGGAAGGAGGACGAGGCGGGCGCCTGACGCTGCGGCGTCGCGCACCGCATCGGCGACGAGCGAGCTGTTGCCGGCGAGGTCGCCGGCGCACGGGTCCACCTGGGCAATCGCTATCGACAGCGGCATGCGGCCCACCCTACGCGGGCTCGAGGTCGCTCCCGGCCCGTCGCTGCACGCCGCCGCCGACGTGCGTCACAATAGGTGTCGCATACCCGGGCTTGACCGAGAGCCAAGACGTGAAGGAGATGGGATGGACCGTCAGCAGGAATTCGTACTCCGGACCGTGGAGGAGCGGGACATCCGGTTCATCCGCCTGTGGTTCACGGACGTCCTCGGCACCCTGAAGTCGGTGGCCATCGCCCCGGCCGAGCTCGAGGCGGCCTTCTCCGAGGGCATCGGGTTCGACGGTTCCGCGATCGAGGGGCTGACGCGCGTGTTCGAGTCGGACATGCTCGTCCGCCCCGACCCCTCGACGTTCCAGGTGCTCCCGTGGCGCTCGGAGCACCACGGTGTCGCGCGCATGTTCTGCGACGTGCTCACGCCCGGCGGCGAGCCGTCCCGGTCCGACCCCCGCAACGTCCTCAGCCGCACCCTCGAGCACGCGGCGCGCGCCGGCTTCACGCCCTACGTGCACCCGGAGATCGAGTTCTACCTGTTCAAGGAGGTGCACGACCCGGCACAGCCGCTCGTGCCCACCGACCGCGCCGGGTACTTCGACCACGTGGCCCGCGGATCGAGCCACGACTTCCGCCGGGAGGCGATCACCACCCTGGAGGAGATGGGCATCCCGGTGGAGTTCTCCCACCACGAGGGTGGCCCGGGGCAGAACGAGATCGACCTGCGCTTCGCGGACGCGCTGTCGATGGCGGACAACGTCCAGACCTTCCGCACCGTGGTCAAGGAGGTTGCGCTTCGGCAAGGTCTGACCGCCACGTTCATGCCGAAGCCCATGCCCGGCTACCCGGGCTCGGGCATGCACACGCACTTCTCCCTGTTCGAGGGCGACACGAACGCGTTCCACGACCCGGGCGCCGAGTACCAGCTCTCCTCCACGGGGCGGCACTTCATCGCCGGCATCCTCCGGCACGCCCAGGAGATCACGGCGATCACGAACCAGTACGTCAACTCCTACAAGCGGCTGTGGGGCGGGGACGAGGCGCCCAGCTACGTCAGCTGGGGCCACAACAACCGCTCGGCGCTCGTGCGGGTGCCCGGGTACAAGCCTGGCAAGTCCCAGTCGACCCGCGTGGAGTTCCGCGCGCTCGACGCGGCCACGAACCCCTACCTCGCGTTCGCGATCATCATCCGCGCGGGGCTCAAGGGCATCGAGGAGCAGTACGAGCTGCCCGACCCCGCGGACACGGACATCTCGCTCATGACCCGCGGGGAGCGCCGGGCGCTCGGGATCAAGTCCCTGCCGTCCTCGCTCGCCGACGCGATCGACGTCATGGAGGAGTCCGAGCTCGTGGCCGAGACCCTCGGGGAGGAGACCTTCGACTTCGTCGTGCGCAACAAGCACGAGGAGTGGCAGGCCTACCGGGACCAGGTCACGCCCTTCGAGCTCGCGCAGTTCATCCCGTCGCACTGACGCGCTCGATCTGGTCGACAGCCGTGACGAGGAACGGACGGACGGTCTCGCGCACCACCCTGCTTCGGCGCGCGGGGGTGCACGACCCTGCCCGCGCGGGGAAGCTGCTCGACGAGCCCGTACTCGCCCCGTACCTCGCCGGGGAGCTGAAGGACCGGCTCCTGCTCGCCCTGCGCAGGGCCGGTGACCCCGACCACGCGCTGCTCACGCTCGTGCGCATGGCCGAGCGGGCGGCCGAGCTGAACGAGCCCGCGCTCGTGGACGAGCTCGCCTCCGACGACGTCGCGCTCGCCCGGCTGATCGCCGTCACCGGAGCGTCCCGCGCCCTTGGTGACGGCCTGGTCGGCCACCCGACCGACGTCGTCGCGCTCCTCGACCGGGACGAGGCGCCCCCGGCCCTCGGCCGGGGCGCGGCCGCCGAGCGGCGGGGCGCCCTGGAGGCGGTGGGCGCCGACCCCGCCGACCCCAATCCTGTCGCGAGCCTGAGCGGCGAGGAGGGCATCGGCGCGCTGCGCCGCGCGTACCGTCGTCGGCTGCTGGCGATCGCCGCCGCGGACCTCACCTCGCCGGACCCGCTCGCCGACTTCACGGCCGTCGCCTCGTCGATCGCGGACATCGTCGGTGCCGCGCTGGACGCCGCGCTCGCCGTGGCCCGCGCGGACCTGCCGGACCACGGGGCGGGCGTGCGCCTCGCCGTCCTCGGCATGGGCAAGACCGGCGGCAAGGAGATCAACTACATCTCCGACGTCGACGTCGTGTACGTGGCCGAGCCGGCCCTGGGGGAGGACGGCGAGCCCGTCGCCGACGAGCACGCGGCCCTCGAGGTGGCGACGCGGCTGGCCGAGTCCCTGGCCCACGCCGTCGGGGGTGTGGGGACCGAGCCGGCCCTATGGCCGCTCGACGCGAACCTCCGCCCCGAGGGTGCGGACGGGCCCCTCGTGCGCACGCTGGCCAGCCACGTCGCGTACTACGACAAGTGGGCGAAGGGCTGGGAGTTCCAGGCGCTGCTCAAGGCGCGACCCCTCGCCGGCGACGCCGAGCTCGGCGCGGCCTACTGCGAGGCGGTCGCCCCGAAGATCTGGGGAGCGGCGGGCCGGGAGAACTTCGTCGAGGACGCGCAGGCTATGCGCCGCCGGGTCGAGGACACCGTCCCGAAGAAGGACGCCGACCGGCAGCTGAAGCTCGGCAAGGGGGGACTGCGGGACGTCGAGTTCACCGTCCAGCTCCTCCAGCTCGTGCACGGACGGACGGACGAGACGCTGCGCTCCAGGACCACGCTCGAGGCGCTCGCCGCCCTCGCGGCGGGGGGCTACGTGGGGCGGGACTCCGCGGCCGCCCTGGACAGGGACTACCGCTTCCTGAGGGTCCTCGAGCACCGCATGCAGCTGTGGCGGCTCCGGCGCACACAGGTGGTCCCCTCGGGCGAGGCGGATCTGGAGGTGCTCGGCCGCGTGATGGGGGTCGACGGGATCACCGACGGCCCCGGCCTGGAGAAGGCATGGCGGCGGGTCCGCTCCGAGGTGCGACGCCTGCACGAGGAGATCTACTACCGGCCGCTCCTGCCGGCGACCGCCCGTCTCTCGCCCGAGGAGGCCACGCTCGCGCCCGAGGCGGCCGCCGCGCGGATGGAGGTGATCGGCTTCAAGGATCCCAAGGGATCCCTGCAGCACATCTCCGCCCTCACGGAGGGCCTCTCGCGGCGGGCCACGATCCAGCGTCAGCTGCTGCCGGTGATGATCGGGTGGTTCGCGGACGCCCCGATGCCCGACGTCGGGCTGCTCGCCTTCCGTCGCCTGTCCGAGTCGATCGGGACGAGCCACTGGTACCTCGGGCTGCTGCGGGACTCGGCGCTCGCGGCGGAGTCGTTGGCGACCCTCCTCGCGAGCTCCCGGTACGTCGGGGACCTCCTGCTCCAGCTCCCCGAGGCCGTCAAGTGGCTCGACTCGGCGAGCGGACTCACCCCGCGGACGCGGGAGGAGCTCGCCGCCGAGCTGGACGCGCTGCTCAAGCGGCAGGACGACCCGGACGTGGCCATCGGCCGCGCCCGCTACATCCGGCGTCGGGAGACCACGCGCGTGGCGATCTCCCACGTGCTGCGCACGCAGCCACGCGAGCTGCGGTCCGAGCTGGCGGACGTGGCGGACCTCGCGCTCGAGGCCGCCGTCCGCATCGCCACCCAGATCGTCACCCGGGACCAAGGGCTCGAGCAGATGCCGGCGCGGTTCCTCGTGGTGGCCATGGGCCGCCTCGGTGGCCGGGAGGTCGGCTACTCCTCCGACGCCGACGTCCTGTTCGTGCACGACCCGCTTCCCGGCGCGGACGAGGCCGTGGTGGCGGACTGGTCGCTCGCGGTCGCCCGCATGGTCAAGGACCTGCTCGGCTCCGTGACCGACGAGCCCGTCCTGCCCGTCGACGCCGACCTGCGGCCCGAGGGGCGGTCCGGCCCGCTCGTGCGGTCGCTGGCCTCCTACGCCGAGTACTACGAGCGGTGGTCGGAGGTCTGGGAGCGCCAGGCGCTGATCCGCGCACGCGTCGCGGCCGGGGACCCGGTGCTGGGGGAGAAGTTCCTCGCCGTCATCGACCCGATCCGGTACGCGCCCGGCGGCATCGGCGAGGCGGGCGAGCGGGAGATCCGGCGGATCAAGGGCAGGGTCGAGCAGGAGCGCATCCCGCGCGGGGTGCCCGCGAACCGGCACCTCAAGCTCGGGCCCGGGGCGCTCGCGGACGTGGAGTGGACCGTCCAGCTGTGGCAGCTCCGGCACGCCGGCGACGACCCGTCGCTCCGCGTGACGGGTACCGCCGAGGGGCTGGCCTCGCTGGAGGCCGGCGGGTACATCCAGGCCGGGGACGCCGCCACGATGCGGCAGGCGTGGGAGCTCGCCGGCAAGATCAGGGACGCCAACGTGCAGGTCAGTGGCCGGACGTCGGGCCAGAAGATCGACGTGCTGCCCCACGGGGTCGACCCGCTCGAGTCGGTCGCCCGGCTCCTGGGCTACCCGCCGGGCGGGCGGCAGGAGCTGGAGGAGGACTACCTGCGGGCGGCCCGCCGTTCCCGCGCGGTCATCGACCGACTCTTCTGGGACGACTGACCGCCCACCCCACCACCTGCCTTCCCACCACCTTGGCGAGGTAGGAACGGGAAGCGCGAGGTCGGAATCCGCGGTTCCGACCTCGCACGCCGCGTTCCGACCTCACGGCCAGGGAGGGGGACGCGGACGGGACGAGCATGGCCTCGACCCCGTGGGGCGGGGTTCGCTGACGGGGGAAGTGGACGTCCCCGACGTCGTCGCCTGGGACAATGGGCCCATGCGCCTCATCCTCGTGAGACACGGTCAGACCCACTCCAACGTCAAGAACGCCCTCGACTCCGACGCTCCCGGGGCTGACCTGACCGACCTGGGGAGGAAGCAGGCCGAGGCGCTCGTCGACGAGTTGTCCGACGAGCCGATCGACTCGACCTGGGTCTCGAACCTCGTGCGCACCCAGCAGACGGCGGCCCCGATCGCCGCCTCCCGGGGCCTGACCCCGAACGTGCGCGAGGGCCTGCGCGAGGTCCGTTCCGGCGACTACGAGATGCGGTCCGACGACGAGGCGATCCACGGCTTCATCCAGACGATCGTCGGCTGGCAGGAGGATCCCGAGATCCGCATGCCCGGCGCCGAGACCGGCACCGAGACCCTCGCGCGGTTCAACGCGGTGGTCGACGAGATCGACGCCGGCGGGGACGAGACGGTCATGCTCGTCGCCCACGGGGCGATCATCGTGCTCTGGGCGGCCGCGACCGTCGATGTCCCACCCCAGTTCCTCGGCCACTCCATCTCCAACACCGGTGTCGTCATCGTCGAGGGTTCGCAGGCGGAGGGCTGGCGCCTCGAGCGGTGGGAGTCCCATGCGCTCGGCGGCTCGGCGGTCAGCGACATCGAGGGGGACGGTCCCGTCGGCTACCCGGACGAGGCGCACCCGCACGGCCTGGCGGTCGCCGGCGGCGAGGCGGACCTGGAGTCGTACGCCTGACCGTCGTCGGGACTACGGCTCGAGCACTACGGGTCCGTCGACCGGGCTGTTGCAGAACAGCAGCCCGATCCCGCAGTCGAGCTGTTCGGCGTAGAACTCGCGCGAGTAGCTGACGGCGACCACGCGGTCCTCGGGACCGAGGTCGGCCAGTCCGATCGCCGTCTCGTCGGCGGGCTCGAGCGTCACCCCGCGCTCGCGGGAGGAGTTCGCCTCGCCCGGGCGGGGCAGGGCGCACGGCTCGCCGTCGTCGTCGGTCTGTCCAGGAGACACCTCGACGACGTCGATCGCCATCTCATCCTCGCGCCCGTGCGCCGAGTCGAGCGAGACGGGTGAGCACGGGGCGCCGTAGCGCCGAGCGTCCTCCGGGAGCACCGGATCGACTCCCGCGTCCGTGACGACGTAGTAGTCGATGGTCCACCACTCGCAGGTCTGTTGCCAGTCGGCGACGATCCACCCCTGGTCGATCGACCTCAGCTCGCACGTGTAGCCGAGGGCGGAGGTCACGGGCTCGTCCAGCCGTGCCGTGAACTGGTCCAGGATCTCCGGTCGGGCGGTGTCCCGGTCGGAGGCGAACGCGGCCCGCTCCTCCTCGACCGCCGCACCGAGGGAGTCCCTGATCGCTCCGGGTGCACGCCACTCGCGGACGGCCTGGAGGCCGAACCGGACGAGCAGCGCCCCGACGACGACCGCCACCAGGACGAGCACGACGCGTCCGACGGTCCGGAGCAGGCGCCGACCGTGACGGGCCGTGCCGGGTGCGGCCACCACGGGCGCACCTGGCCTCGAGGTCTCGTCCATGGTCGGACGGTAGTGGGCGGGCGACGGGGGAGAGCCGTCGTCGTGGGGGAGGACTGTCCCTGCCACGGGACCGGGCTGGCGCCGTCGAGACCTGCGCCACACGCGCTTGCGGTTGACGTAACGTCAACCGGAACGGTGGTGCGAGCACCGATGGTCGGTGCACGCACCAGAGGCGACAGAGAGACGAGGCATGAGGGCGCAGGAGTGGTCGATGCAGGAGATCGTCAAGGTCTCGGGCGCGACCAGCCGCTCGATCCGGCACTACGAGAGTACCGGGCTGCTGGCGCCGTCGAGGACGGGCCACGGCGGCCTCCGGTACTTCGACCAGGCCGGTCTCCTGCGGCTCCAGCGCATCCTCGTGCTGCGCGAGCTCGGGCTGGGTCTCAGGGAGATCCGTCCCGTGCTCGACGGGGAGGTGCCCGAACGCGAGGCGCTGCTCAGGCACGTGGCCGACCTGGAGGACCAGCGGGCGCGCCTTGCCACCATGGCCGCGTCGGTGCGATCGACGATCGAGATGATCGATCACGGAGGTGAACTCATGCCGGAGACGATGTTCGACGGATTTGACCATACGCAGCACAAGGACGAGGTCGTCCAGCGCTGGGGCGCCGAGTCGTACCGGCGCAGCAACGCGTGGTGGACGGCCCTGTCCGACGACGACAGGCAGGCCTTCCGGGAGGAGCTGGACGCGCTCGTCGCAGCCTTCGCGGACGCCGCCGCCCGCGGTGTCGACCCGGACGGAGAGGAGGCCGACGCGCTCGGTCGCCGCCAGTACGAGTGGGTCCGCGCCGGCTGGGGCGGAAGCGCTCCGAGTGCCGAGGCGTTCACGGGCCTCGGGCAGATGTACGTCGACGACCCCCGGTTCGGTGCGACGTACACGCGGGACGGCGTCGCGTTCGCGACGTTCGTCCGGGACGTCATGGCGGCCTACGCGGCCAGGAACCTGGCGTAGGTTTGGCCGTCCAGACTGACTGACGCAGTTCCGTCGTGCCCGGTCCGTGACCCCGCGAGGGAGTCCGGACCGGGCACGACGATCGGTCAGCGCCAAGCGTCCGACGGGCCGGTCACCAGCGGTAGTTCGTGTCGTACGCGAAGTTCGTGTACATCCCGATGTGGGTGTAGAAGTTCATCGCGCCGAACAGCAGGAGTGCGATGCCGCCGAGCAGGAACGCCCAGTACGACCACCGGAGCAGGCCAGGCTTCCGGGCCCAGAACGAGATGGCGAAGAGCAGGGCACCGACGGCGATGATGCCCCACAGCCCGCCCAGGAACAGCGCCTCGAGGACCGGGAGGTGGCCGAAGCGGCCCGTGATCGGCTCCTCCGGCGGAGCGGCTCCGAGCTGGAAGCGCACGAACGTCACGGCGAGCGCGGCCATACCGAGTCCGAGCGCCCCGACGAAGATGCTGGCCGGCTTCAGGCCGCGCAGCGTGGCCTCGGTCGCCGACTCGATCTCCCCCTCGGTCCCCACCTCGAGGGCGGTGCGGTGGCGCCAGAGGTAGATCGTGGCGAAGAGCAGCAGGGCGCCGAACCCGGCGGCAGGCTGGCCGAATGCGATGTTGTAGTACTCGAAGCCCGGCGCCTCGTAGGGCCAGGTCAGGGTCGTGTGTAGGCCGGTCGCGAGTAGCAGGAGGCCGGTGACGCCGAAGAATGCGGCCCACCCCTCGCTGTCGATCGTCCTGCGACGGAGGAGGTTGCCCAGGAACAGGGCGAACCCGATGAGGCCCGCCCCCGCCGTGATGGCGATGAGCTCGTTGTAGACGACCATGCCGCCCACCTTTCTGCTGTTCGGATGTTCCGCCACGCGCCCGGAAGCGGTCGCGCGACGGGGGAGTGGTACGGCTCCCCACCAGGAGAACGACGGGAGATGGGCAATATTCCCGACCGGTCTGGTCCGTATCGGGGACGTCATGCACGAGTGCGCGGCGGCCACGCAGGGCGGCCGCCCCCGCACACGCGCCGACGGCGGAGCCCTGGCCAGGGCTCCGCCGTCGGGCGGGTAGCCGGTCCCGCGTGCGGGACCGGCTGTGGTGGTTCGGGGGCGCTACGGAACGAGGATCCCGCGGCCGACCAGGCGGCCGTTGTCAAGGTCGTCGATCGCGGTGGCGTAGTCGGCGAGGTCGTACACCGCCGTGTGCAGGGAGATCTTGCCCTGGGCGGTGAGGATCATCAGCTGGTCGAGGTCCTCGTAGGTTCCGACGAGGTTGCCGATGACGTTGATCTCGCGCGAGATGATGCCGATCGTCTCGAGCTTGACCATGCCGCCGTAGCCGATGACGTAGTAGTCGCCCTGGTTGCGGATGAGGTTGGGGCCGAGCAGCTCCATCCCCTGCTCGCCGACGAAGTCCAGCACGACGTGCGCGCCGCCCCCGGTGATGTCGTGGATCTGCTTGGTGACGGCCTCGATGTCGTTCGTGGCGAGCACCGTGTGGTGCGCGCCGATGGACGTGGCGAGCTCGAGCGCCTTCTCGGACCGGTCGAGGACCGTGATCTCGGCAGCCGTGAGCGCGACGAGCGACTGGATGCCGATGTGCCCGAGACCGCCGGACCCGATGACGACCACGTGCGTGCCCGGGTGCAGGCGCGGGGCAGCCTTGCGGACCGCGTGGTAGGCGGTCAGCCCCGCGTCCGCGAGCGCGGCGATGTCCCTCGGCTGCAGCGACGGGTCGAGCTTGACGACTGCCCGCGCGTTCGTCTTCATGTACTCGGCCATGCCGCCCTCGGCGTTCAGGCCCGGGAACGAGGCGTTCGCACAGTGCGAGTCGTTCCCGCGGCGGCACTCGGGGCACAGCCCGCACGTGACGAGCGGGTGCATGATGACCGTGTCGCCCACGGCCACGTTCGACACCGCCGACCCGACGGCGTGGACCCAGCCCGAGTTCTCGTGACCGATCGTGTACGGCAGCGTGGGGTTCTGGATCGGGTCCCACTGGCCCTCGATGATGTGCAGGTCGGTGCGGCACAGTCCGGCCGCCCCGATCTTGACGATGACGTCCCAGGGTCCCGTGATCTCGGGCTCCGGAACGTCATCCAGCTTCGGCATCTCCTCGTACGCGTGCACGCGCACTGCCTTCATGGTGATCAACCTTTCGTCGACGTTGACGGGGTCGTGCATTGTCAAAGTACGCCGCGCGAATGTGTCCTGCAACACGTTCCTCACGGCCTACCGTGGGGGCGTGACGGACCCCGGGATCGCGGCGCGGTTGCGCGCCGCCGGCTGCGTCTTCGCGGAGGAGGAGGCGAGCCTGCTGCTCGAGAGGTCCGGCGGCGACCCGGACGTTCTCGAGGAGGGTGTGGCCCGCCGGGAGGCGGGAGAGCCGCTCGAGTACATCCTCGGCCGGGTGGACTTCGACGGCGGCCGGGTAGGTATCGATCCCGGCGTCTTCATCCCCCGACGACGGACCGGGCTCCTCGTCGACGTGGTCGCCGGACACGTGGCCGGCTCGCGCCTGGGCCGGACCCCGGTCGTCGTGGATCTCGCCTGCGGGTCGGGGGCGATCGGACTGGCCGTCGCGCGACGGGTGCGGGGGATCGAGCTGCACGCGACCGACGTGGACGAGGCGGCCGTCGCGTGCGCGGCCCGGAACGTGGCCGAGGTGGGCGGGCATGTGCACCTGGGCAACATGTACGACCCGCTGCCCGGCGAGCTCCGCGGGCGGGTGGACGCGATCGCCGCCAACATGCCCTACGTTCCTCGCGAACGTCTGGACTACATGCCGACCGACTCGCGGCGGTTCGAACCCGTCTGGACGGTCGACGGCGGGCAGGACGGGTTGGATCTCGTGCGCGCCGCGGCGGCCGGTGCCGGTGAGTGGCTCGCGCCGGGCGGGATCCTCGTCGTCGAGACGGGGGACGAGCGGACGGGCCAGCCGCGCGAGGCGGTCGCCGCCTTCGAGGCGGCGGGACTGCTGGCCGACGTGCGGTGGGACGAGGAAATGGAGGCGACGGCCGTCGTCGGGAGGTCCTAGGTTGGGCGGATGACGACAGAACTGGAGGACAACCGGCCCGAACCCCCCGACGCGGCAGGCGAGTGGGAGACCTTGAACGGGTTCCTGGACTTCCAGCGGGCGACGTTCGCGTGGAAGTGCGCGGGCCTGAGCGCAGAGCAGCTGCGACAACCCCTCCCGCCGAGCGCGATGACCCTCGTCGGCATGATGAAGCACCTTGCACTGGTCGAGGACGACTGGTTCGGGTACTGCCTGGGCAACGAGCCGGAGCGGGAGCCGTGGTCGGGCGTCGACTGGAAGGCGACCCCCGACTGGGAGTGGGAGACCGCGCTGACCGACGATCCGGCCGACGTGCGCACGCTGTGGGAGACGTCGGCGTCGCGTGCGCGCGAGGCATCCCGGCGGGTGTACGAGACCGAGGGGCTCGGCTCGCTGATGAAGCGTCCCTACCCGGACGGCCGGGCGATGAGCCTGCGTTGGATCCTCACCCACATGGTCGAGGAGTACTCCCGGCACAACGGGCACGCCGACCTGCTGCGGGAGTCGATCGACGGGCGCGTGGGGGAGTAGCGGGTCGCCGGCGACCGTTGCCACATGTCATATCACGTCTAGACTTCCTGTGACGTCCACATCGGACTGCTGACCATCACCGACGAGGCACAGGAGACACCGTGACCACTGCTCGAGTTCGCACCATCGGCCTGCACATCGCTGACGTCCTGGGACGCTACGTCGACGCGATCCCCGAGGGGCAGGGGCTCACCCTGCTCGACGAGATCAAGCTGACCGTCGCCGGCACGGCGGCCGCACCGGCCGTGAACCTTGCGCGGCTCGGCGTGCCGGTGGTGACGACCGGCGTCGTCGGCGACGACGCGCTCGGGCAGTTCGTCCGGGACCAGATGACCCGCGAGGGCGTCGAGGTCTCGGGACTGCGCACCGACCCGGCCGGACCGACCTCGGCGTCCATGCTCAACATCCGCAGGGACGGCTCCCGTCCGGCGCTGCACGTCGTCGGCGCCAACGGGCTCATCGCCCCGCAGGACCTCGGCGACGAGGCGCTCGAGGGGATCGAGCACATCCACCTGGGCGGCGTCGGCCTCATGCCGGGGATCGACGGCGCCCCGAGTGTCGAGTTCCTCACGCGGGTCAAGGAGCGCGGCATCACGGTGACGGTCGACCTGCTGCCGACCGACGGCGGCGAGTCGGACCACGCCGCGCTCGACCCGATCCTGCCGCTCATCGACTACATCCTCCCGTCCGACGCCGACTCCCTGCTCCTCACGGGCGCCGACAACTACGCCGACGCCGCACGGTGGTTCCTCGACCGCGGGGTGGGGACCGCGATCATCACCCTGGGGGCGGAGGGTGTCTCCATCAGCACGAAGGACAGCATCGACGCCCGCATGCCGACCGTCGCGGTCGACGTCGTCGACACGACCGGCTGCGGCGACGCCTTCGCCTCCGGCCTGATCCGCGGGTTGCTCGACGGCGAGTCCGTCGAGGAAGCCGCGCGTCTCGGCATGGCGTGTGGGTCGCTCGTGGCGACCGGGCTCGGCTCCGACGCCGGACTGGAGTCCTACGAGCAGGCGAACGAGTTCCGGAGCAGCATCCCGGCTGCCTGAGGCATGGGTGATGGCCGGCCGCGGGCGAGATTGGTCTGCGGCCGGCCGCAGGGAAGGTGCCTCGTGCAGGCGAGGGGCGGCGACGGGTCCTGGACGCCTGGCTGGCAGAGTGTGCGGATGACACGAGCAGGACGTCCGGGACCCGGTCGCGACCGGTCGACAGCCCCGTTCCTCGCACACCTCGAACCTAGAGACCCGCACGCTGCCGAGTTCGCCCGGCGGCTGATCGACTCGGGCTGGCAGGTCGTCTCCTGCCGGGGACCGGAGCAGATGGACGTGTGGGAGCTGCTGCTCCGCCGTCGGTCCTGGCGCGTGCGCCTCGGCTCGAGCGGGGGATGAGCGACGGCGTCGTGGCATGGCGCGAGAAACCCGACGGGACCCGGGACCAGACGTACGTCCGGATGTCGGACGACGCATCTGGCGACCTCCTCGACCGCGTGACCGCCGACCGGTCGACCTGAGCCACGCCCCAACGCGACGAACGGCGACCGACCCGGGAATCGTCGTCGGACGCTTCCGCAGGTCGGCCGCCGTTCGTGGCGCCTACCAGCCGAGGGTGCAGACCCTCGGATCAGATGTCGTAGTACAGGGCGAACTCATACGGGTGGGGGCGCTGACGGATCGGGTCGATCTCGTTGGTGCGCTTGTAGTCGATCCACGCCTCGATGAGGCCCGGCGTGAAGACGTCACCCTCGGTGAGGTAGTCGTTGTCCTCCTCGAGCGCCTTGAGCGCACCCTCGAGCGAGTCCGGGACCTGCTCGATCTGGGCGTGCTCCTCCGGCGGGAGCTCGTAGAGGTCCTTGTCGATCGGCTCCGGCGGCTCGATGCGGTTCTTGATGCCGTCGAGGCCGGCCATGAGCATGGCCGAGAACGCGAGGTACGGGTTCGAGCTCGGGTCCGGCACGCGGAACTCGATGCGCTTCGCCTTCGCGGAGGAGCCCGTGACCGGGATGCGGATGCAGGCGGAGCGGTTGCGTGCCGAGTACACGAGGTTGACGGGGGCCTCGAAGCCGGGCACGAGACGGTGGAACGAGTTCAGCGTCGGGTTCGTGAAGGCCAGCAGCGAGGGCGCGTGGTGGAGAAGTCCGCCCACGTACCAGCGCGCGATGTCGGACAGGCCGCCGTATCCCTGCTCGTCGTAGAACAGCGGCTCACCGTTCTTCCACAGCGACTGGTGGCAGTGCATGCCCGAGCCGTTGTCGCCGAACAGCGGCTTCGGCATGAAGGTGGCCGACTTGCCGTTCTCCCACGCCACGTTCTTGATGACGTACTTGAACTTCATGACGTCGTCGGCCGCGTTGCGCAGCGAGTCGAACCGGTAGTTGATCTCCTGCTGGCCGGCGGTGCCCACCTCGTGGTGCGCGCGCTCGACGTCGAGGCCGACCTGGCTCATGATCTTGACCATGTCGTCGCGCAGGTCGGCGAAGTGGTCGTTGGGGGAGACGGGGAAGTAGCCACCCTTGTAGCGGGTCTTGTACCCGAGGTTCCCGCCCTCCTCCTCGCGGCCGGTGTTCCACGCGGCCTCGACGGAGTCGATGTGGTAGTAGCTCTCGGAGGAGCTGGAGTCGTAGCGGATCGAGTCGAAGAGGTAGAACTCGGCCTCGGCGCCGAAGAAGACGGTGTCCGCGATGCCGGTCGACTTCAGGTACGACTCGGCCTTCGCGGCGACCATGCGGGGGTCACGGTCGTACGGCTGCGAGGTGAAGGGGTCGACGACCGAGAAGTTGACGACGAGCGTCTTGGCCTTGCGGAAGGGGTCGACGTATGCCGAGGAGACGTCCGGCACGAGCTTCATGTCGGACTCGTGGATGGCCGTGAAGCCGCGGATGGAGGATCCGTCGAACATCAGGCCGTCGGTGAACGCCGACTCGTCGAACCCGCTCACCGGGATGCTGAAGTGCTGCATCACCCCCGGCAGGTCGCAGAATCGGACGTCGACGAACTCGACGCCCTCATTGCGGGTGAAGGCGATGGCCTCTTCGGGGCTGGAAAACATCCGCGGCTCCTCGTTGGGTGGACCGGCTGGGACCGGCTCGGTTGCGACGACGATAGCGACGAAGCGTTTCCCCGCCGTCTCCCGTATGTATCAGCCATGTTACGTGGCGGTGAGACTGCGATTGCGGGGGGTCCGGTGAGGCGGCGCCCACGTCGCCACCGGGCCGGCGACCCCGCGCGGGTCGGCAGCGCGTCCGGCGCCTAGACTTGTCGGGTGCCGAACCCCAAGACCCCAGCCGACCGCCGTCCGACGGGCGGCGCAGGTGCCGGCGCGCGGAACCGCGACCGGATCCGGCCCGAGGAGCGCGCACCGTTCGGCCGCAGGCTTGCCGCCCTCGCCATCGACTGGGCCATCGCCATGGCCATCACCTACGGATTCTTCGACGGCGAGCCGTTCGTCATCCTCGGGATCTTCGCGCTGCAGCGGATCCTGGTCGGCGGATTCCTGGGCTCGTCGATCGGCCACTTCCTGCTCGGCCTGCGCGTCGTGAGCCTCAGCCGGGGACGCGCGTCGTTCCCCTCGATCGTCCTGCGGACGGTCCTCACCTGCCTCGTGCTCCCGCCGCTGTGGCGCACGGTCGCGGGCGTTCCCCTGCACGACGACCTCGCCCGCACGCGCCTCGTCCGGGCCCGGGCCAGGTAGTCGGGACCGTCCGGGCGGGACCGCCCGCCCGGGTCCGACGGCACGCCGCCGGCGGATGAACCATCCGGCGTCACCGGCCCGACGACGCGGTCAGCGTCCGCGCATCCCCTTGCGGTCCGGCCGGGCGCGGTTCGGGTCCACGCCCTTCGGCACGGCCTGGCGGATGCCGGGCAGCGTGCGCAGGCGCTTCGTCACGGTCGCGATCTCCGCGGAGCTCAGCTTGCGCTCGGCCCGCAGGCGCTTGACCTTCGGGACGAGGTTCGGCAGGGGAACCTGCCCCTCGTCGCGGCCGACCTCGATCGTGTGCACCTCGATGCCCGGGAGCACGTTCGCGGCCTTCTTCTTCTGCTCCGAGAGCAGGCGCTGCACGCGGTGCGACGGCCCCTCCGAGACGAGGACGATGCCCGGCTTGCCGACCGCGCGGAAGACGAGGTCCTGGTGCTTGGGGCTGAACGCGCACGGCTCGTCCTCGACGTACCAGCCGCGGCCCAGCTGCCCGAGCGCCGCCGACGCCGCACCGAGCTGTCCCTCGACGCGCGCGTACGCGGCCGTGCGGGTCATGCGGCCCAGGATGAACAGCACGGCGATGAGCGCGACGAAGAACGCGATGATGCCGTAGTAGATCGGGTGGTTCGCGACGAACCCGAGGCCGATACCGACGCCGAGGATCGCCACGAACGTGCCGGCGAGGATCCACGGGGTCGCCGGCTTGTGCTCGGCAGTGATCTGGTAAGCCTCGACGAACTGGTGGTACCAGCGCTTCTTCTTGGGCTTCTTCTGCTTCTCGCCGTCGTCGGCGTTCTTCGGGGTGCGGGCCATGATGCGGCCAGGATACCGGCCCGTCCGGCGCGCGCCGCACCCGGCCGCTACGCCGTGAGCGGATCCCGCCGACCCGCGCTGCAGTTCGGCCGTGTCGGTCCGTGGCACGCTGGGCACAATGCGCGCCGCCCGCACCCGCGGACGCCCAGCATCGACCGTGAGGACGTGAGCCCGCCGTGACCGCACAGACATCCCCGAGAACCCGAAGGATCCCCGGCTGGCTGCGCGCGGTGATCGTCGCCCTCGTGCTCGTGGCGTGGGTGGGGATCGCGGGCATCGGCGGTCCGGCCATGGGGAAGCTGAGCGAGGTCCAGACCAACGACTCGGCGCAGTTCCTGCCCGACGGGGCGGAGTCCGTCCGCGCGGCCGCCGCGGAGGCCGAGATCTCCCCGCAGTCCACGCTCCCCGCGCTGCTCGTCGTCACCCGGCCCGACGGCGGAGCCCTCACGGGCGAGGACCTCGCCGTCGTCGACGGGCTCGGGCAGGCGGCGGCGGATGCCGCCCTACCGGGCGGCCTCACGGTTGCCGACGTGCTCGGCTCCGACCCGGTGGTCGTGCCCGCCGAGGACGGCGAGGCGGCGATGGTGATCCTCCCGATCGACGCCGAGCTGACCGAGGAGCCGCTCGCGGATGGCGAGTCCGTCGTCGGGGCCGTGGTGGAGGCCGCCCGGGCGGCCGTCGCGGATCCCGTCGCCGACGCCGGGCTCACCTCCGCGCTGACCGGCCCGGCCGGCTTCGTCGCCGACCTCACCGACGCGTTCGGGTCGATCGACGTGCTCCTCCTCCTGGTCGCGCTCGGCGTGGTGCTCGTCATCCTGCTCGTCGTCTACCGGTCGCCGATCCTTCCGTTCACGGTGCTGCTCACGTCCGTGCTCGCGCTCTCGCTGAGCGGGCTGGTGGTCTACCACCTGGCGGACGCGGGACTCATCCAGCTGAGCGGCCAGTCGCAGGGCATCATGTCGATCCTCGTGATCGGCGCGGCCACCGACTACGGCCTGCTGCTGGTTGCCCGGCAGCGCGAGGAGCTCGCGGTCCACGAGAGTCCGTACCGGGCCATGCGCGCCGCGTGGCGTGCGTCTCTGCCGCCGATCGCCGCATCCGCCGGGACGGTCGCGCTCGGGCTGCTCTGCCTCCTGCTGTCGGACCTCGGCTCGAACTCCTCGCTCGGCCCGATCGCCGCCATCGGCATCGCGAGCGCGCTCATCGCCGCGCTCACCGTCCTGCCCGCGATGCTCCTCATCGGCGGCAGGCGTGCGCGGGTCATGTACTGGCCCCGGGTGCCGCGGGTGAGCGGCGAGGGCAGGGACGTACCGGGCGAGAGCATGGGGGCGGAGGACGGTCCCGGGCTGTGGGGACGCGTCGCCCGGCTCATCGGCCGTCGTCCGCGCCGGGTCTGGGTGATCACCGCCGTCGCGCTCATGGCGGGCGCGTCGCTCGTGCCGACCCTGCGGGCGACCGGGACGAGCCAGTCCGACGTCTTCCTCGCGCAGAGCGAGGCGGTCGACGGCGAGGCGATCCTCGCCGAGCACTTCCCGGCCGGCGCCGTGCAGCCCGTGTCGATCGTGACGACGGAGCAGCGGGCGGCCGACGTCATCACGGCCGCCCAGGACGTCGACGGCGTGACGCAGGTCGATCCCGCGTCGGAGGGAGGGCCAGGCGGCGCGCCCGGCGGGCCCGGGGGCGGGGAGGGGGAGCCGGGCGAGTCCGACTCTGCCGTGCCCGGTGGTGACGGACCCGGAGAGGCGAGCGACGACGTCGGGGGCCGGGTCCTCCTGTCGGCGACCACGGAGGGGCCCGCGGACACGGACGAGGCCGTGGAGACGGTGGAGCGGCTGCGCGACGCCGTGCACGACGCCGATCCGGACGCGCTGGTCGGCGGGGCGGCGGCCGAGACGCTGGACACGAGACTGAGCGCCGAGCGGGACCTGCGGGTCGTCATCCCGGCGGTGCTCGTGGTCATCCTGCTCACGCTCATGGTGCTCCTGCGCTCCGTGCTCGCCCCGGTCCTCCTGCTGGCCGCCAACGTGCTGAGCTTCGCCACGGCGATGGGTCTGGTCGCGGTCGTGTTCAACCACGTCCTGCGCCTGCCGGGAGCGGATCCGACCGTGCCGCTCTTCGGCTTCGTGTTCCTCGTGGCGCTCGGGATCGACTACACGATCTTCCTCATGACCCGCACCCGCGAGGAGGCCCGCAGTCTCGGGACCAGACGCGGCGTGCGCAGGGCCCTGGCCGTGACGGGCGGGGTCATCACGTCCGCCGGCGTGGTGCTGGCCGCGACCTTCGCGGCGCTCGGGGTGGTTCCGCTGCTCTTCCTCCTGCAGCTCGCGATCATCGTGTCCCTCGGCGTCCTCATCGACACGCTCGTGGTGCGCAGCCTGCTCGTGCCCGCGCTCGTGCACGACATCGGGAACGCCGTGTGGTGGCCTGCGCACCGTGGACGGCCCGACGACGGCCCGCGGGCTGTGGATGAGTCGCACGCGGACCGTTCGAGCCTGGTTGGCTCGAGGGATGGGTCGACGACGACGGTGGAGGACGGGGACCGCTGACGGGACGCGGTCCGCGGCGCGGCGTGCGGGCGGTCCGGACGGACGGGCCGCACGTGGCTCCGGGGGAGCGGCCGGGCGTGATCGAGCGGGCGTGCGCACGCCCACGGTGCCCGGCTACCGGCTCTCGCGGCGGCTGCCGGGAGGATCTGGGCGCGTCTACAGCGCGACGGCGGAGGAGACCGGGCGGGCCGTCATCTGCTCGCTCCTCGAGTCGCGCGGGGGAGAGGCTGCGGTTGCGGATCCGATGCTGCGGCGCCTGAACTCCCTCCTGACGGCGCCGCACCGCCATCTCGCCCGGGTGGTCGACGTGGTGGAGCTGGAGGGCGGGTTGCTCGCCGTCATCACCGACCTCGTGCCGGGCGCGACGCTCTCCTCGATCCGTACGGCGCGAGGGGGCCTCACCGTGCCCGAGGCGGCGAGCATCCTCGCGGACGTCGGCGACGCGCTCGCTCACCTGGCCGCGCGTGGGGTGGTGCACGGGGACGTCTCGCCGGCGAACGTCATCGTCGACCTGGTGGGGGAGGTGGTGCTCGTGGATCTCGTGGGGGACGTCCGGATCGAGACGGGGACGCCCGGATTCACGGCGCCCGAGCGGGTCGACGGGGGACCCGCGTCCGCGGCATCCGACGTCTGGGCGCTGGCGGCGATGGTGCGGGAGCTCGCCGGCGGTGACGAGCAGGTCGAGCAGCTCACGCGCGACGCGCTGGACGACGATCCCGGCAGGCGGCCGACCGCACGCGCACTGGCCGCGCGTGCCGCGGAGCTCGGCAGGCGATCGAGCGTGCGGCTGCCGGACAGCGCGGACATGGCGACCGCGCTCCTGCGCGAGAGCGCGCTGCGGGAGGCGACGACGCACGCGCCCGTCCGGCGAGACCGGACCGGTGGCGGACGGGCGGGTGGCGGTCGGAGGGCTGGTGGTCGGAGGGGTGGCGGACCGGCGGGACGGCGCCCGGCGCGGCAGGGACGGACAACACGGGACGGGCGCCGTCCCGC
>FUHX01000042.1 GCA_900163555.1 Actinomycetales bacterium JB111 | reverse complement strand
GCAGCGTCAGTTGTGTATAAGAGAGCGCCCACCTTCCACGTCCGCCCCGGGGAGTACCTGCGATGAGCACAGCGGTCGCGCCCGGAACCGAACGGTCCGGGCGGTATGCGTTCCTGCGCAGCCCCCGGTGGATCGGGCTCATCGTCACGAGCATCCTCGCGGCCTGCGTCTGCGTGTGGCTCGGCTCGTGGCAGCTCGGCCGGCACGAGGAGAAGGTCGACCGCCGGGCGGCGATCGAGGAGGCCGCCGAGAGCGCCCCGGTCCCCGCGGAGGATCTTGTCGGCGACCTGATGGTGGACGGGTCGGACGTCTGGCGCCACGTCACCGTGACCGGGCGCTTCGCCGACGGCACCCAGCTGGCCCTGCGCAACCGCCCGGTCGACGGCGCCGCGGCGCTGCACGCGGTGGACATGTTCGTCGTCGACGTCGGCGGCCGGACGGTCTTCCTCCCGGTCGACCGCGGCTGGATCGCGTCCGCCCCGGAGACGACGCCGGCCGACCTGCCGGCCCCGCCGGACGGGGACGTCACCCTCACGCTCCGGCTCCGCGCCGCGGAGCACTTCTCGGACCGCGACCCCGCGCCCGGCTGGATCTACTCGATCGACGAGGACGCGATCCGGCACGCGCTCGGCAACCTGACGGACCCCGGCGCGGACGCGAGGGAGCTCGCCGAGGGGCGCGGCGTCGTCGTCGCGGGGTTCGGCGAGCCCGTCCAGGGGACGGCCGGCACCGGTCTCAACGACCTCCCGGAGCCCGAGACGTCGATCGGCAACCACCTCAGCTACGCCTTCCAGTGGTGGATCTTCGCGGTCGGCGCCCTGGCGATCGTCCCGCTGCTCGCCCGCCGTGAGGCGGACGAGGAGGACGAGGCGCTGCTCGCCGGCACGCCCTACGCCCGCGGCGGGGAGCTGTCGACGAAGGCCGAGCGGCGCGTCAGCGACGCCGACGAGGAGGACGCCTGGCTGGACGCGGCGCGCTAGCCGTTCCGGTCGCCAAGGGCAGCCCGCGCGGCGACCGCGCGGCGCTCCTCGACCTCCCGCTCCTCGGCGAACCCGGCCGCCTGCCTCGGCCCGACCTCGGCGAGCCCCAGGGCGCCGAGCACGGCGTGGTTCTCCGGCCGCCCGGCCCACGCGACGAGGGTGGCCCGAGACAGGCCGTCCGCGACGGCGCGCGCCTCCGCGCGCCCGAGCGGCAGCGCGGTCAGCCCGGCGGCCCGCGGCGGGACCGGTGACCGCGTGACGTGCCAGACGCCGGCGTCGACGGCGCCGTCCGCGACGTACGCCGGGACCTCGGGGAACGGGACGTCGACGAGGTCGACGCCGCCGTCGAACTCCGCGAGCGAGAGCGCCTCGTGGTCGGCCGAGCTCCGGTCGATCCCCGCGGTGTGCACCGGGCGCCCGGACTCGACGTCGGCCGCCCGCCGGAGGACGACCAGGCGGTCGGTCGCGTAGTACGTGCCGGTGTCCAGCGTGCGCTCGACGAGCGCGCCGTCGGGCAGCGTCCCGCTCGCGCCGTCGAAGGTGCCGCCGGAGACGACCGTGAGGTCGTGCTCCCCCGCGGCGACCTGAAGGAGGCGGGGCGTCCCGCCGGGCCGGTGCCGCACCGTGTGGGGCACGCCGACGGCGGTGAGGTCGTCGGCGAGCGCGGACTCGACGGCGTCCATCTCGACGGCGCCTCCCGGCGAGAGCAGGACCCGGACGGGGGCGAGCCGGGCCGCCTGCCAGCAGGCCCCGACGTCGAGCGCCGTCAGCCTCCGGCCGAGGTGCCCGCGTGAGACGGCCTCGAGCGCCCCCTCCTCGGCGAGCAGGTCGAACGCGCGCTGGATGGTGCCGGCGCCGGCGCCCGCGCGCGCGGCGAGCGCCGCGTTCTTCGTGAGCGTGCCGCCCACCCCGGTCGCCATGGCGTCCACGGCGACGGCGCGCAGCGCCGCCTGCATCCCCTGCTTGCCCGTTCCCGCGCCGGTCCCGGCTGCCGTCGTCATGCGGTCACCTCCGCGGTCAATGTACGTGGCCGCCGGGCCGCGGGCGGCACTTGACACGGGCACCGTCGGCCCGCAAGACTCCAGAGACGGAATATTCCAAAGTTTGAATCTTGACGAAGGAGCCCCGGTGATCGACTCGACGATCCAGTCCCTGCGCGAGCTGCTCGGCGACGACGCGGTGACCACCGCCTCGACCGACCTGGACGCCACGAGCCAGGACACCTGGCCGCTCGCGACGAAGCGCGCGATGACCGGCGCGCACCCGCACCGGGCGGACGTCGTCGCCCGCCTGACCTCGTTCGACGAGGCGGCCGGCGTGTTCGCGATCGCCACCCGGGACGGCGTGCCGGTGACCGTCCGCGGCCTCGGCTCGTCGGTGACCGGGCAGCCGCTGCCGGTGAACGGCGGCATCGTGCTGGACGTCTCGACCGTGCCGGCCTCGTTCGAGGTCGACGAGCGCAACATGACCGTGACCGCGAGCGCCTCGCAGCACGGCGGGGAGCTCGAGGACGCGCTGGCCGCCCGCGGCTACACGCTCGGCCACTCCCCCCAGTCCCTGTACCGGTCGACGGTCGGCGGCTGGGTCGCCACGCTCGCGACCGGCCAGTTCTCCTCGATGTACGGCGGGATCGAGGACCTCCTCGTGCGCTACACGGTCACCCTCGCCACCGGCGAGAGCGCCGAGCTCGGCGCGCGCCCGCGCGCCGCCATGGGGCCGGACCTCCGCCACGTGTTCATCGGCTCCGAGGGCACCCTCGGCCTCGTCACGTCCGTGACCCTGAAGATCTTCCCCGCGGCGCTGCCCACCCGCTTCGAGACGTACGCGCTGCCGACCGTGGCCGACGGCATCGAGGTCATGCGCGAGCAGGCGCTCCTCGGCCTGCGGCCCTTCCTCCTGCGGTTCTACGACACGGACGAGGCCCGGCACGCGATGGCGGACCCGACCATCGACCACCCGGTCCTGTTCGTCGGGACGCGCGGGCCCCAGGAGATCGCGGACGCCGAGGCCGCCGTCCTTCACCGCCTCGTCACCGGGCGCGGCGGGCGCGCGCTCGGGCCGGAGGGCGCGACCGCGTGGATGGGCCGGCGCTTCGACTTCTCGACCGTGGAGAACCTGCTCGCGCAGCCGGGCGGGTTCGCGGAGACCATCGAGGTCGCCCACCTGTGGTCCGGCATCGGCGACCTCCACGCCGCCCTGCGCGAGGCGCTCCTCCCCCTCGCCGACGAGGTGCTCTCCCACTTCTCGCACGTCTACACGCAGGGCACCTCGATGTACGTCATCCTGCTCGGCCGCGCGGACAGCGACGAGGCCGCCGTCGAGCGCCTCACCGCGATCTGGTCCACGGCCATGGACGTCTGCCTCGCCCACGGCGCGGAGCTCTCCCACCACCACGGCGGCGGGCTCGCGCGCTCCCCCTACGCGGAGCGGTCGCTCGGCAGCGCCCACCTGGTGCTGCGCAGGCTGAAGTCCGCCCTCGACCCGGCCCGGATCCTCAACCCCGGCAAGCTCGGCCTCTGACCCACCGCCCCCTCACACCCCCACCCAAGGAGCACCGATGTCAACGACGACTCGCATCCTCGTCATCGACGCCGGCACGACCGGCATCCGCGCACTCATCTACGACGAGGCGGCCGCCATCCACGCGACCGCCTACACCGAGTTCCCCCAGTACCACCCGGCCGCCGACCGGGTGGAGCAGGACGCCGAGGAGATCTGGACGGCCACGCGGTCGATGATCGACGAGGCGCTTGAGACCGCGGGACTGACGCCCGGCGACATCACCTGCATCGGCCTCACGAACCAGCGCGCCACCACGGTGCTGTGGGACCGGGCGACAGGCGACGCGGTCACCCGCGCGATCGTCTGGCAGGACACGCGCACGGCCGACCGCGCGGCGGAGCTCGCCGGGCAGTGGGGCGAGCGGATCTACTCGCGCACCGGCTGGTCGCTGGCGCCGGTGTACTCCTCGCTGAGCATCGAGTGGCTGCTCGGCAACGTCGACGGGCTCCGCGAGCGGGCGGAGGCGGGTGAGATCGCGTTCGGCACGGTCGACTCATGGCTCATCCACCGCCTCACCGGCGGCCGGGAGCACGTCATCAGCGCGTCGAACGCGTCGGTCACCGGTAGCTACGACCTCGGGGCGGACGACTGGGACGCCGAGTGGCTCGGCGCCCTCGGCATCCCGGTGACGATGTACCCGGCCGTGCGCGACGATTCCGGCCTGCTCGGCACCACCGCGGCGGACGTCTTCGGCGCCAAGGTGCCGATCACCTCCTCGATCGCCGACCAGCACTCCGCGCTCTTCGCCCAGGGGTGCATCGAGCCGGGCATGGTCAAGTGCACGCACGGCACCGGCACGTTCCTCGACATGACGATCGGCACCACGCCCGTCATCGACACCTCCTCGGGCCTG
This sequence comes from Actinomycetales bacterium JB111, assembly GCA_900163555.1. GTDB lineage: Bacteria > Actinomycetota > Actinomycetes > Actinomycetales > Actinomycetaceae > JB111. The sequence continues at coordinate 31,720 of FUHX01000042.1, read as the reverse complement.
ACCTGCCAGATCGCGTGGCGCATCGGGGGTGAGACCGTCTACGCCCTGGAGGGCTACGCCGGGTCCACCGGCGCCGCGGTGCAGTGGCTGCGCGACGGCCTGAGGATCATCGACGACTCCGCCCAGTCGGAGTCGCTCGCCACGTCGGTGGACGACAACGGCGGCGTCTACTTCGTCCCCGCCCTCACCGGCCTGTCCGCCCCGTACTGGGACGCCTACGCCCGCGGCATGATCATCGGCATCCAGCCCGGGACCGAGCGCGGCCACATCGCCCGCGCCACGCTCGAGGGCATCGTCTTCTCCGTGCGCGACTTCATCGGCGCGATGAGCGAGGTCTCCGGCCACGAGATCACGCAGATGGCGGTCGACGGCGGCGGCGCGGCGAACGACCTGCTCATGCAGTTCCAGGCCGACCAGCTGGCTGCCACCGTCACGCGGCCGAGCAACACCGAGGCCACCAGCCTCGGGGCGGCCCTCCTCGCCGGGCTCGCCGTCGGGGTCTGGGCCGACCCTCAGGAGGCCGTGTCCGTCGTCGAGATCGACGCCACCTTCACCCCCACCCTGCCCGACGACGCACGCGACGCCGCGTACGCGGCGTGGACCTCCGCCGTCGAGAGATCGCGCGGCTGGCTGAAGAAGTAACCACCACCCGAAGGAGCTCCGTGTCCCGCCCCACCCCCGCCTCGCTGCGCGAGACGCTGTTCGACCTCGTCGTCATCGGCGGCGGCATCACCGGTGCCGCCGCCGCGCGGGACGCCGCCATGCGCGGGCTGTCGACCCTTCTCGTCGAGAAGGACGACTTCGCCGCGGGGACGTCGTCGCGCTCGTCGAAGCTGATCCACGGGGGCCTGCGCTACCTGCAGACCTACCAGTTCGGGCTGGTCGCGGAGTCCCTCCGGGAGCGGGAGCGCCTGCTGCGGCTCGCGCCCCACCTCACCGAGGTCAGGCCGTTCCTCTACCTGCTCTACCGGGGCGATCCTGAGACGAGGGCGCTGCTGGGCCTCGGGCTCACGTTCTACGACGTCGCCTCCGGGGCGTGGCTGCGGCGCCGGCACAGGATGCTGAACCCGCGCCAGGTCCTTGAGCGGGAGCCCCACCTGCGCTCCGAGGATCTCCTGGGTGCCGGGCTGTTCCACGACGCCCTGACCGACGACGCGCGGCTCACCCTCGACACCGTCAAGGCCGCGGACCGCTCCGGGGCGACCGTCCTCAACCACGCGACCGTCACCGGGCTCGTCCTCGAGAACGGCACGGCGCGGGGCGTCCGCGTCGCGGACGAGATCTCGGGCGAGACCGTCGAGGTGCACGCCCGGCAGGTGCTCAACGCCACCGGGCCGTGGGCCGACGTCACGCGGTCGCTGGAGACGGGCGCGCCAGGCGCCGGGACGGAGGACGACGGCTCCGGCGGCCTTCGCCTGCGGCCGACGAAGGGCGTGCACATCGTGCTCAGGCGCGAGGACTTCCCGCTGTCGACCGCGCTGTTCCTCCGATCCCCGGACGACAACCGCGTGGTGTGGCCGATCCCCTCCCGCGACGGCGAGCACGTCTACATCGGGACCACCGACACGGACTACTCCGGCGACCTCGACCACGTGGTGCCGGACGAGGCGGACGTGCAGTACCTGCTCAACGTGGCCAACCGGGCCGTCCCGACGGCGCGGGTCACGACCGACCATGTCGTCGGCTCGTGGGCGGGCCTGCGCCCGCTCGTCGCGCCCCCGCCGGGGACGTCGGAGTCCAACACGCCGCGCGAGCACGTCATCACGACCGGCCCCACCGGGATGATCACGATCGCCGGCGGCAAGCTGACGAGCAACCTCGTCATGGCGAAGCACCTGATCGACGCGGCCGAGAAGGCGCTCGGGCGGAGGCGGACGGCGTCAGCCGCTCGGAAGACTCCGGTGGCGGGCGGCGCGCCCGTCGACCCGGGCGTGGTCCTCCGGCAGGCGGTGGACGCGGGCGTGCCCGAGCCGATCGCCCGGTCCTGGGTCCGCCGGTACGGCTCGGACACGCACCGGCTCATCACCCGGTGGCGCACCGAGCCGGCGGCGCGGCGCGAGATCGGCGCCGGGCTCACCGTCGGCGAGGTCGAGCACGCGGTGCGGCGGGAGATGTGCGGGTCGCTCGACGACCTCATGGTGCGGCGCACGTCGCTGTTCTTCTGGTCCGCCGACGGCGGGCTGGGGCAGATCGACGACATCGCCGGCGTGCTCGGCGGCCTCCTCGGCTGGGACGACGCCACGCGCGAGGACGAGATCGCCCGCTACGAGGCGAAGGTGGCCGAGCACCGGCCGGGCCGGACGGTCACGCGGGGAGGCGGGCGGGCCGCGCCCGCAGCCGGGTGACCTCGCGGTCGTAGCGGTCGAGCACGACGTCGGCGATCCGAGGGTCCGGGCCGAGCGGCCGGGTGACGACGTCGCCGCCCGCGGCCCGCACGCGGTCGTAGAAGAATCCCGGCGCGAGGAGGTAGGAGAGGACGGCGACGCGCGGCCGCCCGGTCCGCGCCGTGGCCACCGCCTCCGCGACGGTCGGCCTCGCCATCGCCCCGTACCCCACGACCACAGGGCCGCGGCGCCTGCGCCGGAGGGCAGCGACGAACTCCTCGACGTCCTCCCCCGCCTCGGGGCGGCTCGACCCCGCGGCCGCCACGACGACCGCGTCGTCGGGGCCCACCCCGGACTCGGCCAGCCGGTCCAGCGCGACGTCGACGAGCAGCGGGTCGGGGCCGAGGGCGGGCGCGGCGGCCGCCCGTCCGCTCCACGTCGGCCGGGCCCGCACGGACTCGGAGACGTCGACACGCACGTGGTAGCCGGCCGAGAGCAGCAGCGGGACGACGACCGCGTCCCGCGGCTCCCCCTGCCCGACGACGCCGGCCACGACGGAGCCCACCTCCGGCTCCTGGACGTCGACGAAGGCCTCCCGGACCTCCAGACCGGGTCGCGCGGCGCGGACGGCGTCGAGGAGCGCACGGGCGGCCGCGCGTCCGGCCGGGTCGCTCGTGCCGTGGGAGCAGCCGATGAGGACGGGTGCGGTCATGACATCTCCAGTCGGTAGCCACGCTTGACGACGGTCGAGACGAGTCCGGGGGCGCCGAGCGCCTCCCGCAGGCGCGCGATCGCCACCTCGACGGCGTGGGCGCTCGTCGCGTCGGGGAGGAGGGCGAGCAGCTCGGCGCGGTCCACGGCCTGACCGGCGCGGGAGGCGAGCAGCCGGAGCAGCTCCCGGCCACCGGTGGTCAGCGGGCGGAGGTCCCCGGCCAGCAGCGCGCCGCCGGAGCGGATCTCCATCGGTCCGGCCGCCGTCGTCACGGCCCGCGACGTCGGTGTCCCGAAGTAGGCGATGAGCTCACGGATGAGTGCCCCGAGCCGCCCGCGGTCCGGGATGAGCGGCTCGATCCCTCGCCGGACGAGCGGCCGGGCGGTGATCTCGCCGACCGCGGCAGCCACGAGCCCGCCGCTCGCGAAGCGCTCCGCGATGCCGCCCCAGCAGGGCAGCGCCTCCGCGGCGGCCAGCCACGCCTCGGCCCCCGGTGCGGAGGTGAAGGCGACGACGTCGACGTCGCCGCACGCCGCCGCGTGCGCGGAGCTCTCGAGCGCGCGCGGGTCGGGCGCCGGGCCCCAGCGGTAGACGGTGAGCGGGACGACGTCGGCGCCCGCGACGGCAAGGTCCTTCTCGAGACCGTCCGCGCCGGCCCCGTGCAGCTGGACGGCGATCCGCAGGCCGGAGGGCCCCTCCCGCAGGAGGACGTCGGAGATCTCCCCGGAGGTCTCCGACTCGGTCACCCAGTCCGGCACGAGGCCCGCCGCCTGGATCGCGCCGCGCGCCTTCGGGCCCCTGGCGATGAGCCGCGCTCTCTCGAGGACGGCCAGCAGGTCCCCCGCCAGGCCGTGGGCGTCGGCGGCGTCCAGCCAGGCCCGGAACCCGATCCCCGTCGTCACGACCACGACGTCCGGCGGCTCGACCAGGAGCCGCTCGGTCGCGGCCCGCAGCTCGTCGTCGTCGGCGTGCGGGATCATCGACAGCGCGGGCGCGTGGCGCACGACGGCGCCGCGCCTCTCGAGCGCGGCGCCGAGCTCGTGGGCGCGCCGGTCCGCCGTCACCACGATCGTGCAGCCGGCGAGGACGGGGCTGAGGTCGGGCCGGTTCACGCGAGGATCTCCGACGGCCGAAGCGACCGGGGGCCAGGGGCCGCGGTGTCGACGTCCACACTCTCCTCGAGGACCGCGACGGCGTCTCCGATGACGATGAGCGCCGGCGAGGTGACGCCGCGCGCGGCGGACACCCCCGCGATCGCGCCGAGCGGGGCGCGCGTCACGCGCTGCTCGGCCGTGGATGCCCGCTCGACGATCGCGACGGGAAGGTCGCGGTCCGCCCCGGCGCCAAGGGCCTGCCGCACGATCGTCGCGAGCGCCGAGACACCCATGAGCACGACGACGGTCGCCGAGCGCTTCGTCAGGCAGGCGATCGCGGTCGCGTCGAGCCCGCCGTGCCCGGCGACGACGTGGAACGCGGCGACCACCCCCCTGTGGGTGAGCGGGATCCCGGCGAGCGTCGGGCCGCTGAGCGAGCTGGACAGCCCGGGCACGACGTCGACCTCGATGCCGGCCTCCCGGCACGCAAGGACCTCTTCGCCGCCGCGGCCGAACACGAACGGGTCCCCGCCCTTGAGCCGCACCACGCGCCGGCCCCGCCGCGCGTGCTGGACCAGCAGGGCGTTGATCCCGTCCTGGGTCACCGTGTGGCGGCCGGGTTCCTTGCCGACGTCGATGACCTCCACGCCGGGCGGGAGCTCGTCGAGGACGTCGACGGGCCCGAGCCGGTCGACGACGACGACGTCGGCCTCCGCGAGCGCCCTGCGCCCGCGCACGGTGAGCAGGTCGACGGCGCCCGGTCCCCCGCCGACCAGGGTGACGCGGCCCGGCCCCGGCCTGCGTCGTCGTTGGTCGACCCCCTCGCGCAGGCGGTCCGCGAGGGCGTCCCGGACGGCGGCCACCCGGCGCGGGTCGCCGCGCCCCTCGCTCACCACACCGACTGCGATCTCGCCGCTGCGCGCGAGCGCGGGCGTGCGGGCGGTGCCTGCGGCCGCGTCGCTCGCGACGATGCACCACGTCCGCCGCGTCTCCGCCCAGGAGGCGACCTTGCGGTTGACGACCGGGTCGTCGGTCGCGGCGAGCACGAGCCACGCGCCGTCGACATCCTCCTCCGTCACCTCGCGGCCCGCCCAGTTCCCCGTCTCCTGCAGGTGGTCCCACAGGCCGGGCTCGATCTTCGGAGCGACCACGCGGACGAGCGCCCCCGCCTCGGTCCAGTCGCGGGCCCGTCGGGCGGCGACCGCCCCGCCGCCGACGACGAGGACGTCCAGGCCGGCGAGGTCGACGCCGAGGAGCGAGATCATGCGGCCCTCCGCCCGGCCGGGTTCCCGACGAGCACGGCGCCGCCGACCACCTGCACGTCCCAGGTCCTCAGGGTGGCGGGCAGGCCGTCGACCGGCGTCGAGCCGAGGTCGTCGAGGCACTCACCGGTCGCGAGGTCGAAGACCTGCTTGTACATCGGGGAGGCGAGCGTCGTCCGGTCACCGCGGCTGCCCACGATCCCGCGGGACATCACGTTCGCGCCGGAGAACGGGTCGCGCTGCTGGACGCCGACCACCCGGTCACCGAGCAGTCGGAACAGGGCGACCTGGTCACCACCGACGAGGGCCGCGACCCCGCGCTCCGGCAGGAGGTCCTCCAGGACACACACCTCGATCACCGGGACACCTCCGCCGTGTCGGCGGCCGTCGCCGGCCGGATCTGGCCCCGCTCGGTGACGTACGTCAGGGTGGGGTCGGCGGCGTCGGGCGCGTTGACGAACGAGTGGAACCTCCGCAGCTTCTCGGGGTCCTCGAGGACCTCGCGCCACTCGTCGGCGTAGTCCGACACGTGCCGCTGCATGGCCGCGTCGAGGTCGGCGCCGATCCCCAGGGAGTCCTCGATCACGACCTGACGGATCGCGTCCAGCCCGCCCTCGTGGTCCTCCACCCACGCGGCGGTGCGCTGCAGGCGGTCGGCCGTGCGCACGTAGTACATGAGGAACCGGTCGATCGTGCGGACCAGGGCGGCGTCGTCGAGGTCCTCGGCGAGCAGCTGGGCGTGCCTCGGGGTGAACCCGCCGTTGCCGCCGACGTAGACGTTCCAGCCCTTGTCGGTGGCGATGACGCCCACGTCCTTCCCGCGCGCCTCCGCGCACTCGCGGGCGCAGCCGGAGACGCCGAGCTTGATCTTGTGCGGCGAGCGCAGGCCGCGGTAGCGCAGCTCGAGCTCGACGGCCATGCCGACCGAGTCCTGCACGCCGAACCGGCACCAGGTGGAGCCGACGCAGGACTTCACGGTGCGCAGGGACTTACCGTAGGCGTGGCCGGACTCCATGCCGCCCTCGACCAGGCGCCGCCAGATGTGCGGCAGCTGCTCGATCCGCGCGCCGAACATGTCGATGCGCTGCCCGCCGGTGATCTTCGTGTAGAGCCCGAAGTCCTTCGCGACCTGACCGATGACGACGAGCTGCTCGGGCGTCACCTCCCCGCCCGGGATGCGGGGGACGACCGAGTAGGTGCCGTCCTTCTGCATGTTCGCCAGCACGTGGTCGTTCGTGTCCTGCAGGCCGGCCTGGTCGTCGGAGAGGATGTGCCCGTTGCCCTGGGAGGCGAGGATCGAGGCGACGACCGGCTTGCAGATGTCGCAGCCCCGGGCGCCCGGGGCGGCGAAGCGGGCGAGGATCTCGGAGAAGGTGTGCAGCTCGGCGACCCGCACGGCGTCGAAGAGCTGGGCGCGGGACATCGCGACGTGCTCGCACAGGGCGCCGGAGACCTCGAGGCCGGCGCGTGACAGCTCGGTCGTGGTGAGCTTCTTGACCAGCGGCAGGCACGAGCCGCAGGACGTGCCGGCCCGCGTGCAGCTCTTGACGGCCGCGAGGTCCGTGCAGCCGTGCTCCGTGACGGCGTCCCTGATCTCGCCGGCCGTGACGTTGTTGCACGAGCACACGGTCGCCTCGGCGGGGAGCTCGAGGCTCGGCGCGCCGCCGGACTCGGGCGCGAGGTACTGGCCCGGGTCGCCGGGCAGTGCGGTGCCGAGAAGCGGACGCAGCGCGGTGTAGGGGCCCGCGTCCCCGACGAACACGCCGCCGAGGAGCGTGCGGGCGTCGTCGGAGACCACGAGCTTCGCGTACGTGCCCACGGCGGGGTTCGCGTGCACGATCTCCATCGCGCCGGCGGCCGTGCCGAAGGCGTCGCCGAAGCTCGCCACGTCGACGCCCTGGAGCTTGAGCTTGGTCGCCGTGTCCGCGCCCGGGTACGTCGCGTTCCCCCCGAGCAGCCGGTCGACGACGACCTCCGCCATCGCGTAGCCCGGCGCCACCAGGCCGACGCAGCCGGTGTCCGAGACGTTCGCGACGTCCCCGATCGCCCAGATGTTCGCGTCCTCGGTCCGGCACGTCTCCCCCACGATGACGCCGCCACGTGTGCCGACCGCCAGTCCCGCCCGACGGGCGAGCTCGTCGCGCGGACGGTTGCCCGTCGCGATGACGACGACGTCGGCGTCCATCCGGCCGCCGGCCAGGTCGAGGTGGCCGACCGCGCCCGTGCGGCGCGAGGGGCGCAGGCGCTCGGTGCGCGCGCCGACCCGGACGGCGATGCCCATCGACTGGAGGATCCTCTTGAGGGCCTCGCCGCCGCCCAGATCGATCTGGGCGTTCATCAGGTGCGTGCCGGACTGGAGGACCGTGGTCTGCGCGCCGAGCGCGGCGAGCGCACCGGCCGCCTCGAGGCCGAGCAGTCCGCCGCCGATGACCGCGCCGCGCACGGGCCGCTGCCAGCCGCGGCTGACCGGGGCGTTCTCCCGCGCGGTCTCGACCCAGCCGCGCAGGGCGGCGACGTCGTCGAGGTCGCGGTAGACGAACACGCCCGGGAGGTCGACGCCGTCGATCGGGGGGACGGCCGCGGCGGCGCCGGTGGCGAGGACGAGGGCGTCGTAGGGGTGGACCCTGCCGAGACGGTCCGTGACGGTGCGCGCCACGCGGTCGATGGCGACGACCGCGCAGTCGCGCCGCAGAGTGACGCGCTCGTCGTCCCACAGGCTCCCGTCGCCGAGCTCCAGGTCCTTCGGGTCCCGGCCCGAGAAGTAGCTGGTGAGCTGGACGCGGTCGTACGGGCGGCGCGGCTCCTCGCCGAAGACCGTCACCGTCCACGCCCCTTCCGTGTCCCGGGCGCGCAGGGCCTCGACGAACCGGTGGGCGACCATCCCCGCCCCGAGGACGACGACGTGGCGGGTCATGTCAGGACTCCTCGGCGACGAGCACGCCCGGGCGGGCGGGCACGGGCACGCTGGAGGCGTGCGCCGGGACCGGGGCGTCGTCGTCGGACGGGGTGGTCACGGACGTCGTGCTGACGGACGTGGTCACCGGGGTGCCCGGCTCTGGGACGGTCAACTCCGGGGAGGTGGCGACCGGCTCGGCTGTCGCGCCTGCCGAGGGGAGTGCCGCGCTCGGCCTGCGGCCGTAGAGGAGGACCAGGGGGGTGACGGAGAAGAGCAGGCCGCCGGCGAGGTTGCCGAGGAGGGTGGGGATCTCGTTCCAGACGAGGTAGTCGCCGAGCGTGAAGTCGCCGCCGAGCAGGAGGCCCGAGGGGAAGAGGAACATGTTGACGATGGAGTGCTCGAAGCCCATGAAGAAGAACACGGCGATCGGCAGCCACATCGCGACGACCTTGCCGACGACGTCCTTGGCCAGCATCGCGCCGATGACGCCGGTCGAGACCATCCAGTTGCACAGCATCGCGCGGACGAAGAGCGTGAGCATGCCGGCGCCGCCGTGGTCGGAGTAGCCGACCGTGCGGCCCTCGCCGATGTGGCCGAGCGCCTGGCCGACCTCGTTGGGCGGTGTGTCGAAGCCGTACGTGACGACGATGGCCATGAGCACGGCCACCATCAGCGCGCCGATGAGGTTCCCGGTGAAGACCAGGCCCCAGTTGCGGAACATCGACCAGAGCGTGAGGCCGCGCGCGCGGTCGAGCCACGCGATCGGGCCGAGGACGAGCACGCCGGTCAGCAGGTCGTAGCCGAGCAGGTAGAGCATGACGAAGCCGGCCGGGAAGAGCAGCGCACCGAGCAGCGGGATGCCGGTGGTGGTCGAGACGGTGACCGCGAAGGCGGCGCCGAGGGTGAGGAACGCGGCGCCCATGACGGCCTTGATCACCGTGTCCCGCGCGGTCATCCTGATCTTCGCCTCGCCGGCGTCCTGAAGGGCGACGAGCAGGTCAGCGGGTTTGACGTACGACATCGATCTGCCTCCACACTCCCCGGAATCTCCGAGGTGTTCAGGAGGCTATGGAGGCGAGATTTCGCCCATGTCACGTCCGTTCAACCGCACGTAACATTCTGCGCTCACGCGGAGGTGCGGCTCTGTGAGGACGGGTGTGCTCCCGGGGCGACGGCGAGGCCGGAGCCCGGGGTGTCGACGTCGGAGCCCGCCTGGGGCGGCGTCGTCGTCGACGGCGACCACGCGAGGGCAAGGTCGGCGTCGTTTACGCGAGGGTGACGAGGTCGAGGTAGTCCGCGGACCAGAGGTCCTCGTCACCGTCGGGCAGGAGGAGGACCCGGTCGGGGTTCAGCGCCTCGACCGCGCCCTCGTCGTGCGTGACGAGGACGACCGCGCCGGTGAACGTGGCCAGGGCGGAGAGGATCTCGTCGCGCGAGGCCGGGTCGAGGTTGTTCGTCGGCTCGTCCAGCAGGAGCACGTTCGCCGACGAGACGACGAGGACGGCGAGGGCGAGCCGCGTCTTCTCGCCGCCGGACAGCACGCCGGCCGGCTTGTCCGCGTCCGAGCCGGAGAACAGGAACGAGCCGAGCACCGACCGCACCTGGGTGTCGGTGAGGTCGGGGGCCGAGGACCGCAGGTTCTCCACGACCGTGCGGCTCGTGTCGAGGGTCTCGTGCTCCTGGGCGTAGTAGCCGATCTTCAGCCCGTGGCCGGGCACGACCTCGCCGGTGTCCGGCTGCTCGACGCCGCCGAGGATGCGCAGCAGCGTGGTCTTGCCGGCGCCGTTGAGCCCGAGGACGACGACCTTCGAGCCCCGGTCGATCGCCAGGTCCACGCCCGTGAACACCTCGAGGGAGCCGTAGGCCTTGCTCAGTCCCGATGCCGTGAGCGGCGTGCGGCCGCAGGGCGCGGGGTCCGGGAACCGCAGGCTCGCGACCCGGTCCTTCTGCCGCTCCCCCTCCAGCCCGGAGGTCAGGCGCTCGGCGCGGCGCAGCATGTTCTGGGCGGCAACGGCCTTCGTGGCCTTCGCCCGCATCTTCTCGGCCTGGCCGATGAGCTGGGCGGCCTTCTTCTCGGCGTTGGCCCGCTCGCGGCGGCGGCGGCGCTCGTCGAGCTCCCGCTGCTTGACGTACGCGTCCCAGCCGAGGTTGTAGATGTCCAGCTCGCCCCGGTTGGCGTCCAGGTGCCACACCGTGTTGACGGTCGAACGCAGCAGCTCGACGTCGTGGGAGATGACGACGAAGCCGCCGGCGTAGGTGCGCAGGTGCTCGCGCAGCCAGACGATCGAGTCGTGGTCGAGGTGGTTCGTCGGCTCGTCGAGCAGCAACGTGTCGGCGCCGGAGAACAGGATGCGGGCGAGCTCGACGCGACGGCGCTGACCGCCGGAGAGCGTGTGCAGGGGCTGGTCGAGCACGCGGGTCGGGAGCGCGAGCGCCGAGGTCATCGCGGCGGCCTCGGACTCCGCGGCCCAGCCGCCGAGGGACTCGAACTCCGCGTCCAGGCGGACGTACCGGTCGGTGGCCTTGGCGGCCCGGTCCGGGTTGGACAGGTCGCCCATCTCCCGCTCGGCCCTGCGGAGGCGACCGAGGAGTGCGTCGATGCCACGCGCGGACAGGACGCGATCGCGGGCGAGGGTGTCGAGGTCACCCGTGCGGGGGTCCTGGGGCAGGTAGCCGACCGTCCCGGAGGAACGGATGGTGCCGGTGTGGGCGATCGTCGTGGACGTCGCCTCCGCACCGGCGAGGATCTTCGTGAGCGTCGTCTTCCCGGCCCCGTTGCGGCCGACCAGGCCGATCTTCATCCCGGAGTCGATCCGGAACGACGCCTCCCTGAGGAGCTCCCGGTCCCCGATGGATACCGAGACGCCGCTCGCCGTGATCATGACTGCCCTTCGAGTTGCTCCGGCCGATCTGGCCGCCATCGATGCTAGTTCGGGGATGCCGCGGGACGACAGCCAAAAGCGGCCCCGGTGGTGCACCTCACCGGTCGGCGACCGTTACGCTTCGTTCGCACGCCCGCCCGCCGGCGGGCGCACCCGCCACCGTCGGTCGGGAGAAAGAGGGACACCGTGACTTTTCGAGACTCCGCCACCGGGAGCGGCGGCGACGAGGGCGTCCGTCGCCGGCGCGGGAAGGGTGGCCCCGTCGCCGCCGGTGGCGGTGTCGTCGCCATCCTCGCGCTCGCGATCTACATGTTCACCGGCCAGGACCTCTCCGGCCTCCTTGGCGGGGGTGGCGGCGGGGACGCCGGCCCCGTCGAGGAGGAGACCCTCGGCGAGTGCTCGGGCGCGGACGCGAACACCGACGTCGACTGCCGCATGGTCCTCACCTGGGCGTCGCTGCACGACGTCTGGGGCGAGATCCTTCCCGAACAGGCGAACATCGAGCTGACCGAGCCGACCTTCACCCTCTTCAGCGGGAGTGTCAGCACCGGGTGCGGGCAGGCGAGCTCCGCCGTCGGGCCGTTCTACTGCCCGCCGGACACGCAGGCGTACGTGGACACGGGATTCTTCGACCAGCTGGAGACCCAGCTGGGCGCACGCAACGCGCCCCTGGCGCAGATGTACATCCTCGCCCACGAGTACGGGCACCACATCCAGAACCTCACCGGGGTGATGGCGACGGCCAACAGGACCGACACGGGACCGCAGTCCGACGGCGTGCGCCTCGAGCTGCAGGCCGACTGCTACGCCGGGATGTGGGTGAACCAGGCGTCGCAGGTGCCGCAGGAGGAGACCGGCGAGCCGATGCTCGTGCCGCCCACCCAGGCCGAGATCTCCGACGCCCTCGAGGCCGCCAGCGCGGTCGGCGACGACCGGATCCAGTCCGGCGCCGGCCAGGAGGTCTCCCCCGAGACCTGGACGCACGGCTCCTCCGAGCAGCGCATGCACTGGTTCACGGTCGGCTACGAGGGCGGCGACATGGCGCAGTGCGACACGTTCGCCGTGCGTGAGGTGTAGTCGCCGGGATCTGACGGTCGATCCACCCGGGCCGAGAAGGCCACAACAAAAGTCACACCTGGCCCGACCACGGTCACAGACGCGAGATCCTGCGACGAGTTGACTTCCGAGCAACCAACTCTCGGGAGGACTCGTGGAACGCAAGGATCAGACGCCCGCCGTCGTGGTGGGCGGCGGAATCGGCGGGATGGCAACCGCGCTGAGTCTGTCACGCGCAGGCATCCCGGTACACCTGCTGGAGCGGGCGGCCGAGTTCAGCGAGGTCGGCGCCGGCATCCAGGTTGGCCCGAACGTCATGAGGATGCTGGACGCACTCGGGGTCCTTGCGGAGATCCGCGAGATCGCCTTCTTCCCCAGGACGCTCACCCTCATGGACGCCCTGGACGGCTCGCACGTCACGTCCGTCGACCTCGGCCCCGCGTTCGTCGAACGCTTCGGCTACCCGTACGCGACGATCCACCGCGCGGACCTGCACGAGGTCCTCGTCCGCGCCTGTGCCGCGAGTCCGCTGGTGAGGCTCGAGACCGAGCAGACGGTCACGGGCTACGACCAGACGAACGACGGCGTCCTCGTCCGCACCGCGCGAGGGGACGAGGTCCCGGGAAGCGTCCTCATCGGCGCGGACGGCATCTGGTCGACGATCCGCGAGTCGCTGGTCGGCGACGGCGAGCCCCGCATCACCGGGCACATCGCGTACCGCGCGGTCCTGCCGATGACCGAGATCCCCGAGGACCTCCGGTCGGACTCCGTCGTCCTCTGGGCCGGCCCGAACCTCCACCTCGCCCACTACCCGCTGCGGCGAGGCGAGCTGTTCAACATGGGGGCGATCTTCCACAGCGACCGCTTCCTCGAGGGCGCCGACGTCTACGGCGACCCCGACGAGCTCCACGCCAAGTTCTCGGGGGTCCACCCGAACGTGGCCACACTGCTCGGCAAGATCGAGGAGTGGCGCATGTGGGTCCTGCGTGACCGGGATCCGGACGACAGGTGGACCGACCGACGCGTCGCGCTCCTCGGCGACTCGGCGCACCCCACCCTGCAGTACATGGCCCAGGGCGCGGGCATGGCGATCGAGGACGCGGTCGTCCTCGCCCGCACGCTCAGCGCGTCCACGCCGGGTGAGGTGCCGTCCGCGCTCCACGACTACGCCGAAGAGCGGTTCTCCCGCACCTCGAGGGTCACCCTCACGTCGCGGTTGTTCGGCCAGCTCTTCCATGCCTCCGGCGCCGAGCGGGTCGTCCGACGCGACATGCTCGCGCACTGGTCCAGCCAGTCCGCGCACCAGTCCTTCGCGTGGCTCTACGACGGCATCGACGTCGTGGGAGCCCGCGCAACTTCGACCGAGGAGACCGTCGCATGACCACCACGAGCGATCCCGCACCGACCGGCACCGAGGACTGGACCACGGTCACCGGGATCCCGGCCCACGAAGGACCGGAGGTCGCCGCCCTCGGTCTCCCCCAGCCGTACCCGCCCCACCGGATCCCCGTCGGCGCCCGGCCGTCACGGGTGCCCGGTGAGTTCGTGCCCCGCCTGCCGATCACCGAGCGCGACCGGAGGTGGGACGCCATCTGCAAGAAGATGGTCCTCGCCGGTGTCGACGCCCTGGTCCTGCTCGGCAACGACATGTACTGGGACATGGGGCTCGCGAACCTGCGGTACGTCATGGGCACCGGCGCGAAGATGGGCTCGCTCGGCCTGTTCTTCGTCGACCAGGACCCGGTGCTCTACAACGCGGTGGCCCACATGAGCCGGCCGTTCCACTTCCAGGCCTCGATCCAGGACTGGATCAGCGACATCCGGATCGCCCGGGGCATCCGTGAGGCGGCGGCCGAGCTTCGCGACCGCGGGCTCGGGAGCTCGCGCATCGGGGTCGTGGGCTTCTCGTCGACCATCCAGACCGTCCCCACGGTCCTCGACGGCGAGATGACGGCCCTCGCCGGCGCACTGCCCCACGCCACCCTCGTCGACTTCAGCCCCGCGTTCCAGGAGCTCCGGCTCGTCAAGAGCGAGGCCGAGCTGTCGCTCATGCGGCACGCGGGCACGATCGCACGCGAGGTCCTCGACACCCTCGTCGAGCATGCCCGCCCCGGCGTCACCGAGGCCGAGGTCTACGCGGACATGATCCGCACCCAGATCGCGCGGGGTGCCGAGCCGAACATCTTCAACCTCCTCGCCTCGGGGCCGGTCGAGCACCCGTCGGACGAGCTGTGGCACCTGCTCCACGGCGTCGACCAGCCCGCCGTCCCCACCACCCGTCCGCTTGCGGACGGCGACGTCATCGTCACCGAGTGGCACACGAAGTACGGCGGCTACCTCGTCCACACCGAGTACACGGTCTACATCGGTTCTCGCGTGCCGGACAGGCTGCAGCGCATCTGGGACGTCTCGCTCGAGTGCCTGGACGCGAGCCGCGAGGCGTTCCGGCCGGGAACCACGCTCCGGGAGGCGTGGGAGGCGATCCGGCGCCCCGCGGAGAAGGCGGGCCTCGACTTCGTCGAGCTCGGCTTCCACGCCATGGGACTCGCGTCGCCCGAGTTCCCCACCGTCATCTACCGGCCCGGCTTCGGATCACCCGCGCTGAACGGTTCCGGCATCGGGGACCTCGTGCTCGAGGAGGGCATGACGTTCGGCAACAACATCGACCTGCACGACCCGTCGTGGAAGCCCGACGTCGGCTGCATGCTCGCCGACTTCATGGTCGTCCGACCCGGTGGTGCGGAGCTCCTCGTCGGCACTCCTCGCGAGATCGGTCTCGGCGGCTCGTAGTCCGCCGAACCGTCGTCCCCTCGACCACAGCACCCCGACACCCCTGCCCCCACTGCATGATCCGCGTCAAAGGAGTCGCTATGAAGATCAGTCCCCTCGCACCAGTGCCGAGCCGACGCCGAGCCCAGCTCCGCGCCCTGGGCGCCATCACGGCCTCGGCCGCCCTGTTCCTGGTCGCCTGCTCGGGCGACGACGAAGGAACCGAGGAGTCGACGAGCTCCGACGGTCTCACCCCCATCACGCTCGGGGCCAACCCCATCACCGACCTCGCACCCATCTGGCTCGCCCAGTCCGAAGGGATCTTCGAGGAGCACGGGTTCGACGTCACGATCGAGACCGGCGCCGGCGGCGCCGCCCTCATCCCGAGCCTCGTCGCCGGGGACTTCGAGTTCACGTTCGTCAACGCCACCACCCTGTTCGTCGCCCTGGAGTCCGGCCTGGAGCTCGATCTCGTCTCCGGGCTGGCGAGCACGACCGGCGAGGAGGGGAACGACGTCGGGGCGATCCTCGTGGCCGAGGACAGCGACATCGAGTCGCCGAGGCAGCTGGAGGGGCACACGGTCGCCGTCAACACCCTCAACAGCATCGTCTCCACGGTCATGCGGAACTCGATCCGTGAGGACGGGGGCGATCCCGACCTCGTCGAGTTCGTCGAGATCCCGTTCCCAGAGATGCCTGCCCAGCTCGAGGGCGGCAACGTCGACGCGATCATGGCCGTCGAGCCCTTCCTCAGCGGGACTCTCGCGAGCGGCGCACGCGCGATCGCGTGGCCGTACGTCGAGGCCTCCCCCGACCTGCCGATCGCGCTGACCATCACGTCGGAACAGATCGCGCAGGAGGACCCCGAGATGGTGGCCCGGTTCGTCGAGGCGCTGGACGAGGCGACCCGCTTCGCCCAGGACGACCCGGACGAGGCGCGGGCGATCGTCACCGAGTACACGGAGCTGTCAGACGAGGAGGCTGCTGCGGTCACGCTTCCCCTGTTCTCGACGGCCATCGACCGTCCGGCGCTCGAACGACTGGCGGAGCTGTCCGTCCAGGACGGCATCATCGCCGAGAATCCCGATCTCGACGCCCTCATGCCGGCGGGCGACTGACGACGTGGACCGGGGCGCGAGCATGAGAGGGCACGGGGCGCCGCAGTCGCCCTGGGACGCGTTCCAGCAGCACGACGTCGACCGGTGGGGACCCGTCATCCTCGACCGGGACGAACAGGTCCGCTGGTCCCAGGCGATCTTCCTCGGTGGGCTGACGTACATGTGGAGGCGGGCACACGCGATCCGCGAGCTCGTCTACTCGACCCTCGACCTCGCCCCCGGTCACCGCGTCCTCGTCGTCGGGGAGGTGATCGAGGGATGCGGGTTCGCGGACGATCTCCGCGAGCGGGTCGGGCCCGACGGCGAGGTCCGGGTCGTCGAGCTCGTCGACGAGGCGCGCTCCGCCTACTTCGAGGGTCGCGTCGGCCGCGGCGGCCAGCTCGCGACCTGGCGGTGGGACTACACCGCGGACATCCCGGACGGAACCTTCGACGCCGTGGCCGTCCTCCAGGGGGTCCAGCACACCGACGACTGGACCGAGACCGCGACGGAGTTCGCCCGGATCCTTCGGCCCGGTCGTCCGGTGGTGCTCGCCGAGATCGCGTTCGGCCCGCGGTTCGCGGAGCGCACGCGGGCCGACGTGCACCTGGACTACCTGGTCGAGAAGGTCTTCGACCGGATGGGCTTCCACCACAGCGAGATGCCGTACTACAGCGCCGACATGCTCCACACCGCGATCGACGGGGTGCTGGTCGGGACGGACGACTTCGAGTGGCGTGGCATCGAACTGTTCTGGGGGCGCAGCCCGACCGGCTAGGCGCGGCGCCGAGCCGCCTGCGACTCGGTGACCAGCCGGTGGAGCGCCGAGGGGTCGGT
The DNA here is from genome assembly GCA_900163555.1 of Actinomycetales bacterium JB111. GTDB lineage: Bacteria > Actinomycetota > Actinomycetes > Actinomycetales > Actinomycetaceae > JB111. Next base: position 14,791 of record FUHX01000042.1, on the reverse strand, counting down.
CAGTCGGATGCACTGCTTCGTGCGCTCCACCAGGCCGCTCGCCTCGAGGTCCCGAAGGGCGCGGGCGACGACCTCGCGGACCGATCCGATCGCGTCGGCGATCCCCTGCTGACCGACCTTCACGACCAGGCCCTCGTCCGTGTTGTCCGAGAGGTCGAGGAGGTGTCGGGCCACCCGCTGTCGGACGGACAGGAAGAGGTTCCCGGTCATGAGGTCGATGACGTCGATGCACGAGGCTGCGGCGGACTGCGCGAGGACCCACCCGACCTGCGCCTGCGTGGTGGCGAGGCGCCGCAGGGTTCCCACGTCGACGAACACGACGTCGCAGTCCGTCACGGCCTCGGCGTCGACGGGCTGCTGGTCTGTGACGACCGTGACGATCCCTACGCAGTCCCCGGGGTGCATGTACCGGATCGTCACGTAGCGGCCGTCCATCGACTGCGCCCGGATACGAGCGAGTCCTCGAACGACGAGGACGAAGCACGGCGGGTCCGACTGCCGGTAGATCATCTGCCCCGCCGAGACCCGCATCCGAACGGTCAGTGGCGCGAGCTCGGCCTGGGCCGCGGCCGGCAGCCGCCCGAGCTGGCTGCTGCTCCACGCCTCGACGGTCGGCTCGTCGAGGAAGCTGTCCAGGTCCGCGGGAACGACGGACGGTCCAGGGAGTGTCATGATCGTCCTCCACATCATCGTGGACCACCGCTCTGGTTCCGTGGCACATGCTACGGCCACCCACGAGGACGACACCGGCACGGCAGCCGCGAGCAAGTCGCAGTGCCGTGCCGGTGCACGTGGGGGAGGGGTGTCCTCAGACGTTGAAGCCGAGCGCGCGCAGCTGCTCGCGCCCCTCCTCGGTGATCTTGTCCGGGCCCCACGGCGGCAGCCAGACCCAGTTGATGCGGACGCCGGCGACGAGGCCCTCGAGGGCGACCGACACCTGGTCCTCGATCACGTCCGTCAGCGGGCAGGCGGCCGAGGTGAGCGTCATGTCGATGCTCGCCTGGTTGGACTGGTCCATCGAGATGCCGTAGACCAGGCCGAGGTCGACGACGTTGATGCCCAGCTCGGGGTCGATGACGTCGCGCATCGCCTCCTCGATCTCGGCGGCCAGCGCCGGGTCCGGCGCTGCGGCCGCCATCTCACCGGTGTAGGTCGACTCGGTGTTCGTGGTCTCGCTCATGACTCCTCCTGGGTCAGTGCGTGGGCCAGTGCGTCGCGCAGGGCCATCCAGCCGAGCAGCGCGCACTTGATCCGTGCATGAAACTTTGCCACGCCGACGAACGCCGTGGCATCCCCGAGCTCGTCCATGCGCTCGGGCTCGAGCTCGTTGCCCCGGTTCCCCATGAGATCGCGGAAGGTCTCGTGGAGACTGTCGACGCTCGCCATGTCCTTGCCCAGGACCAGGTCGTTCAGCACGGAGATGGACGCCTGGGAGATGGAGCAGCCGTGGCCGTCCCACCCGATCTCGTCGACGACGGGCCCGGAGTCGGACTCCCCCAGCTTCACGCGCATGGTGACCTGGTCGCCGCACGTCGGGTTCACCTGGAAGGACTCGCCGTCGAACGGGTCGATGAGCGTGGCCCCGTGCCGCTCCTTGGAGTGGTCGAGGATGACCTGCTGGTAGAGCTGCTCCATCGGTGTGGACATCAGGCCTCCAGTCCGAAGAAGGGGCGGACCTCGGCGAGCGCGGCCGCGAAGGCCGCGACGTCGTCGGGGGTGGTGTACGGGCCGGCGGACGCGCGGGTCGAGGCGTGGACGCCGAAGTGGCGGTGGATCGGCTGCGCGCAGTGGTGCCCCACGCGCACGGCCACGCCCCTCGCGTCGAGGACCTGGCCGACGTCGTGCGGGTGGACACCGTCGACGTCGAAGGCCACCGTCGCGAGCCGCGAGTCGGTCGTGTCCGGGCCGAGCAGGCGAACCCCCGGCACCGAACGCACCGCGTCCAGCAGGAGCGCGGCGATCTCCGCCTCATGGGCCGCGACCGCGTCCATGCCGAGCGTGGTGAGGTACTCGGCGGCCTTCGCCATGCCGACGACCTGGGCGATCATCTGCGAGCCCGCCTCGAACCGGGCGGGCGGCGGCATGAAGGTCGTCGACTCCATGGTGACGACCTCGACCATCGACCCGCCGGTGAGGAACGGGGGCAGGTCCGCGAGCAGCTCCCGGCGCCCGTAGAGGGCACCGACGCCGGTCGGCCCGAGCATCTTGTGGCTCGAGAAGGCCGCGAAGTCCACGCCGAGCGCGCCGAGGTCGACCGGCAGGTGCGGGACGGACTGGCACGCGTCGAGCACGGTGTAGGCGCCGACCTCCTTCGCGCGCGCCACGATCGGGGCCACGTCCGTGACCGCGCCGGTAACGTTCTGCGCGTGCGTGAAGGCGACGATCCTCGTGCGGTCCGTGACGATGTCGAGCGAGGCCGGGTCGATCCGCCCGTCCTCGGTCAGCGTGAGCCAGCGGAGCGTCGCGCCGGTGTGGGCGGCGACCTCCTGCCACGGCACGAGGTTCGCGTGGTGCTCGGCCTCGGTCACGACGATCTCGTCGCCCGCCGACAGCGCGAACCGCTGGGCCGCCCGGCCTCCGCGGCCGGCGGTGGCGTTGATGAACGAGTACGCGACGAGGTTAAGGCCCTCGGTGGCGTTCTTCGTCCAGACGATCTCGTCCGGCTGCGCGCCGACGAAGCCCGCGACGGTCTCCCGCGCGGCCTCGTACAGCTGGGTCGCCTCGTCGGCGAGCTGGTGGGCACCGCGGTGGACCGCGGCGTTCAGCGTCTCGTAGAAGGACGACTCGGCGTCGATGACGACCTGGGGCTTCTGCGCGGTGGCGCCGGAGTCCAGGTAGACGAGCGGCCGGTCCCCCGCCAGTCGGCGGGCCAGGACGGGGAAGTCGGCGCGGACGGCGTCGGCATCGAGGCGCGGGGCGGCGCCGCCGGGAGCGTGGCTCCCGGCGGCGATCCCGTCGGTCGTCGAGCTCATGACTGGCGTCAGGCCCCCACCGGGCTGAACCGGTCGTAGCCCTCGGCCTCGAGGCGGGCGGCCAGCTCGGGGCCACCCTCCTCGGCGACCTTGCCGTCCACGAACACGTGGACGAAGTCGGGCGTGATGTAGTTGAGGATCCGCGTGTAGTGCGTGATGAGCAGGATCCCGGAGCCGGCTTCCGCGTGGACGTCGTTGACGCCCTCGGAGACCACGCGCAGGGCGTCGACGTCGAGGCCGGAGTCGGTCTCGTCGAGCACGGCGAACTGCGGGCGGAGCAGCTTCATCTGCAGGATCTCGTGACGCTTCTTCTCACCGCCGGAGAAGCCGGCGTTGACGTCGCGCTGCGCGAACACCGGGTCCATGCGGAGCTTCTCCATGGCGGAGTTGACGTCGCTGACCCACGTGCGCAGCGCGGGGGCCGTGCCGTCGATCGCGGTCTTCGCGGTGCGCAGGAAGTTGGACACCGTGACGCCCGGGACCTCGACCGGGTACTGCATGGCGAGGAAGACGCCGGCGCGGGCGCGCTCGTCGACGGTCATCTCAAGGATGTTCTCGCCGTCGAGGAGGACCTCGCCGTCCGTGACGGTGTAGGACGGGTGTCCGGCGATCGAGTACGCGAGGGTCGACTTGCCGGAGCCGTTCGGGCCCATGATCGCGTGGATCTCGCCACTGCGGATCGTCAGGTCGACGCCGCGGAGGATGGGCTTGGGCCCGTCCGTCGTCTCGACGGACACGTGGAGGTTCTTGATCTCCAGGGTGGACATGTGTGGATTCCTTTGCGTCTGCGTCACGCCGGTCAGGCGGCGTTGACGATGGTGTCGGGGTCGATCAGGACGTCGTCACCGTCGATCTGGACGGCGTAGACCCTGACCGGCTTCGTGGCTGGGAGGGAGGTGGGGCGGCCGGAGCGCAGGTCGAAGGCCGACCCGTGCTTCCAGCACTCCACCTCCCCGTCGAAGACCTCGCCGTCGGACAGCGAGATCCGCTCGTGCGTGCAGTAGTCGTCGAGCGCGTGGAGCTCGCCGTCCGAGTCGCGGGCGAGCGCGATCCGCAGCGCGGACCCGTCGCCAAGGGCGAGGGTCACGAGCCGGACCTCGGCCGGGGCGATGTCTGCCGCCGATGCGACCCGGACGAAGCTCACGCGGAGGCCTCTTCGGTGATCTTCAGCTCGGCCTCGATGGCCGCGATGAGGTTCTCCTCGACGTCGGGGACGCCGATCTGCTTGATGAGCTCGGCGAAGAAGCCGCGCACGACCAGGCGGCGCGCCTCCTCCTCGGGGATGCCGCGCGAGCGCAGGTAGAACAGCTGCTCGTCGTCGAACCGGCCGGTCGCGGACGCGTGCCCCGCGCCCTCGATCTCACCGGTCTCGATCTCGAGGTTCGGCACCGAGTCGGCGCGCGCGCCCTCGGTGAGCACGAGGTTGCGGTTGAGCTCGTAGGTGTCCGTGCCCTCCGCCTCCTTCCGGATGAGGACGTCGCCCACCCACACGGAGTGCGCGTCCTCGCCCTGCAGGGCGCCCTTGTACGTCGCGTTCGACCGGCACTTCGGGAAGGCGTGGTCGACGAACAGGCGGTGCTCCTGGTGCTGTCCGGCGTCCGTGAAGTACAGGCCGAGCAGCTCGACGTCGCCGCCGGTGTCGAGGAACCGCGCGTTCGTCGAGACCCGCACGACCTTCCCGCCGAGCGTGACCACGATGTGCTTGAGGGTGGCGTCGCGGCCGACCTCGATCGCGTTCTCGGACAGGTGGACGGCGTCGTCGTCCCACTCCTGCAGGCTGACGAACGTGACGTGCGCGCCGTTGCCGACACGGACGTTGACGCGCTCGCCGAACCGGGCGGAGCCGGTGTGGCGCAGCACGACGACCGCGTTCGCGTTCTCGCCGACGTTCAGCAGGACGTTGCCCCACGCGAGGCCGGCGGCGTCCGTGCCGGACAGGTTGAGGATGACCGGGGACTCGAGCTGGGTGTTCGCCGGGACGGAGACGAGCACGCCGTGCTCGGCCTTCGCCACCGCGGCGGCGGCCGGCCGGTCGCCGGGTGAGAGCGACGTGTCCGCACGGACGACGTCGGCGGTCACCTCGGAGACGGTCACCCCCTCGGGGAGGGTCGTCTCCAGGTCGAGGGTCGCCGTGCCGTCGGCCGCGGCGAGCAGGTCGCCGAGCTGGTCGACCGGGGTGAAGCGCCACTCCTCCTCGGAGCCCGTGGGCACCGGCAGGTCGGCGAGGTCGAAGGACGCGGCGCGCTCGGCGCGGGACGCCTCCGGCACGAGGCCGTGGCTGTGCGCCTCGTCGGCGGTCGCCTTCGAGTGGTCAACGATCGGGGTGGCGGTCATCAGCCGACGCTTCCTTCCATCTGGAGCTCGATGAGGCGGTTGAGCTCCAGGGCGTACTCCATGGGCAGCTCACGGGCGATGGGCTCGACGAAGCCGCGGACGATCATCGCCATGGCCTCCGTCTCCTCCATGCCCCGGGACATGAGGTAGAACAGCTGGTCCGCGGAGACCTTCGAGACGGTGGCCTCGTGGCCCATCTCGACGTCGTCGACGCGGACGTCGACGTACGGGTAGGTGTCCGAGCGGGAGATGGTGTCGACGAGCAGCGCGTCGCAGAGCACGTTCGACTTGCTGTGCGCGGCGCCCTCGAGCACCTGGACGAGTCCTCGGTAGGAGGCGCGGCCTCCGCCGCGAGCCACCGACTTCGAGACGATCGAGCTCGAGGTGTGCGGCGCGAGGTGCACCATCTTCGAGCCGGTGTCCTGGTGCTGGCCCTCGCCGGCGAACGCGATCGAGAGCGTCTCGCCGCGGGCGTGCTCGCCCATGAGGTAGACCGCCGGGTACTTCATCGTCACCTTGGAGCCGATGTTGCCGTCGATCCACTCCATCGTGCCGCCCTGCTCCACGGTGGAGCGCTTGGTCACGAGGTTGTAGACGTTGTTCGACCAGTTCTGGATCGTCGTGTAGCGGACGCGGGCGTCCTTCTTCACGATGATCTCGACGACCGCGGAGTGCAGCGAGTCCGACTTGTAGATCGGCGCGGTGCAGCCCTCGACGTAGTGCACGTAGGAGCCCTCGTCCGCGATGATCAGCGTCCGCTCGAACTGGCCCATGTTCTCCGTGTTGATGCGGAAGTAGGCCTGCAGCGGGATCTCGACGTGGACGCCCTTGGGGACGTACACGAACGAGCCGCCGGACCACACGGCCGTGTTCAGCGAGGCGAACTTGTTGTCGCCCGCCGGGATGACGGTGCCGAAGTACTCCTCGAAGAGCTCCGGGTGCTCGCGCAGCGCGGTGTCGGTGTCGAGGAAGATGACGCCCTGCTGCTCCAGGTCCTCACGGATCTGGTGGTAGACGACCTCGGACTCATACTGCGCGGCGACGCCGGCGACGAGGCGCTGCTTCTCCGCCTCGGGGATGCCGAGCTTGTCGTAGGTCGCCTTGATGTCCTCCGGGAGGTCCTCCCAGCTGGTCGCCTGCTTCTCCGTGGAGCGCACGAAGTACTTGATCGAGTCGAAGTCGATGCCGGTGAGGTCGGCGCCCCAGTTCGGCATGGGCTTGCGGTCGAACAGACGCAGCGCGCGGAGCCGCTGGTTGAGCATCCACTCCGACTCGGACTTCTTCGCCGAGATGTCGCGGACGACATCCTCGTTCAGGCCGCGGCGAGCGACCGAGCCGGCCTCGTCGGAGTCGTGCCATCCGTAGCCGTACTGACCGATCGAGGCGATCGTCTCTTCCTGGGTCAGCGGCTCCCGGGTGGGGGGCGTTGTGGTGGTCATCAAATTCCTTCCGTGCCGACCTCAGTCGGATGGGTGGTCTGACGTGTGGGCAGAGCAAGTGGGACGTGGGTGGTGCACATGTAGCCGCCGCCCGCGATGGTCGCCAGGCGCTGGACGTGCACGCCGAGCAGGTGGGAGAACGCCTTGGTCTCCGCCTCGCACAGCTGCGGGAAGTCCTCGGCGATCGACTGCACGGGGCAGTGCCCCTGGCAGAGCTGGACCGCGAACCCGGCCTCCCCGACGGAACGCAGCGTGGCCGCGTAGCCGTCCTCGGTCAGTGCGTGGGCGAGCGCCTCGGCCCGTTCCTGGACGCTGGCGTCCGGATCGATGCGGTCGGCGAACTGTCGTTCGAGCTCGCCCTGTCGACGGTCGGCGAACAGGTCCGCCATCTCGTCCCCGCCGCGCTCGCGCATGAAGGCGAGGAGCTGGACGGCCAGGTCGGAGTACGCGTTGGAGAACTCCGCGCGTCCGGCATCAGTTGCCACGTAGTACCGCGCGGGGCGACCCCGCCGCGGCGCGAAGGTGCCGGGGTTCTGCTGCACCTGAATGAGTCCCTGGCCCTCGAGGGCTCCGATGTGGCGACGCACGGCCGCGGGGGTCAGTTCGAGCTCCTCCGCGACATCGGCCGCGCACACGGGCCCCTGTTCGAGCACGAGGGTGAGCACCCGCTCGCGGGTGGAGACCTCCTCGGCCGACTGCGCCATCTCCGGCTCGAGGGAGGTGCGTGATGCTGTCATGCGCGCCTCCTTGGAGAAGATGAACCGTCCAGCCCGACGCGTCGGGCGCCGGGCCCGCGAGCACGGGAGATCGACCCGAGCTCGCCGTTGATTACGTAACAGTATGCTGCGATAAATCGCCTCCCACAAGGAAGGTGAGCCTTACCGAAGGCATGTGCCGTATATCGCCCCCCGGCCCGGAACGACGCGGATTGTCAGTGTTGCGTAATTCGCCTGGCGACGGCGGTTGCCCACCTCACACCCGCCCGTGTCCGACGCCACTCGATCGGCCAGACCACGGAACGTCTCGCGTCGCCCCCACCACGCAACCGTGTCGCCCTCACCACGCACCCGGGGCCGCCCGAGCCCCGGGCGGGAGCGCCCTTTCGACGACCCGCGCCGTACCCTGCACGGGTGTCCTCTCCCCCGTCCTCGTCCGGAGACGTCGCGCCCGGTTCCGCACTGCACGTGCGCGGCCTGCGCAAGAGCTATCGCGGCCGGGTCGCCGCCGCCGGCATCGACCTGGACGCCCGCACGGGCGAGGTCACGGCGGTCCTCGGGCCCAACGGCGCCGGCAAGACCACCACGGTCGAGTGCTGCGCCGGCCTGCGCCGGGCCGACTCGGGATCGATCCACGTCCTCGGCCTCGACAGGGCCGAGGCCTCGAACGCCGCCGCGCTCCGACGACTCGTCGGCGTGATGCTCCAGGACGTCGGGCTCCCCATGGCACCCCGCGCCGGCGACGTCCTCGCGCACGTCGCCTCTATGTACGACGCGCCGGTCCCGCCCGGGGAGCTTCTCGAGCGGCTCGACCTCGCGGGCTCGGCACGCACCCCGGTGCGTCGGCTCTCGGGCGGGCAGCGCCAGCGGCTCGCGCTCGCGTGCGCGGTGGTCGGCCGCCCGCGGCTCGTCTTCCTCGACGAGCCGAGCTCCGGGCTCGACCCGCGCTCGCGGATCCAGACGTGGGACCTCGTGCGGGAGCTTCGCGCGGACGGGGTGGCGATCATCCTCACCACGCACCTCATGGCGGAGGCCGAGGAGCTGGCCGACACGGTCTCGATCGTGGACGCGGGCGTCGTCGTCTCCTCCGGGACCCCGTCGGAGCTGGCCGGCCACGCGGTCGTGGACGTGCGCGCCGCGGGCGGCGACCTGCCCGCGCAGGAGTGGTCGCGCCTCGTCCGGTCCGCACTCGCCGAGGCCGGCCGGGACGACCTGGCCGGTCGGACGTCCGTCCGGCACGACGACGGCGCCGCCCGGGTCCTGCTCCCCGCCGGCGCCCTGGGTCCCGGCGCGCGCGACGTCGCGGACGTCGCCGCGGCCGCCGAGGCGGCGGCGGGCGGGGCCGGCGCGGAGATCACGGCCCGGGGCCGCACCCTGGAGGACGTGTTCCTCGAGATCACGGGCCGCACCCTCGCGGCCGCCGACGAGGCGGCGACCCCTCGCCGTCGGAGGGCGTCATGACGAACCACGAGTCCACCGCCGACGCCGCCCGCGCCGTCGACCCCGCCCCCTCCGCCCGGGGGGCGTGGCGGCGGGCGCTGGCCCAGACGCGCTTCGACGTCGCGACGACCCTGCGCAACGGCGAACAGCTCCTGCTCACCGTGTTCTTTCCGCTCGCCGCGCTGATCGTGCTCACGCACACGGGGCTCGTCCAGCTTCCGCTCGACCCGTCCGGCGACGCCCGTCCGGCGGCACTCGCCTCCGCCCTCACGCTGGCCGTGACCGCGGCCGGGCTGCCGTCGGTCGCGATCGCGCTGGCCTTCGACCGGCGGTGGGGCGTGCTCCGCCAGCTGAGCACCACGCCGCTCGGCCCTCGCGGCCTGCTGGCAGGGCGGATCGGCGCGGTCCTCGCCCTCGTCGTCGTGCAGGTGATCGTCCTGCTCGTGGCCGCCCTGATCCTCGGCTGGCGGCCCGATGCCGGGTCGCTCGGCGTCACGATCCCGCTCGGGGTGCTCACGGTGGCAGCGGGGGTCGCCGCCTTCACCGCGTTCGGGGTCATCGTCGGCGGGACGCTGCGGCCCGAGGCGGTGCTCGCCCTGTCGAACGGGCTGTGGGCCTTGCTCGCGGCCGGCGGCGGCGTGCTCGCACCGACCTCCGCCTACCCGGCGTGGTGGGCGCGCTTCGTCGAGCTGACGCCGTCGGGGGCCCTCGGCGAGTCCCTGCGCGCCCTGGCGACCACGGGCCGCCCAGACGGTCTCGAGCTCGCGATCCTCCTCGCGTGGGCGGTCGTGCTGCCGGTCGTCGCCGTGCGGGTCGTCCGCTGGGACGAGTGAGCGATCCGACGGCCGGGCCGACCGGCCGACGTTCCACGGCGAGCCGTACCCTGAGGCCATGAGCACCAGCGCGTCGCCCGAGCAACAGTCCCGTATCGACCAGGACGGCGCCGGCTCCCCCACTGCCCCCGCGGCTGCAGACCGGGGCGACCGGGACTCGCGCGTCTCGCCGCTGGTGTGGCGGCTCGCGATCGCGAACCTCGTCGCGCAGATCGGCATCATCGTCACCGGCGGACTCGTCCGCGTGACCGGCTCCGGTCTCGGCTGCTCGGACTGGCCCTACTGCGAGCCCGGCAACTTCACGCCCGTGTTCCACGAGGCGACGAGCTACCACCCGTACATCGAGTTCGGAAACCGCACGCTGACGGGCGTGCTCGGGGTCATCGCGGTGGCGCTCATCGTCGCCCTGTGGTGGCGGGAGCCCACCCGGTCCCGCCCGCGCCGCCTGCGGGCGATCCCCCTGTGGGTCCTGGTCGGTATCGGCATCCAGGCCGTGATCGGCGGGATCACCGTGCACGCCGACCTGCACCCGGCCGTCGTCGGCATCCACATGTACTGCTCCCTGTTCCTCGTGGCGGTCTCCGCGTACCTGCTCGTGCGGCTTCGGGACGGCGACGGCCCGGCCGCGGACCTCCTCGGTGGTCGTGGCCGGCTGCTCGTCCGCGCCGTCATGCTCCTCGCCGTCGTCATGACGGTTCTCGGCACGGTCGTCACCGGCGCCGGCCCGCACTCCGGCGACGACACCCACCCGTACCGGTGGCCGCTGGACCCGCTGGCGATCACGCGCGCGCACGCCTTCGCCGTCTACGGCTTCGTCGCCCTTCTCGTCGTCGCCACCGTGCTGCTCCACCGGCTCGCTGCCCGCAACGCGGCGCTCGTCGGAGCGCGCCGGGCCGCCGACGTCCTCGTCGTGCTGTGCGTCGCGGAGGCCGCGGTGGGCATCGCCCAGCACTCGATGGGCCTGCCGGCCTACCTGGTGGTCATCCACATGGGGCTGGCGGGCTGCGTCGTCGCGGTCACCGCGTGGCTGTGGGCGGCCACCTACCGCAGGCCGGAGCTGCCTGCCGGGGCACCGCTGCCCGCCTGACCGCGGACCGTCGCTCCCCCGAGGGGCGATAATCTCCTCCCATGACGATCGTTCACGAGGCGTTCCGCGGCGACGACGGAAGCGTGGGCGTCCTGCTTCGGTCCTACCAGACGACCGGCACCCGGTTCCTCACCTGCTTCGCCGAGCCGGACGGCACGGTCTACCGTGTGGCGATCCGCGTGGTGCACTCCGGCCGGCCGTCGGCGTGGACCTCGCTGGAGATGGCCGACCACGTCGGCGGCACGACCGCCACGCTCGGGGCACGCGAGGTCGCGCCGAACTCGACGCCCAGCTACGCGGACGTCCTCATCGTCGAGGACGCGATCGCCGACGATCTCGCCGCGCACTCCTGGGACCGACTCGACGAGGCCACCCTCACGACGGCGCCCGCGTCGCTCGAACGCGGCGAGCCGGGTCAGGTCGACGGCCTGGACGGCCGGCCGATCGACGCCGTCCCCTACGTGCTCTCCCTGGACGGCCGGCCGACCTACACGTTCTGGGTCGCGGACGGCGAGGTCGTCGTCACCGACTGGGCCGGGGCGCGCAGCTACCGGGTGGACGACCTGAACGAGGCCCTGGCCGGGTCCCACGAGGACGTCGTCTACCACGCGCGCGCATGGGTGGCGGGGCCGGGCAGCCGGTAGTACGGAGGCTCCCACCGGCCACCCCAGTCAGCATCTCGCCCCGTCAGGCGTCCTCGTCGATGTGCGCGTCGATGTCCGGAACGTCGCCGAGTAGTCCGAGGTCGACCATCAACTCCGCACCGCGAATGATCGAGTCGCGGTCCAATTCCTGGCGGTACGTCGGCAGTGCCATCTCGGCAAGGACGTCCGGGTCGAACTCACCCAGCTCCCCGAGCGCCTCCCGGAACTCGTCGGGATTCAGGGTGATGTACTCCGCGATCGCCCGGTGCGCCTCTTGGAACGCGTCGACGACCTCGGGGTTCGCGTTCGCAAACTGCTCGGTCGTGAGCGCCAATCCGATCTGGGTCCCCGAGTGCCACCCGACGAAGGGACGCAGGACCGCTCGAAACCCCTGTTGGATCCCCATCGTCGCGAAGGGCTCGATCACGGTTGCCGCATCGACATGTCCGGACTCGAGCGCAGAAAGCATCTCGGGGAACGGGATCTCAACGAACTCGAGACCAGAACTGTCGAGCCCCTGACTCCGCAGTGCACCGACGACCGAGACAGAAGTGATGTTGTCGAGCTCGTTGGTCGTCAGCGAAGCGCTCAGAAGGTCCTCGGGGCCCGAGATCGGAGAGTCCTCCCGCACAAGGACGACAGCGAAGTCCCGCCCCGGGTCCTCGCTGGCAGACGTGCCCGGCGCAACCACCCGCAGCGGCATTCCCTGGTTGATGAACGTATTGAACGAGATGACATCGCCCCCGATGAAGTCGGCATCTCCCGACATTGCCGCTGTGGCCTGCTGAGAGCCACCGGCAATCGACGTCACCGTGACGTCAAGTCCGGCCGCGGCCCACAGGCCCCGCTCGATCCCGAACTCCACAAAGTTCGTCGGCAGTCCCGGTGTCTCGGCGATCGTGATCGGGATGAGCCCGTCCTCGCCCGCCTGAACCGACTCCGACTCCTCCGAGTCCGAATCGCAACCGGCAAACACGAGGGCGACCGTCGCCACCACCCCGAGCGCCGACATCCTTCTCGTCGTGACCAACAGCTTCCGCGTCATTGCGTGCTCCTCATCTCGTGGTCTCCCACCCGCCAGAAGGGCGCATTGCGCACATCTAGTGCGCTCTGTGCGCACAGTGAAGCATCGTGCGACATGACGGTCAAGCACTCGCTGCCGGTTCCAACCAACCGAGCACGAACGCGCTCGCAACCGGCCACAGTCCGTCAGCCGGAGCCGCTACGGCCGTTGTCACCATCCGGCACTGTTGAGAGTATGGCGAAAAGAAGTTCGCACAATTGCAAGTCAAACAAACTCCTTCGGCATGGAGGCCAAACCCATACACCAGCGCCCCAACACAGGGATTTCCCGTTTGCGTAAGCTCAGAATGAACAGTACAAGAGATGTCCAAGATTCCGCGAGAATGCTTCGACGATCTTTAAGGACACTTAACCAGCATCAATTGGTAAAGCATACCAAAACCCTTATTGCTGACTCTCTGTCGATATTTGGAGCATCCGGCTTCGTAACTGCTCTCCAAGGACCAATAGGAATCGATCAGACAAACGCGGCCCCACGACCTGTAACCCAACGGGCAATCCACCTGGTGACATGGAGACCGGAACACTCAACGCAGGCACACCCGCCAGAGCAAACGGGATCGTCGCACTCATCACTGATCTCGATCCATAGCCAAGTCCGTCCACATTCAAACGAGGCTCGTTATGCAACGGCGCGACAACCGGAGCCACAACACAAACCACCGCTTCATAGTGCGCAAGCATCTCATGGACAGCAATTCGCGCCTCACGAATCCGAGCCCGAGCATCCTCATATTCACCCAAACTCACTTCTGGCCGGACGAGCCTCTTCTGGAGGGAATGATGCAAGTCTTCACGACGCCCGTCCACAACACTCATGTAGTATTGATTGGTTTCGACACCAATTGTCTGACGCGTAAGGAGGTCGAAGTCTTGCCGAAGAGCTGGAGGAACCTCCAATTCATCAACACTTCCAACCGTGCCATGAATAGCCTTACGAGCTGAAATCATCGCCGAACGCACGTCGCGAGACGTTGGCCCGAAAGCATCGGGAGGAAGAAATCCTATTCTGGCCGACGCCACGTCCGAACGCCTAACATCTTTCAGATCCTTGGCTTGCGCCACGGCGTACCAATCTGAATCGTCCGGCCCCGCCATCACGTCGAGCGCAACCCCAATATCTTCCACACAACGAGCAATTGGACCCACGTGAGTATATTCTGCGAGAACAGCCGGCCAATGTCCCGTGAGCGGCACGAGCCCATGCGTAGGTTTCAAACCCCATACACCACAGTAGTGCGCCGGAATCCTGATCGATCCGCTAAGGTCGCTGGCAATTCCGAGTGGCGACATTCCGGACGCCACGGCGGCCGCGTCGCCCCCACTCGACCCACCCGAAGTTCTATTTAAGTCAAATGGATTGTTTGTTCGACCAAAAACTCGATTCTCGGTCTCCCACCATAGCGCGAACTCGGCAGTGTTGGTTTTACCAAGAAGAATGGCGCCTTCGTCAAGCAGTCGTTGAACAGAAGTTGCGGTGGAACGTGCGATACGATCACGAAATAGGAGCGAACCTCTTGTCGCCGGCATTCCCCTGACATCAAACGTATCCTTGACCGTGAACGGCACTCCGTGGAGACGCCCAAGGTCCGAACCGCCCGCCAATACCTCAGACTCGGCACGCCGGGCAGCCTCCATCGCGAGTGGATTGACCGACACGACCGCGTTGATGCTCTCGTCGAGCGCTGCGATCTTGTCGAGATGCGCGGCCATGAGGGCTGCGGGCGAGATCTCTCGCTGCGCGACCAACCGAGCCATCTCAGCAACACCCATGTGGTCGAGGTGCACGACACTCGCTCCCATCGCGACTCCACAAGCCCAAGACCAGTGTCCCAACGCCGATGTGCTGGGCGCTTGCCGACCAGCACACGGCCAGTATACCGTCTGTGTACTGATTACGTCGCTTTCGGGATGCCACATAGGGGTGGCCAAGTACTGGGAGGTACTGAGATGCGCAGAACTGTTGCACTCACGACGACGCTGGGCGTTGCAGCGCTCCTCATGGCTTGCTCTGGTGGAGAAGCGGACTCTGACGGGCGACCGTCAGACTCCGGTCTGGACCACGTTCGCGTCGGGGTGCTTCCTGGTGCTGACGGAGCTCCGCTGTACGTCGGTGCCGACGAAGGATTTTTCGAGGAAGCCGGGATAGAGATTGAACTGGTTGCGACAGCGGGTGGCGCGGCTATCAGGCTCTTCGCGGTTCGTGGTGAATGACCCTGCTGTGGCGGGTATTCACGCTACGG
>FUHX01000006.1 GCA_900163555.1 Actinomycetales bacterium JB111 | reverse complement strand
CGCACGGTCGCCCTGGAGATCGGCTGAGCCGCGGGGGGCCCGGGGGGGGGGTGGGCGAGGCCGGGGCGACCGAGGAAACGGGGCGCCAACGGTGGCGGCCCGTGCGCGGTCCCCCTAGCGTGGGTGGTACCCGACGTCGGGTCGCACCGGCCCGCAGGAACGCGCCAGAGGAGCACCATGACGACCACGTCCACGCCCGGCCCCTCATCCACTTCGTCCCGGACCCCGGCCGCCTGGCCGGACGGTCCCACCCACCCGATCACGGACGAGGAGATCCACGCCCTCCACGGCTGGTGGCGGGCCGCGAACTACCTCTCCGTCGGGCAGATCTACCTGATGGGCAACCCGCTGCTGCGGTCCCCACTCAGTCCCGACCACGTCAAGCCGCGGCTGCTCGGCCACTGGGGCACCACGCCGGGGCTGACCTTCCTGTACGCGCACATGAACCGCGCCATCCGCCAGCGCGATCTCAACGCCCTGTACGTGACGGGCCCGGGGCACGGCGGGCCGGGCCTGGTGGCCGCGAGCTACCTCGAGGGCAGCTACACCGAGACCTACCCGGCGATCACGGAGGACGAGCGCGGGCTGGGGCGCCTGTTCACCCAGTTCTCGTTCCCCGGCGGCATCCCGTCGCACGTCGCGCCGGAGACCCCGGGCTCGATCCACGAGGGCGGCGAGCTCGGTTACGCGCTCTCCCACGCGTACGGCGCCGTGTTCGACAACCCGGACCAGATCGCCCTGACCGTGGTCGGCGACGGCGAGGCGGAGACCGGCCCGCTGGCGACCTCCTGGCACTCCAACAAGTTCGTCAACCCCCTGAACGACGGCGTCGTCCTGCCGGTGCTGCACCTCAACGGCTACAAGATTGCGAACCCGACCGTGCTCGCGCGCATCGGCGACGAGGAGCTCGGCGACCTCATGCGCGGGTATGGGCACGAGCCGCTGTTCTTCACCGGCGGCTTCGACGACGAGGACCCGGTCGAGGTCCATCGTCGCTTCTCGCAGGTGCTCGACACCGCGCTCGACTCGATCGCCTCGATCAAGCGGGCAGCGGCCGAGGCGTACGAGAGGGGCGAGGAGATCGAGCGGCCCGCCTGGCCGATGATCGTCTTCCGCACGCCGAAGGGCTGGACCGGCCCCAAGGAGATCGACGGGAACAAGACCGAGGGCTCGTGGCGCTCCCACCAGGTGCCGCTCGCGAGCGCCCGCGACACCGACGAGCACCTGCACGACCTCGACGCCTGGCTGCGGTCGTACCGGCCCGAGGACCTGTTCGACGACGACGGCGCCCTGCGCAAGGAGTTCGCGGCCGCGGCCCCGACGGGCACGAAGCGGATGTCGGCGAACCCGATCACCAACGGCGGCGCCGTGCTCAAGGCCCTGCGGCTGCCGGACTTCCGCGAGTACGGCGTGGACGTCCCGCACCCTGGCGGCTCCGTCTCGGAGGCGACCCGCGTGCTTGGCACCTGGCTGCGGGACGTGGTCGCCCAGAACTCGGACAACTTCCGGATCTTCGGCCCGGACGAGACGGCGTCGAACCGTCTCCAGGCGGTCTACGAGGTTACCGACAAGCAGTGGAACGCCGACTTCGTGCCCGACGACGCGGGCGAGCACCTCGCCCGCGCGGGCCGTGTGATGGAGATGCTCTCCGAGCACCAGTGCCAGGGTTGGCTCGAGGGCTACCTGCTCACGGGGCGTCACGGCCTGTTCAGCTCCTACGAGGCGTTCATCCACATCGTCGACTCGATGGTCAACCAGCACGCCAAGTGGCTGAAGGTGACGAACGAGATCGAGTGGCGACGCCCCCTCGCCTCGCTCAACTACCTGCTCAGCTCGCACGTCTGGCGCCAGGACCACAACGGCTTCTCGCACCAGGACCCCGGCTTCATCGACCACATGGTCAACAAGAAGGCCGAGATCGTGCGGGTCTACCTGCCGCCGGACGCGAACACGCTGCTGTCCACCTACGACCACTGCCTACGCTCGCGGCAGTACGTCAACGTGGTGGTGGCAGGGAAGCAGCCCAACCCGAACTGGCTGACCATGGACGAGGCGATCGTGCACTGCACGCGGGGCCTCGGCATCTGGGAGTGGGCGGGGACCGAGGTCGAGGGCGAGGAGCCCGACGTCGTCCTGGCCGGCGCCGGGGACATCCCCACCATCGAGGTGCTCGCGGCGGCGAAGATCCTGCGGGAGGAGGTCCCGGGCCTGAAGGTGCGGGTCGTCAACGTCGTGGACCTCATGCGGCTGCAGGACGAGAGCGAGCACCCCCACGGCCTGTCGGAGAAGGACTTCGACGGCATCTTCGGCGAGGACATCCCGGTCGTCTTCGCCTACCACGGATACCCGTGGCTCATCCACCGGCTGGCCTACCGCCACGACCGGAACAACCGCATCCACGCCCGCGGGTACAAGGAGGAGGGCACCACCACCACGCCCTTCGACATGCTCATGCGCAACGACACGGACCGCTTCCACCTCGTGATGGACGTGATCGACCGGGTCGAGGGACTGAGCACACGTCACGCGGTCCTGCGCCAGCGGATGGTCGACGAGCGGATCCGCGCACGCGCCTACGCCTACCAGCACGGCACGGACCTCCCCGAGGTCGCGGACTGGCAGTGGGACGACGACGATGACGACGCGGCGGCCGGCACCGCCGACACCGGGGGCGACAACCTCTGACGCACCCGCGGACAGGTCAGGTCATGCCCGGCGGGGCCACGGCGACCACGCGCCGGGCGCCGCCACGAGGTCGGGCCTGATCCGCAGGCCCTTGCGGCCGCCCGGGAGCGCGCGAAGGCGTTCGCGGGCGCGCCGCAGCTCGGTGCGCGGGGCCGGATCGGGATACCCGAGGCCGGACTCGCCGCCGCCGTCCGGGTCGAGGGACACATACCCGCACCACGGCCGCAGGCCCCTCCCGACCCACTCGCGGAACCCGCCGGAGACCACGGACAGCACGAGGCTCTCGAGCCGCTCGGCGGCGCTCTCCCACGTCTCGTCGCAGGCGTCGCACCCGCACGGCGGCAGCGTGGCCTCGTACAGCACGCCCGCGCGCACGGCGATGCCCGGGTGGTCCGTGAACACGAGCTCCAGCGGCGCCGCCGACGCCAGGCTCGGCGCCAGCAGGACGGACCGCGTCGCCGGGTCCGCGAGGGAGTCGGCCGAGCGGCCGAAGGACCGCCGGGTCTCCTCGCCCGGGCCTTCGCTCTCGCGCACCGACACGTCGAACGTCTCCCTCAGGTGGGAGACGAGGGCGTCCGCGACCTCGTGCAGGGGCGAGAAGCGCTCGAGGTGCGACTCGGCGGAGTAGGACTCCTCCGGCGGTTCGTCGTCCGACCAGCGGGCGCCGTACGCGATGGGGCGTCCGTCGTCGTCGAGGAATGTCCGGGGCGCGACGATCGGACGAACGTAGGAGCTCACCGGTGAATCTTAGTCCACGCCGCCCGGCGCGGCGAGCGATTTCGCGCAGGTCCGGGCTCGGCCGGGCGGAACGCGTGCCCCGCCGATACGCTTCGAGGGACCCGCGATGATGCGGGAGCGATCGACAACAAGGGAGTTTGGTCATGGCGCTGCACGAGGTCGAGTTCACGTCCCACAACGGCCGCGATGCCATTCAGGGCTGGATCTACGAGCCGGTCGTCCCCGCGCGGGCGATCGTGCACATCATTCACGGGCTCGGCGAGCACTCGCGCCGGTACCAGCGACTCATCACGATCCTCCTCGACGAGGGGTTCGTCGTCGTCGCGGACGACCACGCCGGCCACGGGAAGACCGCCATGGTCTCCGGCGTGTGGCAGGACGCCGGCGAGGACGCCGCGGCGACGGTCGTCGAGGACGAGCGCACGCTGCTCGCCAAGGCGCGTGAGCGCCACCCCGACCTGCCGTACGTCGTGTTCGGGCACTCGTGGGGCTCGGTCATCGCCCGCGGGATCGTGGACGAGGAGATCGACGGGCTCATCCTGTGCGGGATCGCCGCGAGGTGGACGGGCATCGAGTCGACGATCGACCGCGCGGCGCTTGCCTCCGGCGACCAGGAGGCGCCCGCGGACCCGGTGCTCGTCGAGCAGTTCTTCGACCGGTTCACCGAGCGGTGCGGCCCCGACCCGCGCCCGACCGCCTGGGTCGCAGCGGACGCGAACATCGTCCAGGACCACTCGGTGGATCCGCTCAACAACTTCGGGGCGCCGATGACCCTGCGGTTCCTCCGCGGGTTCGTCGAGCTGTACGACCAGGTCAACGCCGAGGAGTGGTACGGCACGGTGCGCGACGATCTGCCGGTCCTCATCCTCGCCGGCGACCAGGACCCGGTCGCGGGCTACGGGGAGGGGGCGTACCTGGTGGCCAACCGGCTGGTCGACTCCGGGACCACCGACGTGCGGACCGTCGTCTGGGCCGACCTGCGCCACGAGGTGCACAACGAGCCCGAGAGCCGCGACGAGCTCGCCGACGAGGTCATCACCTTTGTGGAGAAGTTCCTCGACTGAACCCCACCCACCCC
>FUHX01000021.1 GCA_900163555.1 Actinomycetales bacterium JB111 | reverse complement strand
CCGCATGACGGCCCGCAGTAGGAATCCCCGTCCTTCAGGGCGGAGAGGAAGTCAAAGCACAGGCCCCACGTGCGCCCGCTGCACCATGACGAAGAAGGCCCTTGCGAAGCATGACGTGCCTTTCGTCGAGCGAGACGTTCGTGAGGACCCCGACGCTCGCGCCTACATCACCGACGACCTTGGGTACAGCGAAGCCCCCGTCTGCGTCGTCGAGGACGGCACCGGCGAGGACCACTGGTCAGGGTTCCGACCCGACAACATCAAGCGTATTGCCCGCTCCCGCGCGTGACCCTATTAGCCCGACTAGTACGAACAGAGATACGAGAGGACCAAACGCGATGAGCGCCACCGACTACATCACCAACCTGCTCGAGGCCGCCGACGCCATCTGGGCAGACCCCAGGCAGGAGAGCGCGGTGCGCGCCGGCCTGGCGCACGATCTCGCCGAGGGGCGGATCGACCAGATGCGCACCGCCGGCGTCGACCTCACCGAGGTCGACGACCTCATCGACCGCCTGGCAGACGGCACCTACGACCGGACCCCCGAGGAAGTGGCCGCCGAGCTCGCCCACGACGTCGGTAGAGGGGACCGTGGAACGACTGCCCGGCTGACAGTGATCGTCACGGCGAGCCGCATCCTGTACCCCGACTTCGAGGAGCAGGACGATCAGGCCGCATTCCTCGAGTCGCACGTCCGTCAGTACCTCACACTGCGCCCCGAATGCCACTAAGGCCGGCGTTAGGGTTAGTGCTCCCATCCGGCGCGAACCGTGGCAGAATCGAACAGGTGTTCGATTCTGCTCGGGGAATGTGGACCTCGGGCGGTTGGGTGCAGATCCCACCGCCGATGTGTCCCGGATGCGCATGGGCGTGGCCGGCAGCTGGACCCTGGCGGCCCCAGCAGCGGTGGGTGCCATGCAGGTGCGGCCAAGGGCCGCACACGGTCTGGACATGCGCGTGCGGCGCGCACGCGGCCGAGGGGTGCCTCGACGTCGAGCTGTGGGACTGGCACCACGCGCCCGTCGGTGGGGAGCGGTGGGCGATCAGTTGAAGCCCGGCCGCTGCGCCGGCCGGCGCGGCGGCAACAGTCATAGTGACCCCATCGGTATTATTAGGGGTAGTAGAAGCGGCATTAGCCCTTATTGGAGGTAATCCTGTGCCAGCTCGGATCATCGCCCTTTGCAACCAGAAGGGCGGCATCGGAAAGACCACGACCACGTTCCACCTGGCGCGCGCAGCTGTGCTGCACGGCCGGCGGGTCCTCGTCGTGGACAACGACCCCCAGGGCAACCTCACGGCCGTCGCGGCCGCCGATGAGCTCGCAGAGGACCAGGCGGGACTGGCAGACGTTCTCAGCGCGCAGGCTCCCGAAACGATGCGAGACGTGATCGTGCCGGGCGTGTGGCCCGGCCTCGACGTCGTGCCGACCTCCGGGGTCACCCTCGGCTACGTCCGCGACGAACTCGTCGTCGCAGGAGCCGGCAGGGAAAGCCGGCTCCGAGGCGCTCTGAGCGAGGTCGCGGGGGAGTACGACCTGATCCTTATCGACTGTGCGCCGAGCCTGGACCAGCTGACGATCAATGGCCTGACCGCGGCCGGCGCCGTGGTCGTCGTGACGCACTCGAAGCTGTTCAGCGCGAACGGACTGGCGCAGCTGCTCGACACGATCGATTCCGTGCGACAGCACTACAACCCCGCGCTCAGCGTGGCGGGGGTGATCGTGAACCAGCACGAGGACAAGACCGTCAGCGGCCGCACCTGGCACGACGAGCTGCACGCCGCGGCCGACAGCCGCGGACTGAGGTTCCTCAGTCCGCCGATCCCCAAGCGCGTGGTCATCAGTGACGCGCTCGAGGCCGCGAAGGGCCTTGATGAATGGGGGAGTGCCGAGGCGACCGCGCTCGGCGCGATCTACGCCGACCATCTGACCGCGATCGAAGGAGTCCAGTCATGAAGCGTCCCGCACCGCGCAAGTCGAGCCTGGCCGGCTCGAACCCGATCACGCCGGCCGAAGCTCCGACGTCGGAGCCCGAGGCCGTCGCACAGCAGGCGAAGGCGCCCTCGACCAACGAGGCTCCCGAGGTGACCAACGCGCAGGCGCCGGCGGCCGAGCAGCCGAAGGCGAAGAGGAAGTACCCGCCGAAGGTTTCGTTCTATCAAGATCCCGAGGACACCGACCAGATACGTGGAGCGATCCTGCACACCATGACCACCGAGGGCTCGCGCACGCTGTCGCAGTTCATCAACAAGGCCGTCATGGCCGAGGTCGAACGCCTCAAGATCAAGTACAACAACGGCCAGCCCTTCCCGCCTGTGGGCCCCCGAGACCTGCCCCAGGGCCGCCCCATGGGGCAGTAGCCCGATTCGTCACGTGGGCTCCTCGGGCGCAGCTGGACGGAGCGGGGTGCCGGAGGGGCACGGCACAATGTTCGTGTTCCGCAAGGCGCGGTTGGGAGGGGTGGCGTGGACAAAGAGCGCAACAGCACCAAGCATGGTGGCCACAACACCGACGAGCCGGACGACGACGAAGGCGCCGCGACGATGAAGGTTACGAACATCGTGTCGTTCGACGTGGAGGACGGGGACGACGATCGGATACGCAGCGCATTCCTGCGCTCCAAGATGAACGGCGGGCCGAACACGCTCGCGCAGTTCATCGACAAGATCGTCATGGACGAGGTTGAACGCCTCGAAGGCCAGTACAACAACGGCCAGCCCTTCCCGGTGGCCAGCGACCGCGAACTATCGCAGGACCACCCCGCGGAGCGCCGCCTCGAAGGGTCCCCTACGGACTCGCAACCTCTGCGAGGGGATCCAGAATTCTAAGTCCGTGAGGGCTGGACCGCACGATTGTGCCCGCGCCGTTCTCCGGGCTGCTCATCGTGGGCCGTTAACGATCGGTTTCGGGTCTCGTCTATGCCGGCGGTGGGATGTGAGAGAGAAAGGCTGTGTAGCCGTCGATGACGCCTGGTGCGAAGAGGGCTCGAGGCCAGAACGTGCCGGTGAGGAGCCCGGCGAGGTCGTTGTCTTCCATCACAGGTCGGGCCAGTGAGTGTGCCCCGTCGACGCGGGTGACGGTGAGGGTGGAGCCGAAGATCGACCGATAGGTCTCCTCGGTCTCGGCGACGTCGACGTTGCGGTCCTTCGTGCCAACCATGAGGAGGACTGGGACCGGCCTCGAGGCTGAGGCCACGAGGTCCGCTGTCGCGTCCGCCTCGAAGTTCCGTCGCACGAAGCCCCAGCGAGCCTCCGTCATGGTGTCGGCGCCCGCCGCGGCTGAGAGGTACTCCTCGTACGAGGCACCGCGCTCCAGGAGAGAGCGCGTCCGGTCACTCTCCTCAATGGCTGCCTCTTGCTCCTGGGTGGTCGCGTCGTCGCGCTCGAGCTCGGCGAGAAGGTTGAAGCGCCCCTGACGGAGCCAGTTGATCGCGGTGCCGACAGCGACGACACCGTCGATGTCCTCGCGATCACGTGCGACCTTGGGGATCACCCAGCCCGCCTGGCTCGCTCCCCACAGCACGATGGTCCCGGTCGGCACGTCGTCTTGCGCCACTGCCCAGTCGACAGCAGCCGAGACCTCCTCGGCTCGGTCGTCCATCGTTTGCCCGAGCCAGTCTCCCTCCGAGCCCCCGACGCCGGGCTTGCTCCAGGACAGCGTGGCGAAACCGGCATCGGCTGCACCTTCGAACCAGGGTGAGTAAAGGCCGCCCTGGGTCGCCTCGACCGGCCCGTCGCCGTGGACCATCACCACGAGCCCACGGGCTGCCCCCTCGGGCGGCAACGTCAGGACGCCGGCGAGGTCACCCTCAGGCCCTGGGATCGTCACAGCCCTCTGGTCGAAACGGAAGCTGTTGCCGACGAGAGCAACACCGGTGAGGAGTGCTGCGACCGTGAGGAGACTGATGAGTGGGATCATGAAGCGTCGACGTTTCGTATTCTGCACGTTCGTAGTCTATACGATAGGTTTGTGGACATGGAAGACACGGTCATCGGTGAAGGTTTCACCGCCTCAGAGCGCGAGCAGGTCGCAGCGCTGTACTGGGAGGCGTTCCGCCGCAAGCTCCGCCCCGGGTTCATCAACGAGTCCACGGGACAGGCGGTGGTCCGCTCCGCGCTCCGCAGCACCCATGTGCTCGTCGCCCGCGCAGGAGGCCACGTCGCGGGAGTCTGCGGTTTCTACCAGGCCGGGACGGGCGCGGCAGACCTTGGCTGGTCTCGGCTCAGACAGTCCCTCTCGGTCCCAGCAGCACTGCGAGCCAGCCTCGTCCTGTCGCTGCTCTCACGGTCGGACCACTCTGACGTCCTGGTCCTCGACGGCATCTGCGTCGACCGCGCGGCTCGTGGACGAGGGATCGGCACATCACTGCTGGACGCAGCCGCCGACCGGGCTCGACGCCTGGAGGTGAAGGCTGTCCGGCTCTCGGTGATCGATGCCAACCCCCGGGCTCGCGCCCTCTACGAACGCCAGGGATTCATACCGACCGGTCGCGGGACACTGGGGCTCCTCGCGCCCGTGTACGGCTTCGACGGGTACACCACGATGGAGCTCGAGGTCAGCCGATGACACCGCAGATCTCACCACGGACCGTCATCGAGGCCTTCCTCCCGCTCACCGGTCCCGCACCCCTGGCAGACATCTACGACACCGCCAACCTCGCAGGACTCGCAGACCAGCCGGTCCGGCTGACGATCCGGCGCATGATCGCCAGCGGCGACGTCGAGCAGACCGGGCGCGGCCGCACCGGATCGCTCTCCCTCACGGGCGCCGGGCGTCGACGGCTCGAGCGAGATCGACGGAGCCTGGCTCTAGCCTTCGCCCAGGATGCAGGTGACGCACCGTGGGACGGACGGTGGCGGTTGATCGCCGTCACCATCCCAGAGCGGGAGCGTGCGACCCGCGACATGCTGCGGCGCGGGCTCTATGAGCTCGGCGCGGTCGCCATCGCGACGGGTCTCTACGTGAGCCCACACGACCTGGCCGCCGAGCTCACAGACGAAGTGCGACCGCATCTGTCGACAGCGACGACCGACGACCTCGACGTGCGAGGGACCAGCGACCCGAGAGGCATCGCCGAGGAGCTGTGGCCCAGCAAGCCCACCATCGCCGGCTACTTGGTCCTCGACGAGACCCTCCGTCGAGACGCCGAGGACACTGGCGTCCCCGCTGTCGTGCGCATGCTCCTGATCGCCGACGCACTTGAGCTCGCCGTCCGAGCAGACCCGCTCCTCCCCCTCGAGCTACGAGAGGGCCCATGGTCACCATCCACGGTACGGACCACGTGGGCCGGCCGGTGGCATGCGCTGTCCGAACAGGGACAGAGCCCCCTTTACCAAGGATGGAGGACTCCCACGACGCACGCCTAGCTTGCATCATCAAGGATCATCTCCACCCCCAGACCCGCTCGCGGAACCTGGCCCATTGACTTCCTCTCCGCCCTGAAGGACGGGGATTCCTACTGCGGGCCGTCATGCGG
>FUHX01000041.1 GCA_900163555.1 Actinomycetales bacterium JB111 | reverse complement strand
CATGGCATCAAAAACAATCACGCACTGTTGAGTTCTCAAACAACCCACCCACAACACTCACCGGTTTTTCTTTCCGGCTTCCGTATTGGGCTTGTCGTACTTTAACCAGATCTTCTTGCCTTTCGCAACTCGTTTCCGAGTGTGTGATCGGCCCGACTTTCCGGCCATCTTCCGAAGGGCGCAGCTATCTCTCTGCTCTTCGTTGGATGTTGCCTCGTCCCGTGCGATCCGGGGGCGTTCGCCCCGCTCGATCCGTTGCCCGGTCCGTTGCGGCGAGAAGAAACATTACGCACCGGGACGGGGGCGGTCAACTCGATCGGGCCCGTTTTTGGGTGACCTGCCGCACCGCTCGGTGAGCCGGGGCACCCGGTCCTTCTGCGTGTCGTTCCAGGACGTGCGAGGGCGGCCGTGCGTCATGCGCACGACCGCCCGCGTTTCCCGCGTCTTTCCGCCGATCAGGCGCCGGCGACCTCCACGATCGCCATGTTCTTCTTGCCCTTGCGCAGGACGGTCACCCCGCCGGCGAGCAGGTCCTCCGTGGCGAGTGTCCGGTCCGGGTCGTCGAGCTTCGTGCCGTTGATCGAGACACCACCCGAACCGATGGTGCGGCGAGCCGCTCCACGACCAGCCTCGAGCCCGGTCCGGACGAGGAGGTCGACGATCTCCTCCCCCAGGTCACCGGCGGCACGCGGCAGCTCGGCCGTCGCGTCGCGGAGGGTGTCGGCGTCGAGGTCGGCCAGCTCACCCTTGCCGAAGACGGCCGCCGAGGCTGCCGTGACCCGCGTGGTCGCGTCCGCCCCGTGCACGAGGGTCGTGACGTCCTCGGCCAGGGTGCGCTGGGCGACCCGTGCGAAGGGACGCTCGGCGACCTCGGCCTCGAGTGCCTCGATCTCCTCGCGGCTGCGGAAGGTGAAGATCTTGAGGAAGCGGACGACGTCGTCGTCGGCGGTGTTGAGCCAGAACTGGAAGAAGGCGTACGGGCTCATCATGTCCGGGGCCAGCCATACGGCGCCGCCCTCGGACTTGCCGAACTTGGTGCCGTCGGCCTTGGTGATGAGCGGCGTCGTCAGCACGTGGACCGAGGTGCCCTCGACCTTGTGGATGAGGTCGAGGCCCGCGACCAGGTTCCCCCACTGGTCGTTGCCCCCGGTCTGCAGCGTCACCCCGTGGCGACGGTAGAGCTCGAGGAAGTCCATCCCCTGCAGGATCTGGTAGCTGAACTCCGTGTAGGAGATGCCCTCGGCCGACTCGAGCCGGCGCGCGACCGTGTCCTTCGCGAGCATGGAGGACAGACGGAAGTACTTGCCGACGTCGCGGAGGAACTCGATCGCGGTCAGCGGCCCGGTCCAGTCGAGGTTGTTGACGACCTGCGCCGCGTTGTCGCCCTCGAAGGAGAGGAAGCCCGAGACCTGACCGCGCAGGCGCTCGGTCCACTCCGCCACGGTCGAGGCGTCGTTGAGCACGCGCTCGCCGCTCATGCGCGGGTCGCCGATCATCCCCGTCGCGCCGCCGACAAGCGCGATCGGCCGGTGGCCGGCGTTCTGCAGGTGGCGCAGGAGCAGGAGCTGGACGAGGTGCCCGTGGTGCAGCGAGGCCGCCGTCGGGTCGAAGCCGCAGTAATAGGTGACGGGTCCGTCCGCGAGGGCCGCGCGCAGCGCGTCGATGTCGGTGTGCTGGGCGATCAGGCCCCGCCACTGCAGCTCGTCGAGGACGTCGGTCACGTCTGGTTCTCCCTATCGTGTCGGTTCGGCCGCGTACGGCCGCGCACCATCGTGCCATCGCTGCGCTCCGGGCTGCCCCGACCTACCATCCCGCAGTCCTCCCCGGTAGGAGGAGACGCCCACGGCGCCCGGCTCGACGAACCGCCACGGGTACGCGACCGGGTCGCCGCCGGCGCCCGAGACGCCGACGCGACCTCCCGCGACCACCGCGCGAGGTCGCTCGGGCAGCGCGATCGCGATCCCGCGCCCCGACGCGATCGGCCTTCCAGAATCGGCGGTCGTCAGTCCGAGGGACTGCCCCACGTTTCCCGGCCCGCGCGCCAGCCGACGATCGTCGATCCCTGCCCGCCGGGCACGCGCCGTCTCGATCCCAACCACGACCTCGCCGCCACGGAGCAGCACACCGGTTGCGTACCCGTCCCGGCCGCAGACGACGTTCACGCAGCTGTGGATCCCGTAGCTCCGGTACACGTACACGTGGCCGGCGGGGCCGAACATCGGCCAGGTCCGCGCGGTCGGCACGCCGGAGTAGGCGTGGGAGCCGGGATCGTCGGGGCCGAGGTATGCCTCGACCTCGGTCAGTCGCACGCCGACGGCGTCCTCCCCCTGCCCGACGACGACGATCGCCCCGATCAGTCCCGGCGCCACCTCGGTGGCCGGCCGGGTGAGGAAGGCGAGGAGTCGGTCGTCGGCGGCGGGAACGAGACCGCCGGGCAGGTCGAACGGGTCGTGCGGACGCGAGGGATCGGGCGTGCCGGGCATGTCGGCCGGAGCGTGCGAGGACGCCGGACCGTCCGGACCCGCGGAACCGTGCTCACGAGCCGGATCAACCGCGCCCGCAAGATCGTGCGGACCTACAGGATCGTGCGACCCCGCAGGGTCCGTCGTCCCCTCGTGCACGCTCACGCCTCCCGGTCGTCAGTCGTCGTCGGACCCGTCGCGCTCCTCGCCGAGCGCGACGCGCAGCTGGCCGGCGAGCTCGCCGGCCCGGGCGAGCTGCTCGAGCACCCGCGCCGGAGCGGTGCCGCCGTGGCCGTCGCGCGCGGAGACGGACCCCTCCGCGGAGAGGACCTCGCGGACCTCCGGGGTCAGGTGCTCGGAGACGCCGGCGAGCTCGTCGTCGGTGAGGTCCCACAGCTCCTTGTCCTGCGACTCCGCCACCTGGACGCAGCCGCCGGCGATCTCGTGCGCGTCCCGGAACGGCACGCGCCGCTTGACGAGCCACTCGGCGATGTCGGTCGCCAGCGAGAACCCCTGCGGGGCGAGCTCGCCCATCCGGTCGGTGTGGAACGTGAGGGTCGCGATCTGGCCGGCCACCGCGGGAAGCAGGACGGAGAGCGTGTCGACGGCGTCGAACGCCGGCTCCTTGTCCTCCTGGAGGTCGCGGTCGTAGGCGAGCGGCAGGCCCTTGAGCGTGACGAGGAGCGAGGTGAGGTCGCCGATGAGGCGGCCGGTCTTCCCCCGGGTGAGCTCGGCGACGTCGGGGTTCTTCTTCTGCGGCATGATGCTCGACCCCGTGGAGAAGGAGTCGTGCAGCGTGACAAAGCCGAACTCCTTGGTCGCCCAGATGATGATCTCCTCGGAGATCCGGGAGAGGTCGACGCCGAGCATGGCGGTGACGAACGTGAACTCGGCGACGACGTCGCGTGAAGCCGTGGCGTCGATCGAGTTCTCCTCCGCCCCCGCGAAGCCGAGCTCCGCGGCCACCGCGATGGGGTCCAGGCCGAGCGTGTTGCCGGCGAGCGCCCCCGCGCCGTACGGCGACAGTGCGGCGCGGATGTCCCAGTCGAGGAGGCGCTCGACGTCGCGCATGAGCGGCCACGCGTGCGCAAGGAGGTGGTGTGCGAGCAGCACTGGCTGCGCGTGCTGCAGGTGCGTGCGACCCGGCATGATCGCGTCCGAGTGCACGGCGGCCTGGTCGACGAGCGCGTCCACGACGTCGAGGACGAGCCCGCCGATGTGCCGCGCCTCCTCGCGGAGGTAGCGGCGCACGAGGGTGGCGATCTGGTCGTTGCGGGACCGGCCGGCGCGCAGGCGGCCGCCGAGGTCGGCGCCCGCGCGCTCGATGAGGCCGCGCTCCAGCGCGGTGTGGACGTCCTCGTCCTCGGGCAGCGGGCCGAACGCGCCCGAGACGACGTCCTCCTCGAGCCGGTCGAGGGCGTCGATCATGCCGGTGAGCTCGTCGTCCTCGAGCAGTCCGGCGCGGTGCAGCGCGCGCGCGTGCGCCCGCGAGCCGGCGATGTCGTGCCGGGCGAGACGCCAGTCGAAGTGCGTGGAGCGCGAGAGCTCGGTCAGCGCATCGGCGGGGCCGCCGGCGAAGCGGCCGCCCCAGAGGCGGAGCTCGGACTGCGGGGTCGACGGGGAGGCATCGGTCATGGGGTCATCGTCCCATTACCGACGCCGTGCCACCGGTGCGCGCCACGTGGCAGGCGTCATCGTCCGGGCAGACGTCATCGCCCGGTAGGCGCCTTCGTCCGGCAGGCGTCATCGTCCGGGCCGGCGCCGTCGACGGCGGAGGCGGGCGGGTGCGTCCGCCCGGCAGGCGTCATCGTCCGCGGCCACCGCCGTCGCCCGGGCAGGCGACGCCACCCTGGCAGGCGCCATCGCCCGCGGCCTACACCGCCGACGGCGGAGGCGGGCGGGTGCATGCGCCCGGCAGGGCCGGGCGACCCCGCGTCGTCGGGCAACCCGCCGCGCGAACGCCGCGCGCGACCCACCGACGTGCGGCAGGGTTACGTGCATGAGTGCGCCCGCCGAGTCGCCCGCCGGTCCCGCCCGCGCCCTGCCGGCGCCGTACGTCGGCTCGGAGGTGGACCCGCTCCGCGAGGTCATCGTCCACCGGCCCGGGCCCGAGCTCGCCCGCCTCACCCCCCGCACGATGCGGGACCTGCTGTGGGACGACCTGCTGTGGGACGAGCGCGCGCAGGACGAGCACGACGCCTTCGTCTCCGCGCTCACGGAGAACGGCGTGCGCGTCCACCACCTGGCGGACCTGCTCGCCGAGACGCTCACGCAGAGCTTCGCCCGCTCGCACGTCCTGCACGCGACCTTCACCCCCGAGCGGTTCGGCCCCTCACTCGCCCCCGCCCTCTACGAGCATGCCCAGTCCCTGCCCGCTCGGGAGCTCGCGGACCTGCTCATCGCCGGCCTCACGGGTCGGGAGGCCGCGGATCGGCTCGGCGGCATCGACAGCCTCCCCCTCCACGTGGGCGGCCCGGAGGCGCTCCTGCTCGGCCCGCTGCCCAACCACCTGTTCACCCGGGACGCGTCCTGCTGGGTGTACGACGGCGTCGCGGTCAACTCCATGCGGTACGCGGCGCGCGTGCGCGAGTCCGTCCACTACGAGGCGATCTACCGGTGGCACCCGCGGTTCGCCGGCGCGCACCGCCGCTGGGCCGCCGGCCCGGCCGAGGGTGCGGCGAACGTCGAGGGCGGGGACGTCCTCGTCGTCGGGGACGGGGCTGTGCTCATCGGGCTCAGCGAGCGCACGACGCCGCAGGGCGTCGAGCACCTCGCCGCCCGCCTGTTCGCCGCCGGCTCCGCCGACCGCGTGCTCGCCCTGCAGATGCCGAGCGCGCGCGAGCTCATGCACCTCGACACGGCGCTCACCATGGTCGATTCCTCCACCTTCCTCATCTACGGCGGGCTCGGCGACCTCCCCTCGTACGTCCTCACCCCCGACGGCGCGGGCGGGGTCCTGGTGACCGACCACCCGGCCGAGCGCATGCGCTCGGTGATGGGCGACGTCGTCGGGGCGGAGTCCCTTCGCTTCCTCACGCCCGAGATGGACGCGCGCGCCGCGGCGCGCGAGCAGTGGGACGACGGCTGCAACGCGCTCGCGCTGTCCCCCGGGGTGGTCGTCACGTACGACCGGGCGCCGACGTCGAACGCGTACCTGCGTGCCGCCGGCATCGAGGTGATCGAGGTGCCGGGGGCCGAGCTCGGGCGCGGGCGCGGCGGGCCGCGGTGCATGAGCTGCCCGATCCTCCGCATGCCGGACACCGTCGGGACCGCCCCTGCCGATGTCCCCGACCGCTCCTAGACTGGAGTCATGACCGTTCCCAGCATCACCCTGTCCTCCGGCCACGACATCCCGCAGCTCGGCTTCGGCGTCTTCCTCGTGCCTCCGGCGGAGGCCGAGAAGGCCGTGTCCGAAGCGCTCGAGGTCGGGTACCGCCACATCGACACGGCCGCCATCTACGGCAACGAGGAGGGGGTCGGCGCGGCGATCGCGAAGAGTGGCATCGCGCGCGAGGACCTCTTCGTCACCACCAAGCTCTGGAACGACCGCCAGGCCGGCACGGGCCCCGACGACGCCATCCGGGAGAGCCTCGACAAGCTCGGCCTTCAGTACGTCGACCTCTACCTCACGCACTGGCCCGCCCCGAAGCAGGACACCTACTCGCACGCCTGGTCGAAGCTCATCGAGATCCGCGATGCCGGCCTCACGCGTTCGATCGGCGTCTCGAACCACCTGCCCGAGCACCTCGACCGCATCGTCAAGGACACCGGCGAGGTCCCCGCGGTCGACCAGATCGAGCTCCACCCGGCCTACCAGCAGGCCGACGTCACCGCCTGGGCGGCCGAGCACGGCACCGCCATCGAGGTGTGGGGCCCCCTCGGCCAGGGCAAGTACCCGCTGTTCGAGAATCCGGCCGTCGCGGCCGCCGCGGAGGCCCACGGCGTGAGTCCGGCGCAGGCCGTCATCCGCTGGCACCTGCAGCGCGGCTTCATCGTGTTCCCGAAGTCCACGCGCAAGGAGCGCATGGCCGAGAACTTCGACGTCTTCGGCTTCGAGCTGTCCGACGCCGAGGTTGCGGCCATCGACGCGATCGACCCGGGCGACGGCTCCGGGCGCGTCGGCGCGCACCCGCTCGAGAAGCACTGACGCCCGCCCACATGCAGGCCACGATGCCGCCGTCCCCGTCCGGGGGCGGCGGCATCGTTCGTCGGTGGGCCTTGCAACCCTGGGCCATGCGTCCGCGAGCCGCACCCAGCGGGTGGCACCCTCGACGATTCCGTACGCTCCTGCCATGACCTCAGCCCCGAACCTCACCGGACGCCACCTGCTCAAGGAGCTGGACTTCTCCCCCGCAGAGTGGCTGTACCTCGTCGACCTCGCCGAGCAGCTCAAGGCGGAGCGACGGTCCGGTTCCGAGGAGCGCCGGCTGGTCGGCAAGGCTGTGGCCCTGATCTTCGAGAAGACGTCGACCCGCACGCGCGCCGCGTTCGAGGTCGCCGCCGCGCACCAGGGCGCCGCGACGACCTACCTCGACCCCTCGGGCTCGCAGATCGGGCACAAGGAGTCGATCCCGGACACGGCCGCCGTGCTCGGCGGCATGTACGACGCGATCGAGTACCGGGGCGACCACCAGGCGACCGTGGAGTCCCTCGCGGAGCACGCGGGCGTCCCGGTCTACAACGGGCTGACCGACGACTGGCACCCCACCCAGATGCTCGCCGACGCCCTGACGATCCGCGAGCACACCGGGAAGCCGTTCGGCGAGGTGACGCACGCCTACCTCGGCGACGCTCGCTTCAACACCGGCCGGTCCCTCCTCGTCTCCTCGGCGATGCTCGGCATGGACGTGCGGATCGTCGCGCCGCAGTCGTACTTCCCTCCGCAGGACGTCGTCGAGCAGGCCGAGCGCATCGCCGCGGAGACGGGCGCGCGCATCACCCTCACGAGCGACGTGGCCGCAGGGGTGGCGGGCGCCGACGCGATCTCCACCGACGTGTGGGTGTCGATGGGCGAGAAGAAGGAGGTCTGGGCCGAGCGCATCGAGCAGCTGCGGGACTACCAGGTCGACGCGGGCGTCATGGCCGCGGCCGGCAACGACCGCGCGATCTTCATGCACTGCCTGCCCGCGTTCCACGACCTCGGCACGCAGGTCGGCCGCGACGTCTTCGAGCTGAGCGGCATGGACGCCCTCGAGGTCACCGACGAGGTCTTCCGGTCGTCGAGCTCGGTCGTGTTCGGGCAGGCGGAGAACCGCATGCACACGATCAAGGCGGTCCTCGTCGCCACACTCGCGGGCGCCTGAGACCGGGTCACCCGGGCACGGCGACGCCGGGAGCGGGCGTCCTCCGGCTCCCGACGTATGCGTCGTCCGCAGCCTGAAGCAGCCGTCGCACGGCGTCCGAAACGTACGTCGCCCGACGACGGGGAGCGCTCCCCATCCAGCCTCCTCGGGCCTGTGAGCAGCGTGATTAGTCTCGACCAGCCGGACGCTGGTCCGGCGATCTCGACCAATCTTGGGAGACTTCCTATGGCACGCACTCGACGCAACTTCGCGACGCTCCTCGGGGCAGGGCTGCTCGCGACCACTCTCGCCGCCTGCGGCGGGGGCGACGACAACGAGGACGACACGCAGGCTCCCCCGTCGCAGTCCGAGGACTCCGAGGACTCCGGCGACCAGACCGAGGAGACCGGTTCCGACGACGCCCAGGGTGGCGCGGAGACCGGCTCCGACGAGGCCGGTTCCGAGGACACCGGCTCCGACGACGCTTCTTCGGACGACGCCGACGGCGAGGACGGCGCCGCGGCCGGCGGCGGCGAGCTCTCCGAGGCCGACGCCTGCGCCGAGTACCAGAACATCCTGCTCGAGTTCGGTGAGAGCACCAACACCGACCCCTCGGACCTCGAGGGCATGACCGAGGGCCTCACCGAGTACGGCACCTCCATGGCCGACCTCGCCGAGCGCAGCCCGGAGAACCTCGCGCCGCTGTTCCAGTCCGAGGCCGACTACATCGAGAGCCTCTCCACCGGCGCCGTCGACCCCGACGCCATGACGGAGAACGCCGACAACACGATGGCCATCGCCGAGGCCTGCACGGGCGCCTGAGCCCAGCCACCGGGAACGAATCGGGCCCGACGGCGACGCAGGACCCCTGCGTCGCCGTCGGGCCCGTTCTTTCGTACCTTCGCCGCCACGAGGCGGTCATGCGGCGACCGGCGGCAGAAGGCTGAGGTCGAGAGCCCGACGACGTATCAGGCGACGGAACGCCCACGGACGCGCGTTGATGGCCGCCTGTGGCCAGGAGTCCTGCATGCGGCAGAACGAGACGGCGACCCGCTGAGTCCGGTCGACGATCGGACGCACCTCCGACTCCCACGCCTCCAGCGCGCGGGAGACGTCGGATCCGCTCTGCAGTCCCGTGCCACCGAATCGCACGCCCTCACGGCCGAGGACGGCCCCAAGATGCACGGCGTCAAGAACGGCCATGGCCGCACCCTGCCCCCTGTGCGGCGGCATGCCGTGAGCGGCGTCCCCGATGACGGCGAGCCGGCCCGCCTGCCAGCGGTCGCACGTCACTTTCGAGAAGGGGGCAACCGACGGCACCTGCTCGGCGATCGCCTCCACGACCTCGCGCTGATCCGGAAACGACCGCAGCCAGACGTCCACGTCCATCGAGGACGCATCCGCTGTGAAGCCGTCGATGGGGGCGGACAGGTACGCGGCAGACTTGCGGCCACCGAGTCGTCCGAACCCGAGCCGGAGCGGCCCGTTCCACAACTCCCAGAACTCTCCCGGCTGCGCCACGGACAGCTCGGCATCGATCCCGACCCTGATGCCGTAGTGCCCGAGCCAGGCGACGGTGGGTCTGATCGTGTCGTGGTCCCGCAGAGCGGATCCCACGCCGTCGGCGGCGACCACGAGATCGCCGCGCACCTCCGCGCCCGAGTCCAGGGTGAGGGATCCGTCGGGATCCGCTGCGACCGCGCGCGTACCGAGATGGACGGTCACGCCGCGCGAGACTGCCGCGTCCATCAGAGCGCGGTGCACCTCGTGCCGCGACGCGTAGACGTAGCGCCCTCCCATCGGGTTCGCGTTCGAGGCGACGTGCGGGCGGTTGGCATGGTCCCGGTACGAGAAGCGCGTCTTGGGATCCCCATTCGCGATCGCGCCGTCGAGGGCCCCCAGCCGCTCGAGTGCACGGTGCATGTTCTCGAACAGGACGATTGCCCCGCCCTCGTCCGTGATCGCGGTCCGGGACTCGTACACATGGACGTCCCAGCCTTCGGCCGCGAGCGCACCCGCCGCCGCCATGCCGGCGATACCGCCGCCGCCGATCCTCGCCGTCTTCATCACTCGCCCTCCGCACGGCTGCCGTCGGCAAGGAGCGCATCGACGTCGACAGGGTTCTCGATCATGCCGTACTCGAGCGCCAGGTCTGCCTGCAGCTCGATCGACGCCATGTTCACAACGGGTGAGTACTGGGCAAGGACCATCTCGTTCGCCACAGACTCCGGAATCTCGGTGAAGGTCAGAACGATCGCTCGCGACTCGTCCTCGTGCTCGAGTGCGTAGTCGATCGACGTACCGAGTGCGCGCTGGAAGGCGGCCACCGTATCCGGATCGGAGTCGACAAAGGCTTCGGACGAGAAGTACACAGCGGCATCGAGCCGCGGCAGTGTCCCGAGGTACGGATCGGCGATGTTGACCATGCCCTCGGATTCGCCCATCGTCACGAAGGGTTCGGCCTGCCAGGCGACGTCGACGTGTCCGGCGAGAACGGCCTCGTTCATCTCGGGAAAGCCCATCTCGAGGAACTCGACCGTCGAGACGTCCACCCCGGCCGCCTCGAGGGTGGCGCGCGTGGTGAGCTCGCCGGCGTTGTTGAGTGTCGTCACGGCGACCGAGTGCCCCGCGATGTCTTCCAGGTCGGTGATCTCGCTGTCAGGTGCGACGAGCAGACCGTTGGCGATCGATGCCTCGTCCTGCGCCGACTGCGTGGAACCGGCGACGATCTGCACGTCGAGGTCTCGGTCCCGTGCCTGCATGAGCGAGACGACGTTGCCGTAGCCGAACGCGAAGTCGCCGCTGATGACGGACGGGACGATCGCCGCGCCCCCCTGGGCCACCACGAGTTCCACGTCGAGGCCCTCGTCCTCGAAGAAGCCGTGCTCGATCCCGAGGTAGAGCGGCGCCATGTTGGCCACGCTCATGATCCCGATAGTCACGGGGGTGAGTTCCCCGTCCGCGCTATCCGTGGCGGACGATTCGCCCTCGCCGCCACACGCGGCAAGGGTCGCCACCACCATCGATGCGGCCAGCACGGTTGTCGTGGAACGATTTCTCATATGAACTCCCTTGTTCATGCTGCCGGGCGCCGTTGCCCCTCGCGTGAGACTTTCAGCTTCCCTGATGACATGTCAAGCGCTCTGCCACGTCAACAGCCGAGATAACCTAGATGCTTGATCAGGAAACCTGTCATTTGTAGGCTGAGTGCATGACCACTGTCCCCACGACGAGCGCCACGCTCGGAGCCGGACGAGCCGAGCACACCGAGCCCGGCGAGATCCATGACCCGCCGCGGCTTCTCTACCTCGTCAAGGAGGTCGAGCTCGTCTCCCGGGCGCTACTCGCCGAGGTCCTCAAGGATTCCGGGGTGACCGTGCTCCAGTACACGGCGCTCACGGTTCTCGACCGGACTCCTCGCATGACGTCGTCGGGGCTCGCCCGGAAGTCGTTCGTCACGGCGCAGACGATGTCCGAGATCATCGCCGCCTTGCACCGTCAGGGACTGGTGCGACGTGAACGCGACCCTGACAACCGCCGT
This sequence comes from Actinomycetales bacterium JB111, assembly GCA_900163555.1. Taxonomy (GTDB): domain Bacteria; phylum Actinomycetota; class Actinomycetes; order Actinomycetales; family Actinomycetaceae; genus JB111. The sequence continues at coordinate 70,030 of FUHX01000041.1, read as the reverse complement.
CAGTTCCTCGTCGAGCTGACCGAGGCGGGCGCCGACCTCCTCCAGCGGTACGACCCGGCGCTCGACGACCTCGAGCGGACCATGGTGCGTCGGCTCAGCCCCCAGCAGACCGCACAGCTACGAACCTTCCTCGACGCCTGCCGATCCGACCTCGTGCGCCTGCACGCCGACGTCGACCTCCCCGACGAGACCTGACGTCCCGCCCTCAACGCCGAGACACCTCGGTTCGTCCCCATGTCGGGGCGAACCGAGGTGTCTCGGCGTCAGGGTGTGGGTGCCGGTCGGCACCCGGAGGGACGGCTCAGGCGAAGAAGTCCACGCCGTTGCCGAACTTCTCGTCACGCGCGGCGGACAGCTTCGAGGTCAGCCCGTAGATGTCGATGAAGCCGACGGAGCTGGACTGGTCGAAGGTGTCGCCCGAGTCGTAGGTGGCGAGGTTGAAGTCGTACAGCGAGCTGTCCGAGCGACGGCCGGTGACCGTGGCGCGGCCGCCGTGCAGGGTCAGCCGGATCTCGCCCGAGACGTAGGTCTGGGTCTCCTCGATGAAGGAGTCCAGGGCCTTCTTCAGCGGCGAGAACCACTGGCCGTCGTACACGAGCTCGCTCCAGCGCTCGGAGACCCGGCGCTTGTAGCGGGCCAGCTCGCGCTCGACCGTGACGTTCTCGAGCTCGGCATGCGCGGCGAGGAGGGCCATCGCACCCGGAGCCTCGTAGATCTCGCGGGACTTGATGCCGACGAGGCGGTCCTCGACGATGTCGATCCGGCCGACGCCCTGGGCGCCGGCGCGGCGGTTCATCTCCTGGATCGCCTGCAGCGGGGTGACGGCCTGACCGTCGATCTCCACCGGGACGCCCTTCTCGAAACGGATGACGACCTCGTCCGGCAGCGGCGGGTAGGTCGGGTCGTCCGTGTAGGCGTAGATGTCCTTGGTCGGCGCGTTCCAGATGTCCTCGAGGTAGCCGGTCTCGATGGCGCGGCCCCACACGTTCTGGTCGATCGAGAACGGGTTGTGCTTCGTCGTCTCGATCGGGAGGTTGTGCTTCTCGGCGTACTGGATGGCGACGTCGCGGGTCAGCGCGAGGTCGCGCACCGGGGCGATGCACTTCAGCTCCGGCGCGAGCGACGTGATGCCGACCTCGAAGCGGACCTGGTCGTTGCCCTTGCCGGTGCAGCCGTGGGCGACCGTGGTGGCGCCGAACTGCTTCGCGGCGCGCACGAGGTGCTTGACGATGACCGGGCGCGAGATCGCCGAGACCAGCGGGTAGGCGTTCATGTACATGCCCTGCGCCTTCAGCGTGGGCATGCAGTAGTCGGTCGCGAACTCGTCGCGGGCGTCGGCCACGTAGGCCTCGACCGCGCCGCAGTCGAGCGCACGCTGGCGGACGACCTCGAGGTCCTCGCCGCCCTGGCCGACGTCGACCGCCACCGCGACGACCTCGGCGCCGGTCTGCTCACCGATCCAGCCGATGGCGACGGAGGTGTCGAGTCCACCCGAGTAGGCGAGGACGACGCGCTCCTTGCCGGAACCGGTCGTGGAGGCGGACGCGCTTGGGTTGGTCATGCGTTCTTCCTTTCGGCTGTGAGGCCTGATGAGTCCCCATCGGGGGTGGAGGTCGACGTGCCCTTCGCGAGGGCGAGGAGTCGAGTGACGAGTGCGCCGGCCACGGGCTCGGAGCGCGTGATGACAAGAACCGTATCGTCGCCCGCGACGCACCCGAGCACGTCCGGAAGGGACGACAGGTCGATCGCGGAGGCGAGCAGCTGCGCGGCGCCGGGCGGGGTCCGCATGACGGCGAGGTTTTCCGCGTGGTCGGCGCCGATGAGCACCTCCTGGCACCACCGCTCGAGCCGGGCGTGCACGTGCTCGCTCTCACTCGAGTACGCGCCCGCGTCCCGCAGTGCGTACACCTGCTGGCCGGTGGAGTCGCGGACCTTGACGGCGCGCAGCTCGTCGAGGTCCCGGGACACCGTGGTCTGGGTGACCTCGACACCCTCCTCGGCGAGCAGCGTGCGCAGCTCGGCCTGCGAGTGCACGCGGACGGTCGCGATCAGCCGCTCGACCAGGGCGTGCCGGGCAGCGCGGGTCGACGGCGCGCTCATCGCTCCGCCCCTGGCGCGTGGCCGTCCCCGTCCGCCCCGCTGGTCGCGAGCTGCCGGCCGACCCGGTCGAGGGCCTCGGAGAAGCGGGCGACGGCGTCGGCCGCCTCGTCCTGGGTGAGGACGAGCGGCGGCGCGAGGCGGATCGCGTCCGGCGTGACGGGGTTGACGATGAGCCCGGCGTCCTGGGCGGCCGCCGCCACGGCGGCCGAGTGCTCGCCGGTCAGCTGGACAGCGAGCAGGAGCCCGCGGCCGCGCACGCTGTCGACGAGCGGACTGCCGAGCGAGGCAATGCCGTCGGCGAGGACCTTCCCGGTCGCCGTGACCTCGTCGAGGAAGCCCGGCGCCCCGACGACGTCGAGGACCGCGAGCGCAGCCGCGGCGGACACGGGGTTGCCGCCGAAGGTGGTGCCGTGCGCTCCGGGGGTCAGGAGGCTCGCCGCGTGCTCGCCGAGCGCGATCGTGGCGCCGATCGGCATGCCGCCGCCGAGCCCCTTGGCGAGGGTGACGACGTCGGGGGTGATGCCGCCCGCCTCGGGCAGGTGGTGGGCCATCCAGGCACCCGTGCGGCCGACGCCGGTCTGGATCTCGTCCAGGACGACCAGCGCGCCGGCCTGCTGCGCGGCGCGGGTCGCCTCGGCGAGGTAGCCGTCGGGCAGGGGACGCACGCCGGCCTCGCCCTGGATCGGCTCGAGGACGAGTCCCGCGACGTCGCCTGCGGCCAGCTCGCGGTGCAGCGCCTCCATGTCGCCCGGCGCGATGAACGTGACCTGCGGGCCGAACGGGGCGAACGGCTCGCGATAGGCGGCCTTGGCGGTGATCGAGAGCGCGCCCAGCGTGCGGCCGTGGAACGCGCCCTCCAGGGCGAGGATCCGCCCGGCCCGCTCCCCCGCGTGCCGGCGGATCATCTTCAGCGCCGCCTCGTTCGCCTCCGTGCCGGAGTTCGAGAGGAACACGCGCGAGCCCTCGGGCGCGCCGCCGGGGCTGACGATCGCGAGCAGCCGCTCCGCGAGCGCGATCTGGGGCCGGGACGCGAAGAAGTTCGAGACGTGGCCGAGCGTGGCCACCTGGTCGGCGACCGCACCGACCAGCGCCGGGTGGCCGTGACCGAGGGAGAGGACGGCGATGCCACCGAGCAGGTCGAGGTACTCCCGGCCGGTCGAGTCCGTGACGCGCGCGCCGGAGCCGGAGACCAGGGCGAGCCGCGGCGTGCCGAACGTGTTCATGAGCGAACCGGTGTAGCGGTCCTGCCAGGTCGGCTCGGCGGGCGGCTGCGCGTCTCCCGGCGTCGTCCCGGCGCCGTCGGCGTGCTGCGCGGTCGGGTCGGTCGTGGGGTTCTCGCTCATGCCTGTTCCCTCTTCAGTTCGTGGCTCGTGGTGGCGGTGTCGGGCAGCACCAGGGTGCCCACCCCCTCGTCCGTGAAGATCTCGAGCAGCATCGAGTGCTGCTGCCGTCCGTCGATGACGTGCGCCTGCGGCACGCCGGCCTCGACCGCCCGCAGGCAGGCCTCCATCTTGGGGACCATGCCGGACTGCAGGTCGGGAAGCATGGCGGCCAGGCGGTCGGCGCGGATCTGGGACAGCAGGCTCGAGCGGTCGGGCCAGCTCGCGTACAGGCCCTCGACGTCGGTCAGCACGATGAGCTTGCGCGCACCGATCGACGCCGCGATCGCCGCGGCAGCGGTGTCCGCGTTGACGTTGAGGACCTCGCCGGTGTCCTCGGCGTCGACCGCGACGGTCGAGATGACGGGGATCCGGCCGGCGTCGAGCAGGTCGGTGACGGCGTCCGGGTTGACGGTCACGACGTCGCCGACGTGCCCGATGTCCACCCGCTCGCCGTCGACGTCGGCCTGGCGGCGCCGGGCGAGCAGCAGCCCGCCGTCCTCCCCGGACAGGCCGACCGCGTGGGCGACGTCGTGGTTGAGCAGGGTGACGAGCTCGCGCTGCACCTGCCCGGTGAGCACCATGCGGACGACGTCCATGGCCTCCGCGGACGTCACCCGCAGGCCGCCGCGGAACTCGGAGGCGATGCCGAGGCGGCCGAGCATGGACGAGATCTGCGGGCCGCCGCCGTGCACGACCACGGGGCGCAGCCCGACCTGGCGCAGGAACAGCACATCCTGCGCGAAGGCGCGCTTGAGGTCTTCGTCGATCATGGCGTTGCCGCCGTACTTGATGACGACGCGGGCGCCCGCGAAGTGCTGCAGCCACGGCAGGGCCTGGATAAGCACCTCCGCCTTCTGGTACGGGAAGAGGCCGCGGTCGGTGTCGAGGGCGTGGGTCGGCGCGGGCGGGACCTGCACGGCCGGCGCCTCGGTGCTCGGAGCGCTCGTGCTCGGGCCGCTCGTACTCGGGCCGCTCGTGTTCTCGGTGCTCATGTGGAGTACGCGCTGTTCTCGTGGACGTAGTCGTGCGTGAGGTCGTTGGTCCAGATCGTCGCCTCCGCGTCGCCCGCGTGCAGGAACACGTCGATGAGGACCTCGCGGTCCGCGGCCAGGTCGACGAGCGTGCGGTCCTCCCCCACCCCGGCGTTCCTGCAGACCATGACGCCGTTGATGCTGACGTCGATCCTTCTCGGGTCGAAGGGGGCGACCTCCTCGGGAACCGTTCCGGCCGAGGCGATGACGCGGCCCCAGTTCGGGTCGTTGCCGAAGATGGCGGCCTTGAGGAGGTTCGAGCGGGTGATCGCGCGGGCGACCGCGAGGGCGGCGTCCTCGCTCGTCGCGCCCTTCACGGTGACCGCGACGTCGTGCGAGGCACCCTCGGCGTCCGCGACGAGCTGGCGGGCGAGGTTCGCGCTGACCTCCTCGACCGCGGAGAACAGGTCCGACTCGCTCGGCGTGACGCCCGAGGCTCCGGAGGCGAGGAGGACGACCGTGTCGTTCGTCGACATGCAGCCGTCGGAGTCGACGCGGTCGAAGGTCGTGGCCGTGGCCGCACGCAGCGCGGCGGCGGCGGTGTCGGCGTCGACGACGGCGTCCGTCGTGAGGACGACGAGCATCGTGGCCAGTCCCGGCGCGAGCATGCCCGCGCCCTTGGCCATGCCGCCGACGCTGAAGCCGTCGCGGCTCGCAAGCGCCTCCTTGGCCACCGTGTCGGTGGTCCTGATGGCCTCGGCCGCATCCCGTCCGCCGTCGGGCGAGAGGCCCTGGGCGGCGGCCGTGATGCCGGCGGTGAGCAGGTCCATCGGGAGGCGTTCGCCGATGAGGCCGGTCGAGCAGACGACGACGTCGCCGGCCGAGATCCCGAGGGTCTCGGCCACGTGCTCGGCGGTGGCGTGGGTGTCCGCGAAGCCCTCCGGGCCGGTGGCCGCGTTGGCGCCGCCGGAGTTGAGGACGACCGCGTCCACGCGGCCGTCGGCGACGACCTGGCGGGACCAGGTGACCGGCGCGGCCTCGATGCGGTTCGTGGTGAACACGCCTGCACCGACCCGGAGCGGGCCGTCGTTGACGACGAGCGCGACGTCGGGCGTGCCGGAGGACTTGAGGCCGGCGGTGACGCCGGTGGCACGGAATCCCGCGGGGGACGTGATGCTCACGGGGCGACTCCGATCGTGGACAGGCCCAGGGTCTCGGGCAGGCCAAGGGCGAGGTTGAGGGACTGGAGGGCCGCGCCGGCGGTGCCCTTGACGAGGTTGTCGATCGCACAGATCGCGACGACCCGGCCCGCGCGCTCGTCGACGGCGACCTGCACCGTGGCGGCGTTCGCGCCCGTGACCGACGCGGTGGACGGCCAGGCGCCCTCGGGCAGAATCCGCACGACGGGCTCGTCGCCGTAGGCCGCGCGCCAGGCGTCGGCGACGTCCGCGGCCGAGCTGCCGTCGGCGAGCGGGGCGCTGACCGTGGCGAGAATGCCGCGGGAGACCGGCGCGAGCACGGGCGTGAAGGACAGTCCGACCGACGGCGCCCCGGCGAGCCGGAAGTTCTGCTCGATCTCGGGGACGTGCCGGTGCACGCCGCCCACGCCGTACGGCTGGAGGTTCCCGGCAGCCTCGGCGGCCGTGAGGTGCGGCCCCCGCGACTTCCCCGCGCCGGAGTACCCGACCGCGAGGACCGCGACGACGTCGGACGCGTCCACGACCCCGGCCGAGATCCCGGCCTGCATCGCGAGCGTGACCGCCGTGACGTTGCAGCCGGGGACGGCGATCCGGCGGGCGGCGGACAGCTCCGCGCGCTGGGCGACGGCGGCCGATTCGCCCGCGTGCAGGAGCTCCGGCATGCCGTACGGCCAGGCGCCCGCGTGCTCGGACCCGTAGAAGTCGGTCCACGCCGCGGGGTCGGTCAGGCGGTGGTCGGCGCCGAGATCGACGACGATCCCGTCGTACCCGAGGGCCTCCAGCTCCGCGGTGACGGCACCGGAGGCGCCGTGCGGCAGGCCGAGGACGACGACGTCGTGCTCGGCGAGGCGCTCGGCGCTCGTCGCCTCGAGCTCGCGGTCGGCGAGCGGGGCGAGGTGCGGCTGGTGACGGCCGAGCGGGTCGCCCGCGGAGGAGTTGGCGGTCAGGGCGCCGACGGTCAGCTCGGGGTGGGCGAGCGCGAGGCGCAGCACCTCTCCCCCGGCGTACCCGGAGGCGCCGGCGACGGCGATGGAGAACGACATTGCATGATCGTACACCCGCTCGCATTTCTATGCAGACATGCATCGAACCATGCGGTCGCGGGCACCGGGGCCGCTTCCCCGACCAAGTTCCTACACTGGCGGCGCGGATGATTCCACCCTCGACGACGAGCAAGGACGGTTCGACCACCTCCATGGACACCCAGGCCAGCGGGATCGACAACTACCGGTTCGAGTGGCTCACGAGCTACCTGAGCGTTGTCGACTTCGGCGGGTTCGCGGCGGCCGCCGAGCACACGTTCCGCAGCCAGCCCCGCATCAGCAGCCACATCGCGGACCTCGAGCGGCACCTGGGCGCCCAGCTCTTCGACCGCAAGGCGCGTCCGGTGCGGCTCACGGACGCGGGCGTCGCCTACCTCGAGCACGCGCGGCGGGTAGTCCAGGACCTCGAGGCGGGCACCACATCGGTCCAGCACGTGATCGGTCACCTGCGCGGTCGGGTGCGGCTCGGTTGGTACCCGTCGGTCGGCGCGGCCTTCGGCCCCGACCTCCTGGTGAAGTTCGGCGAGCTGTACCCCGGCGTGTCGGTCGAGCTCGTGGAGACGGCGGCGCCGTTCCTTGCGACCGCGCTGCGCGAGGGCGACGCCGACCTCGCGCTCCGCCCGCTGCTCCCCGTGGTGGCCGAGCCGACCCTGCAGCACCACGTGCTGTGGGAGGAGCCGCTCGTCGCGGTCGTCCCCACCGGTCACGCCCTCGCGGGACGGGACTACGTGGCCCTCGCCGAGCTGGCCGAGCACCGGATCATCACCAACGGCTCCGACTACGAGTCGCACGGCCCGAACGAGGTCGACCGCGCCTTCCTCTCCGCCGGGCTCACGCCCGCGATCGCCCTGCGCACGAACGACCCGGGCACGCTCGTCAGCCTCGCCCGGGCCGGCCTCGGCGTGGGTCTGACGAACCTCCTAGCGGCCGACGTCGCTGCCACGCCGGCCGACGTCGTCGTGCCCGTGAAGGACGCCGGGAGCCGGCGTCAGGTCTGCGTGTTCTGGGACTCCTCCGCACCGCAGCAGCCCGCGGCGCGGGCCCTGGTCGACCTCGTCTCCCAGATGCCCGTGCCGCGGGCCGTGCAGCGCTACCAGCGCCGGGCGTGAGCGCGCCCGGCCCGTCGACCGGCCCTCAGCCGGCCTCCGCCGCGGCTCCTGCGAGCTCCGCGTAGAGCTCGTCGGCACGCCGCCGCGTGGGGATCGGCGTGACCGCGCCGAGGGAGCGGACCACCTCGGAGGCCGCCGCGGCCGCGAAGCGGGCGCCCTCGACCGGGTCCCGGCCCTCGACCATCGACACCGCGAACGCCGCGTCGAACGTGTCGCCGGCGCCCGTCGGGTCGACGGCCCGCACGGGGACGGACTCGACCGGCACGTAGCTGTCCGGCGTCGCCACGATCGCGCCGGCGCCGCCCATCTTGAGGACGACGAGCGGGACGCCGAGGGCGAGGAGCTCCTCGGTGATCGCGCGCGGGTCCTCGTAGCCGGTGAGCATCCGGCCCTCCTCGAGGTTCGGCAGGGCGACGTCGACCATCGAGATCGTGTACCTGGCGACCGCCCGCGCCGTGTGCAGCGGCCAGATCGCGGGGCGGATGTTCGGGTCGTAGGCGATCTTCACCCGCGCGGCCCGCGCCCGGTCGATCGCGGCGAACACCGTGTCCGACGCGCTGGGGCTGATCGCCTGCGTGATGCCGGTGACGTGCAGGACCTTGGCCTTCTCGATCCAGCCCTCCGGGATGTCGTCCGGCGTGAGCGTGGAGGCGGCGGAGCCGGAGCGGCGGTACACGAACTCGCTCGTCGCCCCGTACCGCATGATGTAGTACAGGCCCGTCGGCCGTGCGTCGTCGACGATGACCTCGGAGGCGTCCACGCCCTCGTCGTGCCACATCTGCTGCAGCAGCGCGCCGAAGACGTCCGAGCCGACCTTCGTCAGGTAGCCCGACCGCGCGCCGAGGCGGCTCGCCGCGACCGCGAAGTTCGAGGAGTCGCCGCCGAATCCGGTGGAGAACAGGGAGCCCGATCGCGGGCCGCCGACGGACTCGGAGTTGAACTCCACCATCGGCTCGCCGAAGCTGACTGTGTCTGCCATGGTCAGATCCGGTTGTACGCGGCCAGGCCCTCGGCGAGCGAGCCCGAGGAGAGGATGAGCCGGGTCTGCTCCCGCTCGCGCTCCTCGATCTCGAGCGCCCCGGCGAGGGTGGCGTCCACGTGCTCGGCCGGGATGACGACGACCCCGTCCGCGTCGGCGACGACGAGGTCGCCCTGGCGGACCTCGACGCCGTCGAGCTCGACCGGCTCGCCGGCCGAGATCGTCGCGAACCGTCCGACCGTCGTCGCCGGGGACGTGCCCCGGGCGAACACGGTGAAGCCCGGGAAGTCCCGCCGGATCTCGGTGAGGTCCCGCGCACACGTGTCGAGCACGACCCCCTCGAGTCCCTTCGCGACCGCGCCGGCGGTCATGAGCCCGCCCCAGGCGGCGACGTCGGGCTCGCCACCGAGGTCGATGACCATGACTCCTCCCGGCTCGGCGCCCTCGATGGCGTCGAGGGCGTGGCTCGGCGGGACCGACTCGGTCGACGGCCCCTCCTTGACGGTCAGGGCGGGGCCGACGACCTTCTCGCCCGCCAGCAGGCGGATCGTCGAGGGCACGTGGCCGTGCACGCCGAGCGCCTGCAGCGCGTCGGAGACGGAGGCCGTGCTGATGGATCGGAACGCCTCGATGGTGGCGGCCGGGTAGGTGGTCATGAACGTGCTCCTCGGTTGGCAGTGCGTGGTGCAGTGCGGTGGACAGTCTGGGTGGCGGACGAGATGGCGCCGAGCGCGGCCGTGGCCGCCTCGGTGATGGCGGCGCGCGCGGCGTCGTCGATCGGGCCGGCGGGGCTCAGGCCCCCGCCCATGCCGACGGCGAAGGCCCCGGCGTCGAGCCACGCCGCGACGTTCGTCGGTCCGATGCCGCCGGACGGCATGACCCTGAGCTCGGGCATGGGGCCGTGCAGGGCCCGGATGTAGTCGGGGCCGACCGCGGAGGCCGGGAACAGCTTGACCGCGGGCGCCCCCGCACCGAGTGCCGACTGCGCCTCGGTGGCGGTGAGGATGCCGGGGACGACGAGGACGTCGGAGGTCACGGCGAGGCGGACCACGTCGAGGTCGAGGTTCGGGCTGACGAGGAACCGGGCGCCCGCGGCGAGCGCGGCCTCGGCCTCGGCCGGCGTGCGGACCGTTCCCGCGCCGAGCGTGATGCCGTCCCGGCCGGCGAGCGAGGAGATGAGGTCGCTCGCCCCCGGCACCGTGTAGGTGACCTCGACGATGCGCACGCCGCCGGCGACGGCGGCCTCGATCGTGGCGGCCGCGTCGCGCGCGCTGTCCCCGCGGACCACGTGGACGAGCCGCTCACGCTCCATGGCGGCCAGCACGCCCACGGCGCCCGGCCCGGGCGCGGGGCCCGCGCCCACGGGGCTCCCGGTCGTCGTCGGGCTCATCGGTCCTCCTCCGCGACCGGCTCCAGCCGGTCGATCCAGTAGACGCGCGCGAGGCGCGCGATGTTCTCGGGGCGGACGGCGCGCAGGTGGATCTCGTTGCCGTCGATGCCCATGACCCGCCCGTAGTCCTGCAGGTACAGGGTGTGGAAGCGCTCCGGCGTGAAGCCGAGGACCACGGTCACCCGGACCGGCTCGCCCGCCTCCACCTCGGAGGCGACCTCGGGGTCGATCTTCGACCCGGCCGCCGCGTACAGGTAGCCCTGCCAGGCGAGCGCCGCGACGAGCACGACGACGATCGTCCGGCCCGGCGTGGACCTCAGGAACGCGCTGAGCAGCCGCCTCATGTCTCCACCCCGAGCATCGTGAGCAGCTCGTCCCGCATGGAGATGAAAGCCGGGTCGGACTGGACGTCCCGCCACGTCCGCGGCCGCTCGAGCGGCACGCGGATGTCTGCCGCCACGGTCGACGGGCGGCCGGACAGGACGACGACGCGGTCGGCCATGAAGATGGCCTCGTCGACGTCGTGGGTGACGAACAGGACGGTGGGCCGGCTCGCGTCCCAGATGCGCAGGACCTCCTGCTGGAGCTGGCGCCGGGTCTGGGCGTCGATGCTTGCGAAGGGCTCGTCCATGAGCATCATCGCCGGGTCCGTCACGAGCACGCGGGCCACGCCGGCGCGCTGGCGCATCCCGCCGGAGAGCTCGTGCGGGTACTTGGCGCCGAAGCCGTCGAGGCCGACCAGCTCGAGCATCTTCCCGGCGCGCTCCCGGCGCTCGGCCTTCGGCACGCCCTGCATCTTCAGCCCGAACGCCACGTTCGACTCCACCGTGAGCCACGGGAAGAGCGCGAAGTCCTGGAAGACGACGCCGCGGTCCGGCCCCGGGCCGTGCACGGTCGTGCCGCCGACGGCGACCGTTCCCCCGCTGGCCTCGATGAAGCCGGCCACGATGTTGAGGACGGTCGTCTTGCCGCAGCCGCTCGGGCCGAGCAGCGCGACGAACTCGCCGTCGGCGATCTCGAGGGTGACGTCGCCGATGGCCTCGGTGACGCCGCCGGTGTACGGGTCCACGTAGGACTGGGTGAGGGAATCGATTGTCAGCAGGCTCATCGGCCCACCCTTTCCACCAGGCCCCATCGCTCGATGGTCGCCCTCTCGAAGGGCGCGAGGACGAGGGCGTCGGTCAGGTACCACAGGACGCCGAGGACGATCATCCCGACGAAGACGAGCGTGACGTCGCCGCCCCGTCGGCCGTCGAACATCATGAATCCGACGCCGGACGTGCCGATGATGATCTCCGCGGCGATGAGGGCCCGCCAGCCGTAGCCGAGCCCGGTGCGCACCCCGGAGGAGACCCCGGGCAGGGCGGCCGGGAGCACGACGTGGACGATGCGCTGCCACCGGCCGGCGCCGAGGCTGCCTGCGGCGCGGCGCAGGTTGGTCGGGATGCGGTCGATCGCGGCGACGATCGAGATGATCAGCGGGAACACGACCGTGTAGACGATGACGATCGTGACCGAGGTCAGGGAGAAGCCGAACCAGATGATGAGGATCGGCAGCCAGGCGATGTCGCCGATCGCCTGGAAGAACAGCAGCAGCGGCCAGAAGAACTTCCGCACGTACCGGTTCAGGCCCACGAGGAAGCCGAGCACGATGCCGATGAGCAGGCCCCAGGCCGCCCCCACCGCCAGCCGCTCGAGCGAGGCGGCGATGTAGGAGGGCAGGATGCCCACGCGTATCGAGTGCACGGTCCGCTCGAGGACCGCACCCGGCCCCACGAAGAAGGCCTCCGGGAAGACGCCCAGCCGGGCGACGAGCTCCCACACGAGCAGCACGACGGCGAACGGTCCCCAGACCTTGATGCCCGGCACGCGCAGCAGCCAGGTCGTGGCCGGGCGTCCCGCCCGGCGGGCGGGCGTCGTCGTCGGGGCGGGCGTGGCGACCGGGGTCTCGGTGACACTCATGCGGTCCGCACCCCCGACCAGCGCTCGACGGTGCGGCGCTCGACCGGCGCGAGCACGAGGCGGTCCATGAGCAGCCAGAGGACCCCGATGATGATCATCATGAGGATGATGACGTCGGTCTGGTAGTACTGCCGCGCGAGGAACAGGCTGTAGCCGAGGCCGGCGGAGGTCGCGATGATCTCCGCCGCCACGAGGCCGCGCCAGGCGAAGCCCATGCCGACCCGCAGGCCGGTGGCGATCGAGGGCGCCGCCCCCGGCAGGTAGACCTGCCAGAACATCTGCCACCGGCCGGCGCCGAGCGAGCGGCCGGCGCGCAGAAGGCTCGTTGCGACCTGGCGGGTGCCGAGCATCGAGTTGTAGACGATCGCGAAGAACACGGCGTTGAACACGACGAAGACGACCGCGTTGTTGCCGTAGCCGAACCAGAGGGTCGCGAGCGGGATCCAGGCGATGCCGGCGAGCGCCACCGAGAACCGCAGCAGCGGCGAGAAGAAGCCGGAGATCGCGCGGCTCGTCCCCATGAGGATGCCGAACGGGACGCCGATCGCGACCGCGAGGCCGGCCCCGACCGCCACCCGGTAGAGGCTGGCGCCGAGGTGGGTCCACAGCGTCCCGTCGGCAAGCATCTCGCCGAGCGCCCGGCCCACCGCCGGGAGCGACGGGAAGACGCGGGAGGAGACGTCGGCGGCCGGCACGACGATCAGCCAGATCGCGGCGAGCACCACGAAGGGGCTGAGGAACCAGGCGATCTCGCCGAGGCGGGACCGGGCCCGGTCGGGCCGACGCAGCCGGGCGGGCGCGCCCGGCCGACTGAGGCGGCCCGGCCGGGCGGTGGTCGTCACGGGCACTGGTCCCCCGCCGGGTCGAAGGCGAAGTCCGTACCGATGACGGCGGAGTCCGGGATCGGGTCGAGGTCGGAGAACAGGTCGGGGTTCGCCTCGGCGACCGCGAGCATGGGGTCGGGGACGAAGACGTCGTTGACGTCGAACGTACCCTCGGTCGCGTCGAGCTCGAACAGCGTGGCCTGCGCGGTGTCCAGCGCCGCGTAGTTGCAGGCGGACAGGCGCGGGTCGAGCTGCTGGATGTTGAACTGCATGGCGTCGGCCGCCACCTGCTCGTCCAGCGAGGTCAGCCACCGCGAGGCGAGCTCGCCGGCCTCGTCGGGGTTCTCCCGCATCCACTGGTCGGCCTCGGCGCGGGCGGTGAGGAAGGACTCGACCGTCTCGGGGTTCTCCTCGACGAAGTCCCTACGGGCCACCACGTAGCCGATGAAGGCGATGTGTCCGCCGCCGCGCTGGACCGTGTAGGCACCCTCGACCTGGTCCTCGATCGTGAACGGCCACGGGTCCCAGATGACGACGGCGTCCACGCCGTCCGTCTGCAGGGCCACCGCCATGTCCGGGGCGGCCGTGTTGACGATCTCGACGTCGTCGGGGCTCATCCCCTCGTCCTCGAGGGCGGCCAGCAGGTAGAGGTGGTTGATGGAGCCGACGGTGACGCCGATGCGCGTGCCGGCGAGCGAGGAGAAGTCGCCCTCGGTGATGCCGGAGCTCTCGGACGCGACGACGGCCATCGTCTCGTCGATGCCGGTGGTCACCGCGCTGCCGGTGTAGTTGCCGACGATGACGTAGTCGGCGCCCGCGAGGTAGGCGCCGATGAAGGGCGCGCCGACCTGGGCGAACTGGATCTGGTCGGTCTCCAAGGCGTTGAGCATGTCGACGCCGGACGCGAACGGCTCCTCGACCGTCACGTCCAGCCCGGCGTCCTCGAAGTAGCCGCGGTCCAGGGCCGCCGGGAGGCCGACCTGGTCGATCGCGCTGACCCAGCCCGCGGAGACGGACTGCGCGCCGCCGTCCTCGGATCCGGACTCCGAGCCGGAGTCCTCCGGGTCGGCGGGGCTGGGGTCGGAGCCGCAGGCCGCGAGGCCGAGCGTGCCGGCGAGCAGCAGGGCGGCCGCGGGGGCGAGTCTTCGCATCGTTCGTGTCATGGTGAGCACCTTTCACATCGTCGTGAGCAGGGTCCGCGCGGCCCGGGCGGGGGCCGGGGCGGGGGCGCGTCGATCTGTGTCTCGACCGTATGCGGGGGCGCGGCGGGCGAACATAGCGACAACCGGATGGGGTCCATCCGCGGAACGGATGGTGGTGGGGCGGGCGCCGGCGGCGGGTGCCGACGTCGGCCGCGGGTGTCGTCGGCGGCGGTGCGCACGCGCGCCGCCGGACCGCGACGGTGGGCGGCGTGCCGCCCGCCTACCCTGAGGCGGTGAGCGACGAGCGGATCTACTGGCGGTCCAGCACGGCCGCGCCCCGGCCCGAGCAGTGGGGCGGCCTGCTGCGGGCACACTGGCCCGAGCTGACCTTCGTGGTTCTCGCGATCGCGTGCGTCGTCCACGGGATCGTCACCCCGGGCAACGGCACGCCGTTCGCGCTCCTCGGCGCGGTCCTGCTGGTCCTCGGACCGGTCCTCGGCCTCGCCGCGATCGTCGTCCCGCGCCTCGCGCGCAAGAAGGGCACCCTCGTGGCCTTCGTCGAGGGCGACGACGACCAGGGAGCTGACCGGGACGGGACCGGTGGCCCGGTCGACGCGGCGGCCCCGACCCGCTCGCGCACGCTCGAGCTCCTCCCGTCGGTCTGGACGCGGCGCCTCGCGATGGCGGGCCTGCTCGCCGCCGGGTTCGCGGGGCCGGCCTACGCCGTCGACGCCCTGCTCGCGGGGCCCGACGCGACCTACCCGCCGATCGCGACCACGCTCGTGCTGTTCACGATCACGCTCCTCGCGCTGCCGGGCGCGTGGGAGCTCGGCAAGGGCCGCGTCCGCACCGCAACGATGACGCTCTCGGCGAAGACCCTGACCGTCGACGTCCTCACGACCACGCGGACCGTGCGCTGGGACCGCGTTCGGCAGCTCGAGCCCCTGCCCGGCGCGGGGGCGCGGGTGTCGATCCGCAGCGCCTCGCCGATCGAGCGGACGCGCCGCGGGAGCTCGGGCCGCGGACGCGTCACGCAGGTCGAGGAGACCCCGCAGCTCAGCGAGACGTTCGCGCTCGGTGCGTACGGCGGCGACCCCGCCGTCCTCCTCGCGATCCTGCGCGCGGTCGCGAAGGACCCGACGGCGGCCGGCCGCGCGCTGGCGGCCGAGGACCCCGGACAGGCCGTGGCCGACCTGTCGGCGGACTGACCGTCCGCACCGGCCGCTTCGACGCCGAGGGCCCCGCGATCGCTCGCGGGGCCCTCGGCGTCGGTGCGGGTCAGGCGCGCAGGCTCGCCCCGTGGGCCGCGGTCACGGCCGAGACGATCTGCTCGCGCACGCCCGCGATGTCCTCCGCGGTCAGGGTGCGGTCGGCGGCGCGCAGCCGGACGGCCACGGCGTAGGACGCCTTCCCGTCGGCGACCTGCTCGCCCGAGTAGACGTCGAACAGGCGGGCCTCCTCGACGACCTCGCCGGCGGCGTCGCGCACCGTCTCGACGACCGACTCGGCCGGGATCGTGGCGTCGACGACGAACGCGAAGTCCTCCTTCGCGCTCGGGAACGTGGAGACCGGGGACACCTGGATCGGGTCCGACGGCGCCGCGGTGAGCAGGTCGAGGTCGAGCTCGAACGCGGCGGTCCGGGTCGGCAGGGCGAAGGCCCGCACGACCTTCGGGTGCAGCTCGCCCGCGTGCCCCAGCTCGACGTCGCCGCCGTCCGCGCCCGCTCCGACGCCGACGATCCGGGCGCAGCGTCCGGGGTGGAACGGGGCCAGCACGGCGGCCTCGACCCGCACGCTCACGCCGACGACCCGCGCGGCGAGCCGCGCCAGCTCGATCGCGTCCGCCCAGTCGGCGCCGACGGCCGCGGCGAGCGGCCCGGCCGGCACCTGGGTGCCGCCGACGACGCCGGCGACGTGCCGCGGCTGCGCGGGCACCGCGCCCGCGAGCGCGTCCAGCTCGTCCGCCGACGGCCGCTCGTCGGCGCTCGGCGTCGGCGTGCCGACGACGGCGCCGGGCCGGGTGACCATGCCGATCTCGAGCAGCGCGAGTGCGCCCGAGCCGCGGGCGACGTTGCGGCGCGCCACGTCCAGCAGAGAGTCCAGCAGCGACGTGCGCATCGCGCCGGCGTCCTCGGCCAGGGGGTTCTTCAGCCGCACGACCGCACGGCGCACGTCGTCCGGGGCGTAGCCGAGCGTGTCGTGCACGTCCCCGACGAACGGGTAGGTGAGCACCTCGTTCAGGCCCGCCTCGGCGAGGGTGCGGGCGATGTCGCGACGCCGCCGCTGGGCCACGGTGAGACCGCCGCCCCCGACGGCCGCCGGGAGGATCGACGGGATCTCGTCGTACCCGTCGAGGCGGGCGATCTCCTCCACGAGGTGCGCCGGGCCGGTGAGGTCGGCGCGCCAGCTCGGCGGGGCGACCGACAGGGTGTCGGGCGTGAGGCCGTCGGTCACGTCGCAACCGACGGCCTGCAGGAGCTCGACCACGCGCTCGCGCGGGTGGTCCACGCCCGTGAGCCGGGCTGCCTCGGCGGGGTCGAAGGCGATCTGCGCGGGGAGGGCAGGCGCCCCGACGTCGCCGACCGCCGAGTCGTCCGCCGTGCCGTCGCCGAGCTCGACGAGCAGGTCGACGGCCCGCTGCGCGGCGACCGCGGCGAGGAGCGGGTCGACGCCGCGCTCGAAGCGCTTCGCCGCCTCGGAGGGCAGCCGGTGCCGGCGCGCGGTGCGCGCGATCGAGACCGGGTCGAAGTGCGCGGCCTCGAGAAGGACGTCGGTCGTCGATGCGCCGACCTCCGTCTCGGCGCCGCCCATGACCCCGGCGAGGCCGAGCGGACGCGCGCCGTGGCCGCCGGCGGAGTCCGTGATGAGGAGGTCGCCGACGTCGAGGGTGCGCTCGGCGTCGTCGAGGGTCGTCAGCCTCTCCCCCGGCTTCGCCCGCCGGACGACGATCGGGGCCGTGAGCGCGCCCAGGTCGTAGGCGTGCAGCGGCTGGCCGAGCTCGAGCATCACGTAGTTCGTCACGTCGACCGTCAGCGAGATCGGGCGCATGCCGGCCTGCCGCAGGCGGGTCTGCAGCCACAGCGGGCTGGGCGCGGCGGGGTCGATCCCGCGCACCACGCGGGTGACGAACCGGTCGCAGCCCGGCACGCCGTGGACGGGCGCCTCGTCGACGAGCTCGACCACGAAGGCCGTGTCCGTCGTCGGGGGGGTCGGCGCGTCCAGCGAGGCGGCGAGGCCGCGGTCCGTGAAGGCCGCGCCGGTGGAGTGGTGGAACTCGCGGGCGACCCCGCGCATCGAGAAGCAGTAGCCCCGGTCGGGGGTCACGTTGATCTCGAGCACGTCCTCCTTCAGTCCGAGGAGGGCCCCGACGTCGGCCCCCACCTCGGGAGTGTCGTCACCCAGGAGGTCGCCGAGGTCGATGATTCCGGAGTGGTCCTCGCCGAGCCCGAGCTCGCGGGCGGAGCAGATCATGCCGTTCGAGACGTGCCCGTACGTCTTCCGCGCCGCGATCGCGAAGTCGCCCGGCAGCACGGCGCCCGGGAGAGCGACGACGACGAGCTGGCCCTCGTACACGTTCGGCGCGCCGCAGACGATGCCGCGCGAGGCGACGTCGGCGGGCTCCTTGCCGACGCCCGGGGCGTCGTTGTGCTCCCCGACGTCGACGCGGCAGTAGCCGATCGTCTTGCCGTTGGAGTGGGTCTCGGCGACGCGGGTGAGCACGCGGCCGACGACGAGCGGGCCGGTCACGGCCGCGGGGACGATGTCCTCCTCCTCGAGCCCGACCCGCACGAGGTCGGCGGCGAGCTGCTCGGCGGTGTGTCCGGCGGGGACCTCGACGTGGTCCGCGAGCCAGGTCAGCGGGACGTACGGCATGTCAGTTGCCCCTTCCGGTGGTACCGAACTGCGTGGAGAAGCGGACGTCGCCCTCGACGATGTCGTGCATGTCGGCGATGCCGTTGCGGAGCATGAGCGTGCGCTCGAGCCCCATGCCGAAGGCGAATCCCGTGTAGCGGTCGGGGTCGATGCCGACGGCGCGCAGGACGTTGGGATTCACCATCCCGCAGCCGCCCCACTCGATCCAGCCGGCCCCGCCCTTCTTCTGCGGGAACCACAGGTCCATCTCGGCGCTCGGCTCGGTGAACGGGAAGAAGCTCGGGCGCAGGCGCGTCTTCGCCTCCGGCCCGAACATCGCCCGCGCGAAGTGGTCGATCGTGCCCTTGAGGTGCGCCATGGTCAGCCCCTCGTCGACCGCGAGGCCCTCGACCTGGTGGAAGACGGGCGTGTGCGTCGCGTCGAGGGCGTCCGTGCGGAAGACCTTCCCGGGGCACGCGATGTAGATCGGCGGCGTGCGGTCGAGCATGGTGCGCGCCTGCACCGGGGAGGTGTGGGTGCGCAGCACGAGGCCGTCGGCCGCGCCCTCGACCGGCGTGCCGTCGGGCAGGTCGATCTCGCCCACGTAGAACGTGTCCTGCATCTGCCGTGCGGGGTGGTCGACCCCGAAGTTGAGGGCGTCGAAGTTGAACCACTCGTGCTCGAGCTCGGGGCCCTCGGCGATCTGCCAGCCGAGCGAGACGAAGTGGTCCGAGACGTCGTCGACGAGCGCGGACAGCGGGTGGCGCGAGCCGGCCGGCCGCGGGCGGGAGACCGTCACGTCGACGCGCTCCTCGTTCAGCACGCGCTCGGCCTCGGCGGCCTCTAGCTCGGCCTGCCGGGCGGCGAGCGCCTTCTGCACCCGCCCGCGGGCCGAGCCCATGATCGTGCCGGCGGTGGGCTTGTCGGCCTTGTCGAGCGAGCGGATCGCCTGGTTCGCCTGCGAGATCGGCGAGGCGTCGCCGACGTGGGCGAGCCTGGCGTCCTTCAGCTCCTGCAGTGAGGTCGCGGCGGCGAACGCGTCGGCGGCCGCGGTGACGGCGCGATCGACGCCGTCGTCGTCGAGTGGGCTCAGGGGCGGAACATCGGTAGGCACGAGGCCCGATCCTACCGATCGACGGCGGGCGGCCGCCGGGTGGTTCACCTACGTGGTGGCCGGGTGCGGGTAGGCCCAGTCGTCCGGCCGCGCGGAGGCCTCGACGATGGTGGAGCGCAGCCACCTGACGGCGGGCGACCCCGTGCCCGGGCGGCGCCACAGGCGCACGTCGACCGGCCGCACCTCGAACGGCAGCGGCCGGCTGACGAGGTCCCCGTGGACCGGACGCATGCGGACCGCGCCCCACGGGACGACCGCGACCAGGTCCGTGCGCGCGAGGGCCGGCGGGATGGTCGCGAAGTTCGGCACCCGCAGGGCGATGCGGCGTTCGATGCCGAGCGCGGCCATCGCCTCCACGGGCATCCGGTGCCCGGCGACGTCCGTGACGACGGCGTGGCGGGCGGCCTCGAAGTCTCGGGTCGTCAGCGCGCCCTCGGCCAGCGGGTGCCCGCGGCGCATCGCGAGGACGTAGCCGTCAGCGAACAGCACCTCGGTCCTCAGGGAGGGGCCGAGGTCCATGGTGGCGACGGCGAGGTCGATCTCGCCCGTCTGCAACCAGGACGCGGCACGGTCCACGTTCATGGGGACGACCTCGATCTCGACGTTCGGCGCCCGCCGGGTGATCTCGGTGAGCACCGCGGGAAGGATCGCGGTCTCACCCAGGTCGGTGAGGCAGATCCGGAAGAGGCGTCGCGCGGTCGCCGGGTCGAAACCGCGCGCGTGCTCGACCGCACCCCGGAGGGTCGCGAGCGCCGGCGCGGCGTCCCGGTACAGGGCGTCGGCGTGGTCGGTCGGGCGCACGCCGCCCGGGGCCCGGACGAACAGCTCGTCGCCGACCTGCCGACGCAGGCGGGCCAGCGCGTGGGACACGGTCGGCTGGGAGAGACCGAGATCCTCGGCGGCACGCGTGACGTTCCGGGCCTCGTAGACGCGCACGAACGTGGTGAGGAGCTGGAGGTCGACGTCGGACATCCACCCACCATAGATGTCATCTATGACCGCCCCGAAGTTTCTTCATTAGCGTGCATGACGCTTGCCCCCTACTGTGGGGCCACACGCCCCGCGTCACCCCCACCGCGGATCGCTCACCCCGTTGCACGAAGGAGTGCAGATGAAGACCACTATTCGTACGTTCGCAACTGTGGCGGCCGCCACCCTCGTCCTCGCCGGCTGCGGCGGAGGGGACGACGACGACTCCGGATCCTCCACCGACGGCGGCGACGACGGCGCCCTGCGCGAGATCACCGTCTCCGCCATCCCGATCGCCGACACCGCGGCGATCTGGCTCGGCGTCGAGCAGGGCTTCTTCGAGGAGGAGGGCCTGGACGTCGAGATCACCACGACCGGCGGCGGCGCCGAGGCCATGGCCAACGTCGTCTCCGGCGACGTGGAGTTCGCCTTCGGCAACGTCATCTCCGTGATGATCGCGATCGAGCAGGGCCTGGACGTCCGCTACGTCTCCAACGGCACCTCGGCCTCCGGCACGGAGGGTGGCTTCGGCGCCCTGGTCGTCCCGGCGGACTCCGACGTCGAGTCCCCGGCCGACCTCGAGGGCGGCCTCGTCTCGGTCAACAACTTCTCCAACATCGTGGCCGTGACGGCCCAGTACTCGGTCGACCAGGCCGGCGGCGACCAGAGCCTCATCGAGTGGGTCGAGATCCCGTTCCCCGACGCCCCGGCCGCCCTCGAGCAGGGCGAGATCGACGCGGCCATGATCGTGGAGCCGTTCGTCACCCAGGCCGTCGACGCCGGCAACCGGGTCATCGCCTGGCCGTTCCAGGACATCGAGAACCTCGACATCGCGGGCTACTTCGCGACGAACGCGCAGATCGAGGACGACCCGGAGCTCACCGAGGCGTTCACGACCGCGATGCACCGCTCGCTCGAGTACTCCGAGGAGAACCCGGACGAGGTGCGCCGGATCATCGCCACCTACACGGAGATCCCCGAGGAGATGCTCGCCCGCATCGCGCTGCCGAACTACCGGGTGGAGTGGAACCGCGAGTCGCTGCAGGAGCTGGCGGACGCCACGCTCGAGTACGGCGTGGTCTCCGAGCCGGTCGACCTCGACGCCCTTCTCCCCGTCGAGTAGTCGGCAGACCGGCCCGTCGAACGGTCGACGGCCCGGACCCACCCCTGAACCACCCACGCGCCCGCGGGCGGACTGCCCGTCCGCGGGCGCGGCGCGTGGCGCGCGCACGCGCGCCCCGCACCAGATCCCACCCCTTCACGAATGAGGAGCCCCACCCATGCGCGTGGCAGACGTCATCGGCCGCACCCTCGTCGCGCTCGGCGTGACCCAGATGTTCGGCGTCGTCGGTAGCGGCAACTTCCACACCACCAACGCCATGATCTCCGCCGGCGCCCGCTTCGTGGCGACCCGGCACGAGGCCGGCGCCGGGATCATGGCCGACGCCTACGGCCGGGTCACCGGCGAGGTGCCGGCCGTGAGCCTGCACCAGGGCTGCGGGCTGACGAACGCCATGACCGCGCTCACCGAGGCCGCGAAGAGCGGGACGCCGCTCGTCGCCTTCGCGGGGGACACTCCCCCCTCGGCGCGGCACACGTCGAACTTCTGGATCGACCAGACCGGGGCGCTCGAGGCCCTCGGCGTCCCGGTCGCGCGGATCCACTCGGCGGCCACCGCCGTCGAGGACACGGCGGCGGCGGTCCGCCTGGCCGTCGTCGAGCGCACGGCGGTCGTCCTCAACATGCCGCTCGACGTGCAGGAGGAGGACGTCGACGTCGACCGCGCGCTCGCGCGGCCGATCGCCCTGCCCACTCCCCCGGCGCCGGCCGCGGACGGGCTCGCCGAGCTCGCCCGCCTCCTGTCCGAGGCGGAGCGACCGGTGATCGTCGCGGGCCGCGGCGCGCGCGGCGCGCGCGAGCAGATCGAACGCCTCGCCGAGGTGAGCGGCGCACTCGTGGCGACCTCCGCCGTCGCGCGCGGACTGTTCGCCGGCAACGACTGGAGCCTGGACGTCATGGGCGGGTTCTCCTCGCCGACGGTGGCGGACCTGGTCCTGGACGCCGACCTCGTCGTGGGGTTCGGGCTCGCCTTCAACCGCTGGACCTCCCGCAACGGCGAGTTCACGGACGGCACGCGACTCGTGCACGTCGACATCGACCCGGCCGCCATCGGCAAGCACCGTCCCGTCGCGCTCGGCATCGTGTCCGACGCCGGCCTCGCCGCCGCAGCCGCCGCCGAGCTCGTGGCCCCCCGCACCGGCTACCGCACGCCCGAGGTCCGGCGCCTGCTGGACTCCGGCGCCTTCTGGCCCGACGTCGAGTACGAGGACACGAGCACGGACGAGCGCATCGACCCCCGGACGCTCACCCTCGCGCTCGAGCGGATGATCCCGCGCGAGCGGGTTGTCGTCACCGACGCCGGCAACGCGACCGGCTACCCCGCCAACTTCCTGTCCGTGCCCGACGAGAAGGGCTTCATCCTCCCCCTCGCCTTCCAGTCCGTCGGCCTCGGGCTCGGCAGCGCCGTCGGCGCCGCGATCGCCCGTCCGGACCGACGGGTCGTCGCCGGCATCGGCGACGGCGGGTTCATGATGAGCCTCGTCGAGCTCGACACGGCCGTCCGGGAGCGGGTCAACCCGGTCATCGTCGTGTACAACGACTCCGCCTACGGCGCCGAGGTCCACCACTTCGACGGCGACGACATGCAGACCGTCCGATTCCCCGACACCGACCTGGCGGCGATCGCCCGCGGGTTCGGGTGCGAGGGCTTCACGGTGCGCACGCGCGCCGACCTCGACGCCCTGGCCGAGCTCGTCCCCACCGTGACCGACCGCCCGATCGTGGTGGACGCGAAGATCACCGAGTTCCGGTCCTGGGTGGAGGAGCACGTGTTCCAGGGCGACAAGTAGCCGCCCGCGTCCGTCGCGCGCCCCGCCGTCGTCGGGGCGCGCGGCGGACGAAGAGGTGCACATCACACGGTCGGGCCACTGTGGCGCAGGCACACCGAAGGTGTGGTGAAGAAGACCGTGACGGACGACAAACACGCTCGCATCACACCGATCGACCGGCCTACCGTTGAGTCATGACCGACTTCAACTCACCGTCCACCGCACAGCAGGAGCGCACCGCGGAACCGCGTCGCAGCGTCCGCGAGCACGTCGTCATCGTGGGCGGTGGATTCGCCGGTCTGTCCGCAGCGCGCGCGCTGAAGGACGCGGAGGTCGACGTCACCCTCATCGACAAGAACCTCTACAACACGTTCCAGCCGCTGCTCTACCAGGTCGCGACCGCCACGCTGAACCCCGGCGACATCTCGTACTTCCTCCGCTCGGCACGCGCCAAGCAGAAGAACCTGCGCGTCGTGCGCGGCGAGGTCACGGGCGTCGACGCCGAGGGCCACCGCATCGAGCTGGCCGACGGCCGCCGCATGCGCTACCACCGCCTCGTCCTCGCGGTCGGCGTGACCGCGAACTTCTTCGGCACCCCCGGCGCCGAGGAGCACGCCTTCCCGCTGTACACGCGCTCGCAGGCCATCAAGCTGCGCGACACCCTGTTCGGCCGCCTCGAGACCGCCGCCCAGTCGAGCTCCACCGGAGACGTCCGCGTCGTCGTCATCGGCGCCGGCCCGACCGGCGTCGAGACCGCCGGAGCCCTCGCCGAGCAGCGCGACAAGGACTTCCCGGTCATCTACCCGGACATCGACCGCTCCCGGATGCACGTCACGCTCGTCGACATGGCGCCGAACGTCCTCATGCCGTTCTCCGAGGGCAGCCGCGACTACACCGCCTCCGCCCTGCGCGAGCGCGGTGTGGACCTGCGCCTCGGCCTGGGCGTCAAGGAGGTCGGACCGGACTCGGTCACCCTCGAGGACGGCACCGAGCTCCCGTCGATGATCACCGTGTGGGCCGCGGGCGTGACCTCCTACAGGCGGGTCGGCACATGGGGCATCCCCCAGGGTCGCGGCGGCCGGATCGAGACCGACGAGTACCTCCGCGTCAAGGGCGTCGAGGACATCTTCGCGGTCGGCGACGCGTCGGTCGGCGACGACGCCCTCCCCCAGCTCGCGCAGCCGGCCCTCCAGGGCGGCAAGTACGTCGGCAAGCTCATCGCCGCCGAGTCGCGCGCCAAGCACGCCCACCAGCCGCTGCCGGCCCACGAGCCCTTCGCGTACAACGACAAGGGCATCCTCGCGACGATCGGTCGTAACTCGGCGGTCGCCGAGGTCGAGGGCATCCCGAACCTCACCGGCTTCCCGGCCATGGCGATCTGGACCGGCGTCCACCTCGTCACGCTGCTCTCGAACCGTAACCGCCTCGCGTCCATGGTGAACCTGGGCTCGCGCTACCTCACCTGGCGCGGCGGCCACAACGTCATCGTCGGCGACACCCCGCCCACCGCGCTCCCGCCGTCGGAGATCAAGGCCCAGCAGGCCAAGGCCGCCGAGGCGAAGGCGGGCGCGGGCAGCCGCTGACCCCCGCGACGACGGACACCCTCGGCGTCACGCGACGCCGGCACGAACGGGCGGGCCCGGGCTTCGGCCCGGGCCCGCCCGTTCGTCCGTGCGGTTCCGGGGCGAAGTCCTGCACCCGGGGCCGACCCGACCTCCGTGCTCCCTACTCCGGGTCGCTGATGTCCGCGAGCCGCGCACCCAGGTGCGCGACGAGGTCGTCGGCGGCGAGCGTGAGCCCGACCCCGTGGGCGCCGGCACCGACGGAGATCTGCCGGCCGACGATGCGCGAGTCGGCGACGACCGGCCACGCCGTGCTCGAGCCGAGCGGCGTGATCGTCCCCCGCTCGTAGCCGGTGACCTCCCGCGCCCTGGCGGCATCCGGCATCGAGAGCCGCGAGACGCCGAGCAGCTCGCGCAGCCTCGGCCACGCGATCTGGCGGTCGCCGGGGACGAGGACGAACAGGTAGTGCTCGTCGTCGATGCGCACGACCATGGACTTCACCAGGTCCCGCGGCGCGATCCCCCGCGCTGCCGCGGCCTCGGCGAGCGACCCCACCCGCCCGTGCCGGGTGACGACGTGGTCGATGCCCGCGGCCCGGGCGGCCGCGACGGCCGGGGTGACGTCCCCGTCCGCCGGCGTCGCGCCGTCGTCGGGCGGATTCGGTGGGTCGGAGGGAGGGTGGGAGGCCGGCACGGGACGAGACTACGCCGACGTCGCTCGCCCGAGCCGGCGGATCATCCACGGCGTCGCTGCGGCGAGCACCAGGTAGAGCGCGAGGGCGCGGACGGGCATCGAGGCGTCGAGGCCGAAGCCCGTGCCGAGCCAGCTGAACGCCGCGGTGGTGGCGATCGTCGTGCCGACGGCCTCTGCGAGGACGAGCCCGCCGGCCATGGCCTCGGCCTCGCCGGTGGCGTCGGCCTCGCCCTCCCGTGGGGCGTCGTCGATCAGGGCGCCGAGGAGGCTCGGGTAGATCGTGCCCATGCCCAGCCCGAGGACGACGCCCGCGGCCAGCAGCCCGAGATGGGTCTCGCCGACCGGCGCGCCGGCCACCCCGCGCGCCGCGACCGCGACGAGGGCGGCGATCCCCACCGTCAGGAGGGCCGCCCCGAGCAGGACGCGACGCCGGAGCGCCCCGCCCGCCCGGGGGCGGGCCCCGGTCACCAGCCCGGTGACGGCCCAGGCCAGGCCCGACGCCGCGAGGATGGGGCCGAACCGCGCGGGGCCGAGTCCGTAGGCGTCGTGGGCGACGACCGAGATCGTGCCGGTGGCGCCGAAGTACACACCGGTGACGATCATCAGCGCGGGCAGTCCCGCCCGCCTTCCGCGCGTGGCGCCGAGCGCCCCGTCCGGCAGGAGCGCGCGAGCCGCCCGCAGGACGACCACGGCGCCGACGACGACGGCGGCCGCCGAGAGGGGGCCGACCGGAAGTGCGAGCACGGCGGCGCCGACGGCGAGGATCGCGGACCAGCCCCACGGCGCCGACCCGCGGCCGTGCCGCGACGGCTCCGCGGGCATGGACGCGGCCACGACCCCGCGCGCGAGCAGCAGGACCGGGAGGTAGGCAATCATCGCCCAGCGCCAGGAGAGCCACGAGGCGACGAGCGCCGCATACGTGGGGCCGACGAGCGACGAGATGACCCACACCCCGGACATCCCGGCGAGCACCAGGTGGCGGTGGCGGGCCGGGAGCCCACGCACGACCGCGCCCATCGACACGGTGGCGAGCGTTCCCCCGGCCATCCCCCGGACCGCCGTGCCCGCGATGAAGGCGGGCATCGACCAGGCCAGCGCGCACAGCACCGCACCGGCGCACGTGACGGCGGTGGCAACGAGCATGACCGGAGCGACCCGGAAGCGACCGAGCAGCCAGGTGCCGATCGGCATCATGAGGAAGCCGGACGCGCTCGCGGCCGACGACAGCACCCCGTACAGGCCCGCGCCGTCGAGCTCGAGGGCCACCAGTGGGAGGACCGTCTGCGACAGGTAGGTCTGCATGCCGGCGATGAGCTCGACCGCGAGCAGGGCGACGGCCAGCACCACTGGACGAGGACGTTTGTGGACTTGCATGGTCGCATGCTAGCAACCTATTGACGTAACGATCCCTGGTCGCCTACCGTCGAGGCATGCAGGCGAGCGGCGTGTCGAAGGCCCAGTTCAACGTGTACCTCCCACGGGACCTCATACGTGAGGTCAAGCACCGCGCCATCGACGCGGAGCTGTCGCTGTCCGCGTTCGTCGAGGCCGCGCTGCGCGACCGGCTGGAGGACACAGGCCCCGACGGCGATGCACCCACCCCCGGCGCCTCGGCATCCTCATGACGTCACCTCGACCCACGCCACCCCGACCGACGTCACCCCGAGCCGCCGAGAGCCGGCCGGGCACGACCGCTCGTCCCCGGGACCGCTCGACCGCACGACACCCCCTGGAGGCCTCCCGATGATCCCGCCCCTGACCGTCCGCCCGATCGTCTTCACCCCGCACACCGGCCGGTGGCGGGACCTGCTCACCGCCGCGGGCGGCCGCCTCGTCGTCGACCACGACGGCTGGTCCGTCGTCGCCCTGGGGTCCGGACGCGTCGGCGTCCACCCGGGGGCCCCGGACGCCTCGAGCCACGGCCCCGTCGCCCGGTGGGCCCTCGGCTTCGAGACGCCGGACCTGGACGCGTTCGTCGCCGCGACGCGCGAGGGCGTCGAGCACGCGGGCGGGTCGTTCGACGTCGTCCCGGTCGACCACGGGCGGCAGCTGCGGGTCACCGGGCCGGACGGGCTCACGTTCGGGATCGACGAGCCCGACGCCCCGGGCGAGCACGCGCCCGCGCCCCAGGTGGAGTACTCCCCCACGCCCGCGTTCGGCGCCGGCGCCGATCTCGCGGTCGCCCCGCTGTGGATGACCGACGAGGTCGAGGGCGCGGCCGCGCTCCTCGAGGCGCTCGGCCTCGCCCGCCGGAACGCCTCGCACTCGGGGAACTGGGTCGACCTCGTGGCCGCCGACGGGCTGCACGCCGTCCACGCGAACGGAGCAGGCGTGCCCACGGAGCCGTCGGCGGTCCCGGGCCTCGAGCACCCCGACGTCGACGCGCTCGCCGAGCACCTGCGGCGCGCGGGCGTCGGCTCCCGCGTCATCGACGAGTCGTACGGCCGCTCGCTGCGGATCGACGACCCCGACGGCGGGGCGGAGATCTGGGTGAACGAGACCATGCGCGACCTCTACGGGTACACCGGCGGCGGTCCCGACGCGCCCGCCGGCGACGCCTGACAGTGACACGCGCCATACTCCGGACGTAGGATGCGGCATGCGTATCGAGGATGTGGTCCGCAGGAAGGGCCAGCAGGTGGTCACGATCGGTTCCGACTCCACGGTCGGTGAGCTCATCGCGCTCCTCACGCGGCACAGGATCGGCGCGGTGGTCGTCTCCGACGGCGAGGGCCGCGTCGACGGCATCGTCTCCGAGCGCGACCTCATCCCGCTCGTCGAGGGCCAGGACTCGGCGGGACGGCTTGTCAGGGACGTCATGGTGCGCGACGTCGTCACCTGCACCCCCGCCGACGACCTGGAGGCGCTCGCCCGCACGATGACCGAGCGCCGCGTGCGGCACATCCCCGTGGTCGAGGACGGCGCGATGGTCGCGATCGTCTCCATCGGCGACGTCGTCAAGCACCGCCTCGACGAGCTCCAGGCCGAACGGGACCAGCTCGCCTCGTACGTCCACGGCTGAGCCCGCTCCCGGCCCCGTCGGCCGGATATTCGCTGTCCCCAGGCGCGCCGACGGCCGACGATGGGCCCATGGCCTTCCTCGACGTCTCCGGTGTCTCCTTCGCGCTCCCGGACGGTCGGCCCCTCCTCGACTCTGTCTCCTTCCGCGTGCCCGAGGGCGGGCGGGTCGCGCTCGTCGGCCCCAACGGCGCGGGCAAGACCACGCTCGTCCGCATGATCACGGGGCGGGCGAAGCCCGACGACGGCGCCGTCACCATCCAGGGGACGTGGCAGTACATGAGCCAGCTGGTCGGGCGGGTGACGGACGGGCCGGGTGGCGGCGAGCCGCTCACGGTGCACGACCTCCTCGTCGACGTCGCCCCGCACCGCATCGCCCTGGCCGCCCGCGCGCTCGACCGCGCCGAGCTGGACGTCATGGAGCGCGATGACGAGCCCGCCCAGCTCGCGTACGCGCAGGCTCTCGCCGACTGGGCGGAGATCGGCGGTTACGAGTTCGAGGGGACCGTCTGGGACACCGTGTGCGCGGCCGCGCTCGGCGTCGGCTACGAGCGCGCGCGATGGCGGCACGCGTCGACCCTGTCCGGCGGCGAGCAGAAGCGGCTCGTCCTCGAGGCCCTGCTGAGCGGTCCCGCCGACCTGCTGCTGCTCGACGAGCCCGACAACTTCCTCGACGTCCCGGCGAAGCTGTGGCTCGAGGAACGGCTGACCGCGTCGGAGAAGTCGATCCTGCTCGTCAGCCACGACCGGGAGCTGCTGTCCGCGGTGTCGACCTCGGTCGTCACGCTCGAGCCGGGCGCGGCCGGCGCCTCGGCGTGGACGCATCCGGGGTCGTTCGCCACCTGGCACGAGGCGCGCGAGGCTCGCAACGCGGACCTGGACGAGCGCCTGCGCCGGTGGACGGAGGAGCGCAAGAAGCTGCGCGCGCTCGTCGCCATGTACAAGCAGAAGGCCGCCTACAACTCGGACATGTCGTCCAGGTACTCGGCCGCGCGGACCCGACTGGCTCGCTTCGAGGACGCGGGGCCGCCCGAGAAGGTCTCCTCCGCGCAGTCGGTGCGGATGAACCTCACCGGGGGCAGGACGGCCAAGCGGGCGGTCACGCTCACCGACGTCGTGCTCCTCGATCCCGGCGCTCCGGAGGACCGGGCGCGCCGGCTGATGGAGGCTTTCAGCGCCGAGATCTTCTTCGGCGAGCGGGTCGCGGTCCTCGGCGCCAACGGCTCGGGGAAGTCCCACCTGCTGCGGCTCCTGGCCGCGGGCGGGACGACGCCCGAGAAGGAGCACGAGCCGGTCGGGGACGTCGGCGTGGAACCGGTCCCCCACACGGGTCTCGCGCAGCTCGGCAGCCGCGTGCGGCCGGGGTGGTTCCAGCAGATGCACGACCACGAGGGGCTGGCCGGCCGTACCCTGCTCGAGATCCTGCACCGGGGTGACGACCACCGTGACGGCCGTCCCCGCGACCTCGCCGCGCGCGCCCTGGACCGCTACGGCCTGGCCGGCGCCGCGGACCAGCGCTTCGAGACGCTGTCCGGCGGGCAGCAGGCCCGGATGCAGATCCTCCTGCTCGAGCTGTCCGGCGCGACGCTGCTGCTCCTGGACGAGCCGACCGACAACCTCGACCTGCACTCCGCCGAGGCGTTGCAGGAGGCGCTGCGTCAGTTCGAGGGGACGGTCCTCGCGGTCACGCACGACCGCTGGTTCGCCCGCGACTTCGACCGGTTCCTGATCCTCGGCTCCGACGGGTCCGTGCGGGAGAGCGCCGAGCCGACGTGGACGGAGGAGCGGGTCGTCCGCGCGCGGTAGGTCGGTCGGTGAGTGGGGCCCTACCCGACCTCGCGCCGCTGCGCGCGGGCGGAGGCATACAGGCACAGCGCGGTCGCGACCGCGAGGTTGAGCGACTCGGCGGCCCCGTGGATCGGGACCTTCACGACGGCGTCGGCCAGGTCGCGCTCGGCGCGGGACAGTCCGTGGGCCTCGTTCCCGACGAGCCAGAGCGTGGGCGCCGCGAGGTCGGGGGCGACGAGGGAGGTGGCGCTCAGCTCGTCCGACGTCGCGAGCCCGAGCCCGTGGGCGCGGGCGAAGGTGCGGTCGGCGAGCTCGTCGACGTCCCAGTCGCCGGCCCCGTCCGCGGCGAGCACCTGCAGCCCGGCGGCGCGTGCGTCGTGGACGGCGTCCGCCACGTCGAGGTCCCCGAGGACGGGGAGGTGGAAGAGGGAGCCGGCCGTCGATCGGACGACCTTCGGGTTCGTCACCTCGACGGAGCCGGTGCCGAGCAGCACGGCGTCGGCTCCGGCGGCGTCGGCCGTGCGCAGGACGGTCCCGGCGTTGCCCGGGTCGTTCGCGGCCGCGAGCAGGACGACGAGCCTCGGGGCTTCCGCGAGCAGATCATCCAGAGGCGGCGCGGCTACTGCGCTCAGGTCGGCGACCGCGAGGACGCCCTGGCAGTCGGGACTCATGGCGCGCATGACGCGCTCGTCGGCCTCGTGGAGATGGATGCCCGCCTCGGCGGCGACCTCGACGATGTCGTGGTGGCGCAGGACCATGGCCTCGGCCAGGTAGAGGTCGCGCACGTGGTCCGGCGCGTGGGCGACGATCTCGCGGACGGCCTGCGGGCCCTCGACGAGGAACCGTCCGTGGCGTGAACGCGCCGAGCGCCCGGCAAGCGCCGCGACCTTCTTCACCCGCTCGGAGCGGGGGTTGGTCAGCGGGGCTTCCGGGCGCCCGGTCGATCCCATGCGGGGCACGGGGTGGCGTGTCGCGTCAGGCCGCGGGGGCGTTGACGTCGGTCGGCAGAGCCTTCTTCGCGACCTCGACGAGGGCGGAGAACGCGGCCGGGTCGCTCACGGCGAGCTCGGCGAGCATGCGGCGGTCCACCTCGACCTCGGCGATCTTGAGACCCTGGATGAAGCGGTTGTAGGTCAGGCCGTCGGCGCGGACAGCGGCGTTGATGCGCTGGATCCACAGGCGACGGAAGTCGCCCTTGCGAGCCTTGCGGTCGCGGAAGGCGTAGGTCTCCGAGTGGAGGACCTGCTCCTTCGCCTTGCGGTACAGGCGCGAACGCTGACCGCGGTAGCCGGCGGCCTTCTCGAGCGTGCTCCGGCGCTTCTTCTGGGCGTTGACGGCCCTCTTCACACGTGCCATGTCAGGTGCTCCTTACAGACCCGGCCTCAGAGGCCGAGCATCTTCTTCACGTTGCGGGCGTCGGCGCCGGTGATCTCACCGTCGTTGGACAGGCGGCGCACCTGGCGGCGCGAACGCTCGGCGAACTTGTGCACCTTGCGCGTGCGCTCGTGCCTGATCTTGCCGGTGCCGGTGACCCGGAACCGCTTCTTCGCACCGGAGTGCGTCTTGTTCTTCGGCATGATTCCCTCTCGGTCGCGCCCCTTCGGGCGCGAGTCGTGCTGCTCCACCGGACCTGACGACCGGCGGACGTACGGTGTGGCTCTAGGCCGACGCGCCCTTGCTCGAGGGCTTCGGCGCTGCGGGCTTGGGCGTCGCCGACGGCTTCGGCGCTCCAGGCTTCGGTGCGGCCGACGACGAGCCCGAGGCGGGCTTCGGCGTGGCGGCCGGCTTGGACGCACCGGCGGCCGTGCCGCCGGTGGTGGTCTGGCTGCTCGGGCTCGACGCGGGGCGCGGGGTCGACGTCCCCGAACCCGAGGGACGGGGCGAGCCGGACCGCGGAGCGGACGAGGTCGAGCGCGGGGCAGACGAGCCGGACCGCGGAGCGGACGAGCCGGACCGGGGAGCGGTGCGACTCGACGACGACGCCGGACGGGAGGACGACGACGAACGGCCGGAGGAGGCCGGACGGGGCGTGCTCGCCGGGCGCGTCTCGGTGGTCGTCGCGCTGCGCGGGGCCCTCTCGAACACCGGGGCCTCGATCACCGGGGCGTTCGGCGCCGGCTCGGAGGTGTCGGTCTTCGGCTCGGGCTGCGCCTTGGTCGCCGGCTTGTCGGCCTGCGAGGCCCGGCGCGCCTCCTTCTCGGCGGCACGCTTCGTCAGCTGCTCGTTGCGCGCATCGGACTTCTTGCGGTGCGGGCCGATGACCATGGTCATGTTGCGTCCGTCCTGGCGCGGCGAGGACTCGACCGAACCGAGGTCCGAGACGTCCTCCGCGAGGCGCTGCAGGAGACGGATGCCCATCTCCGGGCGCGACTGCTCGCGGCCGCGGAACATGATCATCACCTTGACCTTGTCGCCGCCCTCGAGGAACCGCACGACGTGACCCTTCTTGGTCGCGTAGTCGTGGGCGTCGATCTTCAGGCGGAACCGGATCTCCTTGAGAGCCGTGTTCGCCTGCTTGCGGCGGGTGTCGCGCGCCTTGACGTCGGACTCGTACTTGAACTTGCCGAAGTCCATGAGCTTCGCGACCGGGGGTCGCGCATCGGGGGCGACCTCGACGAGGTCGAGATCCGCCTCCTGCGCAAGACGAAGTGCGTCCTCCACGCGGACGACGCCGACCTGCTCTCCTCCCGGGCCTACGAGTCGGACCTCGGGGACACGGATGCGGTCGTTGATGCGGGGCTCGCTGATGCTGCACTCCTTGTGAATCTCGGGCTGGGTCATCCCGAGCGGCAGCGGCAACAACAAAGGCCTCCGACGCTCGAGCGCGGAGGCCTGGGTACGCGGTTGCGCACGCGGACGCACGCTGGGTGGTGCGTCCGACCAGGACCCGGCCCCCGATGACGGGTGCCAAGGTGGGATCTCTCCGCTTGCTCGCCGGCACCACGAGTGCGCCGACTGGTCGAGGAACAGTCTAGCAGCGATGCCCCGCGCCGGAGGAGGGTGCGGAGCGTGCGCTGCGTCTCGTCACGCTACTCGGCCACGAGGGTCGGGAAGAGCTCGATCGAGTCGACGCGGGTGCGCAGCTCCTCGATCTCGCCCAGCCGGGTCGAGACCCGCGCGAGCTCCTCCTCCAGCCCCTGTCGGTCGAAGCCGGCGCGCACGGCGAGGACGACCTTCAGCTCCGCCTTCCGTCCGGGCTCGAGGGCGACCCCGATGAGGTGCTTCGCGCCGCGCAACGACCGCGTGATGAGGACGGGCAGGTCCTGGTCGACCCAGGGCGGCGTCCAGTCGGAGTCCGTCGCGAGCGCCCCGACCGCGACCCGGCCGACGAGGACGGGGGCCTCACCGGCGGGGTCGAGCACCATGAGCTGGTCCTCCTCGGCCGCGGCCGACATGGCCGCGCGCTGCCCCTCGACCGGTACGGGGCGGGCGTCGGCCCGCCACGCGCGCAGCTGGTCGTAGCTGGAGAACACGGGCAGGGCGGCGCGGCCGTCCTCCGTGCGCAGGAGGGCGGACGCGGCCGACGACGTGGCGTCCGCCTGCGCGTCGCCGGAGATCTGCTTCTCGTGCGCAGCGACCTCGCCGCCGTCGGTCCCGGGGTGGGAGTGCGCGACGACGGGCACGAGCACCCGACCCGTCCGCAGCTCCTGAACGACCGCGACGAGCCGCTCGCCCGGGTCCGCCGTGGCGAGTGCCGTCGCCATGGACGGCAGGAGCGAGCCGTCGTCGCCGGCGAACGGGTTCGGCTTCAGCATCCGCCCCGCCCACGCCTGGCCCGCGGAGTCCGCCCTCGGGCTCGGGGCGCGCCCCGAGCCCGGGACGATCTCGGTCCCGTCGTCCGATCTCGGAGAAGTCATGAGCGCCCGGCCACCTCGAGGGCCTCAGGCAGCGTGAAGGCGCCCGCGTACAGGGCCTTGCCGACGATCGCGCCCTCGACGCCGTCGGGTACGAGCGCGCGCAGCGCGGTGAGGTCGGCGAGCGAGGAGATCCCGCCCGAGGCGATGACGGGGGCGCTCGTCCGCCGCGTCATCTCGCGCAGCAGGTCGACGTTCGGGCCGGACAGCATGCCGTCCTTGGTCACGTCGGTGACGACGTACCGGGCGCAGCCGTCGGCGTCGAGACGGGCGAGGACGTCCCACAGGTTGCCGGCATCCTCGGTCCACCCCCGGGAGGCGAGGGTCTCGCCCCGCACGTCGAGCCCGACCGCGATGCGCTCGCCGTGCTCGGCGATGACACGGGCGGTCCACGCGGGGTTCTCCAGCGCGGCGGTGCCGAGGTTGACGCGTGCGGCGCCGGCGTCGAGCGCCCGGTTCAGGCTCGCGTCGTCGCGGATGCCGCCGGACAGCTCCACGTTGATCCGCGCCTCCCCCGCGATGCGGGTGAGGAGCTCGTGGTTCGATCCCCTGCCGAACGCCGCGTCGAGGTCGACGACGTGGATCCACTCCGCGCCGTCGTCGGCCCAGCGTGCGGCGACCTCGACCGGGTCGCCGTACCCGGTCTCGGAGCCGGCCTCGCCCTGGACGAGGCGCACGGCGCTGCCGTCGACGATGTCGACGGCGGGCAGGAGGGTGAGCGCCGGCGTACCGGCGGGGGTGGTCGTCACAGGCGTCGTCCTTACAGGTTGCTGACCCACGAGCGCAGCAGGTGCGCGCCCGCGTCGCCCGACTTCTCGGGGTGGAACTGGGTGGCCGCGAGCGGCCCGTTCTCGACCGCCGCAACGAACGGCGAGCCGTGCTCGGCCCACGTCACGGCCGGCGGCACGGTGCGACCGTCGTCGAAGCTCGCCGCGGGATCGGTCTGGACCCCGTAGGAGTGGACGAAGTAGAACCGCTCGTCCTCGATGCCGTCGAACAGCACGCTGCCTTCCGGCGGGCGGACCGTCGACCAGCCCATGTGGGGCACCACCGGCGCCGTGAGCCGCGTGACCTCGCCGGGCCACTGGCCGAGCCCCTCGGCGCGCACGCCGTGCTCCGTCCCGGACTCGAACATGACCTGCAGGCCGACGCAGATGCCGAGCACGGGGCGGCCACCGGCGAGCCGGCGGTCGATGAGCCGGGGCGCGTCGGCGGACTTGAGCTGGTCCATGACGGCGGCGAACGCGCCGACGCCCGGGACCACCAGGCCGTCGCAGCTCTCGACGGCTCGCTTGTCCTTCGTCAGCGAGACGTCGGCGCCGGCACGCTCGAGCGCGCGGACGGCCGACCGGACGTTGCCGGAGCCGTAGTCGAGGACGACGACCGAGGGCGATGCGCTCACGGCCCCTCCTTCTCCTTGCCGAACAGGCGGCGCTTCTTCCCGCGCCCGGTGACGTCCGACGCCCGGATCGCGCCCGCGATCTCGTCGGGCGCGCGGCGGCCGAGCACGATGTCCTCGAGCACCTCGTCGGCGTTGGCGAGCAGGAGACCCGGGGGGACGTCGTCGCCGGGCTTCCCCGCGTACCACTCGCGGGCCGTGATGTGACCGGCGAGGCCGGTCTCGGGTCCGGTGTCCACACCGAGGTCGGCGGTCACGAGCACGATCCCGCGCTTGGTGATCGTCGACATCGCGGTGGCGAGCTCCTCGCCGGCCCGGGCCGACGGCCCGGACGCGCCGTCCCCGGCGCCGGACGCGTCCGAATCCCCGACCGCTGCCTGGCCCGAGTCCACGCCGCCCGCGGCCGGTGCACCTGGCCGGGCGTCGTCGTCGGGGGACGTGGAAGGGGCCTCGCCGAACAGCTCGGAGATGTCCCAGTCGGTGTGCGCGACCTTCGCGGGCAGCGGCCGCGTGACGATGACGCCGGTCTTCGCGGGAACCGCGATGGCGTCGCGCATGCCGAGCTGGGCGCACGCCGCGGCGACGACGTCTGCGCGCGCGAACGGCGTCACCACGATGGCGAGCCGGGCCGGGGGGCCGGCCTCGGTCACAGCGCCCCCTTGGTGGAGGGCACACCCTCCACGCGCGGGTCGATCGTGACCGCCGACTTCAGCGCGCGGGCGAACGCCTTGAACTGGGCCTCGACGATGTGGTGCGGGTCGCGGCCGGCGAGGACGCGCACGTGCATGCAGATCGCGGCGTGGTGCGCGATCGACTCGAACACGTGGCGGGTCAGCGAGCCCGTGTAGTGGCCGCCGATGAGGTGGTGGATGTGCGCCTCGGACTCGCCGGAGTGCACGCAGTACGGCCGCCCCGACACGTCGACGACGACCTGCGCGAGCGCCTCGTCCAACGGGACCATGGCGTCCGCGAAGCGGGTGAGCCCGACCTTGTCGCCGAGCGCCTGGCGCAGCGCCTGACCGAAGCTGATCGCCGTGTCCTCCACCGTGTGGTGGACGTCGATGTGCGTGTCGCCGGTGGCGCGGACCGTGAGGTCGAGGCCCCCGTGCTTGCCGAGCGCGTGCAGCATGTGGTCGTAGAAGGGCACGGACGTGGAGATGTCCGTCTTGCCCGTGCCGTCGAGATCGAGCTCGACGAACACCTTCGACTCGGACGTCTCTCGTTCGACGCGACCGATCCTGCTCATGAAAGCACCTCATTCAATGCGGCCCGGAACCGGGCGTTCTCCTCGGGCGTGCCGACCGACACCCGTAGCCATCCGTCGGGGCCGGTCTCGCGGATGAGCACCCCGCGCCCCACCAGAGACTCCCACACCGCGTGCCGGTCCTCGAACCGGCCGAAGAAGACGAAGTTCGCGTCGGACTCCGCGACCGTGAGCCCGACCGACGTCAGGTGCTCGGCCAGCGCGTCGCGCTCGGCCCGCAGCTCGGCCACCTGGGACATGAGGCTCTCACGGTGGCCGAGGGCGGCGAGCGCCGCGGCCTGCGTGATGTCGGACAGGTGGTACGGCAGCCGCACGACCTGCAGGTGGTCGACGATCTCCTTCGAGGCGGCGAGGTAGCCCAGGCGCAGCCCGGCCATGCCGAAGGCCTTCGACATCGTGCGGGCGACCACGAGGTGCGGGTGGTCCGCGAGCAGCTCGTGGGCGGCGGGCGTCCCCGCCCGCCGGAACTCGGCGTACGCCTCGTCCACGACGACGACGGTCGCCAGGCTCTCCTCGTCCGGCCCCGCGGGGCCCGACGTCGCGGCCACCGCGAGCAGCCGGGTCAGCTCGTCCGCGGTGAGCGCCGTACCGGTCGGGTTGTTCGGGCTCGCGAGGACGAGGACCGACGGGCGGTGCTCGGCCATCGCGGCGAGGGTGGCGTCGACGTCGACACGGAAGTCCTCGGTCCGGGGCACCGTGACGAACGCCGTCTGGGTGTCGCGGGCGTACTCCGGGTACATCGAGTAGCTCGGCGCGGCGGTGAGCATGGTGCGGCCGACACCGCCGTACGCCTGCAGGACGTGCAGGAGGACCTCGTTCGAGCCGTTGCCCGCCCACACCTGGTCGGCGGTCAGCTCGACGCCGGTCTCGGCCCGCAGGTAGTCGGCCAGCTCGCCGCGCAGGGCGAGGGCGTCACGGTCCGGGTAGCGGTTCGCGCCGGCGGCCGCGCGGGCCACCGCGTCCGCGATGTCGCGGACGACCTCGGGCGACGGAGCGTACGGGTTCTCGTTGACGTTGAGGACGACCGGCACGTCGATGCGGGGCGCGCCGTACGGGTGCAGGCCGGCGAGGTCGGCGCGCAGGGGCAGGGCGGCGGGCGGTCGGCTGTCGTTCACGGGTCCCATCGTAGGAAGTCGCGGCGGCGGGGTGTCACCCGGTCTCAGGGACGGTGGGGGCGGTGCCCCCGGCTGCTCGGCCGAGGGAAGACCTCCTCCCCTCGGCAGGGCAGGGTGCGACCTACCGGTTCTGATAGTCGGCGAGCGCCGCGTACGCTCCGCCGCCGGACAGCGCCTCGTAGCTCGCGCGGAAGGCGCGGAAGCCCGCGTCGTAGACGTCACCGTTCGACGCATCCGGCTCGAACGTGCGCTTGACCCGGACCATGGCGGCTACCGCGTCGGCCATCGTGTCGAAGGCCCCGGCGCCGACGGCCGCGAGGATCGCAGAGCCGAGCACCGCACACTCGCCCTCCTCCAGCGCGACGGTCGGTCGCTTGTAGACGTCGGTCTGGATCTGGCACCACGCCTCGCTCTTCGTCGCCCCGCCCGAGAGCCGGATCTCCCGCAGCTCGCTGCCCATCCGCGTGAACGCCTCGAGGATGTCGCGCGTCTCGAATGCCACGCCTTCCATCACGGAACGCGCCATCGTTCCCGTGTCATGACTGATCGTGAGACCGAGGAACGCCCCCCGAGCCTGCGAGTCGAAGTTCGGTGCGACCGAACCCGCGAGGTACGGCATGAAGAGCAGGCCCGAGCTCCCGGGCGCCGTGTTGAGCACCATCTCGTTCAGGACGTCGTACGCGTTCGCGCCCCCGAGGTTCTCGACCTCTCGTCCGATGTAGCCGATCGTGTCCCGGTACCACCGGTACGAGCTGGCCGCGGCGGCCTGGAGCCCCTCGGAGATCCAGCGGCGCTCGCCCGCGATGGCCGAGGCGGAGCACGCGATCTTGCGGTCCGGGTCGAACCTGGGGCTGTCGAGGTGCGCGATGCTCACGCCGGCCGTGCCGAGGGTCACCTCGGCGAGGCCCTCGGCGATGACGCCCGCACCCACGGCAGCGCACTGCTGGTCCCCGCCACCGGTGACGATGGGGGTCCCCGCTCTCAGCCCGGTCCGGGCCGCGGCGGCCTCGTCGACGGACCCCACGGCGACACCGGACGGCACGAGCTCGGGCAGCAGACCGACGTCGATGCCGAACGCGTCGAGCAGCTCGTCGTCCCACTCGAACGTCTCGATGTTCATCAGGCCGAACAGTGAGCCGTTGGAGTAGTCGACCCGCCACGCGTCCGAGGCTCCGAGTCGGTGGAGGAAGTACTCCTGCGTGGTCACGATCTTGGCCGTCCGCGCGTAGACGTCCGGCTCGTGTCGCTGGACCCACAGGATCTCGGGCGCGACCCACACGGTGCTCGGCGGCAGGCCCGTCAGGTCGTAGAAGCGGTCGCCGAGCGTCTCGCGGATCCACTGCACCTGCTCCTCGCAGCGGGAGTCCTGCCAAGAGATTCCCTTGCCGTCCCGCAGGATGTTGCCCTCGGCATCCAGGTACAGGTGGAGCGCACGCTGGGTCGAGACCGCGATGGAGACGATGTCGGCGGGATCCACGGGGGACCTGGCAATGACCTCGGAGAGGACCTGGTCGTTGGCGCGGTCGAGCATGGTGATGTCCTGGTCGATCCACCCCGGTCGGGGGTACTCGCAACCGTACTCGCGGTATGACTCACCGTGGATGCGACCCTCGAGGTCGTAGATCTTCGCCTTGACGCCGGTCGTTCCCGTGTCGATGCCGATGACGTATTGCATATGAGCTTCCTTGCTCTCGTCGGGGTGATGCATGGGTTAAATGCCTGAGGTCCTGTGACCGTTCAGGCGGCGATCTCGTCGCAAATCTCGTGGAACCGGTCGAAGATCCGGTCGACGAAGGACGTCGACCACACGCCGGCGAAGTACAGGACATCGGCGACGGAGACCCGCTTGCGCATGAGTCGCGCGTTCTCGAAGGCCCAGCGCGCCTCGTCCTCCCCGATCCCCGGCGGCACGTCGGACCACGACAGCGGATGCCCCGCGACCGCGAGCGCCCGCATGTACTCGTCCGCCGGAACGAGGTAGCGGCGGAGGTCGTCGCGGTGCGCAGGCCAGCTCGCCTGGAAGTCTCGGATCGTCGATGCGCCGGCCCGCCACGCGTCGAGCTTGGTGGAGTAGTCCGACCAGCACTCCCGCCACGTGGCACCGTCCGCATCCAGGTGCTCGAACGCCGTGCGCACGCTCAGCTCCTCGGCGTCGCGGTCGACGGCCCGGGCGTCCAGATCCACCGACTGAAGGTCTACCTCGTCGAGCAGGACCTCGAAGGCGATCAGCACCAGGGCCGTCGCCAGGCCGCACTGCGAACCGTGGTTCCCGACCAGGCGTCCGCGATACCCGGCCGCCATGTCGAGCATGTGGCTCGTGACGTGCTCCAGACCGGACAGCGGGGCCGACTCCCCGGCGAACGTCATCGCGAGGCCGCACGCGGCGAGATCGAGTCCGAGCCGCTCCGCTCCTGCAACACCCGGGTCCGCCCACGCAGGGGCCCCTCCGAGGAAGAGCTCACGCCCCGGCTCGACAACGTCCCAGGCCAGTGGCTCCCAACGTCCCTGACCGAGCAGGTGCGCCAGTCTGTAGTCCGCTATCGACGAGGCGGAGACCGCGGCGTCACCGATGCCGCCGAGCGTGTAGTCCCTCGGCGCCTGGGAGAGGAGCGTCGTGTCGAGGAGGAGACGGTCGACCAGCCGGGAGGGCACCGTGCGCTTGACTCCGTCGCTCGTGAGCACCGTGAGCCCCGAGGTGAAGGCGCACACGGAGTTCGCGGTCTGCACCGCCGTCAGGACGACGTCCGACGACGGCCCGCTCTCCTCGAGCGCGAGGACCGCATGCTTCGTGATGTCGACGATGGTGCCCGAGCCGACCACGACGACCGTGTCGTCATGGCGGAGCCGAGTGCGTACCTCGGTGACGTGCTCGGGAGTCGTATGAAGCTCGTCCTCACCGCCGATCACCACAAGCTCGACGTCGAACCCGGCATCCCTGAACGCTTGAGCGACCCATCGCTTGACCGCGACGCCGTCACGCAGGATCTCCGTGCGGTCCCCGACCACGACGGCCCGCCCTTCGCGGCCACCGGCCGCGAGGTCGACGACGGTGTCCAGGGCGTGCGGCCCGGCCGAGATCCGGTCCAGCCTCAGCGACCTGTCCGAGCCGGATCGCCGGCCAGCCTCACGGTAGAAGTGCTCGAGCGGTCCCACGCCGATCTGGAGATCGACCGAGCCGCTCATCGAACGTCTCCCCGGGCAGCCGGACGGTTCAGTGCTGAGCTCGATCCCCGCCGAGGGCCCCCATCACCGTTCCCCACGCTCTGCTCGTCGTCGAGCCACACACCGACCTCCTTGTTCCGACTTTGGAATACTCCAGATTTGGAATATACAGACGCCCACTGGTGGGGTCAACGATTCGATCGCACTCGCTGCGGCCCACCAACGGGTCAGACGCGCGCGAGGAGACGTGCTCTGAGCCACTGACTCCCGGCGCGGGTGGGCGGCGCCACGCCTGGATCATGACCTGGCGCATCTTCGGGCGTCCGCCTATGTCAGGTCTCACGAGACTGGGGCCGTGAAACCCTTATTTTCCGCGGCATTCCACGGTTAGCCTGGCCCCGTGGAAAAGATCTGGCACATTGCGGACGACGCCGACCTGGCGGTCGCACGCGAGACGGGGATGTACCGGATGTCGACGCGCGGCGTGACGCTGGAGTCGGCCGGATTCGTCCACTGCTCCTACGACCACCAGGTCGAGGACGTCGCCAAGGCACTGTTCGCCGAGGACTCAGACGGCCTGGTCGTCCTCGTCCTCGACCCCGACGTCCTCCGCTCCTGCGGGCTGACCATCCGGGACGAGGCCGAGTCCTCCTCCGCCGGCGGCGAGGTCTACCCCCACGTGTACGGGCCCATCCCGATGGACGCGGTCGTCGCGGTCCGGCCCGCCGGCTTTGTCGACGGCGAGTTCGTCGTCGGCCCGCCGGCCTGATCCCGCGGCACCGATATCCGCGGCGCTGACCTCTCCGGACTGATCGCGCCGCGCTGATGCCACGGAGCTGATCCCTCCGGCCTGATCGCGCGCAGCTGATCCCTCCGGCCTGATCCACAGGGGCCCGTCCATCTGCCGCGCTCCACAGGCGGCCTCCCCTCGTCGGCGGGATGTCCCCGACCCTGCGTAGCGTGGGGTCGTGACCGCCACGCACTCCCCCGCACCAGCCCTCCGCCAGCGCGCCGAGGAGGCGCTGCGCCGGCTCGTCGGCCGCGAGGACGCCTCTCTCCGCGCCGACCAGTGGCGGGCGATCGAGGCGCTCGTGGTGGAGTCCCGGCGCGTCCTGGTCGTCCAGCGCACCGGCTGGGGGAAGTCGGCGGTCTACTTCGTCGCCACCGCCCTGCGCCGCGCCGAGGGCGCTGGCCCCACGGTCATCGTCTCCCCCCTGCTCGCGCTCATGCGCGACCAGATCGCGGCGGCAGGTCGCGCGGGCATCCGCGCGGTCACGCTCAACTCGACCAACGTGCAGCAGTGGGACGAGGTCCACGCCGCGATCGCCGCCGGAGACGTCGACGTCCTTCTCGTCAGCCCCGAACGCCTCAACAACCCCGCGTTCCGCGACGAGGTGCTCCCCCGGCTCGCCGCGGACGCCGGCCTCGTCGTCATCGACGAGGCGCACTGCATCTCCGACTGGGGGCACGACTTCCGCCCCGACTACCGCCGCATCCGGACCCTGCTCGGGGACCTCCCCACGGGCGTGCCCGTGCTGGCGACGACCGCGACCGCGAACGCCCGCGTGACCCGCGACGTCGCGGAGCAGCTGGGCGGAGGACCGGGGGCCGATGAAGTCCTCGTCCTGCGCGGCAGCCTCGACCGGCCGGCCCTCCACCTCGCCTCGATCCGGCTCGACGACGACGCCGAGCGGGTGGCCTGGCTCGCCCAGGCCCTCGCGGCCTGGGAAGGCTCCGGCATCGTCTACACGCTGACGGTCTCCGCCGCCCACGCGGTCGCCGAGCAGCTGCGTGCGGCCGGCCAAGAGGTGCGCGCCTACACGGGGCGCACCGAGCCGGCCGAGCGCGAACAGCTCGAGGAGGACCTGCGCCACAACCGCGTGAAGGCCCTCGTCGCGACCTCCGCGCTCGGCATGGGCTTCGACAAGCCCGACCTCCGCTTCATCGTGCACCTCGGCTCGCCGTCGTCGCCGGTGGCCTACTACCAGCAGGTCGGTCGCGCGGGGCGCGGCGTCGACCGCGCCGACGTCGTCCTGCTGCCCGGCCGTGAGGACCGGGCGATCTGGGAGTACTTCGCCTCCCTGGCCTTCCCGCCGGAGGACACCGTGCGGCACGTGCTCGCGGCTCTCGAGGAGGGCGGCGTGCTGTCCACGCCCCGGCTCGAGACCGCGGTCGACCTGCGGCGCGCCCGGCTGGAGACGATGCTCAAGGTGCTCGACGTCGACGGCGTGGTCCGCCGCGTGCGCGGCGGATGGGAGTCGACGGGGCGTCCGTGGTCGTACGACGCCGAACGCTACGAGCGCGTGGAGGCCGCCCGCCGGGCGGAGGCCGAGGCGATGCTCGAGTACGCGAGGCTCGAGGCGCCGGCCTGCCGGATGGCCGTCCTGCGGGCACACCTCGACGACCCCGACCTCGAGGACGCCTGGCGCTGCGGCCGCTGCGACCTGTGCGGCGGCATCGACCTGGGCACGGCCGTCGACGCCGCGGCCACCGAGCAGGCCCGCGCAGGGCTGGATCGGCCCGGCATCGAGATCGAGCCCCGACGGCAGTGGCCGAGCGGGATGGCCCGCCTCGGTGTCGACCTGGCCGGCAAGATCCCCGAGGGCGAGCGGGCCGAGTCCGGCCTCGCCGTCGGTCGGCTTGACGGCATCGGGCTCGCCGGGGCGCTGCGGGCAGCGGTCGGAGCGTCCGCCGAGGACGGTCCGCTGCCGGTCGACGCAGCCCGCGCCCTCGACGTCGCGCTCGCGGCCTGGGAGGGGTCGGACGGACGCACCGGTCCGCTGGCGGGCATCGACGGCGTCGTCGCGATCGACTCCGCCACGCGCCCCACCCTCATGCGGGACCTCGCCGCCCGGGTGGCGCGGCACTTGGGTGCGCCGGTCGTCGGCGCGTTCTACCCGGCCGAGGGCGTGCCGCCCGGGCGCTACGACGTCAACTCGGCCAGCAGGCTCGCGGACGTCCACGGAAGGC
This sequence comes from Actinomycetales bacterium JB111, assembly GCA_900163555.1. Taxonomy (GTDB): domain Bacteria; phylum Actinomycetota; class Actinomycetes; order Actinomycetales; family Actinomycetaceae; genus JB111. The sequence continues at coordinate 26,280 of FUHX01000041.1, read as the reverse complement.
TCACGCTCGGGCTCGGCCAGGCCGCGCTCGAGGGACTGCCGGGCCGGCGGGTCATGCTCGTGGACGAGTACACGGACTCCGGCTGGACGCTCACGATCGCCGCGCGGCACCTGCGGCTCGCGGGCGCGGCCGGCGTCGTCCCCCTCGTGCTCGCCGTGCGCTGAGCGGAGGGAGGGCCCGCCGTGCGCAGAGCGGAGGGAGGGCCTGCCGTGCGCAGAGCGGAGGGAGGGCCTGCCGTGCGCGGAGCGGAGGGAGGGAGGGCCCGCAGGCCCGCAGTACGCCGCTTGGCGGACGGGCATGCCGCGGGCCGCGCGGGGCCAGGCGCCCGCCCGGCGGGGGCTGGTCCGCACCCGCCCGGGGCGCGCGTGTGCGCGCCCCACGGCGGCGGCCGGTCTACCTGCTGGAGAACCGGCGGACGTTGACCGCGTCCGCGTGCGCGGGCAGATCCTCTGCCTCGGCGAACGCGCGCACGTACGGCGCCTCGGCGGCAAGCGCGTCCTTCGTGTACTCGATGACCTGGACCGGCTTGAGGTAAGCCATCACCGACAGCCCCGAGGCGAAGCGGGCGGTCCCGGCGGTGGGGAGCACGTGGTTCGACCCGGCCAGGTAGTCGCCCAACGGGACCGGCGAGTAGCCGCCCACGAAGATCGCGCCCGCGCTGCGGATCCGCCCGGCGACGGCCGCGGCGTCCTCGGTCTGCACCTCGAGGTGCTCGGCCGCGTAGGCGTCGGCCACGCGCACGCCGGCGTCGAGGTCGTCGACGAGCACGATCGCGGACTGCCGGCCACCGAGGGCCGTCGCCACGCGCTCGGCGTGGCGCGTGGAGGCGGCCAGGCCCTCGAGCTGGGCGTCGACCTCGTTCGCGAAGTCCTCGTCCGCCGTGATGAGCACGCTGGCCGCGGCCGGGTCGTGCTCGGCCTGGCTGAGCAGGTCCGCCGCGACGTGCAGCGGGTCCGCGCTCGCGTCCGCGAGGACGGCGATCTCGGTGGTCCCCGCCTCGGCGTCGATCCCGACCAGTCCGTGCACGAGGCGCTTGGCGGCCGCCACGTAGACGTTGCCCGGTCCGGTGACGACGTCGACCGGCTCGGCGAGCACGGCGTCGTCGGGGGTGCCCTCCTCGCCCGCAGCGCCGTAGGCGAGCAGACCGATGGCCTGGGCGCCGCCGGCGGCGTACACCTCGGTCACGCCGAGCAGGGCGCAGGCCGCGAGGATCGTCGGGTGCGGCAGCCCGTCGAACGCCGCCTGCGGCGGAGAGACGACGGCGAGCTCCTCGACGCCCGCCGACTGTGCGGCGACGACGTTCATCATCACGCTCGAGGGGTACACGGCCAGGCCGCCCGGCGCGTACAGGCCCACGCGGCGCACCGGGAGCCACCGCTGGTGCACGACGCCGCCGGGCGTGATCTCGGTGGACCTGTCCGCGGGAACCTGGGCGGCGTGGCCGGCGCGCAGGTGCTCCGCCGCGCGGCTCAGTGCCGCGCGGACCGACGGATCGAGCCCCTCGAGGGCCGAGGTCAGGGCCTCCGCAGGCACCCGCAGGTGCTCCGGGCGGATGCCGTCGAGGCGCTCGGCGGCGTCGCGGACGGCGACCGCTCCGCGGTCCCTGACGTCGTCGAGGATCGGGCGCACGACCTCCGCGGCGGACGCGACGTCCACCTCGGCGCGCGGAAGCGTATCCGCGAGCTCGGCGCGGCTCAGGTCACGGCCCCTCAGGTCAATCCGACGCAGCATGGCGCCCAGCGTACGGCGCGCACCCGCGGCGGCGTGCGGGGCCCCGGCGGGATGAGATCGCGCGGATGGGAGGATGGGCGCATGACCGCTCAACCCACCCCTGTGACCGTCCGCGTGCCCGTCCGGCTCGGACAGCTGCTCCAGATCACCGGCATCGCGGACACCGGTGCCGACGCCCGCGACCTGCTCGCGGCCGAGGACGTCACGGTCGACGGGGAGGTCGACACGCGCCGCGGCCGTCAGCTGCACGGCGGCGAGGTCATCTCCGTGCGCACCGCCTCCGGCGTGGAGTCCGTCCGCGTCGAGGCCGAGGGCGGCGCGGCGTAGGTCAGCGGGCCGTCGGGCGACGGGCCCGTCGCGCCCGCGCGACGCGACGTCAGCCACGGCGTTCGTCGCGCCTGGGACGTCACTGCTCCCGGGTCACCACCCGGTCGGCACCGCTCCGACGCACTGCTCCCGGGTCACCACACGGTCGGCACCGCTCCGACGCACTGCTCCCGGGTCACCACCCAGTCGGCACCGCTCCGACGTCACGCCTCGATCGTCACCGTTCCTGGATCGGTACGCTCTCGATGACCTGGGCGGCGATCGCCATCCGCTCGATCGAACGCAGCGCCGGGGTCGAGTCCGGGGGCACCGGCACGGCACCCGTGATCTCGCCGAGCACGTCGAGGAACGACAGCCACGCGACCGCGGCCGAGCGCACCTGCGCCTCGTCCGCCGCGACGTAGGACAGCCGCAGCCGCGTGCGCGGTGAGTCTGCGGCGACCACGGGCTCCATCGCGAGGTCGACCCACGCGACGTCCTCCCCCGGAGCGCGCCACTCGAGCAGGATCCTCCCGCCGGGCTGCCACTCGACGACCTGGGCACCCACCGACGCGTCCTCGCTCTGGGCGATCGCGACCTTCGCGCCCGGGCCGAGGTCGGCGTCGGGCCTGCCGAGCCACGCGGCCAGCGGCTCCGCCCTGGTGAGCGCTACCCACAGCACGGCCGGATCGATCGGCCAGTCCCGCTGCTGGACGAGGGTGATCAACTCGGCCGTCCGATGCAGCGAACCGAGCTCGTCGGGATCGACGAGGGCGTGCCACGCCCGTGACGCGTCGGTCGCGGGCGAGGACTCCTCGCTCATGCCGCGACCACCGGACCGAGGCATCCCGGACCGAGGAGAGCCTTGAGGTCGCCGAACAGCGCGGGCGACGGCTCGACCCGGAACTTGTCGGCCAGCGACAGGACCGTGTGCACGGCCGACTCCTCGACCACCATGCGCACCTCGGACGTTCCCGGGTGCTCGCTGAGCACCGAGCGGAGCCGCTCGATGAGCGGCGGTCTCACCCGGTGCGCGGGCAGGTGAAGGGTGAGCGGGCCGGAGGCGTCCTGGAGGTTCGGCATCGACATCGAGTCCGCGACGATCTGGACCTGGTCGTCCCGCACCGACGCCCGCCCCTTGACCGCCACGATCGTGTCCTCCGCGAGCGCGTGGGAGATCCCCACGTACGACTGCGGGAAGAACATGACCTCGATCGAGCCGCCGAGGTCCTCGACGGTGGCGATCGCCCACGGGTTGCCCTGCTTGGTGAGCTTGCGCTGCACGGAGGTCACCAGGCCCGCGATCGTGCACCGGCGCCCGTCCACGTTTCCCTCCTCGTTCGCGCCGGTGAGGTCGGTGATCTGCGTATCGGCGTGCTGCCCGAGCGAGCCCTCGAGCCCCGCGAGCGGGTGGTCGGAGACGTACAGGCCGAGCATGTGCCGCTCGAAGGCGAGCTTCTCCCGCTTGTCCCACTCGGGCAGGTCCGGGATCTCGATGTCGAAGGACGCCTCGTCCCCACCGACCGCCGCGAAGAGGTCGAACTGGCCGTGCGCCTCGTTGCGCTTGACGTCGACGACCGCGTCCACGGCCTCCTCGTGCCGCGCCACAAGGGCGCGCCGCGTGTGACCGAGCGTGTCGAACGCCCCGGCCTTGATGAGCGACTCGATCGTCCGCTTGTTGCAGACGACGGCCGGCACCTTGTCGAGGAAGTCCTGGAAGGACGTGAACTCGCCCTTCCCCTCGCGCGCGCTGATGATCCCGGCGACGACGTTCGCGCCGACGTTGCGGACGGCGCCGAGCCCGACCTTGATCTCCTCGCCGACCGGCGTGAAGTCGGCGGCCGACGTGCTGACGTCCGGCGCCTGGACGGTGATGCCCATGTGCCGGCACTCCGCGAGGTACAGGCCGAGGCGGTCCTTGTTCTCCTGGGAGTTTGTGAGCAGCGCGGCCATGTACTCGACCGGGTAGTGGGCCTTGAGGTATGCGGTCCAGTACGAGACGAGCCCGTAGGCGGCGGAGTGCGCCTTGTTGAACGCGTAGTCGGAGAACGGCAGGAGGATGCCCCACAGGGTGTCGACCGCGGTCTTGCTGTAGCCGCGCTCGAGCATCCCGGCCTCGAAGGCGGCGAACTGCTTGTCCAGCTCCGCCTTCTTCTTCTTGCCCATCGCGCGGCGGAGCAGGTCCGCCTGGCCGAGCGTGTACCCGGCGACCTTCTGGGCGATGGCCATGACCTGCTCCTGGTAGACGATCAGGCCGTAGGTCGTGTCGAGGATGTCGGCGAGCGGCTCCTCCAGCTCAGGGTGGATCGGCTCAACCTTCTGCAGGCCGTTCTTGCGCAGCGCGTAGTTCGTGTGCGAGTTCGCGCCCATCGGGCCGGGCCGGTACAGCGCGCCGACGGCGGAGATGTCCTCGAAGTTGTCCGGCTTCATCTGCCGCAGCAGGGTGCGCATGCCGCCACCGTCGAGCTGGAACACGCCGAGGGAGTCGCCGCGGGCGAGCAGCTCGTACGTCCTCCTGTCGTCGAGCTCGAGGTGCTCGAGATCGACCGGCTCCTTGCCGTTGCGCTCGATGTTCCGGATCGCGTCGTCGAGCACCGTGAGGTTGCGCAGGCCGAGGAAGTCCATCTTCAGCAGGCCGAGCCCCTCGCACGTGGGGTAGTCGAACTGCGTGAGGATGTACTCGTCGCGCGGGTGCCGCATGACCGGGATGACGTCTGTCAGCGGCGCGCTGGACATGATGACCGCGCAGGCGTGCACGCCCCACTGACGGGTCAGCCCCTCGAGGCCCTGCGCCATCTCGAACACGCGCTTGGCGTCCGGGTCCGCGGCGACGACCGAGCGGAACTCCCCCGCCTCGGCGTACCGCTTGGAGCTCGGGTTCTCGATGTCGCCGAGTGGGATGTCCTTGGCCATGATGGCGGGGGGCATCGCCTTGGTCAGCTTCTCCCCCATCGCGAACGGGTAGCCGAGTACGCGGGCGGAGTCCTTGAGTGCCTGCTTGGACTTGATGACGCCGTAGGTGACGACCTGGGCGACACGGTCGTCGCCGTACTTGCGCACGACGTAGTCGATGACCTCGCCACGCCGGCGCTCGTCGAAGTCCACGTCGAAGTCGGGCATGGAGACGCGGTCCGGGTTCAGGAACCGCTCGAAGATGAGCCCGTGCACGAGCGGGTCGAGGTCCGTGATCCGCAGCGCGTACGCGACCATCGATCCCGCGCCGGACCCACGGCCCGGACCCACGCGGATGCCGTTCTCCTTGGCCCAGTTGATGAAGTCCGCGACGACGAGGAAGTAGCCGGGGAAGCCCATCTGGGTGATGACGCCGACCTCGTACTCGGCCTGCTTGCGCACGTGGTCCGGGATGCCGTCGGGGTACCGGTACTCCAGGCCCTTCTCGACCTCCTTGATGAACCAGGAGTGCTCGTCCTCGCCGGGCGGCACGTCGAACCTCGGCATGAAGTTCGCGCCGTCCGCGGCCGTGTGGAACTGGACGTCGCACTGCTCGGCGACGAGCAGCGTGTTCCGGACGGCGTCCGGGTGGTCGGCGAACAGGTCCCACATCTCCTGGGCGGAGCGCAGGTAGTAGCCCGTGCCGTCGAACTTGAAGCGGTTCGGGTCGTCCATCGTGCTGCCGCTGTTGATGCACAGCATGGCGTCCTGCACGGCGCGCTGGTCGGCGGTCACGTAGTGCGAGTCGTTCGTCGCGAGCAGCGGCGCGTCGATGCGCTTGGCGAGGTCGAAGAGCATCGGCATCGTCTTCTTCTCGAACTCGTTGCCGTGATCCATGATCTCGACGTAGAAGTTCTCCCGGCCGAAGATCTCCTGCAGCTCGCCGGCGGCCTTGACCGCCTCGTCCACCTGGCCCAGGCGCAGGCGGGTCTGGACCTCGCCGGAGGGGCAGCCCGTGGAGGCGATGAGCCCGGTCGAGTACTGCTGCAGCAGGTCGCGGTCCATCCGCGGCCACTTGCCCATCTGCCCGTCGAGGGAGGCGTGCGAGGCCATCCGGAAGAGGTTGTGCATGCCCTCGGTCGACCGCGCGAGCATCGTCAGGTGCGTGTACGCGCCGGAGGCGGAGACGTCGTCGGACTTCTGCCACTCCTCGCCCCACCGCACGCGCGTCTTCTTGTCGAAGCGGGAGGTCCCGGGCGTCACGTACGCCTCGACGCCGATGATCGGCTTGATCCCGCGCTTCTTGGCGGCCGCGTAGAGCTCGTAGGCGCCGAAGACGTAGCCGTGGTCCGTGATCGCGACGGCCTTCTGCCCCTTGTCCGCCGCCTCGTCGACGAGCTGGCTGATCTTCGCCGCCCCGTCGAGCATCGAGTAGTCCGTGTGGACGTGGAGGTGGACGAAATCCTCGGGGTTCACTGACGGAGCCATGCCCCCAGGCTAGGTCCCTCCGCCGACACTCGCCGACCCCGACCAGCACCGCGCAGCAGGTCCCGGCGTGTCGGGCGTGTCGCGGTGTTCGGTGCAGCGGGGTTCGGTGCCGCGGGGTTCGGTGCCGCGGGTCCGCCGTCAGCGGGCCGGCCGTCAGCGGGCCGGCCGTCAGCGACACCCGCCGTCAGCGGTCAGCGAGGAAGATCGAGGGCCATGTCCCGGTGCCAGATGCCGGCGTCCAGGTAGCGCCGGTCGTCGACGAGCGCGTAGCCGAGGCGCGAGTAGAACGGGATGGCGTGCTCCTGAGCCTCGATGTCGACGCGCACGCCGCCGTCGGGACCCGCGTGCGTGGCGAGTGCCACGTCGTGCAGCGCCTCCATCACGGCGCGTCCCGCGCCGGTCCCCCGCGCCTCGCGGGCCACGGCGACACGGCCGATCCGGACCACCCCCGGTTCGACGGGCAGCAGGCGTGCCGTTGCCACCGCCGAGCCCGCGACGGTGGCGAGGACGTGCGTGGTCGTCACGGCGGTGTCGAGGTCGTCGACCTCCATCTCGGCGGGCACGTCCTGCTCGTCGACGAACACGGCGAACCGGATCCGCCAGCACTCCTCGAGCTCGACGCGGCTCGTCACGACCGTCACGGACAGTCCGTCCGCGCCGGGTCCGGTCACGACTCGCCCCGCATCCGATCCAGCGCGGCCTGCAGGTCGTCGGGGTACTCGGACTCGACGTCGAGCCGCCTGCCGGTCACCGGGTGGTCGAAGCCGAGGTGCACGGCGTGCAGCCACTGGCGGGTCAGCCCCAGCTCGGCGCCGAGGGTCGGGTCCGCGCCGTACGTCGTGTCCCCCACGCACGGGTGGCGCATGGCGGAGACGTGGACGCGGATCTGGTGGGTGCGGCCGGTCTCGAGATGGATCTGCAGGAGCGACGCGCCACGCATGGACTCCAGCGTCTCGTAGTGCGTGACGGCGTGCTTGCCGTCGGTCACCACGGCCATCTTGTAGCTGTACCTCGGGTCCCGGCCCACGGGCGCCTCGATCGTGCCGGCGCTGGGATCCATCTGGCCCTGCACGAGGGCGTGGTACGTCTTGTCGACCGTCCGCTCCTTGAACGCCCGCTTGAGCACGCTGTAGGCGATCTCGGACTTGGCGACGACCATGAGTCCGGACGTGCCGACGTCGAGCCGGTGGACGACGCCCTGGCGCTCCGCGGCGCCCGAGGTCGAGATGCGGCGTCCGGTCGCGGCGAGCGCGCCGACGACGGTCGGCCCCTCCCAGCCCGGCGACGGGTGCGCGGCGATCCCCACGGGCTTGTTCACGACGACGATGTCGTCGTCCTCGTACGCGATCGCCATCCCGGGGACCGGAGTGGGCTCCGCCGGGCCGGCCGGGCGTTCCGGCTCGGGCAGCGTGATCTCGAGCCACGCGCCCGCGTGCAGGCGGTCGGACTTGCCGACCGGCGCGCCGTCGAGCAGGACCCCGCCGTCGGCCGCGATGTCGGCCGCGCGCGTGCGCGACAGTCCCAGCAGCCGTGACAGGCCGGCGTCGACCCGTTCGCCCGCGAGTCCGTCCGGGACCGGCAGGCGGCGCACCTCAGCCATCGGACCCGGCTCTCCCCTCGGCCTCCGCCCGACGACGGCGCAGCTCGCGTCGCGTCAGCCGCTCGCCACTGGCGGGGCTCGCCGACCCGGACGCCGACGCGGCCCCAGAGGGAGCCTCGGTCGCGTCGCCGGACGCGAACGGGTCGTCGTCGCCGCTCATGGGCCCGTCGGTGGACGGCCCGGCCGCGGGCGCCTCCGCGCGGCCGTCCGTGCCGTCGCCGACGGCAGGCTCCGGCTCGGTGATGTCGTCCCCGGCCGTCGATGCGTCGGTCCGCGCCGCCGGGTCATCGGGGTTCTCCGCCCTATCGTCGGAGTTCTCCGCCGGGCCGCCGGCGGCGACATCGGTCGACGAGCCGGCCTCGAGCGCGCCGTGGGTCTCGGCAGCGCCGTCACCATCCGCGTCCGTGGCTACGTCCGCCTCGCTCGCGCCCTCCGCCCTGGTCGCACCGTCCGCGACGTCGGCCTCGTCCGCATCCGCATCCGCGGCAGCGTCCGGATCCTCGGACGTCGCGTCCTCCGCCTCGTCCGCGTCCTCCGCCTGCCGCCCGAGCCTCGTGCCGTCGATCTCCCGGCCGGTGAGCGCGAGCACGCAGATCATGAGTGCGGCCACCACGATGCCGATGTCGGCGACGTTGCCGACGAACCAGTCGTAGTAGCTGATGAAGTCGACGACGTGCCCCCGGAAGGGCCCGGGGTCGCGGAAGAACCGGTCGGTGAGGTTGCCGAGCGCGCCCCCGAGCAGCATGCCGAGCGCGATCGCCCAGGGCAGCGAGTTCAGTCGACGCGCGTATCGCAGGATCACCACGACGACGATGACCGTGATGACGGTGAACAGCCAGGTCGATCCCGTGGCCATCGAGAAGGCGGCGCCCGGGTTGAAGACGAGGCGGAAGCCGAGGTACTCGCCGATCAGCGGCACGTACGTGTGCCGGTCGAGCGCCCCGAGGGCGATCTGCTTGGTGACCTGGTCGATGACAGCGACGGCGGCCGCCAGCCCCACGAGGAGGACCAGCAGCCGCCGTGATGTGCCGGTTGCGGCGGGGTTCATCGAGGAATCAGATCCCGCTCTCGCGGTTTCCGGTCCCGCCCTCGACGGTCGTGAGGAGCTGGTTCAGGTAGCTCTTCAGGCGCGTGCGGTAGTCCCGCTCGAAGGTGCGCAGCTCGTCGATCTTGCGCTCGAGGAGCGAACGCTCCTGCTCGAGCTGGGAGAGCGTCCGGTTGGAGTGCGCCTCGGCCTCGGCGACGATGCGCTCGGACTCGGAGGTGGCCTCCGCCACCAGGCGGGAGGCCTCGGCCTGACCGTCGGCCACGTACTCGTCGTGGACGCGCTGGGCCATGGCGAGCATGCCGGCGGCGCCCTCCGGGGCGCCGGCGGCGGGAGCAGCTGTGGCAGCGGGCGCGACCGGCTCCGCCACCGGGGCGGCGGGCTGCTGGGCGACCTGGGCCTCGTGCAGGGACCGGCGGTTCGGCGCCGAACCCACGGCCGGCGTCACGGCGGTCTCCTCCGGCGAGGACTCCTCGGGCGCCTCCTGCTGCTTCTCGGCCTGATCGGCCTGCTCGGCCACCGGGGCGGCGGAGCCGGAGCCCAGCTCGGACACGCGGGCCTCGGAGGCCTCCAGCTTGGCCTTCAGCTCCTCGTTCTCGGCGTAGACCGCGCGCAGGGTGTCGACGACCTCGTCGAGGTAGTCGTCGACCTCGTCCTTGTCGTATCCCTCGCGAAACTTGGTCGTCTCGAACTTCTTGTTGAGAACGTCGTCTGCACTCAGCAGAGCCATGTCGTCTCCCTCGGTAGTGGTCCGTCGTGGCTGGACGCCACGCGCGTCCTGGCGGCCAGATTACTTGAGTGCCCGGCGATCAGGCCGGTAGCGACGCGGGGCGTGCCGCACCACATGCGTGACGGTACCGCCCGACGGCCGATCTAGATGAGCGCCCGGAAGATCATCGGAAGGATGAATCCTCGCACCAGCTGCACCGCGAAGAACAGGATGAGGAACCCGAGATCGAGCTGCACCTGCCCGAGCCGCAGCGGCGGGACGAACCGCCGGATGAACCGCAGCGGCGGATCGGTGAGGCCGTAGACCACGTTCGCCACGACGAGCATGGCTCCCTGCGGCCGCCACTCGCGCGAGAAGATCTGGACGAGGTCGATGACCACCCGCGCGAGCAGGATGAGGACGTACAGCCAGAGAAGAAGGTCGAGCGTCCGGAAGAGAACAAGCATCGATTCCCTCAGGCTCGGGGGAAGTCGAACCCCGAACGGCCGGACTCCTCCTGCTGGTGCGAGACCGCGACGCTGCGCGGGGCCAGGATGAACGCGCCCGGCGCCACCTTCTCCAGGACTCCGCCGAGAGCCATCGCGAGGCCGGCCGAGAAGTCGATCAGGCGGCGTGCGTCGGCCTCGGAGATCCCGTCCATGTTGAGGATGACGGGCGTGCCCGAGCGGTAGGCGTCGCCCACGGCAGGGGCGTCGTTGTAGCTCGTCGGACGCATGGTGACGATGCGGGAGAGCTCAGCGTCCACAGGTGCCTCCTGGCGGGCGGGTGCGAGACGGTTGATGTGGGTGACCTCGGCGTGCCGCTCGCGCGGCTCCGTGCGGCCGGCCGGCTCGTGCGCGGACCGGTCCTCGGACCGGTCGTCCCCGCGACGGGGCTCCGGCTCGTCGTAACCGTCGGTCTCGTACAGGTCGTCCTGCGGCTCGGCGAAGGAGAGGTACTCCATGAACTTGCGCATGGTGCCGGGCATTGGATGACTCCTCGATCGTGGCGGTGCGGCTGACCCTGGGCGGGCTCAGGTCTTGACGGTATCCGCATCCGCCCCGCCGTCGCGTCACGACGCGCCGAAGGTCCCGCCGATCGTCACGACACCTGCGAAGCGCCCCGTCCGCCCGTCGCCCTCGTGCGTGGCGCGCCGGTACGAGAACAGGTCGGTGCGCTCGTACGTGCACGCCGCCTCGCGGCGCACACGCGCCACCCCCGCGGCCTGGAGCCTCGCCCCGACGCCGGAGGCCAGGTCGAGCGCGGGGGTCCCGGCCGCGGTGGTCCCCTCCGCGGCCGGGTGCGCGGCGACGACGTCGGCCTGCATCGCGGGGGGAACCTCGTAGCAGCTCGGGCAGATCGACGGCCCGACGTGGGCGACGAGGCGCTCCGGCGGGACGCCGAGTCCGGCCAGCACCGCGAGGGTCTCGCCGAGCACGTCGGCCATGAGGCCGCCGCGCCCGACGTGGACGGCCGCCGCCGCGGCGCCCGAGGCGTCGGCGAGGAGGACCGGCACGCAGTCCGCGACCATGACGGCCGCGGAGACCGGACGGTCGTCGTCACGCGTGACGACGACGGCGTCGTACTCGCCCAGGGAGTCGCCGGCCTCGTCGATCGTCGCCGCGTCGACGACCCGGACGCCGTTGCCGTGCACCTGGGTCATCCAGCCGATCGGCGAGCCGACGCGGGAGGCCAGCCGCAGACGGTTCTCCGCCACGGCGCCGGGCCGGTCCCCGACGTGGGTGCCCAGGTTGAGTCCCCCGCGGTCGGCGTCGTCGGACGGCGCGGGAACGGCCGCGGCCCACGGCGGGTCGGAGACACCGCCGTGGGCCGTGGTGAACACGCCGCGTGCCGCCGGGCCGAGGTCGGCGACACGGTGCGGGAGCGACACGGGGACCGTCCTACTTGAGGAAGTCCGGGATGTCGAGGTCGTCCTCGCCGGCCTCGGTCTCGGGGAACACGCGCGGGACGCGGGCTCCCGTCCCCGGGGTGCGCCGGCCGTCGTCGGCGGCCTGGTTGCCGTACCCGGGCTGGTTGCCGTACCCGGGCTGGTTGCCGGCGACCCCGTTGCCGTAGGCGCCCGCCTGCGCGGGGGCGTCCTGCTGGGCGACGGGCGCGGGCGCCTGGACGGCCGGGGCCGGCTGCTGGGCGGGCGCGCCCTGGCCGGCGTCAGGCCGGTCGAAGCTCGGACGCGCGGGGCTCGGGGCGGACTCGGCCTGCCCCCCGCCCTGGGCCGATCCGCCCTGTGCCACCCCGCCGTTGCCGGCGCCGACCTGCGCGGTCTGGCTCTGCGTGGGCACGCTGCGCACCGGTGCGATCGGTCGGCGCCCGACCGTGCTCTGCGCGCCGGAGGGCCCCTCCCCCTCGTCGAAGCCGGCCGCGATGACGGTGACCCGGACCTCGTCGCCGAGGGCGTCGTCGATGACGGTTCCGAAGATGACGTTCGCCTCCGGGTGCGCCGCCTCCTGCACCAGTCGCGCGGCCTCGTGTGCCTCGAACAGGCCGAGGTCCGAACCACCCTGGATGGAGAACAGCACGCCGTGCGCGCCGTCGATCGACGCCTCGAGCAGCGGCGAGGAGATGGCCGCCTCGGCGGCCTCGACCGCCCGGTCCTCCCCGCGCGCGGACCCGATGCCCATGAGCGCGGATCCCGCGCCCTGCATGACGGACTTGACGTCCGCGAAGTCGAGGTTGATCAGGCCCGGCGTGGTGATGAGGTCCGTGATGCCCTGGACGCCGGAGAGGAGCACCTCGTCCGCGGCCTGGAAGGCGTCGAGGATCGAGACGTTCTTGTCCGAGATCGACAGCAGTCGGTCGTTCGGGATGACGATGAGGGTGTCGACCTCGTTACGGAGCCCGTCGATCCCGGTCTCGGCCTGGAGACCGCGGCGACGCCCCTCGAACCCGAAGGGCCGGGTGACGACACCGATCGTCAGGGCGCCCAGCGAGCGGGCGATCCGTGCGACGACCGGGGCACCACCCGTTCCGGTGCCACCACCCTCGCCGGCGGTGACGAAGACCATGTCGGCGCCCCGCAGGACCTCCTCGATCTCCGCCTCGTGGTCCTCCGCGGCCTTCTTGCCGACCTCCGGGTCGGCACCGGCGCCGAGGCCCCGGGTGAGGTCGCGGCCGACGTCGAGCTTGACGTCGGCGTCGGACATGAGCAGGGCCTGCGCGTCCGTGTTGATGGCGATGAACTCGACGCCCTTGAGGCCCACGTCGATCATCCGGTTGACGGCATTGACGCCACCGCCGCCGATGCCGACGACCTTGATGACCGCCAGGTAGTTCTGCGGTGCTGCCACGTGAGTTCCCCTCGTCGTCGCTCAACCTTCAACCTCGACTTGAAGGTGAGACTTCTGTGCTGTGCTGGCGCGAGGAAGGTAGTGACCGATGAGCAAAGGTGTGGGACCGACGCGCCGGAAGTCCGGCGTGTCGGACGGATCACCGACCAGAGCTCAGCCCGTGGTGGGCGAGCGGGGCACCGAGACGTCGTAGGTCGACGCCGGCGCCTGCTCGAGCAGGACGAGCAGGACCTGCGACTTCAGGTCCGACTCCTCCGCGCTCCCCCACAGCACGGCGGCGCCGTCCGCGAGCGTGAACGTGATCGCGCCGGGCGACTGGGCGGCCGCGGAGGTCACCTGCGAGCTGAGCTCGGGCGGCATCTGACCGATCGCCGAGAGGATCGCGTCGAGCACGCGCTCGGAGTCCTCGGAGTCCGGCACGTCGACCACGGGGAGCTGCGCGACCGGCTCGTCGACCTCGGCGATCGTGGCGCCGTCGGCGTCCAGCAGCTGCCACCTCTCCCCCGACTGCGCGTTCGCGACGGGGACGCGCGGCGTCACGCTGATGTCGACGCCGCTCGGCCAGCTGCGCTCCACGGTCGCGTCGGCGACCCCGGGCAGGGACTCAGCCGCCGCCTCGATCGCGGCCACGTCCAGGCGGACGAGCGGCGTGCCGAGCTGGGCGTCCGCGGCGGCCTCGACCTCGGCAACGTCGACGTACTCCGACTCGGAGTCCACCGTGGCGGTGACCGTGTCCAGCCCGGTCAGCGGGGAGAACGCGACGGCCCACACCGCGCCGGCGAGCAGGACGAGGACGCCGAGGGCTACGAGCAGGCGACGCCGACCGAGGCGCCGGATCGCGCCCGTGCGCTCCTTGCGGCGCTCCTCCAGCGAGACCGTGGCCCGGTTGCTCGGCCGCGCGACACCGCGGTCGTGCACGGGCGGCGTGCCCGACGACGACGGCTTCGGCGCGCTCGGCCGCGACGCCGGCGTGGACGTCGTCGGACGCGACAGGGCCGTGCCCGTGGCACGGTTCGTGTCGCGAGCGGCGCCGGTCCGCCGCCCGGCGGACCCCGTCGCCCTGCCGCCGGACCGTCCGGAGCTCGCGTCGGACGCGCGACCCGTCTTCCCGGAGGCGGCGCCTGTCTTCCCGGACGTGGGATGCGTACGACCGGACGCAGGGCGCGCCTTCCCGGACGTGGTCGGCCTCGACGTCGTGCCCGACGACGCGGCCGAGCCCGCGCCGGATCCGCCACCCGAGCGGGTCCCCGTGCCGGACTGGCCGGACGCAGATCTGCCGGAACGAGACCTGCCGGACCCCGACCCGTCCGACCCGGAGCGGCCGGAGCCGGACCTCGCGCCCGCACCCGACCGACCGGAGTCCGAGCGACCGGAGTCTGACCGACCCGAATCGGATCGACCCGAACCGGATCGACCCGAGCCCGAACGTCCTGATCGATCCACACCCGCGTCCGGGTCCGCTCCCCGCTCGGTGTCAGGACGCGCGGCGGGGTTCCGGGGCTGCGAGTCGTCGCCGCGCCTCGGTGGGCGTGGCGCCCTCACGAGGCGGCGCCCAGCCGCTCGAGGATCGTCTCGGGCAGCTCGGTGACGTCGCCGGCGCCCATGGTGATGACGAGGTCGCCGTCGCGTGCGAGGTCGGCGATGCGTCGCGCGGCGTCGAAGCGGTCCGGGACCCACTCTCCCGAGTCCATGCGCGCGGTGATGAGCGAGGAGTCGACACCGGGCTCGGGGTCCTCGCGGGCCGCGTAGATGTCCGAGACGACCGCGACGTCCGCCAGGTCCAGCGCCGCGGCGAACTGCTCGGCGAAGGCGCGCGTGCGCGAGAAGAGGTGCGGCTGGAACAGGACGAGCACGCGGCCGCCACCGGCGCTCACCCGGGCGGCGCGCAGCGTCGCGGCCACCTCGGTCGGGTGATGGGCGTAGTCGTCGACCACGCGCACCCCGGCCCGCTCGCCCCGGGCCTCGAAGCGTCGCCCGGTCCCGCGGAAGGCGCCGACGCCCGCGGCCGCGGCGGACAGCGGCACGCCGAGCTCGCACGCAACCACCACGGCCGCGGCGGCGTTCAGCAGGTTGTGGTCGCCCCCGACCCCGAGGCGCAGCTCCGCCTCCTCGCCGTCGACGGCGAGCGTCCCGCGGCCCCCGGCCGCGTCCGGCCCACCGATGGTGAGCCGCGCGTGGGCGACGGGTGCAACCGTCGCCGCGTGTCCGCCGTCGGGGGCGCCGGTCCCGGTGCCCGCGTTGGTCCCGCTGCCCGCCCCGGCCCCGATGCCGTCGCCGGTGCCGTAGGTGACGACGCGGATCCCGCGCGCGGCTGCCGCGCCGGCGAGGGCGGCGGCGCCGGGGTCGTCGGCGCAGGCGACGAGCAGCCCGCCCGGGACGATGCGTCCGGCGAAGTCCTCGAACGCGCGGTGGAACGCCTCGGGCGTGCCCCAGTGGTCGATGTGGTCGACCTCGATGTTCGTCACGACCGCGATCGACGGGGAGTAGTTGAGGAAGGAGCCGTCCGACTCGTCCGCCTCGGCCACGAGGACGGTCCCGGACCCAAGGTGGCCGCCGGAGCCCACGCCGAGCACCGAGCCGCCGATCGCGTAGCTGGGATCGAGGCCGGCCTCGATGAGGGTGGTGGCGATCATCGCGGACGTCGTGGTCTTGCCGTGCGCCCCCGCGACGGCCACGAAGTCCAGCCCCTCGCCCACCAGCGCGAGAGCCTGGCTGCGGTGGATCACCCGCTGCCCCCGGGCGCGGGCGAGGGCGAGCTCCGGGTTGGACTCGCGCACCGCCGTCGAGACGACGACCGTCGCCGAGGCGGGGACGTGGGCGGGGTCGTGCCCCACGTGGACGTCCGCGCCGGCCGCCGCGAGGGCGTCCAGGGCCGCGGACGCCCGCGCGTCCGAGCCGGAGACGGCGGCGCCACGGGCGAGCAGCAGGTGGGCGACGACGGACATGCCCGCGCCCCCCGCCCCGATGAGGTGGAAGGAGGACTCAGCCACGGGCGACCCTCCGCACGAGGTCGGCGAGCGGACCGGCGCCGTCGCCCGGGCCGGACGAGGCGGCCGCCGCGCCCATGGTCCGAAGGCGCTCGGGCGCATGGAGCAGCGGGGCGACGTCCTCGCGCACCGCCCGCGGCGTGAAGGAGGCGTCCTCGACGATCACGCCGCCGCCCGCGGCCACGACGTCCGCCGCGTTGAGCCGCTGTTCGCCGTTCCCGTGCGGCAGCGGGACGTAGACGGCGGGCAGTCCGAGCGCGGACATCTCCGCGACCGTCCCCGCGCCGGAGCGGCAGACCACGAGGTCCGCCGCGGCGAGGGCGAGCTCCATCTCGGCGAGGTAGTCGAGCACGTGGTAGTTCTCGTCGCCCGCCACCGCGGCCCTGACCGGCTCGTCCTTGCCGCGGCCGGTGAGGTGGAGGACCTGGCCGGTCGCGGTGAGGTCGCGGGCGGCTGCGGCCGCGGAGTCGTTCAGGCGCTGGGCGCCGAGCGAGCCGCCCGTGACGAGCAGCGTCGGCCGGCCCGGGTCGAGCCCGAGCCGCGCGGCGGCCTCCGCGCGTGCGGCCGCCCGACCGTCCGCGGCGGCGCGCCGGGCGACGAGCCCCGCGACGGCTGGCCGGAGCGGGAGCCCGGTGGTCTCCGTGAGGCCGTGCGCCGCGCGCAGTGGGGTGGAGGAGAACGTGAGCGCGACGGCGGCCGCCCTGCGGGCGCCCACCTTGTTCGCGAGTCCCGGTCGCGCGTTCTGCTCGTGCACGACGACGGGCACGCGACGTCGACGCGCGGCGAGGTAGGCGGGTGTCGCCACGAAACCGCCGAACCCGACGACGACGTCCGCGCGCGAGGCGTCGATGGCGCGTCCGGCGGCGGCCACGGCCCGCCGGAGGTTGCCGGGCAGGCGGAGCAGCTCGCCGGAGGGGCGGCGCGGCAGCGGGACGCGGGGCACGTCGTGCAGGGTGAGGCCGGCGGCCGGGACCAGGGTCGACTCGAGCCCGCCGGAGGTGCCGAGCGCCGAGCAGTCGGCGCCGTCCTCGTGGGCGGCGAGTGCCGCCGCGGTCGCGAGCAGGGGGTTCACGTGGCCGGCCGTCCCTCCCCCGGCCAGGAGCACGCGCAGCGGCTCAGCCACGCTTCCTCCTGCGCGACGTGGTGACGGAGCCCGTGCGCCGGGCGGACCTTCCGCGGATGCGCAGCGCGTCGCGGGCGCCCGGCTCGGAACGCGCGACGGACAGCAGCACGCCGATGCCGAGCAGGGTGGCGATGAGCGCGGAACCGCCCGCCGAGACCAGCGGCAGCGGGACGCCGAGGACCGGGAGGAACCCGATGACCACGAGGATGTTGACGATCGCCTGGCCGAAGATCCACGCGCCGAGCGCGCCGGCGGTGATCTGGGCGAAGGGGTCGGTGTGGCGGCGGACGGTCCGGTAGATGCCGATCGCGAGCACCACGAACAGGGCGAGGACGGTGAGGGTCCCGATGAGGCCGAGCTCCTCGCCGATGATCGCGAAGATGAAGTCGTTGTGCGCCTCGGGCAGGTACTCCCACTTCTCGCGGGAGGCGCCGAGGCCGACGCCGGAGATCCCGCCGGATCCGAGCGCCCACAGCCCGTGCAGCGGCTGGAGGCCGGCGCCGAGCGGGTCGGCGTCGGTGAGGCCGAAGAACTGGCCGACGCGGGCGCGCCGGGAGGCGGAGGACATGACGAGGAACGCGCCGACGCCCGCGCCCACGATGCCCACGCCCGCGAACCACTTCAGCCCGAGGCCCGCCACGTAGTAGGCCCCCACGATGAGGATGACCATGATCGCGGCCGTCCCCATGTCGTGGCCCGCGAGGACGAGCATGATCGCCACGCCGGCGCCGATGACCCCGGGGATGGCGGCGTGCAGGATGTTGTCCATGACGCGCACCTTGCGCGCGAGGACGGCGCCGAGCCAGATCGCGAGCGCGAGCTTGAGGAACTCGCTCGGTTGGACGACCTGACTCGTGCCGGGGATGACGACCCAGTTGAGGTTTCCGCCCTGCCCGCGGGCGAACGGCGTGAAGATCAGACACTGCAGCAGGAGTCCGCCCCCGAGGAGCAGCCAGGCGGACCGGCGGTAGAACGTGTGCGGGATGAACGCGCACACGACCGCGCCGGCGACGCCGACGCCGACGAACAGCAGCTCGCCGAACCACGCCGCGTACGGGGAGCCCGTGTCGGAGATGGCCGTGACGGTGGAGGCGGACAGGCGCATGACGGCGCCGAACGCCACGAGGAGCGCCGAGGAGGCGGCGATGAGGTAGAAGCTCAGCGCCGGGTTCTCCTCGCGGGTGCGCTGCCGCTCGGTGAGGGTGACCCCGCTGCGGACGCTCATGCCGGCTCACCGCCGTTCCCGGTCAGCGACCGCACGGCGTCGGCGAACGCGTCGCCGCGGTGCGCGTAGCTGCGGAACTGGTCCATCGACGCGCTCGCGGGGGCGAGCAGCACGGTCTGGCCGGGGCGGGCGGCCCGGGCGGCGAGTTCCACGGCGCGATCCATCACGCCTTCATCGTCGTCCCGGGTGACCTCGATGACGGGGATGAGGGGCGCGTGTCGCCGAAGTGCGTCGAGCATCGGCGCGCGGTCGCGGCCGATGAGGACGACCCTGTCGAGCCTGTCGGCGTGCTCGCGCACGAGGTCGTCGAAGGACGCACCCTTGGCCAGTCCCCCGGCGATCCACACGACCTGACCGCTCCCGTAGCCCGCGAGCGCGGCGGACGCGGCATGCGCGTTGGTGGCCTTCGAGTCGTCGACGTAGCGGACGCCGTCGACGGTCCGCACGAGCGCGGACCGGTGCGCGCCCGGGCTGTACGCGCGCAGGGCGTCGCGGACGTGGACGGGCTCCACGCCGGCCGCGCGCGCGAGCGTGGCGGCCGCGAGGGCGTCGAGCAGCAGGTGGTCGGGGACGTCATCGGCCGTGGCGGTCGGCGAGACGAGGTGGGCCAGGTCCGAGACCTGCCCGAGCTCGACGGCGGAGGTCCACCGGTCCGTGCCCACGCGCTCGGCGAGGATCCCCTCGACGACGCCGACCTGCGAGACCGCCGGCGGATCCAGCGTGAGGCCGACCGCCCGCGCGCCGTCGGCGACGTCGGCCTCCTCGACCATGCGGCGGGTGGCCGCGTCGGCCTCGGAGTACACGCACAGGCCGGTCGTGCCGCGGTAGACGCGCGCCTTGTCCGCGCGGTAGGCCTCGTACCCGCCGTGCCAGTCGAGGTGGTCGGGGGCGAGGTTGAGGCAGACGGCGGCCAGCGGCGCGAGCGAGGTCGTGGAGTGCAGCTGGAAGCTCGACAGCTCGGCGGGCAGGACGTCGGGCCCCGCGCCGTCGGCGGTGACGAGCTCGACGGGGGGCGTGCCGACGTTGCCGACCGCGATCGCGTCCAGCCCGGCCTGGCGCAGGATCGCCTCGGTCATCGTGACGGTCGTGGTCTTGCCGTTCGTCCCGGTGATCGCGAGCCACGGGGCGTAGCCGCCGTCGGGGCGCGGGCGCTGGAGGCGCCACGCGAGCTCGATCTCGCTCCAGACCGGGATCCCGGCCGCGGATGCGCGCCGCATGAGCGGGGAGGTCGCGGGCACGCCCGGCGAGACGACGAGGACGTCGGGCTCCATCGCGAGCGTGGCCTCGGCGAGCGCGTCCGGCCCGTCGCCCGCCGTGAGGGTGGCGCGCGGGGCGGCCTCAGCCGCCGGCTCGAGGGCGGCCTCGCGGCCGTCGGTCGCACCCAGCGCGCCCACGCGTCCGTCGAGGGCCCTCAGCGCGGCCAGTCCGGAGGTCCCGAGCCCGACGACGACGACCCGCGCCGTCGCGAGGGCCTCCGCCTCCTTCGCTGCCCAGGCCGAGCGGACGGCGTCGGCCGGGCGCGCGTCACCCGGCAGGATCATGACGCGGTGACCCACTCGCCGTAGAAGATCGCCAGCCCGGCGGCCGCGCACAGCAGCGCGACGAGCCAGAACCGCACGACGATCGTGACCTCGCCCCAGCCGGACAGCTCGAAGTGGTGATGCAGCGGGGCCATCTTGAACACGCGCTTGCCCGTGGCCTTGAAGACGCCGATCTGGATGACGTCCGAGATGACGACGGCGACGAACAGGCCGCCGATGATGACGCCGACGAACTCGGTGCGGGTAAGGATCGTGAGCCCGGCCAGCGCGCCGCCGAGGGCGAGGGAGCCGGTGTCGCCCATGAAGATCTTGGCGGGGTTCGTGTTGTGCCAGAGGAAGCCGAGGCAGGCGCCGACGATGCAGGCCGCGATGATCGTGAGGTCGCGCGGGTCGCGGACCTCGTAGCACCCGGCGCCGGGCGCGGCGAGGACCTGGCAGGACTGGTTCGACTGCCAGAAGGCGATGCCGGCGTAGGCGGCGAACACGATCGCGGACGTGCCTGTGGCCAGGCCGTCGAGGCCGTCGGTGAGGTTGACGGCGTTCGTCCAGGCGGTGATGAGGAAGTTCGCCCAGATGATGAACAGCACGAGGCCGATCCCGGCGCCCCAGTACGCGAGGTCGATCGGCATGTCGCGCACCCAGGACAGTGCGGTGGACGCGGGGCGTCGGTTGTTCTCCGAGGGGAACTGCAGCGCGAGCACGGCGAAGGAGATGCCGAAGAACGCCTGCAGGATGATCTTCGCCCGCGCGTCCAGCCCGAGCGACCGGGCGCGGGAGATCTTGATGAAGTCGTCGAGGAAGCCGACGAGGCCCATGCCGACCATCAGGTAGATGAGCAGCAGCCCCGAGACGTGCGGGAGCCGGGCGCCGGCGATGTTCGCGACCCCGTACCCGACGACGGTCGCGAGGATGATGATGACGCCGCCCATGGTGGGGGTGCCGCGCTTGGTCTGGTGGCTCGTCGGTCCGTCCTGACGGATGAACTGGCCGTACTCGCGTCGCACGAGCAGGCGAATGAGGACGGGCGTGCCGAAGAGCGTGATCACGAGGGCCACGCCGGCACCGACGAGGACGGCGGTCATGCGGGCATCATCCCGTCCCCCGGCGTCCCAGGCAGCGAGGTGGCCGCCGTGTCGGATGTGAGAAGGTCCGCGACCTCCCACACACCGGAGCCCTTCGACCCCTTGAGCAGGAGCGCGTCGCCGGGCACGAGCAGCGCCCGCACGGCGTCCGCGATCTCTGCCGCGGGCCGACCGGTCAGGTCATGGGTCCTGATTCCCGCGTCCGCCGCGGCCGCCGCGAGCGGCGCCGCCTCCTCGCCGACGACGACGATCTCCACGACCTGGCGGTCGAGAAGCTCCGGGACCAGGCCGGCGTGCTCGGCGGCCGAGTCGTCGCCGAGCTCGAGCATCTGACCGAGGACAGCCAGCCGGCGCCGCCTCGGCGCGATCGACTCCAGCGCGGCGAGGCCCGCGCGCATGGAGTCCGGGTTGGCGTTGTAGGAGTCGTCGAGGAGCAGGACGTCCCCGGACAGCTCGGTGACGGCCGTGCGGTGCTCGCTGCGCGGGCCGGCGGTCGCCAGGGCGGTCGCGACCGCGTCCACGTCCTCGCCGAGGGC
Organism: Actinomycetales bacterium JB111; assembly: GCA_900163555.1. Taxonomy (GTDB): domain Bacteria; phylum Actinomycetota; class Actinomycetes; order Actinomycetales; family Actinomycetaceae; genus JB111. The sequence continues at coordinate 4,710 of FUHX01000041.1, read as the reverse complement.
GAGAGCGGCGCCCGCGGCGGCGAGCGCGTTGGCCACGTGGTGGCGACCGACGAGCGCGAGGCTGACCTCGGCCCGCCCGCCGGGTGCGTGGAGCGTGAACGACGCCCGGCCGGCGGCATCGAGGTCGACGCCCGTCGCGTACAGGTCGGCGGACTCGTCGCCCGAGGCGGAGAAGGTGAGCACCCGCCCCGGGGCGAGCGACGCCATGGCGGCGACCCGGGGGTCGTCGAGGTTGAGCACGGCGACCCCGCTCTCCCGGAGCCCGGTCACGAGCTCGGACTTCGTGCGGGCGACGTTGTCGATACCGCCGAAGTGGCCGAGGTGGGCGCGTCCGACGGCGAGGACGATCGCGACGTCGGGCGGGGCGACGCTCGTGAGGTAGGTGAGGTTGCCGACCCGGTCGGCGCCCATCTCGAGGACGAGGGTCGCCGTCTGCTCCCCGGCACGCAGGACGGTCAGCGGCAGGCCGACCTCGTTGTTGAGCGACCCGGGCGGGGCGACCAGCTCGCCGCGCGCCGACAGCATGTCGATGAGCAGGTCCTTGGTCGTCGTCTTGCCGACCGAGCCGGTGACCGCGACGACGTCCGTGCGCCGGCGGTCCCGCAGGGCGGCCAGGGAGTGGCGCGCGAGGTCGCCGAGCGCGGCGACCGTGTCCGGGACGACGACGAGGCGGCTCGGGTCAGCGCCGTCAGCCACGGGGACCGACGCGTCCTGGACCAGGGCACCTGCGGCGCCGGCGGCGAGCGCGGCTGCGACGTGCCGGTGGCCGTCGGTCCGCTCCCCCGCGATCGCGACGAAGAGATCGCCCGCGCCGACGAGGCGGGAGTCCTGCACGACGTTCCCGGTGACGGGGACGTCGGCCGGCGAGCTCGACGCGTGCGTCGACCCGGCGATCTCAGTGAGGCTGAGGGTGATCACGTCTCATCATCCCTCACCCTGCGGCGCTCGAGCGCGCTGAGCGCCTCCTCGCGGTCGTCGAGGTGGTGGACGACGTCGCCGACCTCCTGCTCCGTCTCGTGCCCGCGACCCGCCAGGAGCACCGTGTCCTCCGCGTCCGCGGCGAGGATCGCGTGGGCGATGGCCTCCCGGCGGTCCCCGATCTCGACGACGCTCGCGCCCTCGACCGCGACGGCGCCGGCGAGCACCTGCGCGCGGATCGCGGCGGGGTCCTCGCCGTGCGGGTCGTCGTCGGTGACGACGACCTCGTCGGCGAGCCGCGCGCTGACCTCGCCCATGAGCGGGCGCTTGCCGCGGTCGCGGTCGCCGGCGGAGCCGGTCACGCACCACAGCCGCCCCCGCGTGGTGGGCCGCAGCTCGTTGAGGATGGAGGCGAGGGCCTCGGTGTTGTGGGCGAAGTCCACGACGACGCGCGGCGACTCGGCGAGCACCTGCATCCGCCCGGGCACCTCCGGCGTGATGCCGGCGGCGGCAGCCGCGGTCAGGTCGTCCGCGCCGACGCCCGAGCGGAGCACCATGGCGGCCGCCAGGGCGGCGTTGGAGACGTTGAAGGACCCGGGCATGGCGGTCGAGGCGAGCACGTCGCCGACCGGGCTCGACAGCCCGAAGCGGCCCGTGCCGCCGTCGGGCGTGAGCACGACGTCCCCGTCCGACCGGCCGAGCGACCAGACGTCGCCGGGACGGCTCGCGGCGGCGTCCGCCGCGAGACGGCGGCCCCACTCGTCGTCGACCGTGACGACGCCCGCCCGGGACCGGGCGGGCGTGAACAGCGTGGACTTCACCCGGAAGTACTCCTCCAGGGTGCCGTGAAGATCGAGATGGTCCGGGGTGAGGTGCGTGAAGCCGGCGACGTCGAACGTCACCGCATCCAGGCGGCCGAGCTGCAGCGCGTGCGAGGAGGCCTCGAGCACGACGTCGGTCACGCCGTCCTCGACCATCGCGGCCAGCACGGCGTGCAGCTCGTCGGCCTGCGGGGTGGTCAGCGCGGAGGACACGGCGGTCTCGCCGATGCGGATCTGCACGGTGCCGATGAGGCCGGTCCGTCTACCGAGCGCCCGCAGGAGGTGGTCGACCATGTAGGCGGTCGTCGTCTTGCCGTTGGTGCCGGTGACCGCGAAGGTCCGCAGGCGCTCGGCGGGCCGCCCCCAGGCCAGGGCGGAGACCGCCCCGACGGCGCGGGCGACGTCGTGCACGACGACGACCGGCACCCGGGTCTCACCGGCGCCGGCGAGCAGGTCCCGGCCCGCGTGGTCCGTGAGCACCGCGGCCGCGCCGCGGTCGATCGCGTCGGTGGCGAACCGCGCGGCGTGGTGCTGCTCGCCGGGGCGGGCGAGGAACAGCTCCCCGCCCGTCACCCGCCGGTTGTCCGCGACCGCGCCGGCGACGACCGCCTCGCGGGGCAGGTCGCCCGTGGCCACGAGGTCGGCGTGGTCCCCGGCCGCGGCGACGATGTCACCGAGCGCGACCGGTGCCGTGCGCGCGGGGCGCGGCAGGCCGCTCACTGGTCGTCTCCCCATTCCTCGCCCGGGACGAGCGGCAGGTACGGGTCCGGGGTGGTCGACGGCGGAACGCCGAGGTAGTCCATCGTGAACTCCGCGACGTCCGAGAAGACGGGGGCGGCGACGATCGAGCCGTAGGACGGTCCGTTCGCGCCGTACATGACGACGCCGATCGCGACCTGCGGGTCCTCGGCCGGGATGACGCCGAGGAACGTTCCGACCCGACCGGCGAGGGGTCCGTTCTCGTTCGGGACCTGGGCGGTGCCGGTCTTGCCGGCGACCCGGTAGCCGGGGACGTCGGCGAGCTGGGCGGTGCCGCGGTCGGAGACTGCGCCCTCCATCATCGCGATGGTGTTCGCGGCGGCCTCCTCCGAGACCACGCGGGTGCCTTCGAGGAGCGTGGTCGGCACCATCGTGCCGTCCTCCGCCTCGACCGCCTCGACGATGTGCGGGTCGACGCGGACGCCGCCGTTGCCGACGGTCGCGGCAGTGGAGGTCGACTGCAGCAGCGTGACAGCGAGCCCCTGCCCGAACATCGTGGTGTACCGCGAGCGGTCGTCCCACTGGTCCGTGGAGCGGTAGATGCCGCTGGACTCGCCCGGGAGCTCGATACCCGTGCGCTGGCCGAAGCCGAAGTCCGTGAAGTATTCGTACCGGCGCTCGTCCGGGATGGTCTCGCCGATCTGGACGAGACCCGTGTTGTACGAGTTCGCGAGCACGCCGGCCGTGGTGAGAGTCATCGGCGCGTGGTTGTCGTTGTCGCTGAACGTCTGACCGTTGTCGACCGTCCAGGTGTCCGGGACGTACCACTCGGAGTCGACGTCGACGAGTCCGTAGTCGAGGGCGCCCGCGAAGGTCGGGACCTTGCCCGTCGAGCCCGGCTCGTAGGGCGCGGAGATCGACCGCGCGCCGCGGTCCTCGGGGGCCCAGTCCTGGTAGTTCCCCGGGTCGACCGTGTTCGAGTCGCACAGCGCGAGGATCCGGCCCGTGCCGATCTCCTCGATCTCGACGGCGCCCCACTGGGCCCCGTGCCGGGCGACCGCCTCGTCGAGCGCCTGCTGGCAGTAGTACTGCAGGTTGCGGTCGATCGTCGTCTGGACGTCGCGGCCGTCCTGGGCCTCGACCTCCTCGCGGGTCGCACCGGGGATGACCTGACCGTCGCGGCCGATCTCCACCGTGGTGGACCCGTCCTCGCCGGACAGTACCTCCTCGTAGGACTGCTCGAGCCCCGCGAGTCCGGTGTTGTCTGCGCCGACGAAGCCGATGACGTTCCCGCCGGTCGTGCCGTTGGGGTACAGGCGGTCGACGCTCTGCTCCGGCTCGATGCCGCGGATGCCGAGCTCGCGGATCTGCCGCCACTGGGCCGGGCTGATGTCGCGCGCGATGTAGGCGAACGTCGAGTCGCCGACCATGGCCGCCCCGAGCTCGGCGGGGTCCTGGTCGAGGATCGGGGCGAGCCGCTCCGCGGCCGCCGATATGCCGCCGTCGACAACCTCGCCGGAGTCGTCGCGGACCTCGTAGCCCGTGATCAGCTGCTGGTTGACGCCCACGTTGTACGTGGGGACCGACGTCGCGAGGATGTCGCCGTTCGCGTCGAGGATGTCGCCCCGCTCCGCCTGCACCTCGTATGTACGGATGCGGTTGTTGCGCGCCGCCTCGGACAGCTGCGGGCCCTCGAGCGCCTGGACCCAGATGAGGCGGCCGGTCACGAGGAGGACCGCGGCCAGCAGGGCGACGAGCAGGAGGCGCGTCCGCCGGACCCATGCCCGCGGGTTGGTGCCGACGAGTGGTGAGCGCTCCATCAGTTGGTCTCCCCCGAGATCTCGGTGCTCGTGACCGACCGGTCCTCGAGCGAGATGTAGTAGGACGTCTCCGGACGGGTCATCCCGAGCTCCTGCGCGCGGTGGTCGAGGAGCGCCGGGGCGGACTCGGCGTCGACCTGGATCTGGAGGTCGTTGATCGACTCCTCGACGAGCGCGAGGTCCATCTGCACGTCGTGCAGCGCGTAGGCCGTCTCGGTCATGCGGATGTTGAGCATGAGCACGGCGGCGAGGGCGGCCAGCAGGATCGTGGCCAGCAGCGTGACGAACGGCGCCCTGGAGCGGGCCGGGACCGGCGACGGGATGACGGTCAGTCGCACCCGGTTCCGGCGCTCGGGGGTGGCGCCGGTGGTCCGCCGGGGCGCGGTCGTCCGCGCGGGCAGGGGCTGTGCGCTCATCGGAGACTCCTGTGGTGCACGGGGTGGGGCGGGTGG
>FUHX01000038.1 GCA_900163555.1 Actinomycetales bacterium JB111 | reverse complement strand
GTCATCGAGTGGAGGGTGTCGACACCCTCCACTCGATGACTCGACCCTCCACTCGATGAATGGAAGCCGGCTGAGCGGCACTCCCGACCGATCCACCACGGTCCACCCGCGGTCCACCAGCGGTCCACCAGCGGTCAGAGGAGCGTTGGGGCGCCGAGAGGAGCGTGAGTCAACACTCCTGTCGGCGCCTCAACGCCCCTCCCGGCGAACCGGTCAGCGGGCAAGCACGCTCCTCCCGGCGAACCGGTCAGCGGGCCTCGGTCGACTCCCGGTCCCCGGCCGCGTCATCCGCCGACCCGGCGGAACCCGCAGAACCCGCGGACACACCCGAACCGGCCGACTCACCAGACCCGGCAGACCCGGCCGACCCCGCCGACCTCGGCGACGGCGCGGAACCCGCGGCCCGCTCGAGGGACGCGCCCTCGACGTCGACGTTCGGCACGATCTTGTCCAGCCACCTCGGCAGCCACCACGCCGACCTGCCCAGCAGGTGCATCGCGGCCGGCACGAGCAGCATCCGGACGACGAACGCGTCCAGCAGCACGCCCATGGCCATGCCCACGCCGAACGACTTGATCATGGCGGAGTCGGAGGTGATGAAGCTGGCGAACACGGCGATCATGATGAGCGCGGCCGTGGTCACCACGCGGCGTCCGGCCCGGAAGCCCTCGGCCACGGCCTGCCGCGCGGGCGCCCCGTGGACGTAGGCCTCACGCATGCCGGTCGCCAGGAACAGCTGGTAGTCCATGGCCAGGCCGAACAGCACGCCGACGAGGATCACTGGCAGGAAGCTGAGCAGCGGCCCGGTCTCGTGGACGCCGATGAGCGAGGCCAGCCAACCCCACTGGAACACGGCGACCGCCACACCGAGCGTGGCCAGCAGCGAGAGCACGAACCCGGCGGTCGCGATGAGCGGCACGAGGAGCGACCGGAACACGGCCATCATGATGAGGAACGACAGCCCCACCACCAGCCCGAGGTACAGCGGGAGCGCGTCCTGCAGCCCCTCGGAGATGTCGATGTTGATGGCGGCCTGCCCGGCCACCCCGAGCTCGATGTCCCCGTTGACGGCCGGCAGGTCGCGCAGGTCGTGGACGAGCTGGGTCGTCGACTCGCTGCTCGGCCCCTCGGAGGGGACCACCTGGAAGGCCGCGAGCGAACCGTCCTCGGCGACCGCGATCGGCGCCACCGCCACGACGTCGTCCTGCGCGGCGAGCACGCGCGCCACGTCGAGCTGCGCGGCGGCGATCCCGGCCTCGTCGAGGCCGGCCGGCAGGTCGGCGGTGACGAGCAGCGGCCCGCCGAAGCCCTCACCGAACTCCTCGTCCGTGAGGATGTACGCCTCGTAGGCGTCCGACCCTTGCGGCTCGTTCTTTCCCGTCGGCAGGCCGAGGCGCATGTCGAGCGCCGGGATCGCGACGATCGCGAGCGCCGCGACGCCCGCCACCAGCGTGACGATCGCCCGCCACGTCCGCATCGGCCGCACGTCCCCGCCCGACGACGGACCGGCCTCCGCGGTGACGTCACCACCGGAGGTGGCTCCGTCGTCGTCGGAGGCGGCCGCGATGGCGGCGGCGCGCTTCGCGCGTGCCTTGCGGCCGAGGACCTTCTCCCCGGCGAGCCCGAGCAGCGCCGGAGCGGCCGTGACCGCCACGAGGACGGCGATCAGCACGCTGGCGGCGCCCGCGGAGCCCATGACGCCGAGGAAGGGGATGCCGACGACGTTGAGCGCCAGCAGGGCGAGGATGACGGTCGATCCGGCGAAGACGACCGCGGTGCCCGCGGTGCCGTTGGCCAGGCCGATCGACTCCCGCACGTCGGCGCCGGCGATGAGCTGGCGGCGGTGCCGGTTGATGATGAACAGGGCGTAGTCGATGCCGACGGCCAGTCCGAGCATGACGCCGAGGATCGGGGTCACGGAGGCCATCTGCACGACGCCGGAGAAGGAGAGGGTGGCCATCGCGCCGATGCCCACGCCCATGAGCGCGGTGATGATCGGGAAGGAGGCCGCGATCAGGGAGCCGAGGACGACCACGAGGAGCACGGCAGCCACGGCGACGCCGATGACCTCGCCGACGCCCATGATCTCGGGGATCTCCATCGACAGGTCGGAGGAGGGGACGAGCTCGGCGCCGTCGATCGGCGAGTCCTCGACGTACTCGACGACCGCCTCCCGGGACTCGTCCGCGAGCTCGAGCATCGGCTCGGTGAAGGAGACGGTGAGGAGCGCGGTGGAGCCGTCCTCGGAGATGAGGCTGGCGCCCTCGGCGTAGCCGGCGAGCTCCTGCGCGGCCTCGAGCTGGGCGGCCTGCGCCTCGAGCTCCTCGGCGTCGACGCCGGGCGCGCCCGCGGCGGCGGCCTCCTGGCCGGCCGCGATCTCCTCGGCGGACTCCTCCATGGCGGCGGCCTGCTCGGCCATCGAGTCGCGGACGGCGAACGGGTCGGTGACGGTCGCCACGTCGTCGAGCTCGGTGATGCCTGCGGCGAGCTCCGCGACCTGCGCCTCCTGCCCCTCGGTAAGGGGACCGTCCGGGTTGTGCACGACAATCGTCCCCGTGGCGCCCGCGGAGTCCGGCAGGGACTCCTGGAGCTCGTCGATGACGTCCATGGACTCGATGTCCGAGACCTCGAACGAGGACGAGAGGGTCCCTGCCCACGCGAAGTACGCCCCGGCGGTCGCCACCAGGATGAGGATCCAGGCCGCCAGTACTGCCCACGCGCGCCGGGCGGCGAACGTCCCTACTCGGTATAGCCACTTGGCCATGTCTGCCGTGCTCCTATCGGTTGTGATCGACGGCTGTGCGCAGGCAGACGCCCCGGGGGATCGCATCGTTCGGGGAGGGTGCCGTGTCGCGGTCGAGGGGCTCTCGCCGGTGGGCCGTCCCCTTCACAAAACGCTAAGACGAGACGTATCGTCTCGTCAAGGAGATCGGCGCGACGACTACGGTCGTCCCCACGTGAGAGAGGACACGAACCCATGACGGCCACGACCCGGAGCGGACCGGTGCGCAGCGAGACCGCGCGGCTCGCCATCCTGACGTCGACCGCGAAGCTGTTCGCCGCGGACGGCTACGAGGAGCTGACGATCTCCGGGATCGCCGCGGACGCCGGGGTGGGCCGGCAGACGATCTACCGCTGGTGGGACTCCAAGAGCGCGCTCGTGGCCGAGTGCCTGCTCGAGGGCATGATCCTGCCCATCCCGATGGACTGCCCGGACACCGGGGACATCCACGCCGACTTCGCGAGCTGGCTCGGCGAGATCTTCGACGGCCTGTTCGCGAAGGACGACGGCGGCCTCCTCCGCTCGCTCATCGCCGCCGCCACGTCGTCCGAGGACCTCGGGCGCGCCATCCTCGGCAAGCTCACCGACGAGGACGAGCTCACCCAGCGGCTGCGCCGCGGCATCGGCCAGGCCGCGAACCTCTACCCGGGGGCACCGCTTGAGGCGATCGGCGAGGCGCTCATCGGGATGATCATCCTGCACGCGCTGTCCGGCGCCCCGCCGACCCCGGAGGACGCCGAGCGCATGGTCCTCGCCGTCCTCGGGCCGAGGACGCCCCCGGCTGAGTAGGCTCCGAGCAGACTCGCGTCGGCCCCACGGCCCCCAGTCGACTCTCCTAGGCTGTCGGCATGACATCCTCCGGTCGCAGTCTCTTCCTCTCGCCTGGCCGGTGGGTGCCGGGCGGGCACCGCCGCAAGCACCACGGGGTCGGCCTCATCATCTCCGGCGGCGGCTCGCGCGGCGACTTCCACCTGGGAGCCCTCGAGTACCTCTACGACGAGGCGAGGATCGAGCCGACGATCATCTCCGGCGCCTCCGCCGGAGCGATCATCGCCGCGGTCATCGCCCAGGGCGGCAACCGCGAGGAGCAGCGCGAGTGGCTCGGCCGCCTCGACACCATGTGGCGGGCGATGACCACCCCGGACGACATGTTCACGCCGCAGACCTGGTGGCGCGACCTCCTCGCCCGAGGACCCGGCTACCTCCACCTTCTCGACCCGCTCGGCATGGGCCTGCATCCCGAGACCGGAGGACGTGCCCCGGCGCCGCGCACGGCCGCCGAGGCGCGCGCGGCCACGCACGCCCCGCCCGACGAGTCGGCCCCGGTCGCCACCTGGACCGCCGCGCAGGTCATGCAGATGATCGGCAACCTGCCCGCCCTCGGCCGGGCGGGCGGTGACCTCGCGTCGATCCTCAAGGGCGCCACGCGGGCGGGCTCGATGTACACGCCGGGCCCGTTCGTGGACTCGCTCATCGACCGGGAGAACTTCGACCCCGAGCGCGTGCGCGCGGCAGGCACCACGCTGCGCATCGCCATGGTCGGGCTCGCCTCCGGCGACCTGCGGTTCGTCGACCAGGACGGCACGATCCGCGACCGGGGCGACACACCGCTGGAGGACGAGAACGGCGAGACCTTGAAGGTCGACGACGTCACACTGGCGGTGTGGGCGTCCTGCGCGATCCCGGCGGTCTTCCGGCCGGTCGAGATCGCCGGCGAGCACTACGTCGACGGCGGCGTCCGGGAGAACCTGCCCGCCGACGTCGTCATCGACAAGCTCGGCGCCACGGACTCCTGGTCGCTCGTCTGCCACCCGCCGGGCGCCGCGGCCAAGGAGAACGAGCTCGGGCTCGACCCGGTCTCCGTCATGATGCGGACCGGCACATCGATCATGTCCGACGAGCAGCTGCGCGACGAGATCGTGTTCGCCCGCAGCCGCCAGTCGCGGATCGTCCAGGCGAGCGTGGACGTCCACGACACGATGACCGTCGACCGGGGGCTCACCGCGCTCATGGCGGACCACGGGTGGATCCGCGCCGCCCAGGTCCATCTCGGCGCGAGCCACGGGGACGAGGACGCCGCGGACGCACTCATCCGCGCCCGGCGCCGTGCCTGGGAGCTCGAGGAGCTGCTGCTCGACCCGGACGGCGAGGGACCCGTGCCCGGCGCGGGCCTGTCCGGCGTGATGACGGGTTCGGCCGCACGTGGGCGGGACGTCCGTCCCGCCGACCCGACGCCGTCGCTCGCCAAGCGCCTTCTCGGCCGGTCCCAGGAGGGGCGGCCTGAGACGGAGACGGCGGCCGCCCGCCCGCCCGCGAGCCGCACCGATCTACGCGGCGAGCTGCGCCGCCTGCTGCAGCGCGAGCCGACGGGCGAGTCACGGTCCGCGCTGGTGGACGAGCTGACCGAGGCGAAGGCGGAGATCCGCGACCTGCTGGAGGTCGTCCCGGGCGGGCACGTCCCCGACCGCGCCGAGACGTGGTGGCAGGCCTGGGAGACGCACGGCGAGCAGGTCGACGCGGCCCCGCCGTGGCAGCTCGACGACAACACCGGGCTCGGCGGCATCTAGCCAGGTCGACATCCAACCAGAGGGCTCGGCCGCGGCCCTCCGCGCTCACGGGGAGGGCGGCCCGGGGCGCGGCTGGCTTCCCCTGGCGATACGGGCGATAATCCGACGTCCCCGTACGTCGGCCCACCCCCGTAAGGACTGCTTCGATGCCCATCAACTTCCGTTCGATCAGCACGATCGACCTCGCCGCGCTCGGCGCCGCGGTGTTCACCCTCTTCTTCTCGTTCTTCACCGCGTACGCGCAGGCCGACCTCGGCATGTTCGGCTCGGTCGGCACCAACGCCTGGACGAGCTACGCAGCGTTCGCGATGGTCCTCGTCCTCCTGTCCGGCGGCCTGCTCGCGGTCCTCGTCTTCGCCTCCGACGTCCTGCCGAAGAACGTGCCGTGGAACCTCATCCTCGTGGCCGTCGCCGGCCTCGCGACCCTCCTCCTCATCCTGCGACCGATCACCGGTGGCTCCGGCATCGGCCCGGGGTGGTCGGCCTTCCTCGTGTGGATCGGCGCCCTCGCGTTCGTCGCGTGCCTCGCCCTTCGCTTGAAGTCCTCCGGCGAGTCCGTCTCCGACCTCCAGAACATCGGCCGCTCCCAGGGCCCGGCGGGCGGCCAGCAGGCCGGCTACGGCCAGCCCGGTCAGCAGGGCGGCTACGGCCAGCAGCAGCCCGGCTACGGTCAGCAGGGTCAGCAGCCCGGTTACGGTCAGCCCGGCCAGCAGCAGCCCGGTTACGGCCAGCCCGGCCAGCAGGGCGGCCAGGCCCCGGTGAACCCCGAGAACCCGTACGGCGGTCAGCCGCAGGCCTGACCCGCACCCGTCACGTACCGGCGGGCCGGCCACGGCCCGCGACGACGAAGGGAGCCCCCCGCACCTGGTGTGCGGGGGGCTCCCTTCGTCGTCGGGCGGTCAGATCGCGGCGTCGAGCCTGCGGATCGAGCCGATGAGCACGTCCACGCCGAGCGCGATGTCCTCGTAGCGGCTGAGCTCCTCCGGCGCGTGGCTCACGCCGTGGTTGAGGCTCGGCACGAAGATCATGCCCGCGGGGCAGACCGAGTTGATGACCTGCGAGTCGTGGCTCGCGCCGGACGGCATGACGCGGTAGCTCGCGCCCGCCTCGGCCGCCGCGGCCGCGGTGACGTCCCTGATCGGGATCGGCAGGAGGGTCGGCGAGACGTCGCCGAGCACGCCGACCTCGATGCCGAGCCCGCGGGCCTCGGCGATCGCGACGGCGCGGTCCACGAGCTCGTCCGCAGCCTCGCGCTGGCGCAGGTCGTCGACGTCGCGCACGTCGACCTGGAGCGTGACGACCCCGGGGATCGTCGTGATGGAGTTCGGGAAGACGTCGAGGCGGCTGGCCGTCATGCGCGTGCCGCGGTGGGGGGCGCTGTTCGCGAGCGCCTCCGCCGTCAGGACGATCTCCGCCGCGCCGGCCGCGGCGTCCGCCCGCAGGTGCATGGGCGTGCCGCCGGTGTGGGAGGCGCGGCCCGTGAGTGTGATCTGCAGGCGCGAGGAGCCGGAGATGACGTCGACGAGACCGATCTGCACGCCGAGCGCGTCGAGCGACGCGCCCTGCTCGATGTGCAGCTCGACGAAGGCGGCCCAGTCCTCCGGGCGCCAGGCGGCCTCGCCCACGCGGTCGGGATCGAGGTCGAGGTCACGCATCGCCTCGGCGAGCGTGATGCCGTCCTTGTCGGTCAGCGTGTCGAGCCGCCCGCGGTCCAGCTGCCCCGCGCACATCCGCGACCCCGAGCAGGCCTGGCCCCAGCGGGCGCCCTCCTCGGCGGTGAACACGACGAACCTGACCGGATGACGCAGCCGCTCCCCCGCGGCGAGCGTCTCGGCGGCGACCATCGCGCCCACGACGCCGACGATGCCGTCGAACGCACCGGCGTTCGGGACCGAGTCCAGGTGCGAGCCGGTGCCGATGGCCGGCAGCGACGGGTCCGAGCCTGGCAGCTCGGCGATCGTGTTGCCGACCGGGTCGACCGTGACCGTGAGGCCGAGAGACTCCAGCCGGTCACGGAAGAAGTCGTGCGCGTCCCGCTCCAGGGGCGTGTAGCTCAGCCGAGTCACCCCCGGGCCGGAGTCCGGATCGGACATCGCGGCGTAGGTCTCGAGCAACTCGCCGACCCGCTTGGCGCTGGTGCTCATGCGGTCACCCCCGCGACCGCGAGCGCCCCGGCGTCCTCGCCGGTCAGGTGGATCCCGGCCGAGGCGGCCACGGTCGCGCCCACGGCGACGGCGCCCGTCGCCGCGTCCGCGGCGTCCTCGGGCCGCAGCCCGACGGCGACCACGCGCTCGAGCGCATGCAGCTCGCCCGTGGCGACCGCCCCGTCCGCTCCGACGACGGCGAACGGCAGGCCGGTGTGGATCGAGCAGGCCGTGGCCACCGCCAGGTCGTCGGCGCCCGCGACGATGCGGTCGACTCCGGGCTCGACGATCTCGGCGAGAACGCGGGCGATCCGCCGGAGCACCGAGGGGCGGGTGACGACGTCGCCGGAGGACGGACCTGCGCCGTCGCCCCGGTCGAGCGCGGCGAGGTCGGCGGCGAGGCGCTCGCGCACCGCCTGGTCGTCGCGCAGCTCGGCGAACCGTGGAATCGACATCGAGGTCTCCGTCCTGGGGCGTGGCGGGCGGCGGCCCGGCCGGTGGGGAATCGGCACCGGCGGTTGGCCGGGGCCGCGTCGGCCCCATACTTCCGCACCGGTAGGTGCACCGATCGTGCCGTCCCATGCGGCGGCGGCACACCCCTACGATAGAGTTGCATGCAATGTGTAGGCAACATGGATCATCGCCTGGTCCGCGTTGTCGCCGCAGGCCCACCCTCCCCCACCGTCGACAAGGATCCCACCGTGACCGACACCCTCGAGCAGACCGACGTGATCGTCGTCGGAGCCGGCAACGCAGCCTTCTCCGCGGCCCTGGCCGCGCGCGACCGGGGACGGAGCGTGGTCATGCTGGAATCGGCCGAGCGGGGTTCGGCCGGCGGCAACAGCTTCTTCACGGCGGGCGCCACGCGGATCGTGCACTCCGGCCTGGAGTCGCTCGTCGACTGGATCGAGCCGGACGAGCGCCACGCCCGCAGCGAGGTCCCGCCGTACACCTACGAGGACTACACCGGCGACCTCGCGCGTGTGACCGAGGGACGCGGCGACACCGAGATGGCGCACATCCTCGCCACGGAGGCGACCGACGCGCTCAAGTGGCTCCACACGGCCCACGGCATGCGCTACCGGCTCATGTACGAGCGGCAGGCGTACGAGAACCCGGACGGCAGCTTCCTGTTCTGGGGCGGGCTGCACGTGGGCAACGTCGACGGCGGCGAGGGCCTGTTCGCCGACTACGTGCGGGCCGCGGCCGACGCGGGCGTCGAGGTGCGGTACTCGAGCCGCGTCACCGACCTCGTCCTCGAGGACGGCCGCGTGGCCGGCGTGACCTACGTCGACGACGACGGCGAGAAGGTCCTGCGCGCGGAGTCGGTCGTGCTCGCCTCGGGCGGCTTCGAGGCCAACCCGCGGATGCGGGAGACCTACCTCGGTCAGGGCTGGGCGAACGCGAAGCTCCGCGGCTCTCCCGAGAACACGGGCGACCTCCTCGAGCGGGCGATCGCCCACGGCGCGGGTCGCGCCGGCGACTGGTCGAGCTGCCACTCCGTGGCGTGGGACGCGTGGCTGGAGGACAACGAGTCCAACCGCGAGCTCACCAACCGCCTGACCCGCCAGTCCTACCCGCTCGGCATCGTCGTCAACGTGGACGGCGAGCGGTTCGTCGACGAGGGCGCGGACTTCCGCAACTACACCTACGCGAAGTACGGCAAGGAGATCCTCAAGCAGCCGGGGTCCGTCGCCTTCCAGATCTTCGACGCCACCACCCGGCCGATGCTCCGGCCGCAGGAGTACGAGATGCCGGGCGTCTCCGAGGTGGTCGCCGACTCGGTCGGCGAACTCGCGACGAAGGCCGGTATCGACGTCGAGGCGTTCGTCCGGACCGTCACCGAGTTCAACGACTCGATCGACCCGAGCATCGAGGTCGACCCGAACATCAAGGACGGCCGCCGCGCGGACGTCATGCCGCCGAAGAGCAACTGGGCGTTCCCGATCGAGACCGCGCCGTTCTACGCCTACCCGGTCACGTGCGGCATCACGTTCACGTTCGGCGGACTCAAGGGCGACCTCGAGGGTCGGGTGCTGCGGGAGGACGGTTCGGTCATCGACGGCCTGTACGCCTGCGGCGAGGCGCTCGGCGGCCTCTTCTCCGGGAACTACCCGGGCGGCTCGGGGCTCGCCGCGGGTGCCGTGTGGGGGCGCCGGGCCGGCTCGCTCGCCTGAGGGTCGCAACTCTCAGGCCGGTCAGCAGCACGACGACCCGCCGCCGCTCGAGGTCGCCGACGGCGGAGCCTTCGGCTGCACGTCGACCCGCCGAGCAACCGGATGCACCACGGTGGCGGCGCGAACCGGCCGCGTCCGATGCTCAGTTCCCCCTCGACCACTAACGTATTACGTAATACGCTACGTCCATGGGTAGGCGAATGATCAACGGTCGCGAGGTTTCGGACGCCCAGGTGCAGGAATGGGCCGACGAGGCCGAGGCCGGCTACGACGTCGACGAGCTGCGCAAGCGCTGGGGGCGTCCGCCGCGCGCGGAGCGCGCATCACAGGTCGTCCCCACGCGGTTCTCCGACGCCGAGCTGGCGGAGCTGATGGCGCGCGCCGACCGCGAGGGCCTGGATCGCTCCGCAGCGATCCGTGCCGCCGTGCGCGAGTGGGCGCGAGCGTGATCGTCGCGCCCTCGGCGCGCAAGCACGGAATCAGCGATGCTGACGCAATCATCGCTGCCACGGCCGTCCTGGCGGGCGGCCCGCTGGACGACGAGAATCCCAAAGGGAACTGCGCATCGGGATCGACACCGCAGGACGCCTTCTCGAGATCGTCGTGCTCCTGTGGGATGACGGCGAGGTAGAGATCATCCACGCGATGAAAGCGCGCGCGGAGTACCGCCGCCTGATCCTCTGACCAACAGGCCGACCACGACTACAGGTCAGGTCTGGTGGCCGGCCCCCTGTCGACCAGTCGACTCGGTGCCGGTCGACTCGCTCTCCGGACGGGGCCGCTCCCCACTGCGGTCGCGGCCGAGGATGAGGGCTCGCAGCCACTTCGGCTCGGCCAGGATCCCGTCGAACGGCAGGCGTTCGTCGATCACGTGGATGAGCAGGGCGAAGGCGACGGCACTGACGACGATGACGACGAAGACGATCGCGGGCCGTGGTTCGGCGATGGGCCGCAGGTGCCCGCGCACCAGCCAGATCGCCCCGATGAGGAACGGCATGTGGGCCACGTAGATCGCCAGCGTGCGGCGCCCGAGCCAGCTCCAGAACCGGCCTCCCGGGAGACGGGAGAGTCCGATGCCAAGGAGCGCCACCGCGGGGAGGCCGACCAGAGCCAGCAGGATGCCGTCGACCCGGTTGTTGGTGAGGACGAGGTCGAGCTCGGTGCGCGCGTAGGCAAACGGGACGAACGACAGCACCGACAGGACGCCCGCCAGGACGAGCCACCTCTGCCGGGCGCGGAGGGCCGGGGCGATGAGGAACCCGAGGAGGAAGAAGGGTGCCTGGGTGAAGAACGGCACCGTCTGCTTCCCGAGGTCCGGGAAGACGGGGAGGAGCATCAGCACCACCGCAATGATCCCGAGCACCACGGGGAACCTGCGCAGGAGCCGCGCCAGTGTGGTCATGACGGCCAACGACCAGATGAACCAGAGGTACTCCTCCGGCAGGGCCGCCTGGGCGAGCCCCCAGCGAACGAACCCGGCCGGCATCGCCGCCTCGGGCGAGGTGCGCCAGATCATCACCAGCAGCTCGACGAGCAGCCAGACTCCCAGCAGCCACATCATCGGAACGATCCGGGTGCCGAGCACTCTCCGCCACGACCGGGTGACGGCGTGATGGAAGAGGGCGCCGGACAGGGCGAACAGGGCGGGGATACGAATCGTCTGGATGATCCGCACAGCGGGCTCGAGCTCGGGGATCTGCATCCGTGCGCGGCCCATGAAGAGCAACGTGTGCCCGACGACGACGAGGACCACGAGGAAGCCGCGGGAAGCGTCGATCCACGCGACCCGGGTCCGCCCCGACGGCCGCGCGTCCGCGGGTGCGGCCACGTCCGGCTCCGCCGTGCCGGCTTCGCCGGCAGCTTCCACCGAGACGGCCGCGTCGGACTCGGCCTCGCCGGCCGCGTTGGCCTCGGCCTCGCCGGTCTCGTCGGCGGCTGGGCTCTCGATCTCGTCGGCCGTGCCGGTCTCGGTCACGGGGCCGGACGCACGTCCCGAACCCGACGGGAGAGTCGGGCGTCCGTCGTCGTGCAGGTCCTGACCGCGCTCAGCTGATTCCCCGGCGCTCACTCGGCGCCCTCGCGGGACCGGGAGGGAGCGATCGGCACACCGGCACGCCTGGGCCGACGAGAAGTCCGTCCGTCCATGCCGCGCCCATGACCGCTCGACCCGGAGATCACCCACCACACGTTGCTCACCTCGGGATCGGACGGATCGGCGCGCACCCAGGTCGACGGTACGGTCGTCGATCGAATGTACCGGAACGATTCCCCCGTTCTCGCACGTATGGCGCTCTCTCGACGGGGACTACGTCACCACCGGCGGCTCGGCGCTGCGGACGACGGCCTCGCGCACCGCGTCCGGGACGAGGAGGAACTCGGGCTTGAGCTCCTCCCAGCCCCGCTGCTTCGTCCGTTTCGCGAACTCGATGTGCGCGCGGTCGAGGTCGTTGTCGGGCCGCAGTCCGGGTGAGTCCTCGTGCCGCAGCTGCAGGTGGTACACCCACCACGAGCCGTCGGCCTCCTTGTTGAGGAACGTGGCCTCGAACGCCATGCGCTCGGCCGCCAGCGTGGCGACGCATTCGTCGTACCGCTCGTGGAGCATCGCCATCCAGTTCTCGAACTCGCCCTCGGCGCCGTCGAGCAGCTTCGACCGGCTGAGCTCGAGCCGCATCCCGTCAGGCACGGAGGGCGGCATCGGCCACCCCACGAACGTCTCCGGCGTGGGGTGGAACGGGATGGGTGGCGTTGCGTCGGTCATGCCGGGCCCTTCGTCGTCGGTGGCGGGAACGAGTCTACGGACGGGCCCTGCCCGGTCCACGGACCGGCCCGGGCGTATCGACGCCCCGACGACGAAGGGCCCGACCCCGCGCACCTCGCGCGGGACCGGGCCCGGGACGACCTAGGAGCCCCCGTCGGTCAGCCCGTGTACTCGAACAGCTCGAGCCACGTCTGGGTGTCGGCCTCGAGGTGCTCGAGGTACTCCTCCAGCGTCACGCGGTAGATGCCCTCGGAGTCCAGCGCCGGCATCGTGTCGTCGCCGCGGCTGGGCGCCCCGACCTCCGGGTTGATCGGGTAGTCGCCGATCTCCGTGGCCGCGGCCTGGCCCGCGGTCGAGAGGGTCCAGTTCATGAAGATCTCCGCAGTCGCCGGGGACTGGCCGCCGTCCGCGAGCCCCACGACGTACTCGTTGACGGGGAAGCCCTCCTCGGGAGCCACGATGGTGATCGGTGCGCCGTCGTTGTAGGCCACCTGCGCCACCGTGAGCGGCACGGCGCCGGCCCGGATCTCGCCGCGGGCGAGCGAGTCCGTCAGCGGCGAGGCCGAGTCGAAGATGCGCGGATCGGTGTCCGCGAGTCCCGCGAGCCACTCCTCGCCCATGACGTCGAGGTGGAAGCGCTGCAGCAGGTGGGTGGAGCCGGCCACGTTCACGTTGGTCACGCCGATCTCGCCGGGACCGAAGGAGTCGGGGCCGAGGTCCGCCCACGAGGTGAGCTC
This sequence comes from Actinomycetales bacterium JB111, assembly GCA_900163555.1. Lineage (GTDB taxonomy): Bacteria > Actinomycetota > Actinomycetes > Actinomycetales > Actinomycetaceae > JB111. Next base: position 20,356 of record FUHX01000038.1, on the reverse strand, counting down.
GTCGTCGACGAGCTGGTTGTTGTAGGCGAACACGTAGGGCCGGTTGTAGGACATGAAGTACTGGCCGCCCTCGTGGATCGCCTCGTCCGGCAGCTCGATCGAGTCGGGCACCTCGTGCTCGACGAACGCGCCGTCCTCGACGAGCTGCTCGATCAGGTCCCACCCGTCGATGCGGATGACATCCGCGCCGAGCTGGTCCGACCCGTGCTCGGACAGGATGCGCTCCGTCAGGCGGTTCGGCACGAGCCGGACGAGGTCCGCGGACAGCCCGGTGTCCTCGGTGAACTGCTCGAGGAGCTGGCGCTCGCCGGTCTCCCCGGAGCCGGTGTAGAGCACGAGACCGCTCTCGCCCTCGGCCTGCTCGAGCTGGTCGGCGGTGGCGATGGTCCGGCCGTCGACGACGAGCTCGCCGTCGTCGTTGACCTCGGCGTCCTCTCCCCCTCCGCCACCGCCGCACGCGGCAAGGAGGAGGGCGGTCGAGGCGACGATCGCGGCCCTCGGGTACGACTTCCGGTTCTTCACGTGATTCTCCTTTGGATCGTGACAGCCCTGGAAACGGACAGCTAGTTGAGGCTCTTGAGGCCGAACCGGCTCGCGACGATCGCGAGGAGGCCGATGACGGCCACGTACCAGACGCCGAGAGCCGCGGCGTTCTGCATGGATCCGTTCTCGTACTGGTCGAAGATGACGATCGACAGCAGTCGCGTGTTCGTGTTGTAGAGGAACAGCGGAACGGTGAGCTCGCGCATCGAGAGCATGAGCATCAACATGAAGGTCGAGCCGATCCCGGCCCTCATGAGCGGGGCGGTGACGTTCGCGATCGCCCGGAACCGGCCGGCGCCGTGCATCATCGCCGACTCCTCGAGCTCCTTGTTGACCTGCAGCATCGAGGACGACATGCTCCGGAACGCCTGCGGGAGCTGCGTGACCACGAAGGCCAGCACGAGGATCCCGAGCGTGCCGTAGAGGGGGATCGGGATGATGAGCCACGCCCACAGCAGGCCGAGGCCCATGACGATCGCCGGGATCGCGACCGGCGCCATGGCGATCCCCTCGAGCGCGTTCCGGCCCCGCAGCCTGGTCCGGTAGACGAGGTACGCGACGGCGAAGGCCAGGAACGTCGCGACGGCCGCCGTCGCGACCGACACGATCGCGCTGTTCGACATCGCGTTGAGGGTGAGGCCGTCCGTCAGGGGCTCGAACAGCCGCTCTCCGGTGATGGAGCCCCGGTCGAACATCCCGGTGATCGACGGGATGTAGGGCGAGGAGTAGGAGGAGACGAGCAGCAGCGCCCCGACCGGCAGGATCACCGTGACGAGGAAGTAGACCGACACGAGCACGGCGGCCACCCAGCGCCACGGACCCAGGTCGAGGGTCTTGCTGCGCGAGCCCTTGCCGGCGACGGTCGTGTAGTCGCGTCCGGCCAGGATCCGGCGCTGCACCCAGGTCAGCGCGAGCACGATGAGGACGAGGACGACCGCGATGGCGGCCGCCTCGTTCCCGCGCGGCGGCGACTCGTTCATGTACCGGAAGATGAAGGTCGGCAGCGTGTCGATCCGTCCCGGCGTGGCGAGGAACTGCGCGACCGGGAAGTTCTCCAGCGTGAGGATGAAGACGAGGAAGGTCGAGCCCACGATCGCGGGCGTCATGAGGCTGAGCGTGATGCGGCGCAGCGTGCCGAACATCGACCCGCCGTGCACGAGCGAGGCCTCCTCCAGCTCGGGGTTCATGAGGGCCAGCGCGCTGGAGACGAACATGAAGACGTACGGGGCGTAGTACACGCCGAGCACGAAGACGAGGCCGCCCATCGAGTAGACGTTGACCGTGAAGTCGATGCCGAGGTCCCTCAGCAGCACGTTGAGCAGACCGGACTGCGGGCTGGCGAGCAGCGACCAGGACAGAGCGGCGACGAACGCCGGGATGAACATGGGCGCGACCCCCGCGACCCGGAGGAACTTCCTCCCGGGGACGTTCGTGCGGGCCAGCAGTACGGCAAGGAGCGTCCCGATGACGAGCGCCACGAGGGACGATCCGAACGCGATGAGCAGGGAGTTCTTCGCGGCGTTGAGCGTGGAGCCGCGGATGATGTTCCCGATGGTCTCGAGGCTGAGGTTCGCGAGGCTGATGTTGCCCGGACGGGGGAGCACGTCGGAGAGCGCGGCGAACAGGACGAACAGGATCGGGATGCCGACGAGCCCGATCAGCACCACCGCGGCGACGATCCCCGCGATGCGCATCCCGGTGGACTCGCGCCTGGGCGACGGCCTAAGCACGAGCGGCTCCGCTCAGGACGCGTCCGGCGTCGGCGCCGATGCGGATGCCCACCGCGTCCCCGCGCGCGTAGCGCGGGGTCGCGCCGCTCGCCTTGACGCGCACGCGCTGCCCGCCGTCGAGGTGGCAGTCGTACTCGACGCTGCGCCCCTGGTAGGTCGCGACGGAGACCGTGGCGGGCGTGGCGCCGTGCTCGCCGTCGGGCAGGATCTCGACGTTCTCCGCGCGCACGCAGAGGAACTCGCTCGCAGCGGGCTTCCCGGCGGCCGACGAGGCCGCCGGGGCCTCCCCGACCGTCTCCTCGATCTCGTCGCCGTCGTCGGTCGCGGCCGGGGCGATCGGGCGACCGCCCAGGCGAAGGCCGGTGTCGCCGTCGGCGATCGGGAGGATGTTCTCGAAGCCCATGAAGCGCGCGGCCTCGGAGTCGGTGGGCGACTCGAACAGGTCGCTCGGTGAGCCGACCTGGACGATGCGGCCGGCGCGCATGAGGGCGATCTTGTCGGCGAGCGCCAGCGCCTCCGCCTGGTCGTGGGTGACGTAGACGGACGTCAGGCCCGACTCCTGCTGGATCCGACGCAGCTCGTTGCGCAGGTTCTCGCGCAGCAGGGCGTCGAGGTTCGACAGCGGCTCGTCCAGCAGGAGGACCGACGGGCTCATGGCGAGGCTCCTCGCCAGCGCCACGCGCTGCATCTGCCCGCCGGACAGCTGGCTCGCGCCGCGCTCGGCGTACTCGGTCAGGCCCGTCAGCTCGAGGATCTCCTCGACCGCGGTGCGCCGCTCGGCGCGAGCGACCTTGCGGACCTTGAGCGGGTACTCGACGTTCTGCCGCACCGTGCGGTGGGGCCACACGGCGTAGGACTGGAAGACCATGCCGATGTTGCGGCGGTTCGGGGCGACGTTGATCCGCTGCTCGGCGTCGAAGACGGTGCGGCCGCCGATCGCGATGCGCCCGCCGGTCGGCGTCTCGAGGCCGGCGACCGTGCGCATCGTCGAGGTCTTGCCGCAGCCCGACGGCCCGAGCAGCACGAGTGCGCTGCCGTCCTCGATCGTCAGGTCGATGCCCTTGACGGCGTGGAAGTCGCCGTAGTGCAGCTGAAGGTCGGTGATCTCGACGTCCATGGGAACTCTCCTCGGTGCTCAGCCGTGAGGGGTCGGGGCGGGCGGGTGCGCGTCGCCGTCGCGCCAGCGGTCCCACAGGGTGCTGATGGCGGCGTAGTCGAGGCGGCCGAGCCCCTCGGCGACGGCCATCTCGTACACGCTGTGGGAGCCCTGGATCGCGAACAGCGGCACGTTCTGGGACTGGGCGTACTCCAGGGCGAGCACGGAGTCCTTCCGGGCGGCGTCCATCGGCATCCCGGGGAGGTAGTCGTCGTTCGCCACGCGCTCCTGGATCCGGTGGGTGAGCGGGCGGATGAGCCCGCCCTCGGCGTCGGCGAGGAGGGAGGCGATGTCGTCGAGCCGGATGCCGGCCGCGCGGGCGAGGGCGACGGCCTCGACGAGGACGACCATCGTGGCGTGGGCGACGGCGTTGTTGATGACCTTGGCGGCCATGCCGGCGCCGAGCTCGCCGAGGACGATCTGCCGGGCGCTGAACCCCTCGAGGGTGACGCGCGCACGGTCGACCTCGGAGGCGTCCCCGCCGACGAGCAGCGTGGAGGTGCCGTCGCGCATGGCGCCGACCCCCGAGAGCACGGCCGCGTCGATGCAGCGCAGGTCCGCGTCGGCGCACTGCGCGCCGAGCCGGTGCATGTCCGTCGCGTTGACGGTCGAGGTCTCGATGACGAGCGTGCCCGGTCGCAGCACGCCGGCCAGCTCGCCGACGACGGCGCGCGAGGCCTCCGGGCGCGGCAGGGAGAGCACGACCTGGTCGCAGTCGGCCAGGCCCGCGAGCGAGTCGGCGGTGGGGATGCCGCGGCCGGCGGCCTCCGCCCGGGCCTGCTCGGACAGGTCGAAGGCGACGACGTCCCGGGCGGTGGCGAGTCGGCTCGCGATCTCGACCCCCATGTTCCCGAGACCGACGACGCCGATGGTCGGGTTGGTCATGCGGTGGCTCCTTGTGAGAAGGGGTCGGAGTAGGTCGTCGCGAGGTCGACCATCACGTTCTTGGTGCGCAGGTACTCGTGCAGGGCCTCCTCGCCGCGCTCGCGGCCGTGCCCGGACTGGCGGATGCCCCCGAACGGCGCCTGGGCGGCGCTCGAGCGGTAGGTGTTGACCCACACGGTCCCGGCGCTGATGCGCGCGGCGACGCGGTGGGCGCGGCCGAGGTCTGTGGTCCACACGCCGGAGGCGAGGCCGAACTCGGAGTCGTTGGCGATCGCGATCGCCTCGTCCTCGTCGGCGAACCGGATGACCGAGGCGACGGGGCCGAAGATCTCCTCCCGCGCGAGCGGCGAGGCGTTGTCGACGTCGGCGAAGACGGTGGGACGGACGAAGAGCCCGCCCGCCGGTGTCGCGTCGTCGTGCAGGCCGGCGGTGGCCTCGCGGGTGCCGTCGGCTCGGCCGCGGTCGATCGCGTCGAGTATGCGGCGCTGCTGGTCGGCCGTGGCGACCGGGCCCATCTGCGTGCGGGGGTCCCTCGGGTCGCCCAGGCGGATCTCGGCGGCGCGGCGGGCGAGCCGGTCGACGAAGTCGTCGTAGATCGTGTCCTGCACGAGGATCCGCGACCCGGCGATGCAGGTCTGGCCGCCGGCGGCGTAGATGCCGGCCAGGGCGCCGGCGAGCGCCCGGTCGAGGTCGGCGTCGTCGAACACGATGTTGGGGGACTTGCCGCCGAGCTCCAGGGTGACGGGCACGTGGTTCCGCGCGCAGGCCTCGGCGATGGCGCGGCCCGTGGGGACGGACCCGGTGAAGCTCACGGTGTCGACACGGTCGGAGGCGGACAGCGCGATCCCGCACTGCGCCCCGCCGGTGACCACGTTGATGACGCCGGCCGGGAAGCCGACCTCGTGCGCGAGCTCGGCGAGGCGGAGGGTGGAGCCGCTCGCGTGCTCGGAGGGCTTGATGACGACCGTGCAGCCGGCGGCGAGCGCCGGGGCGAGCTTGTTCGCGAGGAGCTGCATCGGCGAGTTCCACGCGGTGATGAGCGCGGCCACCCCGACCGGCTCGCGGCGCGTGTAGTCGAGCATGTCCGCCCGGTCGAGCGGGATCGCCCGGCCGTAGAGCTTGTCCGCGTAGCCGGCGAAGAAGCGGTAGGCGCGGGCTGCGAAGTGGGCCTGGCCGACGGTCTCGCTGAGGAGCTTGCCGTTGTCGTCCGTCTCGAGGGAGCCGATCTCGTCGGCGTGCGCGTCGATCGCGTCGGCCAGCGCGTGCATGAGGCGGGCGCGCTCGAGGCCCGGCGTGAGCCGCCACTCGCGGTCGAACGCGGACCGGGCCGCGTCGATCGCGGCGCGGACGTCCTCCGGGCCGCAGTCCGGGATCTGCGCGACCGCCTCGCCCGTGTACGGGTTGATCGTCTCGAGCCGCGCACCGGATGTCGCGTCGCGGAACTCGCCGCCGATGTAGGCCTGGGGAAGCCGCACGGATCGTCTCCTTCGGGAAGATGTGGGAAGGCGCCGAGGACGGCGTCCCGGGTGCTTCTCACGCACCGCCCACGCCATCGTGTCGACACTTTGTCCGTCAGTGCCCAGTAAGTTAGGCATTCCTCGCGAGCGTGTCAACCTGAACCTGATCATCTGTCGACAGATTGGTGGGAATGTGACCACAGGACCGCGTATGCTTCCTCCCGTGCCGCCGCCACACGAGAGCGAGCTGGTGATCCCCCTCGACGGCGAGGACGTCACCCTGCTCGGCCTTCCCTCCGTCATCCTCACGCGCTGCCTCGCGGTGTCCTCCTCGCCGTCCGCGCACGACATCGCGGTCTCGATCGCCCGCGAGATCATCGAGGGCAGGCTCACGCCGGGGACCGACCTCAACTCGGTCGGCATCGCGGAACGCTTCGGCACGAGCCGGACGCCGGTGCGCGACGCCCTGTCCGCCCTCGAGCGCTCCGGCCTCGTCGACATCCCGCCGCGGCGCCGGCCGACCGTCCGCGACCGCACCATCGAGGAGATCCGCGAGATCTACGGCATGCGGTCGCTCCTGTACGGCGCGGCCGCCGAGCCTTTCGTCGCGCACTCCTCCCCCGAGCACCTCGACACCATGCGGGCCATCCACGCCGAGATGGGCGCCGCCGCCGACCGCGGCGACCTCACCACCACGCTCTGGCTCAACGTCGCGTTCCGAGAGACGGAACTCGCGGGAGCCGGGAACCGTCTGCTCACCGAGCTGCACGACGTCATCGCCCTGCGCGCGATGATCCTGCGCCGGCAGGGCCTGACCGTCGAACGCCTCGGCCGGTCCCACTTCGACCACGGCCGGCTCATCCTGGCCTACGAGGAGGAGGACGTCTCGACCGCGAAGGCGCTGTCCCACAGCATCGTCATGCGCGGGCTGGCCTCCCTCGAGACGCGCGCCGCGGCCTCCCCCGGGGACGCGTAGACCGCCCGGCACCCGCCCCGCGGCCTACTCGGCCAGCAGCTGGCGCAGCCGTACCTCGCGCGCGTTGCGCATGTGCGCGACCGCGACCCGCTCGGCCCGCTCCTCGTCGGCCGCGGCGATCGCCTCGATGAGCTCGCCGTGCTCCTCGAGCGCCACGACGAGCCGGTCCGGGTCGGAGAAGGTGGTCTGCCCGAAGCGGCGCACGGAGTTCTCCACCTGGATGAGGAAGCGCTCGAGGTAGACGTTGTGCGCCGACTCGCGGATCAGCCGGTGCAGCGTGAGGTTGAGGTCGTCGATCGACTCGCCCGCCTCGGCCGCGGCGAGCATGCGCTCGTGCACGTCCCTCAGCTCGGCCACGGTCTCGTCGGTCGCGTGGGTCGCGGCCAGCCGGGCGGCGAGCCCCTCGAGGTTCGCGCGGACCGTGTAGACGGCGAGGATGTCCTCGATGCTCATCTGCGCGACGACGCTCCCGCGGTGCACCTCGCGGACCGTCAGCCCCTCGTCGGCCAGCCGGCGCAGCGCCTCGCGCACCGGCGTGCGGCTCACGTCGAGCGTCTGCGACAGCTCCCCCTCGCGCAGCCACGTCCCCGGCGTGATGACGCCGGACAGGATCGCCTCGCGCAGCGTGTTCGTCACCGCGTCCGTCCGCGAGCCGTAGCCCGGCTGGACGTGCAGCCGCTGCAGCTCGTCGACGGTCGTGTCCTTCGCCTGCCGGCTGCGTCCGTTCGCGGTCATGACACGAGTCTGCCTCAGCCCGGCGACGCCTCGGCGCCACCCAGCCGCTCGAGCACGGTCTCGGACAGGACGAGGTCGTACAGGGCGAGACCCTGGGACTCGAAGATGCGGACGCCTCCCCCCGGGGGCGGTCCGGCGGTCCCCCCGACGACGTCGCTCGCCCGCGTGGTCCCCTCCACCGGCCAGTCGTTCCGGATGAGGTCGCCGGCCTCCTTCGCGGCCACGGCCGCGTCGTCGACGACGACGACCGACGCCCGCTCGAGCGCGGCCCGGTCGATCTCCCGGCGCGCGGCGGAGTTCGAGCCGACGCAGCACAGGTAGGTGCCATCCGTCAGCCCCTCGCCGAGCACGACCGGCTCGCTCGCCCCGGTCGCCGTGACGACGACGTCCGACTCCCCGACGGCGCCGGCCGCGTCTGCCACGGGCGTCGGCATGCGCGCGGGGTCCAGCCCCGCGCGCTCCAGGTCGGCCCGCATGCGCCGGAAGGACTCCTCCGACCGGGCGACGACGCGGGTGGACGCGATCGACCCGTACCGCTGAAGGAACGCGAGCACGTGGTGCGTCGCCTGGTAGCCGGTGCCGAGGACCGTGAGCGTCTCCGGCTCGCTCACGCCGAGGTGCTCGGCCATGACGACCGACGCGCCGGCGGTCCGCAGGACCCCGACGTGGTCCCCGGCGAGGGTGGCGCGCAGCTCGCCGGTGGGCGCGTCGTAGAGCAGGATCGTGAGGGTGGCGCCGCGGACCGCGGACCGCCCGCCCGTCACGTACGTCTTCGTGACGACCGAGCCCGCATCACCCAGGCTGGCGGCCCACATCGAGTTCAGGAGCCTGCCGGCTCCCACGTCGAACCGGTCGCGCCCGCCCTCGATGGCGGCGTCGTCGTGCAGGAGGCGCAGGGCGCGGCGGGCGGCGGCCGCCCCGTCCGCGTACCCGACCACGGACGCGACCTGCTCGTTGGTGATCATCGGCCCGCTCACATCTCCCCGGCGAAGGCGACCGCGGGGCCGACGCCGGCGGCGAGCGCGAAGGCGAGCCGCAGCCGCGCCTTGGTCGGGTGCAGGCCTCGGCCGTGGATGGCGCCGGCGCCGAGCAGGTCCAGCTCGGAGCCCTCGCCGCCGTAGGTCTCGCGGAGGACCTCGCCGTCGGGGCAGCGGGACGTGAGCACGACCGGGGTCCCGGCCTTCAGGACGTCCTTGACCGCGGTGGTCAGCCCGAGCGCGGTGTGCCCGCCGCCGGTCCCCGCGACCACGACGCCGTCGAGGCGGTCCGCGGCGGCGGCGAGCAGGGTGCCGGTCGCGCCCCCGTACGCGTGGACGATCTCCACGTCCGGCCCGCCCGCACTCAGGGCCTCCTCGCCGACGTCGGCGGTCCCGACGATCCCGTGGTCCGTGGCGGGCACGCCGTGCCGCAGGAGGATCGACCCCTCGACCACGGAGCCGACCGGCCCCCACCCGGGCGACCCGAACGCGTCGACCCTGGTGCTGGAGACCTTCGTGACGTGGCGCGCGAGGTGGATCTCGTCGGCGAACACGACGACCGGTCCGTACTCCGCGAGCCGCTCGTCGGACGCCGCGGCGACGGCGGCGAGGACGTTCGCGTCGCCGTCGGCGCCCGCCTGTCCCGGGCCGCGCATGGCGCCGGTGAGCGCGACGGGCACGCCCGGTCGGGTCCCGAGGACGAGCTCGAGCCCGTAGGCGGTCTCCTCGAGCGTGTCGGTGCCGTGCGTGACGACGATCCCCGAGGCCCCGTCCGCGATCTCGGCCAGGATCACCGCGGCGAGCGCCGCCATGTCCGCCGCGCCCACCTGACGCGAGGACGTGTTCCGGAACGGCACCACGCGGGCGTCGGCGCCGCGGGCGGCGAGCAGGTCCGCGAGCGCCCCGGCGTGGGTCTCGGACGGGAGGGCGCCGTCCGCGGTGATCGCGGTCGCGATCGTCCCGCCCATGGTCACCACGGCCACGGTCACGGCAGCTCCTCCCCCGCCCAGGTGCGCCAGACGTCGGCCGCGAGCGGCCAGTCGCCCGTGAGCGCGACGAACTTCCCCACCAGCGCCGTGTCGATGAACGCGTCGTCCCCGAAGCCGTCGGGGTCCAGCCGCTCGACGACGTCGCTCGCCCCGGTCGTCGACGTCACCGTCACCCGTGCCGCGGAGTGCTCCGGCCACAGGCCGGTCAGCGCGAGGTCCTCGGCGACCGTCACCAGGGGAGCGATGGCGTCGACCTCGGGGCTGGTCGCGTCCGTGCGGATGGGGAACGACTGGTCGACCAGGGCGCTGGCGGCGGCGTGCTGGATCGAGAACAGCCGGGAGAGGCGGTTGTCCCGCGGCAGGCGGTCGAGCTTGGTGCCGTTCGCGTTGACCTCGACCAGGACCCTCGCCGGGGAGGCGGCCACGGCCGGGTCGATCCGGCGGGCGGCGTCGATGACCGTGTGGGACAGGGCGCAGGCCGAGTGGAACTTGACGTAGCCGGCCGTGGCGGCGAACTCGCCGCCGTCCCACCACGTCCGGTCCTCCACCCAGGTGGCCAGGTTGTTCTCGACGACGGGCAGCTCGGTGTCGATGCCGACGAAGCCGGCGAGCGCCATCTCGGCGGCGCGGGTGCCGATGGAGGCGCCGTAGCCCATGAACGCGCTGCGCGCGGGCGCGCCCTCGTAGCAGGCGGTCCAGGTGCTCATCATCGGCGTGGTCGCCGCGATCCGGGCCGCCATGACCGGGTCCGCGCCGATGATCTCCGCCGCGCCGACCGCGGCGCCGATCGCACCGATGCCGCCGTGCGGGTGCACACCGGGGGTCAGGCGGAGGTTGCGGAACAGAGAGCCGGCGACCTCGTAGCCGAGGACGACGGCGCGGACGACGTCGTCGCGGGTGGCCCGCTCGCCCGCGAGGGCGAGGACGGCGGGGACCACGTGCATGGCCGGGTGGCCGGTCGGCCGCATCCCCTCGTCGAGCTCCATGTTGCAGCCGGCCGCGGCGTTCATGAAAGCGGTCGTGGCCGGCTCGAGCTCGACGCCGAGGTCCCCGCCCCACACGCGCCGGGCCCCGGGCAGGGCGGCCGCGGGGGCCGGCCTGCCCGGGGTCGCGCGGATGAGCGCGGCGATCTCCGGCTCCGCCGCGCCGGCCACCCCCACGCCGATCGAGTCGGCGACGAGGGTGCCGGTGCGGCGACGGACGTCGTCGGGGATGTCGTCGATCGCGAGGCCGTGCAGCCGCTCGATCGACGCCGTCAGCTCGGAGACGCTCATGCCGGAATCACACCAGCCGGCCGCGCACGGAGGCGTCGTGACGCGCCCGGACCCACGAGCCGTGCCGCTCGCCGACGACCGTCCCGTTCTCCATCGCGACGCGGCCGCCGAGGACCGCCATCGTCGGGATGCCGTGCAGCTTCGTGCCGTGCCAGGGGCTGACCGGGTGCAGGTGGACGAGGTCCTCGTTGCGGACCTCGCCGCGGGCCTGCGGGTCGACGATCGTGAAGTCGGCGTCCGACCCCGGCGCGATGCGCCCCTTGCGGGGGTAGAGGCCGTAGAGCTTCGCGGTGTTGGTGGAGACCACCTTCGCCACCTCGGTGGCGTCCCAGCTCCGGGCCCGGAACGCGTCGGTGAGGACCGGCGCGAACGTCTGGGTGCCGACCGCGCCGGCGGGCGCCGTCATGAAGTCGCGGTTCTTCTCCTCGGTCGTGTGCGGCGCGTGGTCCGAGCCGATCGACATGACCGACCCGTCCGCGAGCGCCCCCCACAGGGCCTTCTGGTCCTCGATCTTGCGGACCGGCGGGTAGACCTTGAGGCGCGGGCCGACCCGGTCGTAGTCCTGGTCCGTCAAGGTGAGGTACTGCGGGCAGGTCTCGGCGGTGATCGAGAAGCCGCGGGCCCGGGCCGAGCGGACGGCGTCCACGCCGCGGGCGGACCCGAGGTGGACGACGTGGAAGTGGGCGCCGGCGTCATTGGCCAGCTCCGCGCCGAGCGAGATGGCGGCGGACTCGGCGACCGCCGGGCGGGAGCGGAGGAAGGCCTCGTACGGGTGCGGGTCGTCGGGGTCGATCGCCGGGGCGCCGTTGAGCACGCCCTTGTCCTCGCAGTGGGCGGCGATCGGGGCGCCCGCCTCCGCCATCGCCCGGAAGATCCGCTGCATGCCCGCGGTCTGCGGCGGCTGCAGGAGCTCGGACTCCGGGTAGTCGGCGAGGTTGTAGACCAGCTCGCGCGTCGACTTCCGAAGGGCGTAGCCCCAGAACACCTTCACCGCCGCGGCGCCCGCATCGACGATCCCGCGGAGCTGGTCCACGTTCGAGTCGCCGACCGCGAGGCCCCACAGGGCGAAGTCCACCCACGCGTTCGGCTCGTGGTCCGCGACGCGCTGCTTGAGGGCATCGGCCGAGTCGACCGGCGGGATCGCGTTCGGCATCTCGATGATCGTGGTGACACCGCCCGAGAGGGCGCCCCGTGTGGACCGCTCGAACGTGCCCTTGTGGGTCGCCCCGGGGTCCCGGGAGTGGACGTGCGGGTCGATGAACCCGGGGAAGACGACCTTCCCTCGCGCGTCCACCTCCTCGCAGCCCTCGGGAGCGCCCAGGGTGGGCAGGATCTCGGTGACGACGCCGTCCTCGGAGAGGATCGTGCCTGCCTTCACGCCGTCCTCGGTCACGATCTGTTCGCTGACGACAGCAAGCCTGTGAGTCAACTTCATCCCTTTCGTCGTGTCGGACGCCCGGGTGGGCGCGTCCCGTCGTGTCAGACGCCCAGGTAGGCGCGTCGGATCTCGTCGTTGTCCGCCAGCTCCGAGGCGGGCCCGGACATGGCGATCTCGCCGTGCTCGAGCACGTAGGCGCGATCGGCGTGCCGCAGCGCGGTGGCCACGTTCTGCTCGACCAGCAGGACGGTCATGCCCGCCTCCCGGATGCGGTCCAGCGCCTCGTACATCTCGGTGACGACCTTCGGCGCGAGACCCTGGGAGGGCTCGTCGAGCATGAGGAGGCGGGGCCGCAGCATGAGCGCGCGGGCGAGCGCGAGCATCTGCTGCTCGCCGCCGGACATCGTCCCGGCCAGCTGGTTCAGCCGCTCGCCGAGCCGCGGGAAGAGCGCGAAGATCTCCTGCCGCGACTCCTCGCGACGGTCCTTGTCCCTCTGGAGGTATGCGCCGACGTCGAGGTTCTCGGCGACCGTGAGTCCCGGGAAGACCTGGCGGCCCTCCGGGACGTGCGCGATCCCGGTCTTCGGCACGCGATGGGCGGCGAGTCCCGCGATGTTCGTCCCGTCGGCGAGGATCTGCCCGCCGGAGGGGGTGACGGTTCCCGAGATCGCCTTGAGCAGCGTGGTCTTCCCGGCGCCGTTCGCCCCCACGACGGCGACGTACTCACCCTCGTGGACGTCCAGGTTGATGCCGTCCAGGACGGAGACCCGTCCGTAGCCGGCCTTGAGGTCACGAATGTTGAGTTCCATCAGGCCCCCAGGTAGGCCTCGACGACCCGCGGGTTGCGGCTCACCGAGATCGGGTCGTCGAGTGCGACGAGCTCGCCGTACTCGAGGGCGAGGATGCGGTCCGAGATGCCCATGATCGCCTTCATGTTGTGCTCGATGATGACGAGGGTGGTGCCCTTCTCCGCGTTCAGGCGGCGCAGGCGGTCGAGCATGAGGTCGACCTCGGCCGCGTTCAGGCCGGCCATGACCTCGTCGATCAGCATGACCTTGGGGTCCAGCGCGGTGGCGCGGGCGAGCTCGAGCGTGGACCGCTGGGCGAGGGTGAGTCCGTCCGCCGGGCGGTGCATCGCGTGCGTCATGCCCCAGTACTCGAGGATCTCCTCGGCCATGTCCCGGGACTCGGCGAGCGACGTCGTGCGGTTGAACGTGGCGATCGAGACGTTGTCGAGGACGGACATCTCGCCGAAGACCTGGACGGTCTGGGACGTCTTGACCAGCCCCGCCTGCCCGATCTCGTGGGTGCGCATGTCCGAGATGTCCGTCCCGCCGAGCAGGACGCGGCCGGCCAGCGGCGGGGTGACGTTGACGAGGGCGTTGAAGAGCGTCGACTTGCCGGCACCGTTGGGGCCGATGACGCCGAGGATCTCCTTCTCCTCGACGTCGAAGGTGACGTTCTTCAGGGCGTGCAGACCACCGAACTGCTGGTCGATGCCCGTGACGCTGAGGATCGCGCTCATGCGGCCCGCTCCTTCCGGCGCAGCCCGCGCCCGAGGCTCACCAGCGCGCCGCCGATGCCGCGCGGCTGGAGGATGACGAACAGGATGAGGAGGACGCCGAAGACGATGTCCCCGACCGCCACCATGTTGCCGGTGAACTGGCTCTTGGTGACCTCCTCGAGCGGGACGAGGATCGCCGCGCCGAGCAGCGGGCCCCACCAGAACCGCATGCCGCCGACGATCGCGAACAGCACGAGGTTGAGGGTGGTGTTCCACGCGAAGCCCGAGGGCGGGTCGACGAACTGGACGAGCGTCATGTAGGCCGAGCCCGCCAAGGAGGCGATCGCGGCGCTGAGGACGAAGGCCTTCATCTTCGCGTGGAACACGTTGACGCCGGACAGGGACGCGGCCGCCTCGTTGAGCCGGATGGCGTCCAGCTGCACGCCGAGCTTGCTGCGGCGCACGACCGCGGCGACGACGAGCGCGATCACCAGGACGACGAGGCCGACGTACAGGTAGTTGCGCTGGTCCTCGAAGATGAGGTTGTACGCCTCGCCGCGCAGCGGCAGGTAGATGCCCTGCGCGCCGCCGGTCAGGCTCGGGATGACGGTGGCCAGGATGAGGAACACCTGGAGCACGGCGAGGGTGCCGAGCGCGAAGTAGTGCCCGGAGAGCCGGAAGGTCGGCGCCCCGATGAGGAGCGCGACGATGACGGAGGCGGCGATGCCGGCGGCGATCCCCAGCCAGGGGGACATCTCGTGCTCGCCGAACACGATGGCGACGCCGTACATGCCGAGGCCGAAGAAGGCCGCATGCCCGAGCGAGAGCTGGGCGGCGTACCCGCCGAGGATGTTCCAGCCCGTCGACGCGGCGCCGAGGATGGCCACCGACGTCAGGATGCGGGACCAGTAGTTGCTGTCCGCGAGCAGGGCGAGGCCGATGAAGACCACGACGATGACGGCCATGACCGGAAGGTCGAGCCGAAGAAGCAGCGAACGGCGGTCGCTTCCCGCGGTTCCGCGGGAGACCTTGACGGTGTCAGGCAGGCTGGTGAGAGACACGCCGCCCCCTCCTCTCGATCTTGTGACGGATGGCCTTGATCCCGCCGCCGGGGACCAGCACCAGGACGACGAAGAACACGACGAAGACCACGAGGTTCTGCATCTCGGTCTTCAGATACTGCGACGTGAGGGACTGGATGACACCGACGACCACACCGGCGATGAGCGCGCCCTTGACGGAGCCCAGGGTGCCGAGGACGACGACCGTGAACATGATGAGGACGTACTGCTGGCCGATGTAGGGGTGGACCAGCGTGTAGGGCAGGATCACCGCGCCGGCGAGACCGGCGAGGCCGGTCCCGATGCCGAACGCGAGCATGTACATCGACTTCGAGTTGATGCCCATGAGGGTGGCCGCGTTGCGGTTCTGGGCCGTGGCCCGCATCGCGCGGCCGGTCTCGGTCCGCGAGAGGAAGAACCACAGCAGCCCGGCCACCACGAGCGCGTAGATCCCGGCGTAGAGGTACGGGGCCGAGGCGTTGAGGCCGAGGATCGAGATCGACTGCCCCTGGTAGGGGGTGGTCGCCGAGCGGGAGGTGTTCCCGAAGATCAGGGCCATGATGCTCGCCAGGACGAGGCCGAGTCCGACCGTCGCCATGACCTGCGTGGACGAGTGCGACCTCAGGAGCGGTTCGATGATGATCCGCTCGGTCGCCGCCCCGATCACGAAGATGATCAGCCCGACGATCGGGGCGGCGATGAGCGGGTCGATCCCGAACGCGCTCGAGAAGACGTATCCCCCGAACATGCCGAGCATCATGAACTCGGCGTGCGCGAAGTTGATGACGTCCATGACCCCGTAGACGAGGGTCAGGCCGACGGCGATCAGCGCGTACACCAGGCCGATCAGCGCGCCGTTCAGGACGGCTTGAGCTAGGACTTCCATGCGATTCCTCGGGTCTGTGACGTCGTCGGGTGCGTGGGACGGGCGGTGGTCACTCGCCGGAGGACCAGATCGGCTCGGCGTCCGCGAAGTCCTCGGGCCACACGCCGACGAGCTCGCCGCCCTGCCACTGGGTCATCAGGGGAACCGCGATCTCGTTCGCGCCGGTCTCGTCGAAGGCGACCTCGCCGCCCGGCATCGAGCCCGCGGCGCCCATCGAGAAGGTGCCCTCGTGGAGGGTCTGCGCGAGCTCCTCCGGGTCGAGGGTCGGGTTCTGCTCGAGGGCCTCGGCGATGACGTACAGGCCGGCGGCGTTGTCGTGCGCCTCCTGCGGCATGAACGTGCCGTACTCCTCCTCGTAGGCGGTGTTGATGTCGCCGTAGTCGCCGAGGGCGGAGGTGTTGACGGAGTAGTAGCCCTCGACGCCCTCCTCGCCGAGACCGGCGAGGAAGTCCGGCGTGATGTAGCCGCCGACGCCGCCGATCACCGGGACGTCGTTGCCGAGGGACTGCAGGGCACGCGCCACGAGGACGCCGTCCGAGACGTAGGCGATCGAGAAGATCGCGTCCGCGTCGGCGTTGATGGCCTGCTGGGCGACCGGGGTGGCGTCCGTGATGGCCGGGTCGTAGCCCTCGAACAGGGCCACGTCGACGCCGAGCTCGTCCGCCATCGACTGCAGGCCCTGGGCCTGGGTCTCACCGTAGGCGTTGTTGGCGTAGATGATCGCGGCGGACTCGATCGGGTCGCCCGCGGCCTCCGCGATCTCGACCGCGTACTGCATCTGCGCCTCGCCGATGGCGGTGGCCTGGGCGGGCAGCTGGAAGAGGAACTCGTAGCCCTCCTGGGTCAGCTCGTCCGAGAAGGCGGTGGTGAGCAGCGGGATCCCCGCGCGCTCGGTCTCGCGGGCGACCGTCACGGTGAGGCCGGACGCGTAGGCGCCGACGATCGCGAGCGGGGCCTCCCTCCCGGAGACCATCTCCGACGCGGCGTTGGCCGCGGCGGCGGGCTCGGAGGTCGCGTCCACGATGTCGAGGACGATCTGCGCCCCGCCCATGGACTCGATCCCGCCGGCCTCGTTGATGAGGTCGCGCGCGAGCTCGAGGCCACGCTGGGAGTTCTGGCCGTTCTGGGCGGTGGGGCCACTCAGCGGGAGGACCACGCCGATGTGGACCTCCTCGACGTCGGTGGCGTCCTGGTCCTCGTCGTCTCCCCCGCCGCATGCCGCAAGGGCGAGGGAGAGCGATGCGGCGAGCGCGAGGGACACACCGGCGCGGGTCCGGTGACGACGGGGGGCACGAGCGAGGTTGTCAGCCATGACTTCACTTCCTTGTTGAGGCACGATCCGGGCAACGAGTTGCATACAACACGTAGGAAAGTTGTATGTCAATGCGTGTTTCGGGTGCGTGACAGGAATGTGATGCGCACTGAAACAACCCGCGCGCGGTGCCGGGCGCGGGCGGCGATCGGCCCGGAGCCATGGGGTTTTCCCGGGCGATGGCGCGGTTCGGCGCGCAATGGGCGGTGCGGTGATTGTCGCGTGGATCACGTGGCGGCGGGCGGGCGCGCCGCCGGCGGGCGCGGACCGTCGACCCTGCCTGGCACGCCGCCGTCAGGCGGGCGGAAGGGGGCGCCGCCACCGGGCGGGCGGCTCGTCCCACATACCGCTCGCCCCACCTACCGCTCAGCCCACGAAAGGGCGGTTAGTGGCACGTTCTGCGCCAGAAAATTGCCACTGACCGCCCCGACGACGAACCTGCCCCCACCAGCGGGAGCCTCGTCCACCCGCCCGGCCGGCGGGCGAAGGGAGACCGGGCGAGGCGACGCGGCGGCGAGCGCCGTCGGCGGGCCGCTCGCCCCACCGACCGCTCAGCCCACGAAAGGGCGGTTAGTGGCACGTTCTGCGCCAGAAAATTGCCACTGACCGCCCCGACGACGAACCTGCCCCCACCAGCGGGAGCCTCGTCCACCCGCCCGGCCGGCGGGCGAAGGGAGACCGGGCGAGGCGACGCGGCGGCGAGCGCCGTCGGCGGGCCGCTCGCCCCACCGACCGCTCAGCCCACGAAAGGGCGGTTAGTGGCACGTTCTGCGCCAGAAAATTGCCACTAACCGCCCCGACGACGAACGGGCCCACCTCCAGTGGGAGGGTCCCAGAGATGGCCGGCGGGCGCCGGAGGCAGCGGGTAGGTGGCGCTGCGGATCCTGCCGGGGGCTGCTACGTGCGGGCGGAGGCCAGCTGTGCCGGCCGCCTGTGCAGGCTCAGTCGAAGAACATGCGCAGCCGACGCTCGCGCGCGTTGTGCATGTGCTCGATGGCCCGCTGCTCGGCGAGGTCCTCGTCGCCGGCCTCGACGGCGTCGATGATGCCGTCGTGCTCGTCGACCGCGTCCAGCCCCGGCCCCGACCCCCGGTACGTGGACGCCCCGAACCGCCGGATCGTGTCCTCGATCTGCTCGAGGAGCTTGCCGAGGACCTCGTTGTCGCTGGCCGCGCGCAGCGCACCGTGGAACTCGAGGTTGAGGCTGACGAGGGTCTCGCCGCGCAGCGCGGCGGCCCGGGTGCGCTCGGCGACGTCGCGCATCCGGCGGATCGTCTCGGGCGTGGCACGCCGGGCCGCGAGGCGGGCGGCTGCGCCGTCGAGGGCCGCACGGACCTCGTACACCTCAAGGATCTGCCGGCCCGAGGTCATCCGGACGACCGTCCCGCGACGCGGCACGACCTCCACCAGCCCCTCCTGGGCGAGCTGGTCGATGGCCTCGCGCACGGGGTACCGCGAGACGCCGAACTCCTCGGCGATGGACTCCTGCCGCACCCAGGTCCCGGGGGCGATGCGGCCCGCCATGATCTCCTCGCGCAGGTGGTCGGCGATGCGCTCGACCGCCTTCGGCCGGCCGTCCGAGCCGCGCTTGCGCGGGCGCGCCGCACCGGATCGGCGGGTGGCGCCGGGGGGCGACGTCGTCACCGGCTTCCCCTCTCGCGGACGGCTACGTGGCACGCGTCGTGCCGGGAGGGCCCCGACGGTCGGCGTCGGCCCAAAGGGAGTGCATCCCCGACATGACAACGAGTCCCAGTATGACCCGCGCCCAGGCGCCGGGGGCAACGCGCAGGGGGCAGAGTGCTCCCCACGGCCCGCGGGTCCGGCACGCGCGGCCAGTTCGTCCACACCCGGCGGCCCGACGACGTCCCGCACCCGGCAGCACGGCGGCGACCAACCTGGGCGGCCAACACCCACGACCGGCGCGGCCGCCGGCACACCCCGTCACCGGCACACCCGGCCGCCTGCACACCCTGTCGCCGGCGCGCACGGCCGCCCTACTCAGGGCAGGCGGTTGCGCCCGAACTCGTGGGAGAACGTCGGCCCGGTCACCGCGAGCTCGCGCAGGAACGTCTCGCGCCAGGCCGCGTACGGCTCGACCGCGAGGTGCTCGTTGCCGAAGCGGGGGTCGGCCGTGACCTCCGTGCGGCAGAAGTCGGGGATCACCAGGTCGACGACGGGGCCGCCCCGCTCGCACTCGGCCACCACGAGCGGCGCGTTCGCCCCGGCGAACTCGTCGATCACCCAGCCGTCGTCGCCGAGCCACACCGAGTGCCGGAGCTTCGCGACGACGCTCCCGCCCCGACGCACGAACTCCAGCGCCACCGCGGGGTCGAGCTCCCGCTCGGCCTCGTACCGGGTGCCCCCGACGTGCGGCCCCTTGGCCGTCATGGCGGCAAAGTCGACACGGTCGGCGACGGCGTCCACCGGGGAGGCCTCGAGGTCCGTGACCGCGAGGCCGTCGCCGGGGCCCTGCACGCGGATGCGCACGGCATACCCGTCGGCGGACAGCAGGTAGGACTGGACGATCAGCGTCGGCGCGGCCTCGTCGGCCACGACGTCCGGCAGCGCGTCGAGAAAGAACTTCCGCTCGAACTCGAAATCTCCGTATCCGGTGTCACTCACGGTACTGAACCTAACGCGGGCGCTACGGTGACCGAGTGACCATCAAGCGCTCGGCACGCCGCGCCGTCGGACGGGTCCTCCTGGGACTCACCCGCTTCCGCCTGGTCGGGGCGGAGGTGACCGAGCCACGGGCGATCTTCATCGGTGCGCCCCACACGTCGAACCTCGACTTCCTCGTCATGCTCGGCATCGCGTTCTCGCAGGATCTCCACCCGCACGTCCTCATCAAGGACAGCTACTTCCAGGGCCCGAAGGCGCGCATCTTCCGGGCCCTCGGCGGCATCCCGGTCGACCGCGCGAACCCCGAGGGTCTGGTCGCCGACCTCATCGAGCGCTCCCGGGCGGGCGAGTCGTTCCACCTCGTCATCACGCCCGAGGGAACGCGCTCCCGCGGCGAGACCTGGCGCTCGGGCTTCTACCGCATCGCGCGCGACGCCGACCTGCCCGTCATGCTCGGCTACCTCGACTCCGTCACGCGGACCACGGGCCTCGGTCCGACCCTCCACCTGACCGGCGACATCGGCGCCGACATGGACCGCATCCGCGACTTCTACGCCGACAAGGCGGGCATCCACCCGGAGAAGTTCACGCCGCCGAAGCTCGCCTCGGAGACGCCCGACGACGCCCCGGCCGCGGGGTCCTCGGGCTCTCCCCGTCCGCTCACGTAGTCACCACAGCCCTGAAGCAGATGGGACCCACCATGCGTCGACACCTCCTCCCGATCGTGGCGAGCGCGGCCATGGCCATGGGACTGATCGCCCCGGCGGCCGCGTCCGCCGCACCCGCAGACCCCGACTCCTGTCTCTTATACACATCAGACGCTGCCGACGACGGAGAGAGTGTAGATCTCGGTGGTCGCCGTATCATAAAAA
>FUHX01000063.1 GCA_900163555.1 Actinomycetales bacterium JB111 | reverse complement strand
TCTGCTCGAAGCCGGCGGTTTCAGACCTCGACTACACCCTCGTTCGTGAAGAGCCTGAAAACCGCCGGACCTCACACACCATTCAACGGACAGACCCCGCGGCCACGGACAGGGGCGAGAGCTCCTATCCCCATCGTGTCGGCTTGGGGCGTTGCGGTCATGCTTCTTGGTGGTCGAGTCGGGAGATGGCGCGGTGGCCGTGGGGGCCGAACAGGTGCAAGATCTCTGCGGCGGTGTCGTTTGCAGGGCCGAACCAGTGCGGCACGGCGGCGTCGAACTCCGCGGTCTCTCCCGGATGCAGCTCGAGTTCGTCGTCGCCCACGATCAGTCGGAGTGTGCCGGCGAGGACGTAGAGCCAGGCGTGGCCCTCGTGTGAGACGAGGTGGGGTGTGCGTGGTCCGACGACGTGTTTGAACGCCTGCACCCGTGTCGGGTAGCGGGTCAGGGGCACGACGATGCCACCGCGGGAATGACGATGGGGCTCCAGGTGCACTCTCGGGTCGCCCGTTGCCGGTGCGGCGACGAGTTGATCCAGTGCCACCTGGTAGGTGCGTGCGAGCGGTATGAGCACGTCGAGTGTGGGTTGACGGCGACCGGTCTCCACCCGCGACAGGATACTGATGGACAGTCCCGAGGCGTCCGCCGCCTCGGCGAGTGTCAGTTCTCGGGACTGCCGGAGCGCGCGCAGGCGCGGCCCGATCGCGTCGAGGATCGCGGCAACATCCGCACCGGGAGTCGTTTCCACTCTCCTAGTTTTGCAGATTCCGCAAACCTACTAGGGGGTAGTGCTCGCGCCGCTGGAGGATCGACGAAGACAAATTCGTCACCAGAGTGAAGGGCGTGGTGCTGCTGTGGTTGAGACCATCGTGGACGAAGCTCCCGGTTTGAGCGTGCGGCGCCGGTGGCTGGTGTTGGTGATCTGCGCGTCGGCGTTGTTCCTGGTAGGGCTGGACACCACGATCGTGACGGTCGGGCTCTCGCACATCGGTGCGGGCCTGGGTGCGGAGCCGGGCAGCTTGTCGTGGGTGGTCGATGCGTACACGGTCGTGTTCGCGAGCCTGTTGATCACCTCCGGTGCGCTGGCCGACCGGTTCGGGCGACGCCGGGTCTTCCAGACCGGGCTCGTGGTCTTCGGGGCAGCGTCGCTGCTGTGCGCGGCAGCCGGGGACCTCCCGGTCCTGATCGCCGGCCGGGCGCTCCAGGGGATCGGGGCGTCGATGCTCTCCCCGGTGGCGCTCGCGATCGTGGTCAATGCGATGCCCGACCCGAAAGAGCGCGCCCAGGCGATCGGGGTGTGGGGAGCGATGTTCGGGCTGAGCATGGCCGCAGGCCCGGTGGTGGGGGGTGCGCTGATCACCGCGTTCGACTGGCGGGCCGTGTTCTGGGTCAACGCCCCCGTCGTCCTCCTCGCGCTCGTGCTCGTCGCCGCCCTGGTGCCGGAATCGCGTGGGCGACGCATCCGCCGTATCGATCTTCCGGGGCAGCTCCTTCTCATCGTCGTGCTGGGGCTTGCCGTGGCGTTGCTGATCGAAGCGCCCGGACTCGGCTGGACCTCTCCGGTCGTGCTCGCCGGCTTCGGGGTGCTGGCGGTGCTGGTCTGGGTGTTCGTCTGGGTGGAGTCGCGGCGGCGCGAGCCGCTCATCGATCCCGGCCTGTTCCGGGTGCCCAGTTTCACCGGGGCGATCCTCGGGGCCGTCGCGGTGTTCGTCGCGTTCAGCATGACCCTGCTGATGACCACCCTGTTCCTCCAAGACGCGCAGGGGTGGGCACCTCTCGCGGCAGGAGCCGCGACCCTGCCGATGGCCTTCGGCGCGACCGTCTTCGCACCCGTGTCCGGATTCATGGTCGGCAGAACCGGCCCCCAGCTCCCGCTGCTGCTCGCCGGCACGCTCATCCTGGCCGGCGGACTCTGCCTCATCACCCTCACCGGCGGGATGAACGTGCCCGCGCTGCTCATGGCGTACCTGTTGATCGGCACCGGTATCGGGTTCGCGAACGCGCCTATCACGAATACCGCCGTCAGCGGCCTGCCACCCGAACGCGCCGGAGTCGCCGGAGGCACCGCCTCCACCGCCCGGCAACTGGGCACCGCGATCGGCATCGCCCTCGCCGGAACCCTCATCGCGGGCGTATCACCCGACCGATTCGCCGCAGCAAGCCTCCCCGGGTGGATCATCATCACCGCCTGCGGCGGACTGCTCCTCGCGGTAGGAACCCTCACCCGGCACCGGGAGGCGGCACCAGCGTAGGGGCGTCCGCGAGCTGCTTCTCACCGGCGAACTCCGCGGTCGCAGGATCGATCTTCGTGATGAACCGGTCAGCATTCGTTTCGATCAGCCCCGTCGTTCATCAGTGCGGCCCGCGCGCACCGAGGAACGAGTGGCGTCTGACCTGGACTCGGCAGCCATGGCGGCAGGCACCGGCGGGGCCTGTTACCGCGATGGTGCCGAGCTCTCGTCGGGATGGTTCGGCCGTGAGGGTCGTGTGAAGCGCGGGTGAGTGAGGACGAAGGTGGTGACGGTGGCCATAATGATGGCGGCGACGATCACGGGCAGGGGTGTCCAGGCGCTGTAGAGGGCAGTGCCGGCGGTGGGTGCGATGACGAAGGTGAGGCCGTTGGTGGCGCCGATGAGTCCGGCCAGTCCGCCTTGTTCGTGGCGTTCCATGAGCAGGGAGGGCCCTGCGGTGTAGCCGGGCATGGCGATGCCGAGCCCGAGACCGATCAGCAGCATCGCGGCGAGGATCGAGGCCATGCCCAGGTCGGGGATCAAGACGACGAACCCGATCAGGGCGGTGGCGCTGCCGGTGCGCAACAGCGCGGGTGGTCCCCATCCCAGGCGCGGGACGATGACGGCTTGAGCGAGGACCATGCCGACGCCGGCGGCCAGGAGCGCTGCGCCGGTGACCAGTCCGGTGGCGGAGGCGTCGAGGCCGAGGCGGTCCTGGACGATGAATCCGGTGATGACCTGGATGAACCCGAGGGCGGTGAACATGCCGAACCCGGCCAGCAGGAACGGCCAGACGCGCGGGTCGGTGGGGCGGATCCGGGCGGGGTCGTCGATGAGTGTGGTGCGCGGCTCGCGGCGCAACCGGAATCCGACGATGCTCAGCCCGGCGATGAGAAGGACAGGAACGGCCGCGAGGGAGGTCATCAGACCGAACGCGGACAGCGCTCCGCCAATGATGGCGCCGCCGACCATCGCGATGCCTTGCACGGCGCCGACGCCGGCCATCCCTTTCACACGGGTGCGTTCGTCGATGGTGACGTCGGCGATGTAGGCCTGCGCGGTCGGAGGGACGGCCGCGATCGCGGTGCCGAACGCGATGCCG
This sequence comes from Actinomycetales bacterium JB111, assembly GCA_900163555.1. Taxonomy (GTDB): domain Bacteria; phylum Actinomycetota; class Actinomycetes; order Actinomycetales; family Actinomycetaceae; genus JB111. The sequence goes on along the minus strand of FUHX01000063.1, from coordinate 8,282 downwards.
CGCAGCAGCACGAACAACACGAACAGCACGGTCCCGCCGATCAGGCCGGTCATCCCGAGCTGCGCGACGATCGTGAACAGGATCATCGAGACGGCGGCGAGGGTGAGCGCGCCGACGAGGACAGGTTTGCGTCCCCAGGACTGGGAGCGGCGTCCCCACAGCTGGCTGGTGGTGACGACCATGATCGCGGCGGTGCTGATGGTCACCCCGACCTGCCATTCGGCCAATCCGACCTCGCGGGCGAGCGGGGCGATGACCGGGTTGAGGGTCATCTGCCCCAGGAACACGATCAGCACCGCAGACAGGACGAGCGGGATCTGCGGCGAGTGCTGGACCGGCACGGGCACGGTGGACGGAGAACGGTTCATGACCTGGGCTTTCCAAGAGCGGGGGTGGACGAGTGGAGAGTCGGGGTCAGCCGGTGGCTTTGCCGTGGATCCAGTAGAACTGGGTGAACTGCGAGGACCGGTCCAGCTGGAGGTGGTCGCGGAACACCGAACGGACATGTTTGATCAGGGTCTTCTCTCCCGCCGCCCACGCGTACAGGCCCGGCCGGGCGTGCTCGGAACCCGTCAGATGCGCCGCGAGCGCGGCACCGCGCGTCGCCTCTGGCCCCACCCAGGTCCAGGTCACGTTCTCTCGCGCTGCACAGGGCAGGCCGGCGAGGTCGTCGTGATCGTCTTCGATCGCCACTGATACGGGCAGGTGGGTGGGGATGGCGTCGATCCAGGTGTTGATCGCGGGCAGGGCGGTGGTGTCGCCGGCGAGGATGACCTCGGTTGCTTTCTCGGGCAGGCTGATTCTGGCTGGGGTCAGTGCGACGTCGAGCCTCTGGCCGATGGCGGCGTTCTTTGCCCAGTCTCCGGCGGGGCCGGGTTGTTCGTGCAGGATGAAGTCGAGAGCGAACGTGCCCTCGTCTGGCCGGATGTCGACGAAGGTGTATCCGCGCTGGCTGAGGTGCCCCTCGCCTTTCGCAGGGTGCGGCACCCACAGGCGTAGCCAGAGCGTGGGGAACACCTCCAGCTGGTTGACGAGGTCTGGCGCGGTGAAGGTGATGCGCCGGTAGCACGGGGTGTAGTCGTGGATCACGGTGACGGTGACCGCGTGGTTGGGAATGCGCATCAGGCGCATCACGCCGCGCTGCCAGTTGGCCATCAGTGTGATTCCTGTCCGTGTGGTGTGGCGGTGGGTTCGAGGCGCCATCCGGCAGCGCGGCTGTGTTCGGCCCAGAAGCCGGTATAGCGGGCCGCCGGCAGCCAGGTTGGTTCCGCGTTGAACGATGCGGCCGTGCTCGTGTGCGCCGGAGACTGCTCAACGGTCGTCATGGCGTTTCCTCCTGTCGGGGTGCGAGTTCCTGTGCGATGCCCGCGAGGACGACGCCCAGTTTCCGTTCGAACCACTCGACCGGTTCCACCCGGATCGCCCGCACCATCTCCGCCCGCACCTCGTGCCGCCCTTCCGGTCCCGGTGACACAGGGGCTGTGCGCCATCCGTGTTCCACTCCGCCTCGAGCGGCCGTCTCACCTGGCTCGCGAATGGTGTCGAGCGCCTCGACACCGCGACGGTTGTCCGCCGCGAGGTCGAAGACGAGGTCGACGGCGAGCACGGCATCCGCGGCGATGAACCCCCGCTCCACGAGCGCTCCGCCTATCCGGTCGGCGAGTCCCACTATCGATGGCGGGATCACTCCACGCGAGATCGCGAACACCGCACCGGGATGCTTTTCCCACGCCCGCCAGGACGCCACCGCCCATCGCCGCAGCAATGAGTCCCACCGGCCCGTAAGATCCGGCCAGGCGAAACCAGACACCGCCTCTTCCAACCCGAGACGCACCAGCTCGTCACGATTGGCCGCGTGCCGATACACCGTCGCCTGCCCGACACCCAGCCGGTCCGCCACCGCAGCGAACGTCACCTCCCGGAAACCGACCGTCACGACCGCGCCGCCGATGGCCGCCGCATCGATCGTGGGTGGACGCCCCGGCCGACGCGCGCGACCTGCCGCACGGACACCGCTTTCTGAGGTAAGGCTCACCTCACCAGATTATGAGAGTGGACTACCGAAATCAAGGGACGGCGTCATCGACACCGAAGGACGGGGTCGACAGCTGGGCTACCCGGGTGCTTGCGGCACATGGCGCAGCGCCTGGTTCATTCGAGCAGGTGCTCGATGGTGGCGATTCGCATGGCGATGGTCTCGGCGAACATCTCATCGCTGGTGCGGGGGTCAAGGTCGGACGCTTCTCGTGACCGTGGTGCAACGACGTCGGGGAGGGAGTCCAGCCAGGCTTCGGGCACTGGTTGGCTCATCATCCGGCGCAGTTCGTCGTCGCCGCGGTCGTAGCGGTAGTCGATCAGCAGCGTGAAGGCGAACACGTCGAAGAGGAACCCGCTGCGTATCACGAGCGCCTGGGGCAGTGTCAACCCGAGGTCGACCAAGAACTGTAGGAGGCGTTCGGCAAGGATCACCCGGTGCGGGTCGACCGACGTGGCACTGACGGTCTCGTCCAGTGAGATCAGGGTGGCGCGCGGGTAGGCCCGGTAGGCCTGGCGGGCTTTGTCGTAGGCATCGCGGAGCGCGTCGCGCCAATCCGGATGGTCGAAGGCCGGCATGGGCGTGTGCTGCAGCATGCGCGCGGCGGCGAGATCGATCACTTCCTGCCGGTCTGCGACATGGTTGTAGAGCGCTCTCGGGGTCACGTCGAGCTGGCGAGCGAGTCTGTGCATGGAGAGCGCGGCGAAGCCTTCTGCACCTGCGATCGCGAGCGCGGTCTCGACGATGAGGTCGCGACTCAGGACGATGTCACCCTGACGGGGGCGCCCTCTCCCCCGGTCGCTACGGCGCTCAGTGGACACACCACGATCTTAGCTTGGCGAGAACAGTAAATACATGGCTATTTATTTTCGCGCTTGCTGCTTCTAGCCTCACTTAGGTGACCCTTACTCGAGCTAATGCCCTGATGTCTGGAGCTGGCGAGGCAGGTGCCCGGCCCGGTGCGGAACCCACCACCCTCGGTGCGATCGTGGCCGGGCACCGTTTCGGTCTCGTGGGCTCTGCCGTGCTCGCCGTCGTCGGTACCGGGTGCTCGCTGGCGCCGTATCTCGCGGTGTATGCGGTGACGGTGGCGCTATTCGCTGGGCCGTCTGCGGATACCGCAGCGGTTGGCTGGATCGCGTGGTGGACGGCGGTCGCGCTGGTCGTGCGGGCGATCGCGAACGGGCTGTCCACCCACGTCGGGCATGTCGCCGCGTACCGGATCCTCGGCGACCTGCGGCGTGCCATCGCTGCGAAACTGCAGGTGCTGCCGCTCGGGCGGGTGCAGGCGAGATCGACGGGTGAGCTGAAGAAGGTGCTGCACGACGACGTCGAGCAGCTCGAAGAGGCGCTCGCGCATGGCGTTCCCGACGGCGCCGCCGCAGCGGCGGTACCTGTGGCGACGACGATCGCATTGTTCGTCGTCGACTGGAGGCTCGCGCTGGTGGCACTCGCCTCGCTCGTGCTGCTCGTCGTCGTTTCGGCGATCGGTATGAGGCTCGCGCAGCGCAACAATGCCGCTCTCGCCGAGCACTCGACCACGCTCAGCCGGGCTGTCATGGGGTATCTGCAGGGCATCAAGGTCATCCGCGGGTACCTACGGCCGGACACCGGCTACGACCAGGCGCGCACGGCCGTCATCGAGGCCGCACGTCTGCAGACGGCGGCGACAGCCGGGCCGGTGCGGTGGCTGGTGGCGGCGATGACCGTGGCCACGGGGCTCACGGTCGCGCTGCTCATCCCCGTCGCAGGCCTGCGCTTCGCTTCGGGCGAGCTGGATCTGCCGACGCTCGTGCTGTTCCTGCTGCTGGCGCTCGGGTATCTCACGCCCGTCATGGGCCTCGTCGGCACACTGGCGACGATCCTCGTCAGGATCCAACTGGCGGCGGGGACGATCACCGAGATCCTCGCCGAGGACCCGCTGCCCGCACCGGCCGAGCCCGTCGTCCCCGAGCGTTTCGACGTCGAGTTCGACGACGTGCGATTCGCCTACCGCGAGGACGCACTGGTGCTCGACGGCATCAGCCTGATCGCACGGGAAAGGGAAACACTCGCGCTCGTCGGCCGGACCGGTAGCGGTAAATCGACGCTCGCCAGGCTCGTGGCAAGGTTCTCCGACGTCGATTCCGGTGCGGTGCGCATCGGCGGGGTCGATGTGCGGCAGATCCCCACCGAGTCGCTCGCGGGGCTCGTGGCGTTCATCCAGCAGGACGAGTATGTCTTGGCCGCGTCGCTGCTGGAGAACATCCGCATCGCCAGACCGGCCGCGACCGAGGCCGAGGTGGTCGCCGCCGCGGAACGCGCCCAGCTCGGCGACGTCGCGGCCGCACTACCCGAGGGGTGGGCCACCGAACTGCCCGCCGGCGGCGGGGTGCTTTCCGGCGGCGAACGGCAGCGCATCGCGATCGCCCGGGCCATCCTCAAGGACGCGCGCATCCTCGTACTCGACGAGATCACCGCATCGCTGGACGCCACCACCGAACGCAACACACTCGACGCTCTCGATGAAGTCATAGCGGGACGTACCGTGATCGCGATCGTCCACCGGCTCTCCACTATCCAGCACAGCGCCCAGATCGCCTATCTCGACCAGGGTGTGGTCGCTGTGACCGGCGACCACGAGGGGTTGCTCGAGACGTGTACCCCGTATCGGGAGCTCTGGCACTCCTACCGGGACGCCGAGGGCTGGCGGCTCGAGGCATCGACCGCACCGGTACCCGCGCCGGCACCCGCTACGAATGTCGCTGAGAACCTCCCGGACAGCGCCGCGGACGAGTGGGGGCAGGCTGCGCGTTCCGTCGTGCGAGCGCACATCGGCGGGCTCGGCTTCGCCAGGCAGTGGCGGGCCCTGTACGGGCGGAGCTGGCAGACGCTGTGGCGCCGCGGGTTCGTGCGACTCGTCGCGGAATCGCTCGTGCGCGGGGCGCCGCTCATCGCGGTCTTCGTGATCGTCATGGCCGCCATCGGCGAGGGCTGGGCCGGCGGCCTCGATGCGTCACTGGTCTGGACCGTCACGGCGCTGCTTGCCGGCATGCTGGTGTTGCGTCTGCTCGCCTCCGTCTGGTCCAACGCGCTGGTGTGGCGGTTGTCGGCCCGCTCCAAGGCCGATCTGCAGCTGTCGGTGCTCGAACGTCTCCGGCGGGTTCCGCTGGGGTTCTTCGGTCGCGTCGACAACGGCAGGATCGCCACGCTCGTCGGCAACGACACGGCGATGATCGACTTCCAGAACGTCCCGCAGCAGATCGTCGGCGGGCTCGTGCAGCCCGTCTACGCGATGATCATCCTGCTCGTCATCGACTGGCGGCTCGCCCTCGCGGCGCTCATCGGCCTGCCGTTGTTCTGGCTGCTGACGGTGTGGAGCGATCGCATTCACCACCGGGCCTTCGCCGACCTCTACGCCGCGAGGCAGGAGGCCACCGTCGCACTGCTCGACCAGGCCCGCGGCGCCGCTGTGCTGCGTGGGAACCCTGGGTCGGCGATGGCATCCCGCTATGACACCGCGATCTCGCGACTCTCCGAGGCGAGCACGGCCATGTCGGTACGGGCCACGCCCGCGACGGCGCTCGGCTCGATCGCGGTCGAGTCCGGGCAAGTGGTGCTCATCGTCGTCGGGGCAGGTCTGTACGCCACTGGGGCGGTGCCTGCCGTCACCCTGCTGGCCTTCCTGTTCCTGTCGCTGACGATCTACCAGCCCATCCAAGAACTCATGATGCTCGCCGGCTACCGGCGCAACCAGCAGCAGATCGCCGCCAAGATCGGCGAGATCTGGGACGCACCCGTGCTCAGTGAACCCGAACGACCCATCGAACCTGCCGACGGGTCGGTCGAGTTCCGTGACGTCTCCTTCACATACGACGGCGCATCGCAACCGGTCCTCACCGGTGTATCGTTCCGAGCCGAGCCTGGGCAGATCACCGCACTCGTCGGACCGTCGGGCTCGGGCAAGTCGACCATCGCCCACCTGGCCGCACGACTGTGGGACGTCCCATCGGGGCACGTGCTGCTCGGCGGCGTACCGGTCACCGAACTCGGCAGCGACCGCGTCATGGCACAGGTGGCGGTCGTGCACCAGGACGTCTACCTCTTCGACGACACCGTGCGCCACAACCTCGCACTCGGACACCCGCACGCCACCGACGACGAGCTGTGGGCCGCGCTCGAGGCCGCGCAGTGCGACGACGTCGTCCGGGCGCTGCCCCACGGCCTCGACACCGTGCTGCACGACGGCGGCACCGACCTGTCCGGCGGACAACGCCAACGGCTCGCGATCGCCCGAGCCCTGCTGAAGGACGCGCCGGTGCTCATCCTCGACGAGGCCGTCGCCGCAGTCGACCCCGGCACCGAAGACCGCATCCAGCGAGCACTGTCCTCGCTCGTGGCCGGCCGCACCGTGCTCGTCATCGCGCACCGCCTGACCACCATCGCCGCCGCCGACCGCATCGTCGTCGTCGAACACGGCCGCATCGCCGGCATCGGCACCAACACCGAACTGCTGGGCGACTGCCCGGCCTACGCGGATCTCGCCGCCCAGCAAGGAGCATCATGACCACCAGCCGCCCCCCGCTTCCCGGTGGCCAGTCCCGTCGCGGGAGGCTCGCACTCGTCGCCGCGCTCTACTGCACCCAGAACCTGAGCCTGGGCTTCTTCACCTACGCGTTCCTGACCATCGCGCAGGCCCGTGGCGTGCCACTCGCGCTCATCGGGGCCGCAGCGGGCATCGCAACACTACTCACGCTCAAGTTCCTGTGGGCGCCGGTCGTCGACCGGTTCGGGTCACGACGGCTCGGACACTATCGCGGCTGGCTCCTGCTCACGCAGTCGCTGCTCGCCATAGGATGCGCCTCGCTCGCCCTGTTCGACCCGGCCACCCAGTTCACGACCCTGCTCGTGCTCTTCGCGGTGATCTTCGTCGTCGCCGCCACCCAAGACGTCGCCGCCGACGCCGCCGCGACGAGACTCCTCCGGCCAGACGAGCGCGGCCTGGGCAACGGCTTCCAATCGGCGGGATCGTCAGTGGCACAGGTCGTCGGCGGTGGCGTCGTGCTCGTCGTCTACCAGGCGGCGGGATGGCAGATCGCCGCGCTCTGCCTCGCCGCATGCACGCTCGTCGCGCTCCCCTTCGTGCTCCGCTGGCGCGAGGAGGCCGATGAACGCGACGTACCCGCCCCCCGCATCACGCTGCGGGCGATCGCCCGGTTCTTCGGCGACCGGCGCGTGCGATGGTGGAGCCTCGCACTCATCCCCGCATACAGCGCGGGGTTCACCGTCGCTACAACCTCGTACGCCCCATGCTCGTCACCGACGGCTGGGACGAGGCCACGATCGGCCTGTACGTCGTGATCGGCGGCAGCCTCACCGGCGTCGCAGCCGGCATCCTCGCCGGCGCATACATCGCCCGGATCGGCAGACGACCCGCCCTACTGTGGCTGGGCGGACTACAGGTGCTCGCCACCTTCGGCACCCTGCCGATCGCACTCGGTGCGATCTGGCCATGGCTCGTGCTGCTGGTCGTGGCACTGTCGAACGCCGCATTCGCCGCCGCCTTCGCGATCATCTACACGATCTCGATGGACCTCACCCGCCCCGAAAGCGCCGGCACCGACTTCACCCTCTTCACCACCATCACGTCACTCCTCATGGTCATCTCCGGCGGCTCCGGCCTCGCACTCGCGGGCACCTTCGGATTCGTCCCAGTCATACTCGGCGCCGGAGTGCTGTCCGCACTCGGACTCACGGTGGTCGTATGGAACATCGGCCGCGTACTCGACGACGACATCCAGAACACTCATCACGCCACACCGTCGACTGGCAGCCGAGAACCTCGTGCCACCCGTCAACGCTGACGCCGGTGGCGACGAGCACGACCGTATCAGGACATCGGTACCAGTCACCGATCCTGTGGCGCTGACCTGCCGACGCTGCGCGGTGCGGAGTCCCAAAGGAAGCGGCATCAGACCGAGGGCGCTTCGGTCGATGCCACCGCCAAACAACGCCACGGAACACTCACACTCTCAGCAAGAGGCCGGCGGACTCGACGTTATGCCTCCGTGGCGGACAGCCCTGATATACCCCAAACCGCTGCTGGCGGTCCCCGGTAGGCACTCAACGGTCACGCTCGAGAAGACCTGTCCAGACGGGAGCGGACCAGAGGCACGTACGCTGCATCCTTCTCTACCGCGACCACACAAAACCGGCTCTTCTCGAACGAGGGTGTAGTCCGTTGAGCGCGTCGCTGTCCGTGTAGGAG
>FUHX01000036.1 GCA_900163555.1 Actinomycetales bacterium JB111 | reverse complement strand
CTCCTACACGGACAGCGACGCGCTCAACGGACTACACCCTCGTTCGAGAAGAGCCCGTAAACTCCACGCCTCCCCCGCATGGACCCAGGTTCAAGGTCACCCTCCGATTCGCCGCGGGAAAAGAACTCTGCAACCAGGTCAGCAGTTTTACCAGTGATTCAGATCCAGCAAATGTCGCGTGGTTTTCTGCAGACTCCATTCAGGATCACGTAGTGGAGTCCTCACACTGGGGAGAGCCCATTCCACCGTGCGGCCTGCACCCCCATCACCCGGCGAACTTCGAGGAGGACGGCTCAGGCGGGATCACGCTGGAGTGTCCGTACGGCGAGTGGTCCCGACAGATCACCTGACGGTTCACCACACGCAGTGACCGAGTCACGACGGAGGGCCCGCACCCGTGCGCGGGCCCTCCTGTCGTGTTGACCGTCAAGCTCTGTGAGCGGATCCAGCCCAGTGCGTCGTGACCGGGCGGTTCTCCTGCGGATCTTGCGGACGCGGCAGAGGCTCTGGGCTCGGCAACCTAAGCCAGGAACTCCTCGGCGAGCGCGAGGACCGCGTCGGTGTCCGCCGGCTCGGCGGCGGTGATCCGCACGCCCTCCGGCGCGAACGGGCGCACGAGCAGCCCGGCCGCGGCGGCCGCCGTGGCGAAGTCGGCAGTCCGCTCGCCCAGGGGCAGCCAGACGAAGTTGCCCTGGGCGTCCGGGACGTCGATGCCGCGCTCGCGCAGGCCGCTGACGAGTCGGTCGCGCTCGGCGACGACCTCCGCCACGCGCCGTCGGACCTCGTCCTGCTGGGCCAGGGCCGCGACCGCGGCCGCCTGCGCGGGCGCGGAGACGCCGAACGGCGTGGCGGCCGCGCGCATCCCGCCCATGAGCTCCGGGTGGCCTAGCGCGTAACCGACCCGCAGGCCGGCGAGCGAGTAGGCCTTGGAGAACGTTCGCAGGACGACGAGGTTCGGGTGGTCGGCAAGCAGGGACGACCCGTCGGTGGGATCGTCGGCGGTCACGAAGTCGATGTAGGCCTCGTCGAGGAGGACAAGCACCCGGCGGGGGATCCGGTCCAGCGCCGCGACGAGCTCCGTGCGCGACAGCGCGGGTCCCGTGGGGTTGTTCGGGGAGCACAGGAGCATCACGCGCGTGCGGTCGGTGATGCGCTCGATCATCGCCTCGAGCCGGTGCCGCCCCTGGTCGTCGACCGGCACGGTCACCAGCTCCGCGCCCGTGATCCGGACGGCGATCGGGTAGGCCTCGAAGCTCCGCCAGGCCGCGACGACCTCGTCGCCCGCCGTGCAGGTGGCCCGCAGGATCGTCTCCAGCACCGCCGTGGATCCGCCGCCGACCAGGATCGCGTCCGGCTCCACGCCGTGCCGCTCCGCGAGCGCGCCCACGAGGTCGACCGCCGCCATGTCCGGGTAGCGGCCGGCGGCGGTGGTCGCCGCCGCGGCCGCCTCGGCGACACCGGGCAGCGCCGGGTGCGGCATCTCGTTCGAGGACAGCTTGACGACGCGGCGCCCCTCCTCCGGGCGCGCCCCGGGCACGTACCGCGGGAGCGCGTGCACGTGCGGGAGCAGGTGGGAACCGGGCGAGTAGGCGTCGTCGGGCGTGGCGGTCATGCCTCCAAGCATGCCGCGCCCGCCCACGAGCGCGGTCCCCGGGGTCACCTGGCGGGCGAGCCCGGGGACGCTTCTATCTCCGTTCCAGCTCGACGATGATCGACGTGGTCGTCGCCCCGTCCTCGTCCGCGCCGAGCATCTCGGCGAACTCCGCCTCGACGTGCGCGACGTCGGAGTCCCCCGCCCGGTTGGACGCGATGGCGTCCCAGGCGGCGATGTAGTGGCTCTCGTAGTGGGCCTCGCCGGAGGTCGCCGCCGTCTCGGTCGCGTGGTCGGTGATCGTGTCGACGGAGTAGGACGTGAGGCTGCCGCCGGCTCCGCCCGGCGGGATGTGCGGCATCGGATCGCCGGCGTAGCCGACGACCATGTCGTCCCTCGTCCCGACCGCGACGTGGTGCCCGGCGACCGGGTCCGCCACGTTGGCGAGCGGTGCGCCGAGCGCCACGCTCGCCCGGACGTCGTACTGCGCGGCGTCCTCCCCGGACATCCAGCGGGCGAGGACGAGCCCGCCCTGGGAGTGCCCGGCACCCCCGACGGCGTCCCCCGGCCTGGCGCCGGCCGCCTCCAGCGCCCGGGTGATTCCGTCGAGGACGTCGGAGTCCCGTCCCGCCGCAAGCTCGATGTCCGCGCCCCAGTCCATCATGTTGTGCGCGTCCACGAGCCCGTCCCCCGTGGTCCCCGGCACCACGAGCACGAAGGACCTCGAGCCGTCGGGGTGGTCGGTGCGCAGGACCTCGACGTGCGGCCGGTTCGCGCGACCGGACTCCGCCCGCAGCGGCTCGATCCGCCGGATCGCGTCACCGACCGACCGGACCGAGGATCCGGCAGCCCTGGGCGACCCGGCCGCCGCGGTACCGGTCCCCGCCGACCGCCCCGCGGCGACCACGCCGCCGGCCGCGAGCAGGGGGATCGTCGCCCCCGCGAGGCCGCTCCCCTCTCCCGCGAGTCCGGCCGACCGGCCGGTCCACAGCCCCGGCACGTCGAGCGGGTCGACGACGGCCTCCGCCTCTCCGCCGGCCCCGCCCCATGGCATGAGGGCTCGCGCGTCCTCCTCGAGGCCGACCAACGAGAGCCACCCCGCGGCACGCCTCCGGCGATGGCCCACGAACCATCCGCCGAGCGAGGTCACCCGGGCGACATCGCTGCTCGGCCCCTCGGCCGTTCGACCGAGGCCCACCAGCGCGAGCGGTCCGACGACCGGCGCCAGGAGCCCGTCGACGAGGCCCATGACCAGGCCGCTGGAGCGGGAGACGCCGTCGCTGTAGACGTAGGCCAGCCCCGCGTCCCCCGGCTGCGTGACGAGCCTCGGCGCAATCCGCGCGGTGTGCGCGCCGTCCCACGCACCCCAGCCGACGTCCGCGAGGGGGTTGCCGGGCAGCCCGAACCCCGGCCCCAGGAGCAGGGCGGCGAGCGTCGTCCGGAACGACAGGTCGATGATCCCGTTGGTGCGGTCGACGACCGCCGCCCACGACTGCAGCCCGAACGCGAAGTCCTCCGTGCGGGCGGCCACCGAGTCGAGCGAGTCGGCCACCGCGAGCGCCTCCGACCGCGCCGCCCGGATGTCCCCGGCGAGCGCCGGGTCCTTCACGAGCACGGAGTACTGGCGTGCGGGGTCGCCGATGCGCGGCAGTCCGGCCGTCGCCGAGCTTCCGACCAGCCTCAACCGCCCGGCGGAGGCCCTGAGCTCCTCGACGATGCGGTGCAGCCCGTCGGCCTGCTCCCGGACCTCGACGGTGTCCACGTCCATCCGGTCCGCGGAGGAGACGATGTGGATCGGCTGGACCGGGTCGGGGCCGAGCGGCTCGTCGGGCCGCAGGCCGTCCCCCATTGTCCCGGTCCGCAGCCCGCCCGCCGGCGCCGGTGCGATCCCGCGGCTCATGCCGCCTCCATGCCGGGCATCTCGGCGATGACGGCCCGGAGCGCCAGGCCGCCGAAGCGCGAGCGGAGCGCGGACAGCGTGTCGATGACGCCGACCAGGTCAGCCCGGAGCTCGTCGGTCGTGCGGCCCGCCTCGCCGCCGGCCACCCCGTGCCACACAAGTGGCTGGCACGCCTCGAGACGGGCGCGGATCGCCTCGAGCTCGCCGACCTCGGCGCCCACCCGGTGCGCGTCCAGCCTCAGTTCGTTCTCGGTGAGGTTCACGTCTCTCCCCTTTCGCCCTCAGCAGGGACGCTAGGAGGGAGGGCCGGCACGCACGCCGACGTCGGTGCGCGGCTGTGGGGGCACCGGCACGCCGATCGCCTGTGGACGACGTCGGCCGAGGCGGCCCGGTCGGGACCGTCCGGCCGGCGCGGCACTGCAGGCGCCGCATGCCGCGGCACCGACAGGTCGGGCCCGGCCCGGGGTTTCACCCCGGGCCGGGCCCGCAGTCCTGGTCCGGGTCGACGACCCGGGGGTGTCCCTATGTTCTGAGTCAAGCTGCGAGGGCGGCTGGCTCGGGGGTCGGGGTGGTGGTCGGTGTTTGGTAGTAGGTGCCGTCGCGGAGCATGGCGAAGATGACGTTGCAGCGGCGGCGGGCGAGGCAGATCACGGCAGCGTTGTGTCGTTTGCCTTCGGCGCGTTTGCGGTCGAAGTAGGCCTTGGACACCGGGTCGCAGCGGGTAGCGATCCATGCGGAGTAGAACAGGGCGTTTTTCAATCGCTTGTTCCCGGACCGGGCTGGAAACTCCCCGCGGATCGAGGTCCCGGATCGTCGTGTGACAGGCGCGATCCCGGCATAGGCCGCAAGATGACCAGCGGTCGCGAAGGCCGTGCCGTCACCGATCGCGAGGAGGATCGAGGCGGCGGTCTTGATGCCGATCCCCGGCATGCTCATCAAGACCGAGGCAAGAGGGAAGTCCTCCAGCATGGCCTCGACTTCACCGGCGACTGTTGCTCGCTGGTGTTTGAGTTCTTTGACCTGGCCGGCTACTCGCGGCAGGACGAGCTCGACTGCCGTGGTCGCGGGAACGATCACGGTCTGTTCCCTCAGGGCGGTGAAGATCCGGTCCACGAGATCTGCTGGGTCCCGGCGGGAACGAGACCGTGCGAACCGCAGGACCTTGCCGCGGCCGGCGGCTGCCAGGCCGGTAGGACCGCCGTACTTCTCCAGCAGGTCCAGCACGAGACTGGTCGACAGTACGCCACCGGTGAAGACGCGCTCGAGAGCGGGGTGGATCTGGGTCAGCAGCGACCGGATCCGGTTCAACGCTCGGGTGGTCTCATGGGCGAGGTCCTCATCGAAACCGGCCAGGACTTTCAGCGCGGAGAGGACCTCGCTGTCACGATCGACGCTGCGCAGGGTGTGAGGCATCGTGCGGGCGGTATCGGCGATGATGAACGCATCCCGCGCGTCTGTCTTGGCCCTGCCCGGGTACAGGTCCGCGGCCTTGCGCATCGCCAGACCGGGGAGATAAGCGACCGCGCAACCGACATCGCGGGCGACCGCGATCGGCAGAGCACCGATCGTGTTGGGCTGGTCAACGACCATCAGTACTTCACCGCCCTCTTGCAGGCCCGTGAACAGCTCGCGTAACTGGGCCTCGTCCTGCGGGAGAGGCTTGTCGAACAAGCGCTCTCCGTCCGGGGACAACGCACAGGCATGATGCCCGCTCTTGCCTACATCCAGGCCGATCACGACCGCGAACCTCGTGTCCATGATGGCGTCCTCCTTTGAACGCATCACTACTGGTCGCAGTCTCGACACCCGATGCTGGCACCCACGTTACGAAGAGACCTCAGCAGTGCTGGGCCGTGTCCCTATCAGCAGTCAACGCGTGTCTCTCGACCGGGCGGCAACACCCCCCGGACCATCGATGGCAGGGCACCTAAGCCATACCCGGCCGAGCGACCAGAACCCCGACCATCGGAGCACTCACAAGGTAACGGGCACCTACCCGGCACCGGCCTCTACTCGGCGAGCGGCTGCCGCGCGGCCCAGTCGGCAAGAGCCACGCGCGGCCCGGTGTAGAACGGGACCTCCTCGCGCACGTGGAGGCGCGCGTCGACCGCGCGCAGCTCGCGCATGACGTCGACGATCCGGTGCAGCTCGGGCGCCTCGAACGCGAGGATCCACTCGTAGTCGCCGAGCGCGAACGCGGACACCGTGTTGGCGCGGACGTCCGAGTAGGAGGCGGCGGCCATGCCGTGCTCGCGCAGCATCCGCGAGCGCTCGGCCGGGTCGAGCAGGTACCAGTCGTACGAGCGGACGAACGGGTAGACGCAGATGTAGTCGCCCGGGGCCTCGCCCGCGAGGAAGGCCGGCACGTGGCTGCGGTTGAACTCCGCGGCGCGGTGGAGGCCGACGACCGACCACACCGGCTCGAGCGCGGCACCCAGGTCACTCGCACGCAGCGCGTGGTAGGCGGCCTGGACCTCCTCGATCGTGTCGGCGTGCCACCACACCATGAGGTCCGCGTCCGCGCGCAGCCCCCCGACGTCGTACCACCCGCGGAGGGTCACGCCCGTCCCCGCGACGGCCTCCTCGGCGCCCGCGACGAGCGCCTCGCGCTCGGCGCGGTCGCTCGGCAGCGCCTGGGAGGTCGCGAAGACCGACCACATCGTGTAGCGGATCGAGGCGTTGATGGACTCGGTGTCGACCTCGGTCGTCACGGGCGCTGACTCGTTCACTGCGGTTTCGCTCCTAGCGGTTGCGGGGCCTTGCACTGCGGTGGTCGAGCACCGCACCGCGGTCGCGGGGCACTGCTCGATGGATGAGGGGCGCGCGGGGCTGCCCGGTCAGCGGGGCGTGACGACGTCGCCCGGCGCCGCACACAGGGCGAGCTTGCCGTCGTCGAAGCCGTCGCGGACCGCGCAGCAGCCCACCGCGCACTCCGACGCCCAGGCGGGGTAGGACCCGACGACGCGGCGGCGCCCCTCGCCGTTCTCGGGCACGCCGCGCGCCTCGGCGGCGCGGTCGAGAAGGAGGTCGACGAGCCCGGAGATGAACGCGGGGTGCGGGCCGGCGGTCGCGGCCCGGGCGAAGCCGAGGCCGAGGTTCTCGGCCGTCTCCTTCGCCTCGGTGTCGAGGTCGTACGCGACCTCCATGTGGTCGGAGATGAAGCCGATCGGGCTCACGACGACGGACGTGCCGCCGTCGGCGGCGAACTGCTCCAGGGCGTCGTTGACGTCCGGCTCCAGCCAGGGGGTGTGCGGGGAGCCGGAGCGCGAGCAGTATGTGAGCGAGTAGGTGAGCTCGCGCCCCAGCCGGCTCCCGGCGGCCGCAGCCACGAGGCGGGCGACCTCCTCGTGCTGCTCGGCGTAGCTCGCCGGCGTCATGCGGCCGGAGGCAAGCTCCATCGCGTCGGGGATCGAGTGGGTGACGAACATGAGGTGCGGCTCGCCGCCGAGCTCGCGCATGGAGTCGACGACCGCGTCCACGTTCGCCTCGACGAAGCCGGGGTCGTTGAAGTAGGGGCGGACCTTGTCGATGACGACCGGGCGGCCCTCGGCCACGAGCTCGGGCACGTACCGGCCGACGTCCTGCCGGTACTGGCGGCAGCCCGAGTAGGACCCGTACGCCGAGGTGACGATCATGAGGACGCGACGGGCGCCGTCGTCGTACATCCGGCGCAGGACGTCGATACCGTCCGGGTCCCAGTTGCGGTTTCCCCAGTGGATCGGGGCGTCGATGCCGCGGGCGCGGAGCTCGGCCGTGAGGTCCGCGAGCATCGCAAGGTTGAGGTCGTTGATCGGGCTCTTGCCGCCGAACAGGTAGTAGTGCTCGCCGACCTCCTCGAGCCGCTCGTCCGGGATGCCGCGGCCCGCCGTGACGCGGCGCAGGAACGGGACGACGTCCTCGGGCGCCTCCGGCCCGCCGAAGGACATGAACAGCACCGCGTCGTACGGGGCGAGGGGATCGGCGTTCCCGCCCACGTCCGTGCGGTGCTCGGCGGCGGCGGGGGTCATCAGGCTCACGGGTGATCCTTCTGGGTGTGGCGGGTGGGGACGTCGGCGCCGACGGCCGCGGCGCCCGGCTCGAGGGTGGCGGCGACCGGGACGCCCGCGGGGGCGGACGCGTCGATGCCGGTGACCATGTCGAGCGCGTGGATGAACTCGCCGCCCCGGCCCTGACGGCCGGCAGCACGCGCCGCGACCGTCGGCCCGTGGGCGAGGCGGGACGCAAGGCGTCGCAGCGCACGGGCGGCGTCCTCGGCGGGGATCGGGCCGGCCATGGGGAGCCGCGCGAGCTCCTCCTCGAGCGCGACGCCGATGCGCGAGCGGACCGCGACGACCACCTGGTCCATCTGGCGCTCCGCGTGCCGGTCGACGACGGCGCGCACCTCCTCGGCCACGATCTCCTGCGCGCGCTGCACCTGGCCGTCCGTCGCCGCGGGGGCGTGGGCCTGGACGGTCTCCAGGTCGATGACGACGACGCCGGGCTCGGCCGCGACGTCCTCGGCCACGTCCTTGCGCAGGGCCAGGTCGATGATGACGACCGGGTCGGTCACGCCGCGCTCCCGGCGCGCCCTCACGGCCGCGCGCACGGTGTCCGCGTCGACGACCACGGTGCCGGTGCCGCGGCACGTGACGACGAGGTCCGCCGCCGCGATCTCCTCGCCGAGGTCCCCGGCGGCTCGCACGCCCTCCGCGGCGGCGAAGCCGGCCGCCCGGCCGGACGTGGACCACACGGCGATGTCCCGGCACTCGCGGCGGCGCAGGGCGGCCACGGTGGCGCCGGCGTAGGCGCCCGTGCCGACGACGACGACCCGCTTGCCGGCCCAGCTGCTGCGGGGAAGGTCGAGGGGGCCACCGAGCCCGAACCAGTTCGTCTCGGTGCGCAGGCAGTCCTGGCAGGCGCCGCGGGCGGCGGCGAGGTCGAGCGCGACGGCGACCACGGAGCGGCCGGCCGCGGCGAGGTCCGTGTCGACCGCGACCTTGCGCGAGGCGCGCGAGGCGCGCTGGACGACGTCCTCGAGGACGGGGGTGGTCGTGCCGGCCGCGCGCGCGTGCTCGAGGGACCGGCGGACCTGGCCGACGATCTCCCGCTCGCCCACGATCATCGCGTCCAGGCCGCAGGCGACCTCGAACAGGTGCTGGACGACCTCGTCCCCCACGAGGGAGCCGGTCAGGTGGTCGACCTCCGCCCCGTCGACGCCGGAGGCCTCGGCCAGCGCGGACCGCGCGAGATCGAGGGTCGCGGCCGGGTCCGGGGTGTCGAGGTAGAGCTCGATCCGGTTGCACGTGGCGAGGACGACCGCCCCGTCGGCCCCTCCGGGACCGGTGACGGCCGGCGGGAGGGTCTCGGCGCCGACGCTCAGGCGCTCGATGTCGGGGAGGGCCGCGCCGTGATGGTCGGCGGCGAGTAGGACCAGTGCCACGCGCTCACGGTAACAATTGTTTATCCCCGACAGGCACAATGTCGGAGTGACATTCCTTGACATTCCTGACGTGATGACGCCGAGTCATAAACCCGCCCTTCTTTCGGCATATTCGGGGACCCGGCCCGACCGCCTTCCGGTGTGGTTCATGCGACAGGCCGGCAGGTCGCTGCCGGAATACCTTGAGGTCCGCGGGAGCACCAAGATGCTCGAGGCGTGCCTCACCCCGGAGCTCGCCGCGGAGATCACGCTGCAGCCCGTGCGCCGCCACGGGGTCGACGCCGCGATCCTCTTCTCCGACATCGTCATCCCGCTGAGGCTGGCGGGCATCGGCGTGGAGATCGCGCCCGGGGTCGGCCCGGTCATCGACTCCCCCGTGCGCACGTCCGCCGACGTCGACCGCCTGGTCGCGCACGAGCCGGGCGACCACGCGCCCATCGCGGCCGCGGTCCGCGCGGTGCTCTCCGAGCTCGGCGACGGCAGCAGCCCCGAGCACACGCCGCTCATCGGCTTCGGCGGCGCGCCCTTCACGCTGGCGGCCTACCTCGTCGAGGGCCGCCCGTCCCGCGACCACCTCGCGGCGCGCGCCCTCATGCACGCGGACCCCGCCGCCTGGGACCGCCTCATGACGTGGACCGCCGACCTCACCGGCGCGTTCCTCACCGCCCAGGTCGACGCCGGCGCCCGGGCCGTCCAGCTCTTCGACTCCTGGGCCGGCTCGCTGTCGATCGCGGACTACACCGCCCACGCCGCCCCCTACTCCCGGCGCGCGCTCGACGCCGTCGCCGGCCGCGTCCCGCGCGTCACCTTCGGCACGGGGACCTCGGAGATCCTGCCCGTCATGGCGCGCCACGGCGCCGAGGTCGTGGGGGTCGACCACCGCATCGACCTCGCGACCGCGAACGCGCGCCTGGGCGGCACGATGCCGCTGCAGGGCAACATCGACCCGGCCCTGCTCGCCGCCCCGTGGGAGGTCCTCGAGGCCCACGTCCGGGCCGTCATCGAGTCCGGCCGCGAGGCGCCCGCACACGTCGTCAACCTCGGCCACGGCGTCCCGCCCGAGACGGACCCGACCGTGCTCACCCGGGTCGTGGAGCTCGTCCACTCCCTGTGACGAAGGGCTCGGCGACCGGCCGCCGGACGGCCCGATAATGGATCCATGCGGGAAGGCGAGGGGCAGACCTCAGCCGACGTCGTCGTCGTCGGCGCCGGCATCGCCGGCCTGACCGTCGCGCGCGACCTGGCCGAGGCCGGACGGACGGTCACGGTCGTCGAGGCCAGCGAACGCACGGGCGGACTCGTGCGCCCGCTCCCCGTGCGCCGGCCGGGCGAGGACCGCGCCGTCGCCGTGCTCGACGCCGGCGCGGAGGCGATGGGCGTGAGGCGACCGGAGGCGATCGACCTCGTCGCCGAGCTCGGCCTGCAGATCGAGCACCCGGCGGCCCGCTCGTGGGTCCAGCCGGTTCACCACGGCGGTTCGACGACCGCGCGGCCGATCCCGTCCCGCTCCCTGCTCGGCATCCCGTCCGACCTGTCGGACCCGCTCGTCGCCGACATCCTCGGCACCCGCGCCGCCGCCGCGGCCGCCGCCCTCGACGCGTCCGTGGGCCCCGGGATCCCGGCCGGCGCGTCGCTCGCGGACGTCGTGCGGACCCGGCTGGGCGACGACGTCCTCGACCTCCTCGTCCGCCCGATCGCGGGCGCCCTCCACGCGGCCGACCCGGCCGATCTCATGGTCGACTCGGTCGCCCCCGGCCTGGCGTCCGCCGTCGCCGCGGAGGGCTCGCTCACCGCGGCGGTGGCCCGCCTGGTGCCGTCCGGCCCCGTCGTCGCCACGATCGTCGGCGGCATGCACCGGCTGCCCGCCGCCCTCGAGGGCGCGGCCCGCGCGGCCGGCGCCCGCATCGTCGTCGACTCCCGGATCGAGTCGCTCACCCCCGACGCCGGAGCCTGGGTCGTGCGCACCGCCGGCGGCGAGGAGGTGCGGACCGGGCAGGTCGTCCTCGCGGCCACCGGCCGCGCGGCCGTGCGCCTGCTCTCGCCGCACGTCGCCGAGGCCGCCGACCTCACCCTGCGGTCGGGGGCCCCGGTCGAGCACCGCACCCTCGTCCTCGACGCCCCCGAGCTGGACGCGGCGCCGCGCGGCTCGGGCATCATCGTGGCCGAGGGGGCGAGGGTCGACGGCCGTCCCGTGCGCGCCAAGGCGCTCACCCACGCGAGCGCGAAGTGGCCGTGGGCCCGCGCCGCGCTCGGCGGCCTGCACGCGGTGCGCCTGTCCTACGGGCGCCCCGGCGAGGAGATCAACCCCGCCGGCACGCAGGAGGCCCTCGCGAACGCCTCGGCCCTGCTCGGCGTCGAGCTCACCGAGCGCGACGTCGTCGCCTCGGTCCCGTTCTCGCACGCCGGGGCGCTCGCCCCGCAGACGCCGGAGCACCGGTCGGAGGTGGCCGAGCTCGCGAGGATCACGAGCGAGCGCGGCGTGCACCTGGCGGGAGCGTGGGTGGCGGGGACCGGGCTGCCCGCGGTCATCGGCCACGCCCGCGGCGTGGCCCGCGCGATCACCGCGGCATCAATGCCGAACAGTAAATGTGACTCGTGAATCAAAGAATATGACGACCCGTCGTCATATAGCTCGCCCGTGATGAGCATTTCCCGATTTCTCATCCATTCTCGCAGGAATGTCGAATTGTGCAAGCCTTCCGTCACATAATCATCGGCAGCTGAACGGGTCACGCGCCTCACACGCATCGGCGGTCCCGGATCCCGGTGCGATGATGGGGAGGTGACCTCCCGACGACCCTGGCGCCTCGGCACCCGAGGTTCCGACCTCGCCCGCACCCAGTCCCAACGCGTCGCCGACGCCCTCGAGGCCGCCGGCAGCGGCCCGATCGAGCTCGTCGTCATCCGGACGGAGGGTGACGTCAGCCGGGCCTCCCTCGCCTCGCTCGGCGGTACCGGCGTGTTCGCGACCGCCCTGCGCGCGGCCCTGCTCGAGGACCGGGTCGACCTCGTCGTCCACTCGCTGAAGGACCTGCCCACGGCGCCCGCCCCCGGCCTGACGATCGCCGCCACGCCGCCGCGGGAGGACCCGCGGGACGCGCTCTGCGCACGGGACGGCCTCACGCTGCAGGACCTCCCCGAGGGCGCGCGCGTCGGCACCGGCTCCCCGCGACGGGCCAGCCAGCTCCGCATCGCCCGCCCCGACCTGGAGATCGCCGACATCCGCGGGAACGTGCCGACCCGCCTGGGCCGCGTGGGCGACGACCTCGACGCCGTCGTGCTCGCCCACTCCGGGCTGAGGCGGCTCGGGCTCACCGACGCCGTCACCGAGCTGCTCGACCCCCCAGGCTTCCTTCCCGCCCCCGGACAGGGCGCGCTCGCGGTCGAGACCCGCGACGACGTCCACGACCGCCACCCCACCCTCGCCGCCGCCCTCGGCGCGATCAACGACCTCGACACCGCGTCCGCCGTCGTCGCCGAGCGCACGCTGCTCGCCCGGCTGGAGGGCGGCTGCGCCGCACCGGTCGGCGCGCTCGCCACCGTGGCTGCAGGGCAGATCGAGCTGACCGCCCTCGTCTCCCGCCCCGACGGCGGATCCCACCTCACCCGGTCCGTCACCGACGCGATCGACCCCGAGGACACCCTCGTGGCCGCGGCCGTCGGCCGCGAGCTGGCCGACGACCTGCTCATGTCCGGGGCCGCCGACCTCATGGCCGAGGATTGAGCGGGCCGAGCGTGACCGTGGGGGATCCGATGACTGGGGAGCAGGCTCCGCGCGTGCTCGTGCCGCACGAGCGCTTCGCGCCCGCGATGCGCGCCACCGGTCTGGTCCCGGTCGTCGTCCCGCTGACCCGCACGGTCGGCCTGCCGGTCGACCGGGAGGACATCGATCCGGCCTGCACCTCCTGGGTCGTCGTCACCTCCGCGCGCACCGTCCGCGCACTCGTCGGCGCGGCGCCCGACGGCGATGGGGCGACCGACGACGTTGCCTCCCCCACGGCGTCGTCCGGCGGCGACGCGTTCGACGACAAGACGCCGCCCGCAGCGGCGCCCGGCGACGAGGCATCCCGCTCGACGTCCTCACGGGACGAGGCACGCGCCGCCGGGTGGCCCGCGGCCGTGGCCGCGGCGCAGGCCGGCGGCACCCGTGTCGCGGCCGTCGGCGCGGCCACCGCGGCCGCGCTGGCGGACGTCGGCGTCACCGCGGACCTCCTCTCCCCCGACGGCACGATGGCCGGCATCGTCGCCGCGATCGGGTCCGCCCCGGGCCGGCCGGGCGCCACGGATCTGTCGGACGGACCGGCCCCCGCGCCGGGCACCGTCCTGCTTCCGGCGAGCGCGCTTGCCGACCCGGCCGGCCGCGCGGCGCTGACGGACAACGGCTGGCACGTGCGATCCGTCCCCGTCTACACGACCGCACAGACCGACGATCCCGCGGCCGTCACGGCGGCCACCACTCCGTGGCCGGACGCGGTCGCGCTGACGTCGCCGTCGAACCTGCGCGCGCTCGTCGCGATCGCCGGCCCGCCGCCGGCCGGCTGCGCGCTCGTCGCGATCGGCTCCACGACGGCCGAGGCCATCCGGTCCGAGGGCCTCCCCGTCGCCGCCGAGGCGCAGGCACCCACGCCCGCCGCGCTCGCGGCCGCGGCCGCAGCCGCGACCACCGCCAGGGCGACCGGTCCGGTTGCAGACGCCACTCCCGGTGCCGACCCCACCGCAACCGCCACAAGCACCCCCACCAGCACCGCCACACAGACGACCCGAGCCGCCGACCGGGCGACTCGTACTCCCGGGCCGGACTCCGGCGTCGGGGGAAGGAGGAGAACGTGAGCCGCTTCCCGAACGCGAGGCCCCGCCGGCTGCGCACCTCGCCGGCCATGCGCCGGCTGGTCGCCGAGACCCGCCTGCACCCGGCCGATCTCGTGCTGCCCGTCTTCCTGCGCGAGGGCATCGACTCGCCGCAACCGATCACGTCGATGCCGGGCGTCTACCAGCACACCCCCGACTCCCTGCGGCGTGCCGCGACCGAGGCGGCCGAGGCCGGGGTCGGCGGGATCATGATCTTCGGCGTGCCCGAGGACCACGACGCCACGGGCACGGGCGCCGTCGACCCGGAGGGCATCCAGAACGTCGGGCTGCGCCTGCTCGCCGAGGAGGTCGGCGACGCCATGGTCGTCATCTCCGACCTGTGCCTGGACGAGTTCACCGACCACGGCCACTGCGGCGTCCTCGCGGCGGACGGCACGGTCGACAACGACGCGTCGCTCGCCCGCTACCAGGAGATGGGCCTCGCGCAGGCCGAGGCGGGCGCGCACCTGCTCGGCCTGTCCGGGATGATGGACGGCCAGGTCGGGGCCGTGCGCTCCGCGCTGGACGCCGCCGGCCACACTTCCACCGGCACGCTCGCCTACGCGGCGAAGTACGCGACCGCCCTGTACGGGCCGTTCCGCGAGGCGGTCGACAGCCAGCTGACCGGCGACCGGAAGACCTACCAGATGGATCCCGCGAACCGCCGCGAGGGGCTGCGCGAGACGCTCCTGGACGTGGCGGAGGGCGCCGACGTCGTCATGGTCAAGCCGTCCACCCTCTACCTCGACGTCCTGTCCGACGTGGCGCGGGAGGTCACCGTGCCCGTCGCGGCGTACCACGTGTCCGGCGAGATGGCGATGGTCGAGGCCGCCGCCGAGCGCGGCTGGATCGACCGCGACCGGACGATCCTCGAGACCCTGCTGTCCATCCACCGGGCCGGCGCGGGCATCATTGCCACCTACTGGGCCACCGAGGCCGCCGCCTGGCTGAACGAGAGGTAGTCGACCACCCGTGAACTCCTTCCCGACCCCCGCCGCCCTGCCGAGCAGCGACCGCGCCTTCGACGCCGCACGATCGATCATCCCCGGAGGGGTGGACTCGCCCGTGCGCGCGTACGGCTCCGTCGGCGGCACGCCCCGCTTCATCACCTCCGCGTCCGGCCCGTACGTGACCGACGCCGACGGCGAGACGTACGTCGACCTCGTCGCCTCCTGGGGGCCCGCCCTCCTCGGGCACGCCCACCCGGCCGTGGTCGCGGCCGTCCGGGCGGCCGCCGGGGCCGGCCTCAGCTTCGGCGCCCCCACGACGGCGGAGACCGAGCTCGCCGAGGCCGTCGCCTCCCGCGTGGGCGCGGCCGAGCGCGTCCGGTTCGTCAGCTCCGGCACCGAGGCCACGATGACCGCCGTGCGCCTGGCGCGCGGGGTCACCGGCCGCCCGCTGCTCGTGAAGATCGCCGGGCACTACCACGGGCACTCCGACTCCCTCCTCGTGGACGCCGGGTCGGGGGTCGCCACCCTCGGCATCCCGGGCACCCCGGGGGTCCCCGAGTCCGTCGCCGCGCACACGGTCGTCGTGCCCTACAACGACGAGGCCGCCATGCGGTCCGTCTTCGACGCCCACGGCGAGCAGGTCGCGGCCATCATCGTCGAGGGCGCGGCGGCGAACATGGGAGTGGTGGCGCCCGCGGCCGGCTACAACCGCGCCCTGCGCGAGCTGACCGCCGCCCACGGGGCCCTGCTCATCCAGGACGAGGTGCTCACCGGGTTCCGCGTGGGCCCGGCCGGCTGGTGGGGGCTCGAGGGCGAGGCCGAGGGCTGGTCGCCCGACCTCTTCGCGTTCGGCAAGGTCCTCGGCGGCGGCATGCCGCTGGCCGCGGTCGCGGGCCGGGCCGAGGTCATGGACCAGCTCGCCCCGAGCGGGCCGGTCTACCAGGCCGGCACGCTGTCCGGGAACCCGCTCGCCACCGCCGCGGGGCTGGCGACGCTCCGGCTCGCCGACGCGTCCGTGTACGAGGCGGTGAACTCGGCCTCGACGCTCGTGGCCGACGCCGCCGACGCCGCACTCACCGAGGCGGGCGTGGCCCACGCGGTCAGTCGCGCGGGCAACCTGTTCTCGGTGTTCTTCGGGGAGGGCCCGGCGACGGCGGGGGTGCCGGACTTCGCGGCCGCCAAGGCCTCGGAGACCTGGCGCTACCCGGCGTTCTTCCACTCGATGGCGGCCTCCGGCGTGCTGCTCCCGCCGAGCGCCTACGAGGCCTGGTTCCTCACCGCCGCGCACGACTCGGCCGCCCTGGACCGCGTGCTCTCGGCCCTGCCGGCCGCCGCACGCGCGGCAGCGGGCGCCGAGCGCCCCGAGGCCTGAGCCGGGCTCCGGCGTCGGGCCGGCGTGCGGCAGGTCGCACGGACCGACGTGTGAACTGGCGCATCCTCGGGGGACAATCGACCCCATGACGGAGCGCACGGACCTGGCCACCCTGACCCCCTCCATCGCCCTCGGGGCGCTCGACGGCCGGTACCGGTCCGCGATCGCGCCTCTGGTCGACCACCTCTCCGAGGCCGCCCTCAACCGGGCGCGCCTGCAGGTCGAGGTCGAGTGGCTCATCCACCTCTGCGACTCCCGCGCCCTGCCGGGCGCGCCGGAGCTCACCGACTCCGAGCGCGCGTACCTGCGGGACGTCGTCGCGACCTTCGGGGCGGACGAGATCGCCGAGCACGCCGCGATCGAGGCGGAGACCCGCCACGACGTCAAGGCGGTCGAGTACCTGCTCAAGCGTCGGCTCGAGACGGCCGGCGAGGTCCTCGGCGAGGGCACGAGCCTGCCGGGCGCGCACGAGATCGTGCACATCTTCTGCACGTCTGAGGACATCAACAACCTGTCCTACGCGCTCACGGTGCGCTCCGCCGTCGTGGACGTGTGGCTGCCGGCCGCGCGCGGCCTGGTCGCCGACCTCGCGGCCATGGCCGCGGAGAACGCCGAGGTGCCGATGCTCGCGCGCACCCACGGCCAGGCCGCCACCCCCGTCACGCTCGGCAAGGAGCTCGCCGTCACGGTTGCGCGCCTGCGCCGGCAGCTCGACCGCGTCGAGGCCACCGAGTACCGGGGCAAGATCAACGGAGCGACCGGCACGTACGGCGCGCACGCGATCTCCGTTCCGGGGACCGACTGGCCGGCCGTGGCCGAGCAGTTCGTCACCGGGCTCGGCCTGACGTTCAACCCGCTGACCACGCAGATCGAGGCGCACGACTGGCAGGCCGAG
This sequence comes from Actinomycetales bacterium JB111, assembly GCA_900163555.1. Taxonomy (GTDB): domain Bacteria; phylum Actinomycetota; class Actinomycetes; order Actinomycetales; family Actinomycetaceae; genus JB111. The sequence continues at coordinate 663 of FUHX01000036.1, read as the reverse complement.
CTGTACGCCGACGTCGCGCGGTTCAACCGGATCCTGCACAACCTCGCCACCGACGTGTGGACCTACATCTCGCTCGGCTACTTCGTGCAGAACCTCGCCGCGCAGGGGTCGACCGGCAGCTCGACGATGCCGCACAAGGTCAACCCGATCCGCTTCGAGAACGCCGAGGCGAACCTCGAGATCTCCACCGCGCTGCTCGACACCCTCGCCTCGACCCTCGTCACCTCGCGCCTGCAGCGCGACCTCACCGACTCCTCGACCCAGCGCAACATCGGCACCGCGTTCGGGCACTCGCTCCTCGCGATCGACAACGTGCGCCGCGGGCTCGCGGGGCTGGACGTCAACGCGGAGGCGATGGCGCGGGACCTCGACGGGAACTGGGAGGTCCTCGGCGAGGCCGTCCAGCAGGCCATGCGGGCGGCGTCCATCGCGGGGGCGACCGGCATGGAGGACCCCTACGAGCGGCTCAAGGAGCTCACGCGCGGCCGCAAGGTCGACGGCGAGGCCATGCGCGGCTTCATCTCCTCGCTCGGCCTGCCCGCCGACGTCGAGGCTCGCCTCCTGGAGCTGACCCCGGCCACGTACGTGGGCCTGTCGGCCGACCTCGCTCGCCAGTACGGTCAGGCCTGACCGGCCTCCCCGTCACTGCCCCCGCCCCCGCGT
>FUHX01000061.1 GCA_900163555.1 Actinomycetales bacterium JB111 | reverse complement strand
CTCCTACACGGACAGCGACGCGCTCAACGGACTACACCCTCGTTCGAGAAGAGCCCCTTTGACCGGCTATGGCACAACACGCTGAGCCCACCACAGCTGGCCACACCGTGACCACCCAGCCCGAAAAGGGGCGCCCGGCCGAGCAGCAGAAAGGAATGCTCGGAAACCCATCAGTGGACACAACCGGTGCCAGGCCGGGAGACATCAACGACCCCAAAACGCTCAACCGCGCACCATCGATTCCTCAGCGTCGCAACTGCACATCGCTTATCTAATCGGTGGATCCAGGTTTAGTTTCACCGGCCAAAATCGCAGCCTGACCATACTGTTTGGGCAGAGCCTACCACCGCACTTAGCATGTCAATCTCTTGGTTTGGCGTTACAGTCATGGTTCACGGGAGATGCATCGTCGGCTCGAAGTTATGCGGCTCTTCACATTCGAGGGTGTAGTTGGGGTCGGAATCCGCCCGTCTCGAGTAGTGATCGGGCGATGTAGTTGGTCAGGTTGCGGAAGCCGAGGGCCGAGCCGCGCAGGTGCTCGAGCCTGCCGTTCATGGCCTCGGTGGGGCCGTTGGACGTGCCGGGCCGGTCGAAGTAGGCGAGCACGTCGGCGGCGCGGCGCTTCAGGGTCCTGCCCAGCTTGCGCAGCTCGGTCAGGGCGGCTGGCACGGTGGAGCTGACGGAGTCGATGAGCTGGGCCATGAGCTGGCGACCATGTGCGCGGTCGGGGACGCGGTAGGCGGCGATCATGCGCTGGTAGACGGCCCAGGCGGCCTCGACCGCTACGTGGGTGTCGCCGTCGAACAGGCCCTCCAGGCGCTGGGACTGCTTCTCGGTGAGCAGGTCGGCGCCGGTGTGCAGGGTCCGGCGGGCGGCGTAGAGCGGATCGCCCTTGCGGCCCCGGTGCCCGCAGGTGTCCTGCTGGACACGGCGCCGGCAGTCATCGAGCGCGTCGCCAGCGAGGCGGACCACGTGAAAAGGATCCATGATGGCGACCGCGTCGGGCAGCTCTTCGGCGGCGGCGGTCTTGAACCCGGTGAAGCCGTCCATCGCGACGATCTCGACCCCGTCGCGCCAGTCCTGCGGCCGGCCCGCGAGCCACTGCTTGAAGGCGTGTTTCGAGCGGCCCTCGACCATGTCCAGCAGCCGGGACGGGCCGGTCCCCTCGCGAACAGCGGTGAGGTCGATGATCACGGTCACGAACCTGTCGCCGCGGCGGGTGTGGCGCCAGACATGCTCGTCGACACCGATGGCGCTGACGCCGTCGAACCGGGTCGGATCATCGATGAGGACGCGGCGTCCTTCGGTCAGGACCGCGGCGTTGGCGGTGTTCCACGAGACCCCCCAGCCCCTCGGCGACACGAGGGACACTCAAGTGCTGGCACACGATCCCTTCCAGCGCCCACCGCAACCCGCGGCGGGAGAGCCGAGCGCGCGGCTCGGCCGCGGCGGTCGTGTCCTGACGCCACACGTGCCCGCAGCCCGTGCACCGGTACCGACGCACTCTCACCTCCAGCGTCGTGGGACGCCACCCCAAAGGCTCGTGAGCGAGCTCGCGCGTGACGGTGTCCCGCGCGACGCCCTCGCACCCGCACCGCCGGCACCAGCTGTCCGGTTCGACGACCCGGCAGGCCAGGACCGCCCGACCAGGCTCGATGCGCTGGCCGACGACCTCCAAGCCGAGCTCGTCCAGACGAGCGAACGTGGTCAGATCAGGGCGGGCGAAGGTAGCGTCAGGCACGTCGAGGTCTTCCCGGTGGGTGGCGTGAGAACCCCCATCATCGGAAGACCTCGACCCCTATCTGGACGCTGACACGCCGGCACCTCGCTCACCACCGCGCCAGGCCGTCTACACCCTCAATCCGGAAGAGCCAGTTATGCGTTGATAGATCTGTAGGGGGCTGGAAGGATCGTGCCGGTTCGGGCTTGGGCTGGGTGAAAGCCGGGTCGCACTACGGGAGCAAGCTAAGGTTGACAGACTCAGCAACTCAGCAGTGCAGGAGGATGCTTCCCGGGGCGCGGATGTCGAGCTCTGTATTGCTGATGCTTGCGTGCCTGGCGAAGATGCACCCCGCAGGATGACCTGGCGGAGGTGGCTTTTGTGCAACATGACGGCAACACAGATACTTGGTTATTCACCGCCGGAATGAGTAGCGCAAGCGAGTTTCCAGTGCGCCTCTACGACACGGAGGGCGTCGTGCTCTCCGACACGGCGGCCGCCCCGGCGAAGCGACGGTCCTAGTGGGGCACTGACGGGGCCACTATCAAGTCTATTTCCGGCTCATTACCGCAGTTCAGTAGCGTCGGGATCGGGCCCGGTCTGCACCGGGAGGGCGGCTCTGGCGTCAAACTGGTGAATTAACAATACGAAGCTGCCTGGAATTGATCAGGGGGCAAGCTGCCTGTCAGGCACCTCTACATTCTTTCGAGGAATACGGCAATGAAAATGCTGCATACCCATACTGCGATGAGAATAGCCAGCTCGAACGCTCGGAGCGGTCGACTCTGGTGGACCGTGCGTTTCGGATGGGCACCGAAACCACGAGTGTCCAGGGCGAGAGCGAGCTCATCGCTATGCCGGAAACTTGCCACGAGAACTGGCAGCGTCGTCCGCAGTAATAATCGCGTCTGTCCACGAATGCTCCCGCGGGCACGTAGTCGAGCCATCCTGCGGGCGGTGCGCAGGTCAGCTCGCATGAGCATAGTGAAACGTTCCCCGAGTAGCACGGTGTCCATGACCCGATAGGAAACACGGAACCGATCAATCAACGAGTCTGCCAGCACCGGCCAGTTCACATAGAAAAACGGCACCACGAGTAGGGCGCTGAGTGCAACGATACGCAACGCCCCGTTCGTCGCGGCCTCTAGAGGCAGCCACAGGCCCATCCCGACCCAAAGAACCAGGGATAGCGCGCCAGCCGCCGCGATAAAGACAGCGGCAAAGCGGGGTTTCGTCACCACTGTCACCAAGAGACAGCACGCCAGCACTGTAATACTGAACCAGGGCCGTTGGGCGAGCAATACCGCGAGCTGTGCGGGAACGGTGAGCAATACGATAATCAGCGGATGCGGAACCCACCTGCGGGAGTTGAAGCGGGTCATATCTGCCAGACCCCTTTGACGATTCCGGTTTGTAGCTCGATGTGATGAGTGGCGATGCCGCGGAAGGAGCCCGCATCATGCGTCGCGATGACGGCGACGCGATCCTGAGCATTTCCTGCTAACAGCGCACGAATCTGTGCTGTGCCAGTCACATCCTGTGCATTCGTAGGTTCGTCCAGCAGGAGAAATGCCGGTCTTCCGGCGACGGCGAGGAGCACCGAGAGCCGCTGTCGTTGCCCGCCCGATAAGTGCTGCGGATGCACTTCGGCCAGACACAAGAGCCCCGCCCGGTTCAACATATCGTCGATCTCCGCGGCACTAGAACGCGCCCCCGGTGGTAATGCCAGGTGTAGCTCCGTCCGAACGGTGTGGGCGAACATGAGCTCGCTCCCGCGTTGTGGCAGGTACCCAATGCCTCTGGTGAGCCTTACCCGCCGTGACGGATCGATGTGCCCGCGCACCCCGCGTTTCTCGCCGGCAAGCGCATCCAGCAGGCTGGTCTTACCCGCGCCGTTTGGGCCCAGCAGCAGCGCGATTGCTCCTCGGGGAAGTGTGAGGGTGGCGTCTCGCAACAACAGTGCGCTGCGTCTGGCGACCGTAAGAGCCTGGGTTGTCAGACCGGGTGCTGTCTGGTGGACGGTCAACGCGCCGAAGTCTGTGTCACTGCTCGAGGTCTCTTTTGCGGGTAGATGCACGCCGATTCTGCGGCAGAAGTCTACGTTCTCACCGTATACACTGGCGGGCTTGTCGTCGAGCGCGATTCTGCCGTTCTCATCGAGTACGATGACCCGATCGGTATGTTCCAGATGTGGGTCCGGACGGTGGTCGAACGCCACGACGGTGAGCTGGCGAGCGGACCGAATCTCCCTGATGATTTTTCCGAGCCGGTGGCTTGCGGTGCGATCCAACTGTGACGCGACCTCGTCGAGCACCAGGATAGGCGCTCGCAGCACGAGTGCTGACGCGAGGGCAAGTCGCTGTTGTTCGCCGCCCGAGAGGGTCAGTGGGTTACGGGATTCGTCAATGTGGCTCAGACCGACGAGGTGCAGGGCTCTGCGCGCCCTGAACGTGGCCTCGTTGGGTGCTATGAGTTGGAAGTCGAGGCCGGCACGGACTTCTGCCAAGACGGTGCTGGCGAAAAGCTGGGTTTCTGGGCGCTGCCAGACCGCAGCGATCGTACCGGAGCGTTGGGCTGAGTCTAGGGTTGCAAGCTGGGTTCCGTTCATGCTGATGCTGCCTGCAACCCGAGCTGTCGTCATATCTTCAAGCACCCCGACCAGTGCGTGTGCCAGACTTGACTTACCGCAACCGGTGGGTCCGGTGATGAGCGTGTAGCTCCCGCTGACCAGCTCCAGGTAAGGTATATTGAGCACCGGATTTGCGCCATCGTAGGCGATTGTGAACTGCTGTATCCGTACGTTGTAGCGGCCAGGGTCGGCCGAGTTCGGGAGGCTCATGCGACGACGATGCGCTGTGGGTTCACATTTGCACGTAGCAATCCGATGGTCATGACCCAGGCGCCCCACCCGTAGAGCACGCCAAGTCCAACCCGAATGATGAGGGCGAGTAGCTTGATGCTGGGGTCTAGCAGCAGAAACTCTTGGTAGAAGAACATGAAACCGAAGCTCATCAGACTCACGATTGCGCAGGCCAGGATGGCCCACCACAGCCAGAACTGGGACCGGGCAGGGGGCCAGGTGGGCTGGGTTTGTGAGCGCAACCGTCTGGTAATGAAGAAGGTGAGTTCGATGACGATGCCCGCGCACAGGGCGAGTGCGCCGAAGCCTGCGACGGTTGTGACAATCGAGGTGAGCAGCGCCGCGCCGCTGCGTTGAATCAGCAGGGCGGCGATGAGGATCCCCAGAAACCAGGGGACTGGTGCCGGGAATGCTAGCCACGGGACCGTGGCTTGTAATGCGACCCCGAGAATTCGTGATACGTGGACGATGATCGCGCCCAGCGCGCCGAGTACAACGAAAGTCAGCAGAGCACGAGTGGAGAATCTGTCGGATTTCAGGCTCGTAATTCTTGTCTCGCCGTTCACAGTTCGATCTCGAAGTCGTCGGTATCGGTGAATGCGCGCCCCGCTGCGAGCCCCTTTTGCGTTGCCCGGAGTCTGGCGAAGTCCAGCCGGGTGTTCGTCATCCCATATTTCCAGTAGCCGAATACCTGTGTTTGCTCGGACAGTAGTCCGAGATGGTGTTTGCAGCGGTGGCGAATTTCGCGCATATCTTCCCGTTCGCCGGCCGCCCACACGCTGGCGTCAGTGGTGAGATCGAATTCGGCGAAAGCAGTGGCCAGTGGGTATTGGCCGTGCGGCTCTACTCGAAACGCGGTGATGGGTTCTGCTAATGCGGAGATCTCCTGTTGCAGGATAGCAAACTCATCCTCCGGGACGGCAGCAAAGACGAAAGTCTCGTCCACGTGGGGCATGGTGCGCAGGAGCCGCGTCGCCGCGGGGAGCGCAGAGGAGTCGGCAAGCAGCACCCGCGGGGTGCCCTCACCGGGGGTGCGGTGCGGGCGTGGTCCGACAATGTCAATGCGGTCGCCAATCCTGAGCTGCGCTAGCCAGCGCATCGCAGGAGAAGCTTCGGCGTGCACTACGAGGTCTATTTGCGCGGTGCGGGTTGCTGGATCGATTTCCACGAGTGTGTATACCCGCGTCGTGGTCTTTGGTACCCCGGGGATTGCGGCGAATTCCTCGGGTGGTTCCGGCAATGCGACGCGGACCGTGGGATTTGCCAGAGTCCATTCGTTGAGTGGGTCGTCGCCAGAAATCGTCGCTGAGATACGAGTGAGTTTTCGTGCGCGGTGCTCAATTGCGGTGACGGTCAGATAGCGGTCCTCGAGCCCCTGCTGATGATCGGGGTGTTTGAGTACCTCGAGTAGTCCTGCGAGCTCGTCTTGGGTGAGGTTGATCGAATCTGTCATGTTGGCCCCGTCAGTATGATGTTAGTAAGGCTAACCTTACTTCTAGTTTGGCGTGGACGCAATCGGACATGGCAGGATGGCGTTATGAGGCTCTTCACGAACGAGGGTGTAGTCGAGGTCTGAAACCGCCGGCTTCGAGCAGA
>FUHX01000035.1 GCA_900163555.1 Actinomycetales bacterium JB111 | reverse complement strand
CATACGTGATTCGCGAGTGTCTCGTGGGCTCGGAGATGTGTATAAGCGACTGACGCCCGCCCCCGACTCCGGCGGCTCGATCGGCTCCACGGGCGGCTCGCAGACCTTCTGGCTCTCCGACTCGCCCACCGGCGCGGGCGCCCGCCGGGTGGTCTTCGGCCGTGCGTCCGACGAGGTCTACATCGCGGACATCGACGGCGACGGCCGCGACGAGATGGTCGTCCGCAGGGGCAACGTCTTCCACGTCTCCGGCTCCGGCGGCCAGTCCACGACCACGCGCCAGTTCACCTACGGGCGGGCGACCGACACCGTCTACTTCGGCGACTGGGACGGGAACGGCACGGACACCCCGGCGGTGCGGCGCGGCAACAGGTTCTTCGTCCGCAACACCAGCTCGAGCGGCGTCGCCGACAGCGAGCTGAACTACGGCCGGGCCGCCGACGACGTCCACCCGGGCGACTTCGACGGCGACGGCACGGACACGTTCGCGATCCGCCGCGGGACCGAGGTGCACGTCCGCAACAGCCTGACCTCCGGCACGGCCGACGCGATCTTCCGCTACGGCCGGGCAACCGACTCGATCCTGGTCGGGGACATGGACGGCGACGGGGTCGACACGTTCCACGTCTGGCGCGGCGGCACGGTGTACGTGAACGACCACCTCGGCGGCGGCGCGGCGCAGCGCTCCTTCCGGTACGCGGCCGCGTACGACGTGGCGATCCTCGGTGACTGGGACGGCGACGGCGCCGACACGATCGGCGTGCGGTCGGCCGACCAGTTCAGCTGGGGGCGGTGCGCCCCCGCTGTCACGCGGCCAGTCGCGCTACGACACCCGCCTGACGGACCGCGTCTCCATGTCGATCACGGAATCGTGGACCTCGTCGTACTCGACGTTCACGATGTGCGAGCGGGTCCCAGGTTCGGAGGCCTACCGCGAGCTGTGGTCGACCTCGGCCCGCATCGGCTCCGCCGGAACCGCGCGGGTCGGCGAGCCGGCCGCCTGGTACACCTACAAGACCCCGACCGGCGCCTTCTCGGTGACCGAGTCGTTCGGGCTGTACAACCCCGGCACCGACCTGCACCACCGCATCCTCAACTCGCGCTCACGCTGGGGCGGCACGCACGGCACGAGCACCTACAACCAGTACTTCGAAGGCGTCCCGTCCTCGGCCTACATGGCCCCGGACGAGAACCTCTGGTACTTCGCCACCCGCCCGCAGGGCGACTACCGGGTCGGCGCGGTGATCAACTACAACCGGCAGCCGGACTCCGCCGTGCGGCAGGGCATGGGCTACGCGATCTTCCTGCACACCAACCCCGTCGCGACGGCCGGCTGCATCGCGATCCCCGAGCACCTGGTGGCGCGGTACCTCCAGCAGACGGAACCCGGCGACATGATGCTGCTCGGGGTGCGGAGCCACGTGTTCGGCTGAGGCCGCCTCCAGCCCCGGCTCCGCGTCCGGCCCCACCCGTCTCCCGACACACCCCCGCCCGACGACGACGCGGGCCACGGCCCGCCGTCCGCCGTCGGGCCGTGGCCGGCCGCGTGCGGCCGGGTGGCGGTCAGTGCTGGTGCATCGGGGCCGGGGCGGGCAGCCCGGCGTCCTTGCGGACACGGGCGGAGTAGTCGTCGAGGAACCGCAGGGCGTCGACCAGGGTGGTGACGGTGACCTCGACGTCCATGTTGTGGATCGTCTCGCCCTCGGCCGTCGCCGCCTCCGCGACCGTCCGCAGCGAGTCGTGGTCGTCGACGTCGATCCCGGCCTCGACCAGCGTGTTCGGCAGGCCGACGGCGGTGGTGAAGCGGATGAAGTCGTCGAGCTCCGCGGTCGGCGCGGACTCGAGCACGAGCTGGGTGGTCGTGCCGACGTTGACCTTCTCCCCGTGCGTGAGGTGGTGCGTCTGCGGTACGGCGGTGAGGCCGTCGTGGATGGCGTGCGCGGCCGCCAGGCCGGAGGACTCGAAGCCGAGACCGGACAGCAGCGTGTTGGCCTCGACCACCCGGTCCACGGCCGGGGTGACGACGTTCCGTCCGACCGCCGCGATCGCGGGCAGCGCGTCCTCGTGGAGGATCTCCCAGCTCAGGCGGGCGAGCGCCTGGGCGGACATGGTCGCGGCGCCGCCGGCCATCGTCGTCGCCCGGGCGCGCGCGACCGCCCGCGCCTCCGGCCACGTCGCCAGCGCGTCCCCGATGCCCGCCACCAGCAGGCGTACCGGCGCGTTCGCGACGAGCTGGGTGTCGACCAGGACCAGGTCCGGGTTCCGCGGGAAGAAGCGGTACTCCTCCATCGCGCCCTCCGCGGTGTAGATCACGGACAGGGCGGAGCAGGGGGCGTCCGTCGACGCGATCGTCGGGACGGAGGCCCAGCGGATCCCGGCGAGGTGCCCGGCCGCCTTGACCGAGTCGATGACGGACCCGCCGCCGACGCCCGCCATGACGTCCGCGCCGAGCTCCTTCGCCCGGTCGGCGAGCGCGTCGATCGTGGCGGCGGTCGCGTGCCCCTCGAAGGACACGCGGTGCACCGGCAGGCCCGCCGCCTCGAGCGAGGCGGTCACGGTCTCGCCGACGATGCCCCACACCATCTCGTCGGCGACGATCATCGGCACCTCGCCCAGCCGGGCGAGCTCCTCGCCGATCCGGGCGATCGCGTCGCGGCCCTGGCTGTACCGGGACGGGGCGATGAGGGACATGAGCGGCTGCGCGGACATGACGTGCTCCTTCGTCGGGTTCTCGACCTCTGGCACTGTCCACGCTACGAAGGGAATCGCCCGAGGTCCCGGGCCAAAGGTCCCTCCGCCGGGCCGCGCTCGGGCCCGCCTCCGAGCCCGTACTCAGCGCATGCGGTAGCGGGCGATGAGCAGGTCGTCCGCCTTCAGCAGCAAGACCAGCCGGGCGCCGCGGGGCGACTCGGGCGCCCCCGTCACCATGCGCCGCCCGTCGCCGCCGGCGACCGTCGGCGAGTAGCTGACGAGGAGCTCCTCGAGCGCCCCGTCCGTGACGAGCGTGCCGAGCAGGGCGGGGCCGCCCTCCGTGAGGATCCGGGTGTGGCCGCGTTCCCGCAGTGCCGCCACGATGGCGGCACCGCCGGCGCTGCCGTGCTCGGCCGCGGCCTGCGGCCCCGGCAGGAGGACGATCTCCGCGACGTCGGCGAGCGCCTCCCGCCGTCGCGTCCAGTCCGCGTCCGCGCCGCCGTCGGGCGTGTGGGTGAGGACCAGGGGCCGGTGGGGTGCGTCGGCGAACATGGGTGACGACGGATCGAGGTCGAGGCTCGCGCTGACCAGCGCGAGGGCCGGGTGGTCGTCCTGGCCGGCCGCCCGCCGGCCGGCGAGCGCCTTGTCCCGTGCCGTGACGGGGCCGTACCCCTCGGCACGGGCGGTCCCGGCGCCGACGAGCAGGACGTCGGCGGACTCGCGGGCGAGGAGCAGGTGCTCGAAGTCGACCGGGTCGGACAGGCCGCCGGCCCGGCCGCCGATCGTGAGCGACCCGTCGATGGACGTCACCATGTTCGACCGCACGCCCGGCGCACGGTAGAGGTCGGCCAGCTCGGCGGCCGAGAACTCCTCGGTGGTCGGCCAGATCTGCGTGTACGTCGCGCCCGGCGCGGATTCCTCGGTCACCCCGCCAGGCTATCGAGTCCCGACGGCGGCCCGAAGGGCGCACGGGGATCGTCGCCAGCGTCTACGGTTGCCCACGGCCCCTACCGCCTCACGCCCCCCCCC
>FUHX01000048.1 GCA_900163555.1 Actinomycetales bacterium JB111 | reverse complement strand
GGTGAGCACCGCGGTCGTCCACGACGCGCGCACCGACGCGTGGTACTCGTTCGCCGGGGGCGAGGTCGCCCCGCTCGACGACACCGCGGCCGCGCTGCTGTCGGGCAGCGTGCCGCTGTCGACCTACCAGCCCTTCCTGCTCGGCTCCGAGGGCGGCGGGGAGGACGACGAGGCCGGCTCCACGCCCCTGGTCCCGGTCGTCGCGGGAGCGGTCGCGGTCGGGGTCGTCCTCGTCGCGGCGGGCGTCATCGTCTGGCTGCGCACCGAGGAGGAGGACGAGGACGACGAGCCGCACAGCGGCCGGCTGCGGGGGCGCCTGCGGGACGAGGTCCGCAAGAACCTGCCCGACGGCTGGCGGCACAGACGCTAGGCCCCACGCGCGCCTACGCTTGATGCCGTGCGCGTCCTCGTCATCGATACCTCAGCAGGCCCGACCGCGGCGATCGTCGAGGCCCCCGGCTCCGACCCGCTCGCCGCGGCCGCCCGGGAGTCGCTCGTGTCCGGCTCCTCCCGGAGGCACGCCGAGGAGCTCGCCCCGTCGATCGACGCCCTCGTGACCCGGCACGGGGTGCCGGACCTCGTCGTCGTCGGCACGGGACCCGGCCCGTTCACCGGGCTGCGCGTCGGCCTCGTCACCGCCCGCACGCTCGCGCGCGGCTGGGGCATCGACGTCGCCGGGGTCCCGTCGCTGGACGCCATCGCCCGCGGCGCCCTCGACGACGCCGCGCCGGCCGACCGCAGCGTCCTCGTCACGACCGACGCCCGGCGCCGCGAGGTCTATTTCGCCCGGTACGCGGCCGACGGACCCACCGGGCTGACGGTCCACGTCCCCGCCTCCGTGGCGAGCCCGGCCGTGGCGGCCGGGCACCTGGCAGCCGGCGACGTCGTCGTCGGGGCGATGGCCCCCGCCGTGCTGGCAGCGGGCGGCGAGGCCGCCTCCGCGCACGAGGTGCGGGAGGCCGGCGTCGACCCGGCCGCCATGGCGCGACTGGCCCTCGCCCGGCTCGCGGCGGGCGCGCGGCTGGACACCGAGCCGATGTACCTGCGGCGGCCGGACGCCGTCGCGCCCGCGCAGGCCCGCCCGTGACCGCACGGATCCGCCCGCTCCGGCGGGGGGACCTCGACCGGGTGGCCGCGCTCGAGCCGGAGCTCTTCGGCCCCGACGACTGGCCGCGGTCCGTCTACGTCTCCGAGCTCACCGCCCCCGCGCGCCGCTACTACGCGGCCGTCGACGGCACCGACCGCCTCATCGGCTGGGCGGGCATCGTGGACGCGGACGAGGCGCAGGTGATGACGATCGGCGTCGACCCGGCGCACCGGCGCCAGGGGATCGCGACCGCGCTCATGGCCGTGCTCATCGACGGCGCCCGGGAGGCGGGGGCGAACAGTGTCCTGCTCGAGGTCCGCGCGGACGACCCCGGGGCACTCGCCCTGTACGAGGGCATCGGCTTCCACCGCATCGGACTGCGCCGGAGGTACTACCAACGGTCCGGGGCGGACGCCCTCGTCCTGCGTCTCGATCTTCGGACCGACGTGGACGCGACGGACGACCGGCCCGGCTCCCGCTGACCGGAAGGCCCGGCCGCTTGGGCGGAGCGGGACCTCCCGCCCACAACCCGCGGAATCGTGACGTTCTGTCAGCATCGGTCCGCGCGGCCGCGCTCCGACGAGGTCGAGACTAGGAGTCCCGCGGCACTTTCGCGCGGCAGTACTAGCGAATATCGGGGGCTCGTTGGTGGTTAAGATCGCCCCGTGACCACGACCCACGCGCCAGCGAAGGCGCGAACCGCCCGCCGGACGACGGTCGCACTGAAAATCGCGATGGCCGTGACCGGCGTGATTTTTGTGCTGTTCGTCCTCGCGCACATGTACGGCAACCTGAAGATGTTCCAAGGCGCGGAATCCTTCGACGGATACGCGCACTGGCTGCGCGAGGTTGCCTACCCGGCACTCCCGCACCAGGGCGTGCTGTGGATCCTGCGCGTGACGCTGCTGGCGTCGGTCGTCATCCACGCCTACGCGGCGTTCACGCTGTGGAGCAGGGCGCGGTCCGCCCGTCAGCAGCGGTACGTGGTGAAGCGGTCGCTGCAGCAGACGTACGCGTCGCGCACCATGCGGTGGGGCGGCGTCATCATCCTGGCGTTCATCGTCTTCCACCTGCTGCAGTTCACGACGATGACCATCGAGGTCGGCGGGAGCTTCGACAGCCCCTACCACCGCATGGTCGCCGCCTTCCAGCCCGAGCACTGGTGGGTGTACGCGATCTACCTGATCGCGATCATCCTGCTCGCCCTGCACGTGCGCCACGGCGTCTGGTCCGCGCTGGCGACCCTGGGGCTGTCCACGAAGAAGCGGGAGGTCGGCTTCAACGCCGTGGCGATCGTCGTCGCCCTCCTGCTCCTGGTCGGGTTCATGGCGACGCCGACCGCCATCCTGCTCGGAATCATCAAGTGAGGCGCTCATGACTGCCCTGACCGACAACCTCTACCGCGAGGGCGAGCCGATCGCCGACACGAAGGCGCCCGACGGCCCGATCGCCGAGCGCTGGGGCAAGCGCCAGTTCTCCGCGAAGCTCGTCAACCCCGCCAACCGACGCAAGATCTCGGTCATCGTGGTCGGGACGGGGCTCGCCGGGGGAGCCGCGGCCGCCACGCTCGGCGAGGCCGGCTACCACGTGAAGTCGTTCTGCTACCAGGACTCCCCGCGCCGCGCGCACTCGATCGCCGCGCAGGGCGGCATCAACGCCGCGAAGAACTACAAGAACGACGGCGACTCGGTCTACCGCCTCTTCTACGACACCGTGAAGGGCGGCGACTTCCGCTCCCGCGAGGACAACGTCTACCGCCTGGCGGAGGTCTCCACGCAGATCATCGACCAGTGCGTCGCCCAGGGCGTCCCCTTCGCCCGCGAGTACGGCGGCCTGCTGGACAACCGCTCGTTCGGCGGCGTCCAGGTCTCCCGCACGTTCTACGCGCGCGGACAGACCGGGCAGCAGCTGCTCATCGGCGCGTACCAGGCGCTCGAGCGGCAGGTCGCCGCCGGCACCGTCGAGATGAACACGCGGCACGAGATGCTCGAGCTGGTCGTGGTCGAGGGCCGCGCCCGCGGCATCATCGCCCGCGACATGGTCACGGGTGAGATCGAGACGCACCTGGCCGACGCCGTCGTCCTCGCCTCGGGCGGGTACGGCAACGTCTTCTTCCTGTCGACCAACGCGATGGGCTGCAACGCCACCGCCACCTGGCGCTCGCACCGCAAGGGAGCGTACTTCGCGAACCCCTGCTACACGCAGATCCACCCGACCTGCATCCCGGTGGCCGGCGACTACCAGTCCAAGCTCACCCTCATGAGCGAGTCCCTGCGCAACGACGGCCGCATCTGGGTGCCGAAGCGCGCGGAGGACTGCACGAAGGACCCCCGCCAGATCCCGGAGGAGGATCGCGACTACTACCTGGAGCGGATCTACCCCTCGTTCGGCAACCTGGTCCCGCGCGACATCGCGTCCCGCCAGGCGAAGAACATGTGCGACGACGGTCGCGGCGTCGGCCCCGAGGTCGAGGGCGTCCGCCGCGGCGTGTACCTCGACTTCGCCGAGGCGATCGAGCGCATGGGCAAGGACGCGGTCTCCGCCAAGTACGGCAACCTGTTCGACATGTACGCCCGGATCACCGGCGAGAACCCGTACGAGGTCCCGATGCGGATCTACCCGGCCGTGCACTACACGATGGGCGGGCTGTGGGTCGACTACGACCTCGAGTCCTCCATCCCCGGCCTGTTCGTGGCCGGCGAGGCGAACTTCTCGGACCACGGCGCGAACCGCCTGGGCGCCTCGGCGCTCATGCAGGGCCTCGCCGACGGCTACTTCGTCCTGCCGAACACGATCAACAACTACCTGGCCGACCACCACGGCGAGCAGCTGTCCGAGACGCACCCGGACGTCGTCGCCGCGGTCGACCAGGTGACCGAGCGCATCAACCACTTCCTCACCAACAAGGGCTCCCGCTCCGTCGACTCCTTCCACAAGGAGCTCGGCTCGATCATGTGGGAGTACTGCGGGATGGAGCGCTCGGAGGAGGGCCTGCGCACGGCGATCGACAAGATCCGCGCCCTGCGCGAGGAGTTCTGGCGCGAGGTCCGGGTGACCGGCAAGAACGAGGAGCTCAACCAGTCGCTGGAGAAGGCGGGCCGCGTGGCCGACTTCTTCGAGCTCGGCGAGCTCATGTGCGTGGACGCCCTGCACCGCCGCGAGTCCTGCGGCGGGCACTTCCGGGCCGAGTCCCAGACCGAGGACGGCGAGGCACTTCGCCACGACGACGAGTTCGCCTACGTCGCCGCGTGGGAGTACGGCGCCGAAGGGGGTCCGATCCTGCACAAGGAGGACCTCAGCTACGAGTACGTCGAGATGAAGCAGCGGAGCTACAAGTGAAGATCACCATCAACGTGTGGCGCCAGGCCGACGCCGACGCCAAGGGGAAGTTGCACTCCTACCAGCTCGACGACGTCAGCGACCACATGTCGTTCCTCGAGATGCTCGACGTCCTCAACGAGCAGCTGTTCCAGGCCGGCGAGGAGCCGGTCGCGTTCGACCACGACTGCCGCGAGGGCATCTGCGGCGCGTGCGGCATCGTCATCAACGGTGTGGCGCACGGCCCGGAGGTCACCACGACCTGCCAGCTGCACATGCGCTCCTTCAAGGACGGCGACTCGATCACGATCGAGCCGTGGCGGGCGAAGGCGTTCCCGGTCGTCAAGGACCTGGTCGTCGACCGCTCGGCGTTCGACCGCATCATCGCTGCCGGTGGCTACGTCTCCGTCAACACGGGGGCCGCGCCCGAGGCCCACTCGGTGCCGGTGCCGAAGGTCGATGCCGACCGCGCGTTCGAGGCCGCCGCCTGCATCGGCTGCGGGGCCTGCGTCGCGGCGTGCCCGAACGCGTCCGGCATGCTGTTCACGGCCGCGAAGATCACCCACCTCGGACTGCTCCCGCAGGGCCAGCCGGAGCGCGAGGCGCGCGTGGTCGACATGCTCAACCAGCACGACGCCGAGGGCTTCGGCGGGTGCACCAACATCGGCGAGTGCGCGGCCGTGTGCCCGAAGGAGATCCCGCTCGACGTCATCTCCCAGCTGAACGCCGACCTCCGTACGGCGGCGGTCAGCAAGAAGGCCTCCTGACCCGTCCGCCTGCTTCCCCTCCTTCCCC
Source organism: Actinomycetales bacterium JB111 (assembly GCA_900163555.1). Taxonomy (GTDB): domain Bacteria; phylum Actinomycetota; class Actinomycetes; order Actinomycetales; family Actinomycetaceae; genus JB111. Next base: position 23,673 of record FUHX01000048.1, on the reverse strand, counting down.
TCCCTCATCTCCCGTGAGGGAGGAACGCGGCACGCGACGTAGGAACTGCGAGTTCCTGCCTCGCGTGCCGCGTGCCGCGTGCCGCGTGCCGCGTTCCTGCCTCGCCGGAGGGGGAGGAGCGGGGCAGGTCAGGGTGTCGGCGTCGTCGGCACGTACATGACGATGTGCAGGTCCGACGCGTCCGACGGCACGAGCCGGTGGTGGTCGTAGGAGACCGGCCCCTGCCGCGGGTGGTGGAAGTCGCGGCGCCGGGAGGCGAAGCCGGCCACCTCGAGCTCCGCGGCGTGCTCCCGGAACAGCTCGCTGGCCCCGGCGAGCCGGTCGAGCACGGCCCGGTGGTCGTCCTCGGTCACCCGCACGCCGGCCTCGGCGCGGAACTCGGCGAGGAAGCGGCGCGTGTCCCGTTCCCAGTCCGGGAGCATCCGTCGCAGGTCGGGATCGGTGTAGACGAGCCACAGCAGGTTCCGGTCGGCCGGCGCGAGGTCCTCCACCCGCGGGTAGAGGTCCCGGTACGCGGCGTTCCACCCGAGGATCGCCCACCCAGGCGTGAGAATGAACGCGGGGAAGTCGAGCCGCTCGATGAGCCGCATCAGGTGCTCCGGGGCCGCGTCGTAGCGCACCGGCCTGGCGGGTGACTCCCCTCGCTCGGCGAGACCGAGGACGTAGTCGACCTCGTCGTCGGACAGGGCGAGCACTCGGGCGACCGCGAGCAGGACCTGGTGGGAGACGCCGGTGTCGCGCCCCTGCTCGAGCCACGTGTACCAGCTGACCGAGATCCCGGCGAGGGCGGCGACCTCCTCGCGGCTGAGTCCGGTGTCGCCGCGGCGCGGCGAGACGGGCAGGCCGCGGTCGGCGCGGGACGCCGAGCGGCGGCGCGCGGACAGGAACTCGCCGAGCTCGACTCGGCGGGGGGTGCGGGGCCGGACCATGTGCCGATAGTACTGGGAGTACTAGTACAAGCCGCACCACCGGGATGGGTACACCGCGTCGTGAAAACGCGCGACAATGGACCCATGCCCGCACTCCGTTCCCGCACAGTCACGCACGGCCGCAACATGGCCGGAGCGCGCGCCCTCATGCGCGCATCCGGCGTGGACGGCGCCGCCATCGGCCGCCAGCCGATCATCGCGGTGGCGAACTCGTTCACCGAGTTCGTCCCCGGCCACACGCACCTCGCGCCGGTTGGACGCATCGTGTCGGAGGCGATCGAGAAGGCGGGCGGCATCGCCCGGGAGTTCAACACGATCGCCGTCGACGACGGCATCGCGATGGGCCACGACGGCATGCTCTACTCGCTGCCCTCGCGCGACCTCATCGCCGACTCGGTCGAGTACATGGTCAACGCGCACTGCGCGGACGCGATGGTCTGCATCTCGAACTGCGACAAGATCACGCCCGGCATGCTGCTCGCCGCGCTGCGCCTCAACATCCCCACGGTCTTCGTGTCCGGCGGCCCGATGGAGTCCGGCCGCGCCACGCTCGTCGACGGCACGGTGCGCACCCTGGACCTCGTGGACGCGATCAGCGAGGCCGTCAACGAGAACGTCTCCGACGCCGACATCCAGCGCATCGAGGAGGCGGCCTGCCCCACGTGCGGCTCGTGCTCCGGCATGTTCACCGCGAACTCGATGAACTGCCTGACCGAGGCGATCGGCCTGTCCCTGCCCGGCAACGGGTCCGTGCTGGCCACGCACACCGCCCGCCGCGCCCTGTACGAGAAGGCGGGCTCGCTGGTCGTCGACATGACGCACCGGTACTACGACGAGGACGACGAGACCGTCCTCCCGCTGAACATCGCCACGCAGGAGGCGTTCGAGAACGCCATGGCGCTCGACATCGCCATGGGCGGGTCGACCAACACGATCCTCCACCTGCTCGCCGCCGCCCACGAGGCGGGCGTGCCGTTCGGCCTGGAGGAGATCGACGCCGTCTCCCGCCGCGTCCCCTGCCTGGCGAAGGTCGCCCCGAACGTCGCCTACGGCAAGACCTACTACATGGAGGACGTCCACCGGGCCGGCGGCATCCCCGCGCTGCTCGGCGAGCTGCGCCGCGCCGGGCTGCTCAACGAGGACGTCCACACGGTCCACGCCAAGACCCTCGGCTCCTGGCTGGACGAGTGGGACATCCGCGGTGGGCGCGCGAGCGAGGAGGCGGAGAAGCTGTGGCACGCCGCCCCCGGCGGAAAGCGGTCCGCCACCGCGTTCTCCCAGTCGGAGGTCTGGGACTCCCTCGACCTCGACGACGTGGGCGGCTGCATCCACTCCTTCGCGCACGCCTACTCCAAGGACGGCGGCCTCGGCGTCCTGCGCGGCAACCTCGCCGTCGACGGTGCCGTCGTCAAGACGGCCGGCGTGGACGAGTCGATCTGGACGTTCTCCGGCCCCGCGGTCGTCTGCGAGTCGCAGGACGAGGCCGTGCAGCGGATCCTCGCGAAGGAGGTCAAGGAGGGCGACGTCGTCGTCATCCGGTACGAGGGTCCCAAGGGCGGCCCGGGCATGCAGGAGATGCTGTACCCGACGTCGTTCCTCAAGGGGCGCGGCCTCGGCAAGGCCTGCGCGCTCATCACTGACGGCCGCTTCTCCGGCGGCACCTCCGGCCTGTCGATCGGCCACGTCTCCCCGGAGGCGGCCGCCGGCGGCGTCATCGCGCTGGTCGAGGAGGGGGACACCGTCACCATCGACATCCCGCGCCGCATCCTGCGCATCGAGGTCTCGGACGAGGAGCTGGACCGCCGTCGGGAGGCCCTGGAGGCGGGCAACGGGTACCGCCCCAAGGAGAAGCGCCCGCGGAAGATCACCGCGGCGCTGCGGGCGTACGCGACGTTCGCCCAGTCCGCCGACAAGGGCGCCGTCCGCCTCGTCCCGGAGCTCGACTGACGTGCGTGGTCCCGGCCTGAACCCGGAGGGCGGCGCGTGAGCGGCCCGCTCGTCCTCGGCATCGAGTCCTCGTGCGACGAGACCGGCATCGCGCTGGTCCGCGGCAACGAGCTCGTCGCCGACGTGACCGCGTCCTCCATGGACGAGCACGCGCGGTTCGGCGGGATCATCCCGGAGATCGCCTCCCGCGCGCACCTCGAGGCGTTCGGGCCGACCCTCGACGAGGCGCTTCAGCGGGCGGACGTCGACCTGTCACAGGTCGACGCGATCGCCGTGACCGCCGGCCCGGGGCTCGTCGGCTCGCTCACCGTGGGCGTGGCCGCGGCCAAGGCGCTCGCCCTGTCCGCGGGCAGGCCGCTGTACGGGGTCAACCACGTGGTCGGGCACGCGGCGGTCGACCTGCTCGTGCACGGCGACTTCCCCGAGCGGACGATCGCCCTGGTCGTCTCCGGCGGGCACACCTCGCTGCTCGACGTCGTCGACGTCGCCACCGACGTCCGCCTGCTCGGCGAGACGCTCGACGACGCCGCCGGCGAGGCCTTCGACAAGGTCGGTCGCCTGCTCGGCCTGCCCTACCCGGGCGGCCCTCACGTCGACAGGCTCGGCCGGACCGGCGACAGGGACGCGATCCGCTACCCGCGCGGGCTGAGCGCCCCGAAGGACCGGGAGCGGCATGCCTACAACTTCTCCTTCTCCGGCCTGAAGACCGCGGTCGCCCGCGACCTCGAGGCCCGGACTGCGCGCGGCGAGGAGATCCCCGCCGCCGATGTCGCCGCCGGGTTCTCCGAGGCGGTCGCCGACGTCCTGGTCACGAAGGCGCTGCGCGCCGCGGAGGACTTCGACGCCCAGGCGCTCGTGGTGGGCGGCGGCTTCTCCGCGAACTCGCGGCTGCGCGAGCTGCTCGCCGAGCGGGGCGCCGAGACCGGGGTGGACGTGCGGATCCCGCCGCCGCGGTTCTGCACGGACAACGGGGCGATGATCGCGGCCCTCGGCTCGGCCGTGGTGAGCTCCGGGCAGGAGCCGTCCGACCTCGGCTTCGGCACGGACTCCGCCATGCCGACGACGACGATCCGGGTCTGAGCGGGCCCCTCGCCCCTGGCCGTGTGGCCCGGCGCGGTCGCCTCAGGGGGGTTGCCAGGCGGGCCGCTCGCCCGTCGCCACGTAGGCCGCTCGCCCGTCGCCACGTAGGTCGCTCGCCACGCGGGACGCGCGCCCGTACCGTCCGGCGCGGTGCCGCTGCCTCAGGTAGGCGCCGAGCCCGCTCAGGCCGTCGCCGACCCCTTCGTCTCGCCCGCGAGCGTGAGCGGGACCGCGGACCAGCCGCCGGCGCTCGCCGCCTCGCGCTGGCGCTCGTAGGACGCCCCCCGCTCGAGGATGTCGAGGACGCCCGCCAGCTCCTCCTCGCAGCCGAGTCGGCGAGCGGCGGGCGAGACGGTCTCGACGAGCCGGCGGACGGCGTCGCGGGCGGGGAGCGAGCCGCCGGCGTCGTCCGCGACGAACGCCGTGTCGAGGCCGAAGCGGGCGGCGCGCCAGCGGTTCTCGGCGGTGAGCCAGCGGGGGAGGAGCGGCGCGGGGTCGCCCGCGTCGAGCCGGGACGAGGCGTGCTCGACGACGGCGACGTTGAGGGCGGTCAGCGCCGCGACCTCGTCGAGCGTGGGCGGCGAGTCGCAGATGCGGGACTCGATCGTGCCGAACTGCGTGGGGCGGACGTCCCAGCGGATCTCCGTGCGGCGCTCGATGGCGCCGGCGCGGGTGAGGTCGTCGACGGTGCGCTCGTAGTCCGCCCACGTCGTCAGCGTGTCCGGGAGACCGGCGGTGGGCAGCTGCTGGAAGACCATCGTGCGGTTCGAGGCGTACCCGGTGTCGATCCCGCGCCAGGCGGGCGACGCGGCGGACAGGGCGAGCAGCGGCCCGATCGTGCCGAGCACGGCGCCGACCAGGGGGATCGCCTTGTCGCGGGACTCGACGCCGACATGGACGTGCAGCCCGTAGATGAGCATCTCGCGCCCCCACCAGCCGGCGCGCGAGAGCATCCGCTCGTACCCCTCCGCCACGGGCTGGGCCTGCGGGTCCGCGACCGGGTGGGTCCCGCCGCCGGCCAGCACGAGGCCCCGGCGCTCGGCCGCCTCGGTCAGGGCGCCGAGGACCTCGCGGATCTCCGCGATCGCGGAGCCCACCGAGTCGTGCACCCCGGTGACGATCTCGACCGTGTTGAGCAGGAGCTCGTGGGCGAGCCGGGGGTGCGGCGTGCCGCTCGGGGTGGCGAGGTCGTCGATGAGGGCCACGCCCTCGGGCCGGGGCTCGCCGGTGGCGCCGTCGAGCACCTGAAGCTCCCACTCGACGCCGAGCGTCGAGCGTCGGGACTGTCCGAACGGGGTGGCCACGGCAATATTCTGCCTCCCGACGGCGCGGGACGTCGCACGACACCCGCGCCGTCCCACGGCCGCCGACTCGCGGGACCCGCTGTTCCGAGCCAAGCCCCGAGTGCGGCGGGCTCGGGGGTGGGTTGCGGTGCTGTTGCCCGCGGGGCGCTCGCCGTGCCTGGCCAACTGGTGGGACCCAACTGGCGGGTTCCTGACGCAGCAACCGCCAGTTGGGTCCCACCAGTTGGGGGCAGGGCAGAGGGGAGAGAGTCCGCGGTTCAGGGAGCGTCGGCGACCGGCTCGACGAACAGCGCCGTGTGGTCGCCCGCCACGCGGGTAAGGACGATCGTCGCCCGGTTCGGCCCGCGCAGCCTGAGCCCGCGGCGGATCTCGTCGACGTTCACACCGGACCCGCGCTGCTTGATCGTCAGCTCGCCGATCTCCCGCTCGGCCACGGCGCGCGCGAGCGCCTTCCTGCCGGCCCCGACGCGCTCGAGGACGCGGAAGGAGCGGGCGAACGGGCTGTGTGCGGGCGCGTCGGACGTCAGGTACGCGATCCTGTCGGAGACGATCCCGGCCCCGATCCGGCGGCCGAGCTCGGCGACGAGCCCGGCCCGGATGACGGCCCCGTCGGGCTCGTGCAGATAGGCGCCGAGCCCCGCGACCGGGGCGTCCTCGTGGGGGGCCGACGGCGGGACCGGACCGCCGCCGTCGGGGGCGAGCCGGTGCGCCCGGTCGCCGACGACGACGAGTGCGGACCGGCCGGGGCCCTCCGGCGCGGCGTCGCCGAACCACATGCCGGCCTCGACGACCTCCCGGTCGACGGACACCCACTGGACGTGGGCGTCGTCGGGGATGTGCTCCGACGCGATGCCGGGGGCGACCTTGATGCCGGCGGCGGGCACCGAGCGCGCCCGCTCGAGGAGCGCCGACAGCGAAGGGCTCCAGGCGTTCGGGTCGCTCAGCCGCCGTCCGCCGACGTCCCGCCGGGCCGGGTCTGCCCACAGGGCGTCCGCGCCGAGCTCGGCGAGGTCGACGCCGAGGGCGTCGCGCTGGAGTACCCGGGCCTCGTCGAACATCTCGAGGTTGGCGGTGGCGAACGCGGCGGTGATCGGGTCGCGCTCGACCGCGACCACCCCCATGCCGAGTCCCGCGACGGCGAGGGAGTCCAGCCCGAGCCCGCAGCCGAGATCGGCCACGAGCGTCGATCCCGCGGCGCGGAACCGCGCCGCGTGGTGCGCCGTGACGACCGTCCGGGTGGCCTGCTCCAGCCCCGTGCGCGTGAGCAGCAGGATCTGCGCGACCTCGCCGAGCTTGCTCGCCGCCTCGTGCCGCAGGGCGAGCTGCGTGAGCGCGGCGGCGGCGAGGTCGGGTTCCATCCCGTGCGCGCGCAGCCGGGCGTTCATGTGCTCGGCCGTCTCCGGCGAGTAGGGCGGCAGGGCGGCGAGCATCGCGCGCCCCTCGGGGGACGCGAGCGTGCGTGCGGTGCCGAGCTCCATGGCTCCATCGTCGCACCCCGTGGTCACGCCTCGAGACGTTGGCACTCTGATTGCGCGAGTGCTAATCGGGGTCCTAAACTGAAGGTCGACGCGCGAGATGCACCGCATGCCGCGCGACGCAGCCCGAGACCAGGCGTTCGACCCCCGCGACGGCGGGCGCCGGGCTTCGGACGACAGTCCTGTTCCACCCGAATCGTAGGAAGGGGAGGTCCGCAGTGTCGGTCTCCATCAAGCCGCTCGAGGACCGCGTGGTCGTTCAGACCCTCGAGGCCGAGCAGACCACCGCGTCCGGACTCGTCATCCCGGACACCGCCAAGGAGAAGCCGCAGGAGGGCACCGTTGTCGCCGTCGGCCCCGGCCGTGTCGACGACAACGGCAACCGCGTGCCGCTCGACGTCGCGGTCGGCGACGTCGTCCTCTACAGCAAGTACGGCGGCACCGAGGTGAAGTACTCCGGCGAGGAGTACCTCGTGCTGTCGGCCCGCGACCTGCTCGCGGTCGTCGAGCGCTGAGCCGCCTCGACCCGAACGTATCCGACCCCCGCAGCCCTTCGGCTGCGGGGGTCGGGTCGTCTTCGGGGTCGATCCCGGGCGAGGCCGGTCCCGGGCGGCGCGCGAGGCGCGGCGGGCGCCGTCGTCGGGCGGTGTCAGCTGGCCTTCGGCGTGCTGGCCGCGTAGGCCGCGCGGCGCTCCTCCTCGGACATGCCGCCCCAGACCCCGTACGGCTCGCGGACGGACAGGGCGTGCTCGCGACACGCGGCGATCACCGGGCAGGTGGCGCAGACGGCCTTCGCGATCTCGACCCGGAGGCGGCGCGAGCGTCCGCGCTCGCCCTCCGGGTGGAAGAACATCTCGGGATCCTTGCCGCGGCAGGCACCGTGCGCCTGCCAGCTCCAGGTCTCGATGAGAGGCTCGGGGAGCCGGGAGAGCTCGGCCATGGTCGACCTCCTCCATTCTGGGCGTGAGGAGGGGTCCGTTCACGGCCCCCTCCGTGCGCCACGTCACTGATGACGATAGGGGTTCGTCACGGAGGTATCAATGGTGCGCCGGAGCCTGTGAACGCTCCTCGGCGGGCGGGTGGCCGCGGGACGTCGGGTCGGTGTCGGCGGTGTGGGCGGTCACTGCGCGGCACCCGGCGGCGGACTTAGCATGGAGAGGTGACTGAGGCTCCCAGCAACGACCCGTTCTCGCTCATCGGACTGACCTACGACGACGTCCTCCTCCTCCCGGGAGCGACCGACGTCATCCCCTCCGACGTCAGCACGACGTCGCGCCTGACCAAGGAGATCGACGTCCACATCCCGCTGCTCTCGGCGGCCATGGACACCGTCACCGAGTCGCGCATGGCGATCGCCATGGCCCGGCAGGGCGGCATCGGCATTCTGCACCGCAACCTCTCCATCGAGGAGCAGGCACAGCAGGTGACGGTGGTCAAGCGCTCCGAGTCCGGCATGATCACGGACCCGGTCACCATCGGCCCGGACGCGACGCTCGCCGAGCTCGACGCCCTGTGCGCGCAGTACCGGATCTCCGGCCTGCCGGTCGTGGACGCGGACGGCGTGCTGGTCGGCATCATCACCAACCGCGACCTGCGGTTCGTGCCCGCGGACGAGATGGCCACGCGCTCCGTCCGCGACACGATGACGCGGATGCCGCTCGTGACCGGCCCGGTCGGGATCGACCACGACGACGCCGCGAGCCTCCTCGCCCAGCACAAGATCGAGAAGCTCCCCCTGGTCGACGACGCCGGTCGCCTCCGCGGCCTCATCACCGTCAAGGACTTCACGAAGTCCGAGCAGTACCCGCACGCCACGAAGGACGCGGACGGCCGCCTGCGCGTCGGCGCGGCGATCGGCTACTGGGGCGACGCCATCGACCGGGCGGGCGCGCTCGCGGACGCCGGCGTCGACGTCCTGGTGGCGGACACCGCCAACGGCGAGGCCCGCCTCCTGCTGGAGATGGTCGCCAAGCTGAAGAAGGACCCCGCGTTCCGCGACGTCCAGGTCATCGGCGGCAACGTCGCGACCCGGGCGGGCGCCCAGGCGCTCGTGGACGCCGGCGTGGACGCGGTGAAGGTCGGCGTCGGGCCGGGCTCCATCTGCACCACGCGCGTCGTCGCGGGTGTCGGCGTGCCCCAGGTGACGGCGATCCACACGGCCGCGCAGGCCTGCCGCCCGGCCGGCGTGCCGGTCATCGGCGACGGTGGCCTGCAGTACTCCGGCGACATCGCCAAGGCCCTCGTGGCCGGTGCCGACACGGTCATGCTCGGCTCGCTGCTCGCCGGCTGCAAGGAGTCTCCGGGCGAGCTCGTGTTCGTCAACGGCAAGCAGTACAAGCACTACCGCGGGATGGGCTCGCTCGGCGCGATGGCCTCCCGCGGCCGCGTGTCCTACTCCAAGGACCGGTACTTCCAGGCCGACGTCACGACCGACGACAAGATCGTGCCGGAGGGCATCGAGGGGCAGGTGCCCTACCGCGGACCGCTGTCCGCAGTGGCCTACCAGCTCATCGGCGGCCTGCACCAGTCGATGTTCTACGTCGGCGCGCGCACCACGCCCGAGCTGAAGGAGCGCGGGAAGTTCGTCCGCATCACGCCGGCGGGCCTCAAGGAGTCCCACCCGCACGACGTCACGCTGATCGCCGAGGCGCCGAACTACTCCGTCGGGCGCTAGGACCTCTGCGGCCGGCCCTCGGCCGAGTCACGCACGTCGCCCCGGGCCCTGCGGCCCGGGGCGACGTCGCGTCAGGAGGCCCGACGGAGCGGCCTCCCCGGTCGGCCCCTACGCCGCCGGGAGCGGCCAGGCGCGCTCGATCGTGGCATCGGAGCGGCCCTTGCCCCGCAGGTACTGCTCGAAGTTCTCGGCCCACTCCGCGTGCCACTCGGCCTGCGCGCGGTGCAGATCCTCCGGCGACATCTCGAGCAGCTGGGGGTGCTTGTCGGTGATCGCCCGCAGCACCGCGAGCGTGTGGGCGACGTCCCCGTCCGCCGTGTGCGCGGCCTCGTTCGCGGCCACCCCGTAGGCGGCCCCCATGAGCTCGAGGGTCTTCTTGCCCTTGCGGAACCGCTCCACCTTCCGGTCCACCACGAGCGGGTCGACGACGGGGGAGACCTCGCGGCCGAGCCGCTCCTCGAGCGTGGGCAGGCCGTGGCGGCGGAGCTCCGCGCGCATGATCGCCAGGTCGTAGGCCGCGTTGAACACGACGAGCACGCCGCCCTGGCCGAGCGCGCCGGCGATCACCTGGGCGACCTCCTCCAGCGCCTCGGCCGGCGCCGCCCCGTGCTCGCGGGCGTGGGCGGTCGTGATGCCGTGGACGGCCGTCGCCTGCTCCGGGATGTCGATCCCGGGGTCGATGAGCCACGTCCGTTCCGAGGTCCCGCCGGAGTCCTGTGCCACGAGCGCGGCCGTGACCACGCGGTCGGAGTCGACGTCCACCCCCGTCGTCTCCGTGTCGAAGCCGAGCAGGATGCCTTCGGTCCACGCCGCCATCTGTCTCTCCCTCACCGACGCCAGTCCTCCCGGGCGTCTCGCATGCCTCCACTGTGGCAGAGACCGGGGACATAAAGCCGGTAGCCTCCACATGTGAGCATCGAGATCGAGATCGGACGCGGCAAGCGCGCGCGTCGCGCCTATTCCTTCGACGACATCGCCGTGGTGCCCTCGCGGCGCACCCGCGACCCGGAGGACGTGTCGATCGCCTGGCAGATCGACGCCTACCAGGTCGAGATCCCGGTCCTCGGCGCCCCGATGGACTCGATCATGTCCCCGGCCAACGCGATCGCGCTCGGCAAGCTCGGCGGCATCGGCGTGCTCGACCTCGAGGGCCTGTGGACCCGGTACGAGGACCCCGAGCCCCTCTACGAGGAGATCGCGGCCCTGCCCGACGAGGACGCCACGACCCGGATGCAGGAGATCTACTCTGCACCGATCGTCCCGGAGCTCATCACGGCCCGCCTGCATGAGATCCGCGCCAGCGGCGTGACGGTCGCCGGCTCGCTGTCCCCGCAGCGCACCCAGGAGTACTGGCGCACGGTCGTCGGCGCAGGTGTCGATCTCTTCGTCATCCGCGGCACCACCGTGTCCGCCGAGCACGTCTCGTCCGCCGCCGAGCCGCTCAACCTCAAGCGGTTCATCTACGAGCTCGACGTCCCCGTCCTCGTCGGCGGCGCCGCCACCTACACCGCCGCCCTGCACCTCATGCGCACGGGCGCGGCCGGCGTGCTCGTCGGGTTCGGCGGTGGGGCCGCCTCGACCACGCGCCAGGCGCTCGGCATCCACGTGCCGATGGCGTCGGCGATCGCCGACGTCGCCGCGGCGCGCCGGGACTACCTCGACGAGTCGGGCGGCCGGTACGTGCACGTCGTCGCCGACGGCGGGGTCGGCCACTCGGGCGACCTCGTCAAGGCGATCGCCTGCGGCGCCGACGCCGTCATGCTGGGCGCGGCCCTCGCGCGCGCCGAGGAGGCGCCCGGCCGCGGCTGGCACTGGGGCCAGGAGGCCCACCACCCGCACCTCCCGCGCGGCCGGCGCGTCCACGTCGGCACGCACGGCACGCTCGAGGAGGTCGTCAACGGCCCCTCCCGTCGCGCCGACGGCACCGTCAACCTCACCGGCGCCCTGCGCCGCGCCATGGCCACCACGGGCTACTCCGAGGTCAAGCAGTTCCAGCGCGTCGAGGTCGTCGTCTCGCCCTACCAGCCGTCCTGACCCCCCGACGACGGACGCGCGCCTCCCGCGGCCCCCTCGCCCTTCGGCGAGGGGGCCGCGGCCGTCGTGGGCGGCTGGACGACTTACCGTCGGATGGGACAATGGGCGGCGCGGCTCTATGGGAGCGCCGCGCGCCGACGAAGGGAACGATCGAGTGACTGAGTACCGGACCGAGCACGACACCATGGGCGAGGTGTTGGTCCCCAAGGATGCGCTCTACGCAGCGCAGACGCAGCGGGCGGTGGAGAACTTCCCGATCTCCGGGAAGACGCTGACCGCGCACCACATCCACGCGCTCGGCGAGGTCAAGCGCGCGGCTGCCCTGGCGAACAAGGAGCTCGGCGTTCTCGACGCCGGGATCGCGGACGCCATCGCTGCCGCGGCGGACGAGGTCATCGCAGGCACGCACGACGGCGAGTTCCCGATCGACGTCTTCCAGACGGGATCCGGCACGAGCTCGAACATGAACACGAACGAGGTCGTCGCGACGCTCGCGTCGCGCGCGTCGGGCCTGCAGATCCACCCGAACGACCACGTCAACGCCTCGCAGTCGTCGAACGACACCTTCCCGTCGTCGATCCACATCGCGGCAACGGGCGCCCTCATCAACGAGCTCGTCCCGAACCTCACCGTTCTCGCCGAGTCGCTCGAGGCGAAGGCCAAGGAGTTCGCGGGCGTCGTGAAGTCCGGCCGCACGCACCTCATGGACGCCACCCCGATCACGCTCGGGCAGGAGTTCTCCGGGTACGCGCAGCAGATCCGCAACGGCATCGCGCGGGTCGAGGCCACGATCGAGCGGCTCGCGCAGCTCCCGCTCGGCGGCACGGCGGTCGGCACCGGCATCAACACCCCGGACGGCTTCGCGCCGCGCGTCATCGCGCTCATCGCGGAGAACACCGGGCTCCCGCTGACCGAGGCGCCGAACCACTTCGAGGCGCAGGCCGCCTTCGACTCCGCGGTGGAGACCTCCTCCGCGCTGCGGACCGTGGCCGTCTCGCTCGTGAAGATCGCCAATGACGTGCGCTGGATGGGCTCCGGCCCCCGCACCGGCCTCGGCGAGCTCGCGCTGCCGGACCTCCAGCCGGGGTCGTCGATCATGCCGGGCAAGGTCAACCCCGTGCTGCCGGAGGCCGCGATCCAGGTCGCCGCGCAGGTCATCGGCAACGACGCGACGATCGCGTTCGCCGGCGCCCAGGGCAACTTCGACCTGCTCGTCATGCTGCCGGTCATCGCCCAGAACCTGCTGGAGTCGATGACGATCCTCGGCAACGTCTCGCGCGTGTTCGCCACCCGCTGCGTCGACGGGCTGGTCGCCGACGAGGAGCAGTGCCTGCGCCTGGCGGAGTCCTCGCCGTCGATCGTCACACCGCTCAACCGCGTCATCGGCTACGAGGCGGCGGCGAAGATCGCCAAGCACTCCGTCGCCTCGAACCTCACGGTCCGCGAGGCCACGATCGACCTCGGCTACGTCGAGCGGGGCGAGATCAGCGAGGAGCAGCTCGACACGCTTCTCGACGTCTCCACCATGACCGGTCCGGCGCAGGGCTGACACCGGGCGGCCTGATCCCGGCGGCGCCGCGACGCCCCACCCCCGTCGAGACACCTCGGTTCCGCATCGATCATGCTGTGATCGGTCGCGAACCGAGGTGTCTCGACGTCTATGGGCAGAGGTGGCGGGCCGGCAGGGGGAGGAGTCCCTGGCGGGGCAGCCGGCGGCGGAGGGACGGCCCCGGCTCAGTCGCGGGCGAGATCGATCGCGAGGCGGGCGATCTCGAGCTCCTCGTTCGTCGGGACGACGAGCGCCGTCACGGCCGAGCCCTCGGTCGTCAGGCGCCGGATCCCGTCGCCGCGCGCGGCGTTCGCGGCCTCGTCCAGCTCGACGCCGAGGAAGGCCAGCGGGCGGAGCACCTCGGCGCGGGTCTCGGCGGAGTTCTCGCCCACCCCGGCCGTGAACGCGATGACGTCGAGACCGCCGAGCACCGCCGCGTACGCGCCCACGTACTTGCGCAGGCGGTGCGTGTAGACGGCGAGGGCGAGGACGGCCCGCTCGTCGCCGTCGGCGGCCATCTGGCGCACGGCGCGCATGTCGTTCTGACCGGTCATGCCCTTGAGACCCGACCGCCGGTTGAGCAGGGCGTCGATCTCGTCGATCTCCATACCGGCCACCCGGCTCAGGTGGAAGACGACCGCGGGGTCGATGTCGCCGGTGCGGGTGCCCATGACGAGTCCCTCGAGCGGGGTGAGGCCCATGGACGTGTCGACGGCGCGCCCGGAGTCCACGGCCGAGGCCGAGGCGCCGTTGCCGAGGTGCAGCACGATCTGCTTGAGGTCGTCGCGACGCAGGTGCTCCGCCACGGCCTTGGCCACGAACTCGTGCGAGGTGCCGTGCGCGCCGTACCTCCGGATCCCGTACGACGACGCGACGTCCGTGTCGATGGCGTACGTGGCGGCGTCGTCGGGCAGGTTCGCGAAGAAGGCGGTGTCGAACACGGCGACGTGCGGCACGCTGGGCAGGAGCTCGCGGGCCACCCGGATGCCGGCCACGTTGCCGGGGTTGTGCAGGGGCGCGAGCGGCGAGTAGGAGTCGATCGCGTCGATGACCTCGTCGTCGATGAGGACGGGGCCGGAGAACGTGTCGCCGCCCTGGACGACGCGGTGGCCGACCGCCGCGATCCCGACGTCGCCGAGGTCCGGCCCGATCTCGGCGAACGCGCCGAGGACGGCGCGCAGCCCGGAGGAGTGGTCGGTCGCGTAGACGGTCGTGTCGTGGACGGTGTCGCCGGCCGTGTGGTGCAGCGGGGCGTCGACGCCCTCCCCGATGCGCTCGAGGAGGCCGGAGGCGTGCACCGTCCCGGTCGCCGGTTCGAGCAGCTGGTACTTGATCGACGACGAGCCGGAGTTGATGACGAGGACTGTTCCGGTCACTTCTGATCCTTCTGGTACGAGGGAGGGGCTGTGGGCGAGCGTGGCGTCGGGTCGGTCAGGCCCTCCCGGCCGACTCCTGGGCCTGGATGGCGGTGATCGCCACCGTGTTGACGATGTCGCTGACGAGGGCGCCGCGCGAGAGGTCGTTGACGGGCCGGTTCAGGCCCTGGAGCACCGGGCCGACCGCGACCGCCCCGGCGGAGCGCTGGACCGCCTTGTACGTGTTGTTGCCGGTGTTGAGGTCCGGGAAGATGAACACGGTTGCGCGGCCGGCCACCTGCGAGTCGGGGAGCTTCTTCGAGGCGACCGAGGCGTCGACGGCCGCGTCGTACTGGATCGGGCCCTCCACGCTGAGCTCGCTCGCGCGGGAGCGGACCAGCCCGGTCGCCTCGCGGACCTTCTCCACGTCCGCGCCGGACCCGGAGTCGCCGGTCGAGTAGGACAGCATCGCCACCCGCGGGTCGACCCCGAACTGGGCCGCGGTCCGGGCCGACGACACCGCGATGTCCGCCAGCTGCTCGGCGTTCGGGTCGGGGTTCACGGCGCAGTCGCCGTAGACGAGCACGCGGTCGGCGAGGCACATGAAGAACACCGAGGAGACGATGGAGACGCCCGGGGTCGTCTTGATGATCTCGAAGGACGGCTTGATGGTGTGCGCGGTGGTGTGCGCGGCGCCGGAGACCATGCCGCCGGCCCGCCCGGTGTGCACCATGAGGGTGCCGAAGTAGGAGACGTCGGTGATGATCTCCCGCGCCCGGTCCACGGTCATGCCCTTGTGGGCGCGCAGCTCGGCGTAGGTGCTCGCGAACTCCTCGACCAGCTCCGACGTCGCCGGGTCGATGACGGTGGCCGCCTCGATGTCCAGGCCGAGCTCGCGGGCGCGGGTGCGCACGTCGGTCTCGCGGCCGAGGATCGTCAGGTCCGCGACCCGGCGGGACAGGATCGTGGAGGCGGCCCGCAGGATCCGGTCGTCGTCGCCCTCGGGCAGCACGATGTGCTGACGGTCCTCCCGGGCACGCTCGATGAGCGTGGCCTCGAACATGATCGGGGTGATGACCTCCGTCGTCGGGAGGTCGATGAGGGCGAGCAGTCGCTCGCCGTCGAGGCCGCGCTCGGCCATCGCGAGCGCGACGTCCCGCTTGCGGCCGGCGTGCGCCGAGAGGACGCCGCGGGTCTGGGACACGCGCATGGCGGTCTCGAACGTGTCGGACTCGGTCGTGATGACGGGCAGCCGGTCGGCGAGCCCGAGGATGAGGTCCCGCAGCCGGTCGCTCGGGAGGTGGCCGCCGTTGAGCACGAGGCCGGCCAGGGTGGGGAAGCCGTCCGCGGCGTGCGCGGCGACGAGCGCGAGCACGGCGTCCACGCGGTCGGCGGGCGCGATGACGAGGGTGCCGTCGGTGAGCCGTTCCAGGATGTGCTCGGCGTTCATGCCGGCGACGAGCATGTGCTCGGCCTCGCGGGCGAGGAGCTCGGCGTCGCCGAGGTAGAGCCGCCCGCCCAGCGCGGTCATGATCTCCTCGACCGTGGGGGCGGAGAGCACGGGCATCTCGGGCATCGCGCCGGCGATCGGCACGTCGCCCTCGAGCGCGGTGCGCATGTCGTCGATCCGGTCCGGCTCGCACCGGTTGAGCACCACCCCGACCATCGACGCGTGCCCGAGCGTGATCTCGCTGCGCCCCACCGAGATGACCTGGCGGATCTCCTCGACCGAGCGGTCGAGCCCGAGCACGACCAGCAGCACCGGCGCGCCGAGGTTCGCGGCGATGCGCGCGTTGGCGGCCAGCTCGGTCGGCGTGGTGACGTTCGTGAAGTCGGAGCCGACCACGACGACGACGTCGGAGCGCCGCTCCACCTCGCGGTACCGCTCGACGATCGTGGCGAGCGCCTGCTCCTCGTCGGTGTGCCACTCGTCGTAGGTCACGCCGAGGCAGTCCTCGGCGTCCAGGTCCACAGCGTCGTGCCCGAGCAGGAGGTCGAGGACGGAGTCCGGCTCGTCCCGCGACTCGACGAGCGGCCGGAAGACGCCCACGCGGGTCGCCCGCCGGGCGAGGAGCTCGATGATGCCGAGGGCCACGAGTGACTTCCCCGTGAAGCCTTCGAGGGATGCGACGTACAGGCTCTTGGCCATGGCCGTGGGACTCCTTGTCACTCACAGGGGCGGTCGTGAACACTCGCCCCCGATCGTTCCATGCCCCGGCCGCGCGCGCAGGGGACCGAGGTCCCGTGATCTCGGGTGGCGGGGGAGCCGCCTCCCGGTCCGGACGCGACGGCCGCCGGATCGCCCGCGCGCCTACCCTGGGACCATGCACCCCGACGACGCCGAATCGGCCGCGCCGACCGTCGTCGCCCCCGCGTCAGGTGGGCGGGAGACGACTGGCAAGGCGGCGCTCGCCGAGGGCCGGTCGCCGGCCGCGATCGCGGCGGCCGAGGCCGCCGAGCGGGAGAGCCGGACGTCGGTGACCAGGGCCGAGCGCCGCCGTCGGAACCGGGTGAGCCTGCGGGAGCTCTGGCGCTCGGCGATCTCGCCGAGGATGATCGGCCTGCTGGCGCTCCTGCTGGCGGCGGCGGTCGTGTGCGTTCAGCTGTCCGCGTGGCAGCTGGACCGCGCCGCCCTGCGTGGCGCCGACCGGGCGGTCGCGGCACATGCCGCCACCCTCGCGGCGGCCCCCGTCCCGCTCGAGGACGTCCTGCGCGCGCAGTCGAGCTTCTCCTCCGACCAGTACGCGGTGGGTGTCGTGGCCACGGGCGAGTGGGAGCCGGCGAACCAGGTGCTGGTGCCGGGCCGCGGTGTGGACGGCGAGGACGCGGTGCTCGTCGTCGCCGCGTTCCGAATCACCGCCGGCCCCGACTCGGGCGCGCTGCTGCCCGTGCTTCGCGGCTGGATCCCGGCGGCGGACGTCGACCTTTCCGGCGAGCGGGCCGCGGTCGCGGACGAGGACGTCTACGAGCTGCCGCCCGGCGAGGTCGAGGTGACCGGGCACCTGGCGAACGCCGAGCAGCACCACGCCGGCGAGATCGCCCTGCCCGGCACGGCGACCTCCATCTCGCCGAGCCACCTGGCATCGCAGTGGGGCGGGCCGTCGTTCTCGGCCTATCTCGTCCAGGGCACCTACGACGGTTCCGCGTGGACCCACGCGGACGGCGTCGTCGCGCACGCGTCCGACCCGGAGATCAAGGTCGAGACCGGCCTCAACATCCAGAACCTCTTCTACGCGATCGAGTGGCTCGTGTTCGGCGGGTTCGCCCTGTGGCTGTGGTGGCGACTCGTCCGGGACGACGCGCTCGACCGGCGCGACGCCGCGCTCCTCGAGGGCCTGCCCGGTGACGGCGCGAGCCCGGGGCGTGACGCCGAGGGGCGGGCCGGGACCGGCAGCTGACCGGGCGCACGGCCGCTGAGCGGTCGACAGGCCGTCGGCCCGACGTCGGTCGGCCGGGCCGCGTACGGCCGCCGACCCGACTCCCGGTTCGGTCTGACCTACTCCTGGTGCCAGCTCGCCCACAGCGAGGCGTACTCGCCGCCGGCGGCGACCAGCTCGTCGTGCGAGCCGAGCTCCACGATCCTGCCGCCGTCGACCACGGCGACCCGGTCGGCGTCGTGCGCCGTGTGCAGCCGGTGGGCGATCGCCACGACGGTCCGCCCCGACAGCACGCGGTCCAGCGACCGTTCGAGGTGACGAGCGGCCCGAGGGTCGAGCAGGGAGGTCGCCTCGTCGAGGACGAGCGTGTGCGGGTCGAGCAGCACGAGCCGCGCGAGCGCGAGCTGCTGGGCCTGGGCGGGGGTGAGCTCGCGGGAGCCCGAGCCGACCTCCGTGTCCAGGCCGCCGGGCAGCCGGTCGACCCAGTCCAGGGCGTCGACGGCGTCGAGCGCCTCGCGCATGGTGGCTTCGGAGGCGTCCGGGTCGGCCAGGCGCAGGTTGTCCGCCAGCGACCCGACGAACACGTGGTGCTCCTGGGTGACCAGGGCGACCTCGCGGCGCAGGTCGTCCTCGGTGAGGTCGACGAGCGGGACGTCGCCCACCGTCACCGTGCCGCCCGTGGGCGGGTGGATGCCGGCGAGCATGCGGCCGAAGGTCGACTTCCCGGCGCCGGACGGGCCCACGATGGCGAGCCGCTCCCCGGGCCGCAGGTCCAGGTCGATGCCGTGCAGGACGTCCTTGCCCTCGACGTACGCGTAGCGCACGCCCCGGGCCCGGATGTGGCCGGAGGTCGGCCGCTCGCCGGAGACCTGCCGGTCCGGCTCGACGAGCCCGATCCCGAAGATGCGCGCGAGGGAGGCGACCGCCACCTGGAGCTCGTCGACCCAGAACAGCAGCTCGGTGAAGGGCGCGCGCACCTGCATGGCGTACAGCGCGATCGCGGTGACCGCGCCGATCGTCACGCTGGAGCTGTCGATGAGGAAGGCGCCCCAGACGATGACGACGCCCAGCGGCAGCACGAAGCTGATCTCGAGCCCGCGGAACAGCCTCACGCGCATGAGCGCGGTGACGAGCTCCCAGTTCCAGGCGCTGGCGGCGGTCCGGTCGAAGGCCTCGCGCCGCTGCCGACCGATCCCCAGGGCGTCGATGGTCCCCGCCTGGCTGACGTTCTCGGTGACGACGCCGTTGATCTCGGCGTACGAGGCGGACGTCTCCAGGTAGGCCGGCATGGCCACCTTGAGGTACCGGCGCGTGGACCACCACAGCAGCGGCAGACCGACGAGGAGGGCGATCGCCACGCGCCAGTCGACGAGGAACGCCGCGCCGTACGTGAGGACGACGGTCGTGATGCCGACGAGGAGGGCGGGGATCCCGAACCGGAGGACCCACTGCACGCGGTCGATGTCGTTGGTCGTCCGCCCGAGGAGGTCGCCGGTGCCGGCGCGCTCGACCGTCGACAGCGGGAGGTGCGTGACCTCGCGGAGGAAGTCCTCGCGCAGCTCGGCGAACAGCTCCTCGCCGAGGGCGAGGGATGCGCGGTGCGCCCAGGCGGAGAGCAGCGTCTGGCACACGACCGCGACCACGAGGTACAGCCCGATGCGGTTGACCTCGGCCATGGTCGTGCCGACGGTGACGGAGTCGACGAGCGAGCCCAGCAGCCACGGCATCGCCAGCGCGGCGAGCGCGGCGAGGGACTGGACGACCACGACGGCGGTGAGCTGGCCGCGGTGCCCGCCGAGGAACGTCAGGCCCATCCGCGCGACCGTGCGTGTGTCGGCGACGGGGAGCTTCATCGGGGGACTCCTTCGCCTGTCCGGTTCGTGCTCGGGTGATCGGTGGCGGCGTCGTCGTCCACCGCGGTGGTGCGGGTGACGACCGCGCGGTACGCGAGGGCCGCCGGGTCGCCGGCGCGGGCGCGGGCGACGAGCTCGGCGTGGGGAGCGTTGACGAGGATCCGCCCCTCCTTGAGGAACGCCACCGTCCCCGCGTGCTCGAGGACGAGCGGGGAGGAGGTCGTTACGACGGTCGTCCGGCCGGCGCGACGATCCGCCAGATCCCGGGCGATCCGGGCCTCGGTGTGCGCGTCGACCGCGGAGGTGGGCTCGACCAGGACGAGGGCCGGCGCCTCGGTGAGCAGGGCGCGGGCAAGGGCGACGCGCTGTCGCTGCCCGCCGGACAGGGACCGGCCCTTCTCCTGGACCTCGCCGTCGAGCGACCCGCCGACGGAGTCGAGGACGTCCTGGCCGTCCGCCGCCCGCAGGGCCGCGAGCACGGCGTCGTCGTCCTCGCGGCGCCGCACGTCGAGCGCCTCGCGCAGGGTCCCGGCGAACAGCTCGGGCGAGGATCCCGCGACGACGACCCGCTCGCGGACGTCGGCGACCGGCATCGAGCGGACGGACCGACCGTCGACGCGGGCGTCGTCGTCGGGCGTCAGGTCGGTGCCGGAGGCGTCCGCGAGCCGCCCGAGGCGGGCGGCGAGCGCATCGGCATCGGTCGGCGGGTCGGCGACGACGGCGACGAACGTGCCCGCGTCGACTGCGAGGCCCGAGACCGGGTCCTCGAGAGCGACCCCCGTGGTCGCGGGCGACGGGACGGGGCGGGCGTCGGCCTCCTCGGACTCGGCGAGAGTCCCGGCCGACGGCGTGGTGCCGAGGACCGTGACGACCTTCCTCGCGCCGACCCGGGCGCGGACGGCGAGCTGGATGAACTGCGTGATCGACTGCAGGGGCGCCGCGAGGTAGGTCATGAACCCGAAGAGCGTGACGAGGTCGCCGGGCGTCATCTGCCCGTCGACCGCCATCCGGGCGCCGTACCAGACGACGAACGCGACGAACATGCCGGGCAGGAGCACCTGGGCGCCGCGCATGACCCCGGCGATCGTCGCGACCGCGACGCCGGCGCGGCGCACCGCCTGGGAGCGCTCGGCGTACCGGCCCGAGAACGTGTCCTCGCCGCCGATGCCGCGCAGCACGCGCAGCCCAGCCACCGTGTCCGTGGCGAGGGCGCCGAGCTGCCCCTGCGCCTCGCGCTGCGCCCACTGGCGCTTCTGCAGCGGCTTGATGAGCAGGGCGACCAGGGCGAGCACGATCGGCATGCCGACGAGGACGAGCAGGCCGAGCGTGAGCGAGGAGCGCAGCAGGACGATGCCGACGAACAGCACGCCGGCGACGGACCCGACGAGGCGCTGCCACTGCTCGAAGAAGTTGCCGAGGTGGAAGGTGTCGTTGGTGATCGTCGAGACGATCTCCCCGGTCGGCGCCCTGGCCGTGATGTTCGGCCCCACGCGGGTGACGTGATGCCCGACGACCCGCGAGGTGGGGAGGCTGCCCTGGACCCACGAGTAGATCTCGTACAGGTGGCCGTAGGCGGAGGAGAGCGCCGCGACGACGCCGACCAGGAGGACGACCGCCGCGCCCCACCACGTGGCGGCCGCCAGGCCGTCGGTCAGACCGGCGTCGAGGGCGATGCCGAGGACGAGCGGGATGGCCGCGGTCGCGACCTGACGGACGACCCCGAACAGGGCGGAGACCACGAGTGTCGTCCGCTGCCGCTTCGCGAGCCACAGCAGGTACCGGCCGGCCCGCGAGATGTCGGGGTGACCGGGATGACCGGTGGGAGCGGGAAGCACTCGGTGGAATCTACGTCAACCCCCTGACACCCGCGATCTGTTTATGCCATCGGGTGAAACGGTGCGGCCGCCGGCGGGCGGATGGGGCGACAATGGCCGGGAGAATCCGCCACCACGTGAGGACGAGATGAGCGAGCAGGATCCCTTGGCGCCCGGCGCCGAGCAGGAGTCGGGCGAGGCGTCGGACGCGGCGCGCCGCGCCGGGCAGGCAGCGGCAGAGCAGACGGAGACGAGGGCCAGGCGAGCCTTCGGCTGGTACCGGACCATGTCGTTCGTGACCGGCGCGATGCTCCTCGTGCTGACGGCCGAGATGGTCATGAAGTACGTCTTCGGCGTCAACGGGTACGAGGACACGAGCAAGTGGTGGACCGCGCGCCCGGTCATCGGCACGTGGGTGGCGATCCTGCACGGATGGATCTACGTGGTCTACGCGGCCACCGTCCTCAACCTCTGGTCCGTCATGCGCTGGGGCCTCGGCCGCATGGTCGCGCTCATCGCCGCCGGCGTGGTGCCGATCCTGTCCTTCGTGCTCGAGCGCAGGGCCACCGGCTGGCTGGACGCGGACCTGCCCGCTGTGACCGGACGCGCACGGGTCGTGGCCGAGCGCCGCACTAGCCTGGGAGGGTGACTGTGGACGCGCCTGACATCGCCGGGGCCTCGGCCCACCGCCCCGTTCTCGTCGTCGACTTCGGGGCGCAGTACGCCCAGCTGATCGCGCGACGCGTCCGCGAGGCCAACGTCTTCTCCGAGGTCGTTCCCCACTCCTCGAGCGCGGAGGAGATCCTCGCGAAGGATCCGGCCGCGATCATCCTCTCGGGCGGCCCCGCCTCGGTGTACGCCGACGGCGCCCCGGGCATCGACCCCGCGATCTTCTCCGCGGGCGTGCCCGTCCTCGGGATCTGCTACGGCTTCCAGACCATGGCCAGCGCGCTCGGCGGGACGGTGGAGCAGACCGGCACGCGCGAGTACGGCGGCACGACGGTCCGCGCCGCGGAGGGTGCGGCGGGCTCCACCCTGCTGTACGGCCGCGACGGCGAGCAGTCGGTGTGGATGTCCCACGGCGATGCCGTGACGGCCGCGCCCGAGGGCTTCGCCGTCCTCGCCGCCTCCGAGGGTGCGCCGGTGGCGGCCTTCGAGGACCCGGAGCGAAGGCTGTTCGGCATCCAGTGGCACCCGGAGGTCCAGCACACCGCCCACGGGCAGGAGCTGATCACGCGCTTCTTGCGCGACGGCGCCGGGCTGGCCGGCGACTGGACGCCGAGCTCGGTGGTCGCCGAGCAGGTCGAGGCCATCCGCGCCCAGGTGGGGGACGCCCGCGTGATCTGCGGCCTGTCCGGCGGCGTGGACTCCTCGGTGGCGGCGGCGCTCGTGCAGAAGGCCGTCGGCAACCAGCTCACGTGCGTGCTCGTCGACCACGGCCTCATGCGCGCGGGCGAGGTCGAGCAGGTCGAGCGCGACTTCGTCGCCGCGACCGGCGTGGACCTGCGCACCGTCGACGCCTCGGAGACGTTCCTGACGGCGCTCGCCGGCGTGACCGACCCCGAGGACAAGCGCAAGATCATCGGCCGGGAGTTCATCCGGACCTTCGAGCAGGCCGCCGCCGAGATCGTCGCGGAAGCGGGCGAGGCCGGCGCCGAGGTGAAGTTCCTCGTCCAGGGCACCCTCTACCCGGACGTCGTCGAGTCCGGCGGCGGGGACGGCACCGCGACCATCAAGTCGCACCACAACGTCGGCGGGCTGCCGGAGGACATGACCTTCGAGCTCGTCGAGCCCCTGCGCCTGCTGTTCAAGGACGAGGTCCGCGCGGTCGGCCGCGAGCTCGGCGTGCCCGAGGTCATCGTCTCCCGCCAGCCGTTCCCCGGTCCGGGCCTCGGCATCCGCATCGTCGGCGAGGTCACCCGCGAGCGGCTCGAGATCCTGCGCGCCGCGGACCTCGTCGCCCGCGAGGAGCTCACCTCCGCCGGCCTGGACGGCGAGATCTGGCAGTGCCCGGTCGTGCTGCTCGCGGACGTCCGCTCGGTCGGCGTCCAGGGCGACGGCCGAACGTACGGCCACCCCATCGTCCTGCGCCCCGTGACGAGCGAGGACGCCATGACGGCCGACTGGGCGCGCGTGCCCTTCGACGTGCTGTCCGCGATCTCGACGCGCATCACGAACTCGGTCCCGGAGGTCAACCGGGTCACGCTGGACGTCACCTCCAAGCCCCCGGGCACGATCGAGTGGGAGTAGGTCCGCGGACCTACTCCCACTCGATCGTGCCC
>FUHX01000065.1 GCA_900163555.1 Actinomycetales bacterium JB111 | reverse complement strand
GACGTCGCGCAGGTCGAGGTAGATCTCCTGGCCGTCGACGACCGCGTTCGTGTCGATCGGCGTGCCGGTGGAGTCCGAGATCGTGATCGCCGGGTCGGACTCGACCGACGCAGGCGCGCTGTTGGTGTGGACGACGAACGGGCCGGCCAGCGTGCCGGCCGTCTGCGTGGCGACGGGCGCGTCGATCGTGGCGGTCACGACCAGGTCCTCGTAGCTGAGGCCGGGGTTGTTGTGCGCGCCGTCGACCAGGTATCGGTAGGCGGCCTCGGAGCTCGCGCTCGACCACGACCATGAGGCGTCCCAGTCGAGGTCCGTGAAACGCCAGATCGCGTACTGGGTGGCCTCGATCGCGTCGTTCTGCGAGATACCGG
Source organism: Actinomycetales bacterium JB111 (assembly GCA_900163555.1). Classification (GTDB taxonomy): domain Bacteria; phylum Actinomycetota; class Actinomycetes; order Actinomycetales; family Actinomycetaceae; genus JB111. The sequence goes on along the minus strand of FUHX01000065.1, from coordinate 21,077 downwards.
GTACGCCGGCGGCCGCGCCGAACTCCTCGAGGGTGAGCACCGGGTAGCTGTGGGCGAGGATCCAGAAGACCTGGCCCTGCACGGTCGGGTCGTCCGCGAAGTGGTTGTCGCCGAGGAAGCTGTCGACGTCGCCGACGTACCCCTCGACGCCTGTCAGGGCGGAGACCTCGATCTCGATGCAGTATGCCCAGTAGTCGGGGTCCGCGCCCGGGTCGGCAGGGCGCTCGCCGTAGATGCCGAACAGGCGGGTGCCGCCGTGGCCGATGCTGCGGCCGAGCCACACGGAGTCCCCGGGCTCGACGGCGGCCGTCGACGGGCCATCCTCCTCAGGGGAGGACGGGGCGGCCGAGGCGGAGGCGATCGGGAGGACCGCTCCGACGGCGAGCAGGAACGCGGCCGCGAGGAACGCGACGAGGCGTCCCCAGGTGTGCCGGGGCAGGGCGAGGCCGGAGCGGCCCTGCGGGGCTGGGGTGAACGGGTTGACTCTCACAATCTCGTCCTTCCGGGACAATCCTTCTCGGCCCGACGACGGTGTCCCGAAAGTGCGCGAACTGACGCGAGAATCGGGGCGAGAATGTCGGCGAGAAGGTGGGGTGGTGCGGGGGAATGAATCGGTGTGCTGCCGGCCCGCGATCGAAGCATCCATGGGACCGCAGGCCGAATCGGCCGTCACGAGACTAAGGTCCGGGGGAGCGGTTTGCCCATGGTTCAGCCCCGGAAAATCGCGAAAAAGGCTGTGAGAAAGTCTCCGCGACACCTTTGTGCCCCCGCGGACTCTCACCCCAATGACAGGATAATTTTGGCCACTCGGGAAATGCTCGCGTGGTCATTCTTCGCGCCCATTGTTGGGTGAATGTGCGAGCCGCCGTGGCCGGTGCTCGGCACGGGCACGCAACTTGCGGTGACCGCTTCGTGCGGGTCACTGTTCGGGCATGGCGAGGATGGCGACCGGCGAGTCGAGCCTCGCGCGCGCCGTCAGGCTGCTGGACTGCTTCCACTCCGAGGAGAGCTCGCTGACCGTCGGAGAGCTGGCCGCCCGCGCCAAGCTCCCGACGCCGACTGCCTCCCGCCTCATCGCGGAGCTCGTGCGGCTCGGCCTGCTCGAGCGCACCCAGGAGGGGCGGGTGCGGCCGGGCATCCGCCTGTGGGAGATCGCCTCGCGGTCGTCGGCCACCACCGCGCTCCGCGCCGCGGCCATGCCGATTCTGCGGGCCGCGCACGCCGCGATCGGCCAGCACCTCCACCTCGCCGTCCTCGACGGGGACGAGGTGCTGTTCATCGAGCGTCTCTCCGCCCCGTGCGCCGTCATCAACTACAGCCTGATCGCCGGCCGGCTCGCCCCGCACACGTCCTCCGCGGGCATGATCCTGCTCGCGTACGCGCCCGACGCCGATCGCGAGCGGGTCCTCGCCGGCCCGCTGCCCGCCGTCACGCGGAACACGGTCACCGACCCGGCCAGGCTCCGCGAGGTGCTGGCGACCGCGCGCAGCCGCGGGTACGTCATCAACGACGGCCATCTGCATCCCGATGCCGCCGGCGTCGCCGTTCCGGTGATGGACCGGGCGGGGCGCCTCGTCGCCGCGCTCAGCGCCGTGCTGCCGTCCGGCAGCGGGGCGGCCGCTCTGCCCGTCCTCCGGCGAGCAGCGGCCGCGCTCGGCCAGGCGATCTCGAGCGCCCCGGCGCACCCCGGTGAGACCGAGGCGCCGAAGAAGGTCTCTCAACTATTGAAAAATCGCTGGGGAAACTGACGGGCCGTCTCTAACTTCGCTGTCAGGCGCGACGAGGCGCCGGGCAAGGAGGCCAACCATGTCAGCCACGGCAACCGCTCTGCGGCCGTCGTCGACGCTGCACAGCAGCGAGCTGCGGCTCGAGGTCAGCGCCAAGCGCGAGGTCGCGGACGGCGTCGTCACCCTCGAGCTCACCCACCCGGACGGGCTGCGACTGCCCGACTGGTCGCCCGGTTCGCACATCGACCTCTTCCTCCCGAACGGCACGGTGCGGCAGTACTCGCTGTGCGGCGACCGGACCGACACCCGGACCTACCGGATCGGTGTGCTCCGCGAGCCGAGCAGCCGCGGCGGCTCGTCCTACGTGCACGACGAGCTCGCGGTCGGCGACCTCCTGACCGTCGGGGGACCGCGGAACAACTTCCACCTCGTGCCCGCACCGCACTACCTCTTCATCGCCGGCGGGATCGGCATCACCCCGATCCTCACGATGATCGACCAGGCCAGACAGCTCGGCGTCCCGTTCACCCTCCTGTACGGCGGCCGGACCGAGGCCTCGATGGCCTTCACCGACGAACTGGCCGCGGGCGGCGGGCAGGTCGACCTCCGTCCCCAGGACCGGCACGGCCTGCTGGACCTGGTGACCGCGATCGCCGACCGGCCCGACGGCAGCCGCATCTACGCCTGCGGGCCCGCCCCCCTGCTCGACGCACTCGACGCCGCCTGCGCCGACCTGCCCGCCGGAACCCTGCGCACCGAGCGCTTCGTCGCCCGCGAGGTCGGCGCCCCGGCGCGCACCGCCCCCTTCACCGTCCGCCTCGCGAGGTCCGACCGCGAGGTCACCGTCCCCACCGAGTCCTCCGTCCTCGACGCCGTCACAGCGGCCGGCGTCGCCGTCCTCTCGTCCTGTCGCCAGGGCGTGTGCGGCACGTGCGAGACCGGCGTGCTCGCCGGCCGCGTCGACCACCGCGACACCCTGCTCGACGACGACGAGCGCCAGGCCGGCGACTGCATGTTCATCTGCGTGTCCCGATCGGTCGACGACCTCCTCGTCCTCGACCTGTAAAGGAGCTTCATGTCCGCCACCGACGTCCTTCCTCCCCGGCCCGAGCACGTCGTTCCCGACGACGTCCCCCGGTTCGCCGACGACCCGTTCGGCGACGAGATCCTCGCCAACCCCTGGGACTTCCACCACCGCATGCGCGAGGCCGGTCCCGTCATCTACCTCGAGAAGTACGACGTCTACGCGGTGGGGCGCTACGCCGAGGTGCACGCAGCCCTCACGAACTGGGACCTCCTGCAGTCCGCGGCGGGCGTGGGCCTGTCGAACTTCCGGTACGAGAAGCCGTGGCGTCCGAAGAGCCTCCTGATCGAGGCGGACCCGCCGAAGCACGACGCCCCGCGCAACGTCCTGAAGAAGATCCTCGCGCCCAGGTCCCTGCGCCGGTTCACCGAGCAGTGGCGCGAGGCCGCCGAGGCCCACGTGGACCGACTCCTGGACGGACGGCGGTCCGGCGAGAGCGTGGAGCTCGACGCGATCCCCGCGATCGCGGAGTCCTTCCCGATGACCGTCTTCCCGGACGGCTTCGGGGTGCAGAAGGAGGGGCGGGAGCACCTCCTGCCCTATGGCGACCACACGTTCAACGCATTCGGTCCCCACAACCACCTCGTCGAGAAGGGCGAGCCGACCATCGCCGAGCACGTCGCCTGGGTCGCGGAGTCCTCCCAGCGCGACAACCTCGACCCGCACGGGCTCGGTGCCGACATCTTCTCGGCCGCCGACCGGGGCGACATCACGCACGAGCAGGCGCCGCTCATCGTCCGTTCGATCCTTACCGCCGGCTTCGACACCACGGTCCACGGCATCGGCGCCGTGCTCGCCTCGCTCGCGCGGTTTCCCGAGGAGTACGACCGCCTCCGCGCGAACGACTCCCTCATCCGGGTCGCCTTCGACGAGGCCGTGCGCATCGAGTCGCCCGTGCAGACGTTCTTCCGCACCACGACGACCGACGTCGAGATCGCCGGGACGGTCGTGCCCGAGGGGCAGAAGGTCCTCATGTTCCTCGGCTCCGCCAACCGTGACGGCCGCCGCTGGGCCGACCCCGACCGCTTCGACCTCACCCGCGACCCCTCGGGTCACGTCGGCTTCGGCATGGGGATCCACCAGTGCATCGGCCAGCACGTCGCCCGCCTGGAGGCCGAGCTCATCACCCGCGCCCTCGCTCGCCGCGTCAGCCGACTGGAGCTGACGGGAGAGCCCAGCAGGCACATCAACAACACGCTCATCGGCTACGAGTCGGTCCCCCTGCGTCTCACCCTCGCCTGAACGCATCCACCCGCGAGCACCACCCCCCGACGTCGTCGCTCGCCCCGGCGGGTGGCCGCGCCCGGGCGCGCACCCACCTGGTCGACGACGCACGCCGTCGCACGACCGCACGCCGTCGCACGCACGACCGCGGCATCCCGCCCGTCCGACAGTCCCATCGCACGTCCCGCGCATCACCGTCAGCCGCACCGTCGCGGCGACCGACACCAAGGAGACACCGATGTCCCGACCCACCACGCGCACCTCCCTCGGCGGGGGCCTCGCCCTCGCCGTCGTCCTCACCCTGGCCGCCTGCGGCGGCTCCGGCGACGACGACGCCAGCTCCCCCGGCGAGTCCGGCTCCGGCGAGGACGGGCTCACCCCGGTCACCGCCGGGTACTTCCCGCTCGTCCACACGGCCTCGGCGGTGCGCGCGCAGGAGGCCGGGTACTTCGAGGAGGAGGGCCTCGACGTCGACCTCCAGCAGACCGCCGGCGGTGCGCAGGCGATCCCGGCGCTGGTCTCCGGCGAGTACGACCTCACGTACGCGAACTACACGTCGATCGTCCTGGCGGCCCAGCAGGGCCTGGACGTGCAGATCTTCTCGGGCAACGACGTCGGGGCGGAGGACCACGCGCTCATGGTGGCCGCGGACTCGGACATCACGGACGTCGCGGATCTCGAGGGCGCCTCGGTCGCCGTGAACAACCTGCAGAACATCGGGATGGTGGCCGTCCGCGCCCTCGTCGAGGAGGCCGGCGGCGACCCGGACACGATCGAGTTCCTCGAGATGCCCTACCCGGAGATGGCCGCGGGCCTGACCCGGGGCGACGTCGACGCGATCTGGCAGGTCGAGCCGTTCCAGGCGTTCTCCCTCGCCGAGGGCCACGAGGTGCTCACGCAGCTGTTCTCCGGCCCGGTGGCCGACATGCCGGTGGCCGGCTGGGCCACGACCGGCGAGTACTCCGCGGAGAACGCCGAGACCCTCGAGGCGTTCCAGCGGGCGCTCGGCCGGGCGATGGAGGACCTCAACGGCAACCGTGAGCTGCTCGTCGAGCTCGTGCCCACCTTTACCGAGGTCAGCGCCGAGACGGTCGAGAACGTGGCGTTCCCGCAGTGGACCTCGGAGGTCGACGCCGACCAACTCGAGTTCATGGAGGACCTCATGTTCGAGCACGGCATCACGGCCGAGGAGTTCGACGTCACGAGCATCATCGTCGACTGACGCAGGGCGGGGGCCCGGTGCTAGCCGGCCCCCGCCGCCGCGCGCCGCCGTGCGGGCGAGCGCGAATCGAACGGACGAGAGGGACGGACATGCGGGTGAGCGAGGCGGTCGGGCGACTGCTGGTGGAGCGCGGCGTGCGCCAGGTCTTCGGGGTGGTGGGGAGCGGAAACTTCTTCGTCACGCAGGCCATGGTCGAGTCGGGCGCGAGCTTCGTGGCGAGCCGCCACGAGCACGGCGCCGGGATGATGGCCGACGCCTACGGCCGCCTCACGGGCGAGGTTGCGGCCGTCAGCCTCCACCAGGGGTGCGGGCTGACGAACGCGATGACCGCGATCACCGAGGCCGCGAAGAGTCACACGCCGATGCTCGTCCTCACGGGCGACACCCCGCCGAACAACACGACGAACAACTTCTACATCGAGCAGGCCGACGCGCTGAGGGCACTCGGCGCCGAGGTCGCCCACCTGCACTCGGCCGCCACGGCGCTCGCCGACGCCGACGACGCCCTCCACCGGGCGCGCACCCGCCGGCAGACCGTGGTCCTCAACATGCGGCTGGACGTCCAGGAGGAGCAGATCGACTGGCCGGCCGACCTCGTGGCGGCCCTGCCGGCCCTCGCCGTGCCGTCACCGGCGGCTCCCGCCCCGGACGCCGTCGACCGCCTCGCGGACCTGCTCGGCTCGGCGCAGCGGCCGCTGCTCGTCGCGGGGCGCGGCGCCCGCGCCGCGCGGGCCGAGATCCTCGCCCTCGCCGACGCGACGGGCGCGCTCGTGGCGACGTCCGCCGTCGGGCGGGGCCTGTTCGCCGGGGAGGAGTGGTCCCTCGACGTGATGGGCGGGTTCGCGAGCCCGGCCGCGGCCGAGCTGATCGGGGAGTCCGACCTCGTCGTGGCCTTCGGCGCGAGCCTCAACCGGTGGACGGCGCGCAACGGATCCCTGCTGGCGGGTGCCACCGTGGCCCAGGTCGACGACCGGCCGGACGCCATCGGGTGGCACTCGGCGGCGGACGTCGGCGTCGTCGGGGACGTGGCACTCACGGCCCGGGCGCTCGTCGACCGGCTCGTGGACGACCGTCTCGCGGACGGTCCGGCCGCCGTCGGGCGGGGGAGACGGACCGACGACGTGCGCGAGCGGATCGCGGGTGTCCCGTGGCGGACCGTGTCGTTCGTGGACGGGTCCGGCCCGGACGGCGCGGGGGAGGAGCGGATCGATCCGCGGGCGGCGACCCTCGCCCTGGACGCGATCCTGCCCGCCGAGCGCGTGGTCGTGCCGGACGCGGGCAACATGGCCTGCTACCCGGCGATGTTCCTGACCGTGCCGGACGCGCGGTCGTACGTGCTGCCGCTGGCGTTCCAGTCGATCGGCATGGCGCTCGGCGCGTCGATCGGTGCGGCGATCGCCTCACCCGGCCGGACGGTCGTCGCCGGCATCGGGGACGGGGCGTTCATGATGAGCATCGCCGAGCTGGACACCGCGGTCCGGCTCGCGCTGCCGCTCGTCGTGCTCGTCTACAACGACTCCGCGTACGGCGCCGAGGTCCATCACTTCGCGGGCGAGGTCGACGACCTCTCGACCGTCACGTTCCCGGAGACGGACATTGCCGCGATCGCCCGGGGGTTCGGGGCCGAGGGCGTGACCGTGCGGGCGGCCCGGGACCTGGACGCCGTGGCCGGGTGGGTGGCGGGCAGGGATGCCGGGGCGCCGCGGGGCCCGCTCGTGGTGGACCTCAAGGTCACGCCGACCGAGTCCTGGGTGCTCGCCCACACGTTCACCGGCGAGATCGCCTGACCCGGACCTCATTGACGTTCCGCGAGGTCGGAACGGAGGTTGTCAGGTAGGAACTCGGAGTTCCTACGACGGGCGCTCCCTTCCTACCTCGCGGAAGAAAGCGGGTGGGTGGTGGGGCGGGCGGGTGGAGGTCTTCGCTACCGCAGGCCGGTGATGCCGATGGCCGCGGTGATCTTCTTCTGGAAGATGAGGAACAGGACGATGAGCGGCGCCATCGCCACCACCGCCGCCGTCATGACGGGCACGATCCGGTCGTCGTACTGGGTCTGCATCGCGGTGGTCGCGGTCGTGACGACCCGCCACTCGCGCGCCGGCGCGATGATCGACGGCCACAGGAAGTTGTTCCACTGCGTGACCACGGTGATGAGCAGCAGGGTGACGACGATCGGCCGGTTCATCGGCAGCACGACCGACCACAGGCGCCGGAGGACGCCCGCGCCGTCGAGGGTGGCCGCGTCGAGCAGCTCGCGCGGGGTCGACCGGAAGTTCTGCCGCAGCAGGAACACGGCGTACGGCGAGCCGAGGACGAACGGCACGACCAGCCCGGCGAAGCTGTTCTTCCAGCCCGCCTCCACCGCCATCGTGTACAGCGGGATGATCGTGACGACCGCGGGCACCATGAGCGTGGCGATGTACAGCCAGAACAGGGCCTCGCGCCCACGGAACTCGAGGGTCGCGAACGCGTAGGCGGCCAGGATCGAGGCGAGCATCTGCCCGACGACAAGCACGGCCACCACCTGCACCGTCACCACCATCGGGATCCAGAAGTCGATCCCGTCGCCGAACAGGGTCCGGAAGTTCTCCAGCGTGAACGGGTCGGGCAGGGCGAGCGGCGACCCGGTCGCGTACTGGTGCTCGGTCTTCAGCGCGGTCATCAGCGGCAGCAGCAGCGGCACGAGCGTGATGACCGCTCCCGCGACGAGCAGGAGGTAGGTGAGCGTCGTGGCGACCGGCCGGCTCAGCGGTCCGCGGCGGCGGGTGCGGGTCTCGGTCATGACATGTCGTAGGTCGTGCGGCGGGCGAAGTACCGCTGCTGGACGAACGTGACGGCCACGAGCACGACGAACAGGACGACCGCCATCGCGGACGCGGAGCCGATGTGCAGGGAGGAGAAGGCCTCGTTGTAGATGCGCGCGGCGATGACGTCCGTGCGGCCGGCGGGGTAGCCGGGGCTGCCGCCGGTCAGTCCGTAGACGAGGTCGTAGACCTGGAAGCTGGCGATGATCGTCGTGACGAGGACGAAGAACATCGTGGGCCGCAGCAGCGGGACCGTGATGGAGGTGAGGGTCCGGAACGGGCCGGCGCCGTCGAGCTTCGCGGCCTCGTACACGCTCGCGGGGATCTGCTGCAGGCCCGCGAGGAAGAACAGGGAGACGTAGCCGATCGTCGACCAGGCGGACACGAACGCGACCGTCGGCAGGGCGAGCGACGGGTTCGACATCCACTCGACCCGCTGGCCGATCATCGCGTTCAGCGCCCCGCCGCTCGGCGCGAGCATCCACTGCCACACCACCCCGAGGGCGACCGGCGAGCACACCCACGGCAGCAAGAAGATCACGCGCAGGGCGCCCGACGCCGGCAGGTTCCGGTGCAGCAGCACCGCCAGCCCGAGGCCGCCGAGCACGGTGAGCGGGATCGTGATCGCCACGTACAGCGCGGTGATGAGGATCGAGTTGCGGAACGCGCGGTCGGTGAGCAGGTCGCGGTAGTTGTCCAGGCCCACCCAGCTCGGGTCCGCGCCCTGCGCGATCCGGTAGTCGGTGAGGCTGAGGACGAGCACGAGCGCCACGGGCACGAGCAGGAACACGACGAGCCCGACGAGCGACGGCGCCAGCAGCGCGTACCCGGCGACCGTCTCCCGGCGCCGCCGCGCGCGCATCGACGCCGACGTCCCGGTCGGTAGCGGCCGCCCGGCCGCCGCCGGTCTCGTCGCCGCCCTGACGGCGGACGATCCGCCCGACGACGGCGCCCCCGGCTCCCGCGGCGTCGTCGCCTTCCCGGTCACGCGCCACCGTCCGACCTGGTCCACGTGATGACCGGGTGCTTGCCGCGGTGTGCGGGGCACGACCGGCAGATGTAGGTGGCGCGCGGCCGGCGGTACCGGCCGAAGGTGTGCCCGCCGGGGCACGTGCCGACCCATGCGGGCGGGACGCGCGGGGCGTCGGGCTCGGTCGTGCGGCGGGGGGTGCCGCCGATGCGGGCGACCTCCCGGCGCCATCTCGGCCCGTGACCGGCCTCGGCGCCGACGAGCGCGTGCGCGATCTCGTGCAGGACCACGTCGTGCACCTGCTCCGCCGAGTACAGCTCAACGAGGTGCTTCGAGAGCGTGATCCGCCGGGCGGTGAAGTGCGTGGCACCAGCGCGGCGCACCGCGCGGTCGAGGCCCACCTGCCAGCCGGTCAGGCCGTGGGAGTCCATCAGTCCGCGGGCGAGCCGCAGGGCGTCGGCCTGAATCACGGTCGGCTCACCGCGCGGTCGGAGGCCGGCTCCGCCGCGCACCGGGAGGCCGGGGTCGCGATCACCGGTCCAGAGTACTTTCGGATTCAACCGACCGGGCGCACCTGTGGAGAAGCCGACACGGGTCCGGCCCAGCTCCGCCCGAGTAGGGTCGCGAGCGTGGTCGAGGAGCTGCCGGACGTGGTCGACGTCCTCGTGATCGGCGCCGGCCAGTCCGGCCTCGCCTCCGCCCACCGTCTGCTCCAGCGCGGATTCGCCCCCGCCATCGATCCAGTAGCCGGGCCGGCCGCCGGCTCGCCCGGCGGCTCGCCCACCGGTCCGGCCATCGATCGGGTCGCCGGTCCGGCCGACGGGCCGGCGGCGGACCCGGCCACGCGCCCGGGCCGGGCGGATCTGCGGAGGCGGGCTCCGTCTTCGGGCAGGACGTTCCTCGTGCTGGATGCGGAGGACGGGCCCGGGGGAGCGTGGCGGCACCGCTGGCCGACCCTCACGATGGCGACCGTCAACGGCATCCACGACCTTCCCGGCGCCGCGCTGCCGGACCCGGACCCGGCCGAACCCGCGCGTCAGACGCTGCCGAGGTACTTCGGTGAGTACGAGCGCTCCTTCGGGCTGCCCGTCCTGCGCCCGGTCCGCGTGCTGTCCGTCCAGCGGCACGACGACGATCCCCACGGCCTCCTCGACGTCGCCACGACCCGGGGCACCCTCCAGGCGCGCGCCGTGATGTCCGCGACGGGCACGTGGTCGCGGCCGTTCTGGCCGGTCGTGCCGGGCAAGGAGTCCTTCGCCGGCGTCCAGCTGCACACGCACGACTACCCGGGTCCGGGTCCGTTTCGGGGCCGGCGCGTGGCGGTGGTCGGCGGCGGGATCTCGGGCGTGGGGCACGTGCGGGAGATCGCCGAGGTGGCCGAGGTGTTCTGGTACACCCGCACGCCGCCGAGATGGACGGACGAGCCGTTCGACGTGCGGGCCGGACTCGGCGTGGAGCGGCGTGTCGAGGAGCGAGTGGAGGCAGGGCTGCGGCCGCTGCCGGTCGTCGCGGAGACGGGGCTGTACCGGTCGCCGGCTCTGCAGCGGGACATCGACTCCGGCGTGCTCGCGAGGCGCCCGATGTTCACCGAGATCCTTCCCTACGGCGTGCGCGAGCAGTCCGGCGAGGTGACGGAGGTGGACGTGATCCTGTGGGCCACCGGCTTCCGGCACGAGCTGCGGCACCTCACGCCCCTCGGCGTGCGCACCCGGCAGGGCGGCGTCTATGTGCGCGGCACCTCCGTGGTGGGGGAGCCGCGGCTGCACCTGGTGGGGTACGGGCCGGCGGCGTCGACGATCGGGGCGACGCGGGCGGCCCGGCGGGCGGTCGCGCAGATCGTGGGGTACCTCGACGGCGCCGGACGGTAGGACTCCCGTCCGACGACTCCCGACGGCGCGCGGAGGAGGACTCCGCCGCGACGGCGTCGCCTGTCAGGGCGACCTGGCGATACAGGGCCGGGCGTCGCGCCCCGATTCTTGTTGTTCGGCCGTCAGGAGAAGTCGAGGCCGAGCAGGGCGTTCTCGGTGACCTCTGGGAGGGCGGGGTGGATCCAGTACTGCTGGGTGGCGACCTCGCGCACGTCGAGGTCGAAGGCCATCACGGTGATCAGCTGCTGGATCAGGGTGGAGGCCTGCGGGCCCATGAAGTGTGCGCCCAGCAGTCGTCCGGTGGGGCGGTCCGCGATCAGCTTCACCAGGCCGGTGGTGTCCTCCATCGCCCAGCCGTAGGCGACGTCCCCGTACTTCTGCAGCTTCGTCGTGACGTCGTGCCCCGCGGCCCGAGCCTGCTGCTCGGTCATGCCGACGGTGGCGATCTGCGGGTGGGTGAAGACCGCCGAGGGGACGTGCTCATGGGGCATCGGCCGCAGATCGTCGGGGTGAAGGAGGTTGTGGCGGACCGCCCGCATCTCGGCGTTGGCGACGTGCTTGAGCATGAAGGGGGAGGACACATCGCCCAGCGCCCACACGCCCGGGGCGGAGGTCGAGCGGCCGAAGCGGTCCACCTCGACGCGTCCGTCGGGAGTCGTCGCGATGCCGGCGGCATCGAGGTCCAGCTGGTCGCCGTTGGGGGCACGGCCGGTGGCGACGAGCAGCGCCTCGCCGTTCACGGACGAGCCGTCGTCCAGGCGCACGCTGATCCCGTCGCCGTCCTGGTCCGCACCGATCACGTCGCGGCCGGCGACCACCGTGAACCGTTCGGCGGCCAGTCGGTTGAACGGCGCGTGGAGGTCGGCGTCGAGCGGGCGCAGGAGGGAGGAGCGGGCGATGATCGAGACCTTCGTACCCAGTGCCTCGAAGACGTGCGCGAACTCCATCGCGATGAAGCCCGCGCCCACGATCACCAGGGATCTCGGCAGCTCGGGGAGCCGCATGATGTCCTCGTTGGTGTGGTATCGCACGCCTGAGGCGGCGATCGCCTCGGGAATCACTGGACGGGAGCCGGCCGCGATCACGATCTGGTCGGCGGAGATGGTCTTCTGCTCGGAGCCCTGACCGGTGCGCAGCGTGCGCTCGCCCACGAACACGGCGTGCTGGTCGTAGACGTCGATGTTCGGAGTCTCCGGACCGCGCCGGTAGGCCTCGCCGCCCGCGGCAATCGGGTCGATCCGCTGTGCGAACACCCGCGAGACGATGCCCTGCCAGTCCACACCGTGGACCCGGGCGTCGAGCCCCAGCCGCCCCGCCTGCTCGGTGGCCAGCGCGACGTCCGCCGCGTAGACGTACATCTTGGTGGGGATGCAGCCGACGTTCAGGCAGGTACCGCCGAAGCTGCCCTTCTCGACGATCGCGATGGAGCGATCCTCGAGCTCGGGGCCGGGGATCGAGTTCCCGGAGCCACTGCCCAGGATGATCAGGTCGTAGTGGGCGTCCACCGCGTGAGCACGGACGGGGGCGGGCACGGGGGCGCTGAGGGGCACGGGAACTCCTGGTCGAGGGTCGGAGGGTGGGGCAGCGGGTACGAGGTGCGTGGCGCCGTCGCCAGGCCGATCAGTCGGTGGCGGCGATGGTAACGACTACGTCCGTGCGGTGCCGTTCACCCGGGGGCGCGGACCTGGACGCTCCTCGACGGCCAGGGAAAGTGAAACACCTGTTCGAGAATTTGTGGGGAATGCGCGATTGGATCTTGAGGGCGGGATTGTGATGTCCGTCGGCCAGATTCTCAATCGTGAACGAATGTCGGATCTCGCTCGTATCATCTGGCGAAGTGACGAGGTCGGGCGCTGAGGCGCGCTTCCTCCTCGCCCTGCCCCCACGCCCCGCCCGCGGGCCGCCCTCGACTTGGCGCGCCCGGAGGCACCCTCGCGCCCGCAAAGGTGTAGCTCGATGAATGAACCCTCGCTCCCCAGTATGTTTCCGCTGATCTGGCCCGATTTTGGAGCTCTCTTCCGTGGGGAGCTGGCGGGGCTCAACGCGGCCGTCATCCTGCTGATCCTTCTGATCGCGGGACTCTTCCTCTACTTCTTCGTGCGGGAGTGTGTCCGGGCCAATCGGACGATCAACCAGGTGCACGGCATCTACAAGGACATCGAGCGGGATCACCTGCTTGCGAACCGCCAGGCGATGAGACAGACCGCCGACCAGAGCGGGGGCACCCCCGCGCACCTCTGGCGCGAGTTCGACGAGACACTCGTCGCCTCGCCGGACGGTAGGAGGTTGTGGAACACGCTCGACGCCGAGCACTTCTTCAACACGCGTTCCCTCGCGCCGGGCCTGATCCACAACCCGCTCCTGAGTGCGGTCCCCTCGATCCTCACGGCAATCGGTGTCCTGGGGACTTTCCTGGGACTGACGACCGGGCTGGAGAGCCTCGACCTCCAGGGTTCCGAGGTCGACGAGCTTCGGTCCGGGATCGACGGTCTGATCCAGGGCGCCTCGACGGCGTTCATGACCTCGGTCTGGGGCGTTGCACTGAGCCTGGTCGCGACGGGGATTCTCAAGATGGCCGAGAGGGCGGTTGCTGGGAAGGTGGTCGGGCTCCAGGACAGCATCGACGCCACGTTCCTCCGTCATGCGCCGGAGCAGTCGCTGGTCGAGATCATGCACTCCTCGGACCAGACCGAGAAGGCGATGCAGGAGCTGCACGAGAAGATCGGGAGCAAGCTCCAGGAGGCGGTCGAAGGAATCTCCACCGAGCTCCAGACGGCGCTCGGCCAGGCGATCTCGACCGCCATGGCTCCGTCGATGGAGAAGCTGGCGGAGAGCACGCAGAACCAGTCGGCGGAGGTGCTCAAGGCGCTCGTCGAGCAGTTCACGGAGAGCGTCGGGGACGCCGGTCGTCAGCACCGCGACGCCCTGGAGGACGTGACCGCCGCGCTGGCGAGCGTCGTCGAGAAGCTGCGCGCCGGGATCGACGAGGAGCGTGAGCTGATGGCCACGCAGACGAAGATCCACCGGGACCAGCTCAACGACATGGGCGGCATGCTCCAGAGGCAGAGCGAGCTGATCGTGACGGCGTTGGAACCCGCCGTTGAGGCGTTCTCCACCTCGGCCGAGCACATGAGTGGCTCGACGAGCAGCCTGGAGGCCAGCGCGAACAAGCTCGAGGGGATGTCGGAGCAGATCGGCCGGTCGAGCGAGCACTTCGCCGGCGCGCTCGAGGGTGCCCACGAGTCGCTCGTCAACGTCAGCTCCACCCAGGTCGAGGTCGCGCGGCTGCTCGGTGAGCAGGTGGAGTCTATCGAGGCGTCGGGTGCCGTCTCGAAGGAGGTGGCGGCCGGCCTGCAGGGGATGGCGGACACCCAGTCGGAGGGCTTCGAGAAGCTCCGCGCGACGCAGGAGGAGTTCCTGGAGGGCCTGCGTGCCAAGGTCGGGGAGCTCGACGAACAGATGTCGGCCTGGCTCGCCGCGTACGCGGTCAAGGTCACGGATCAGACCGAGGACCGCATGCAGGTCTGGAACACGCAGACCTTTCAGTTCACGAGCAACATGGTCCAAGCGGCGGAGGGGATCCAGGGCGCCGTCGGCGAGCTCGGCGAGGCCTTCAACGACAAGCTCGACTCGCGTTTCGAGGAGCTCGTGGCAGCGACCGCCAAGAGGCTCGACGACCTGCGCGAGAGCGGGAACGAGAGCGCCGACCGGGTGGTCCGCGCCCTCGGGGCCCTCGCCGTGGAGCGCTCGCAGAACGGCGCGACCGAGGCGGTGAGCAGTGCGACTGAGTAGGCGCCGGCACGGCGAGAGGTCCGACTCGGGGGAGAACCCGTACTGGATCTCGTTCTCCGACCTCATGTCCGCGCTGCTCGTCATCTTCGTCCTCGCGATCGCGGGCCTGATGATGCAGCTCATGCGTGCGCAGAACGACCTGGAGGCCGAGCGCACGCTCGTCCGCGAGCAGGAGGAGACCGTCCAGGAGCAGCGCGACCGGTTCGCGCAGCAGATCGGCACCCTCCAGGAGGCGGAGGTCGTGCGCGCCGAGATGCTCACCGAGATCCAGGACCAGCTGCACGAGCAGGGCATCGAGGTGCAGGTCAGCGACGACTCGACCGTGCTGAGCATCCCCACCGAGGTCCTCGGGTTCGAGGCGACCTCCTACGAGATCGCACCCGAGCACAGGGATGTCGCCGTCACGGTCGGCGAGACCATCGCCGGAGTCATCGAGTCGGACGAGCGCTACACGTACCTGGACACGGTGTTCGTGGAGGGCCACACCGACAACGTCGGTTTCGACGGACTGGAGGGTACGGGGAACTGGGGGCTGTCGACGTTCCGCGCCATCTCATTGTGGCGGTTGTGGAGCGACGACCTGCCCGCCGAGAGTCGGCTGGACCAGTTCCGCAGCGCTGACGGCAACCCGCTGTTCTCCGTCTCCGGCTACGGCGAGACCCGGCCGGCAACCGTTGCTCAGGAGACGGACGCGGACCGTGCAGCGAACCGCCGGATCGATATCCGGTTCACCGTCGTCCGGCCCACGGCCGAGGACCTCGAGGCCATCCTCGAGTCGGCCGAGCAGGACGAGGCCTGATGCGTGCCGGCGAGCCGATGATCGTGCTGCGGGAGTGGTCGACGGAGGATCTCCGGGGGTGGGACGCGCTGGCCGAGCGGGCGCGGGCGATGACTCGGGCGGGGGTCGAGACCCCGGAGTACCGGCGGATCCTCGCCGAGGTCCGTGAGCTCCTTCGCTCGGGACGCCTCGACGAGATCGACCGGCGTCTGGAGAAGGCGTACGTCATCCGGGCGTTGCTGAACGTCATGCACGACTCGCCGAACCTCGCCAGGGTCGGACTCAGCATCGACCGGCTCCGCAGGGTCGAGGCCGCTCGGGCCGAGCGGTTCACCCGCCAGGAGTGCATCGCAATGCTGGGCATCCACCTGCACCACTTCGACCGCCTCGACCAGTGGGAGGAGGGCCTGTTCGAGCTGTCGGCCGAGGTGATCCTGCGAGCTGGGGCGGGTCTGGGCCGGAAGCAGCTGAGGGAAGGTGCACTGCGTACCGTCGTGGAACATCCGTCGATCATCTCGAGCACCGGTGGCCCCGCCGAGTACGCGGGACTCGCCGTCGACGTCGGGTCGCTCGAGGACCATATCCAGGCGACGGGTCTCGCCTCCCAGATGAGTGGTCGCTTCGGTGAGAGCGTCCGCCGGGAATACTTCCTCGAGCAGATCAGGCGCGCGGACCACCGATCGACCGATCTGCCGTGGTTCGCGGAGGTGCGGAGGGAGGAACTGTGGAACGCGCCCGGTGAGGGCGGTCGCCTCTTCGGCCACGATCTCCTCGAGGCCCTGGCCGACAAGGACGCGACGCCGCCGAGCACGGCGTGGCTGGAGCTGGTGACCGGGATCCCGGGCGATCCCCGCATCGACTACTCCTCGATGTGGCGCACGTGGTGGGGGCCGGTCTCGGGCGCTGCCCGGAGGCGGGTGACGCAGTGGATCGGTTCGTCCGACCTCCGGCTCTTCCTGGAGGCGGTCGAGGCGTACGGCGAGGACAACCACGAGGCCGGTCTCATCCGGATGTTCCCGGCACGCAAGAGGTTCCTCGAAGGCCTGTACGACCAGGGGCTCGTCAAGGAGACCCGCCTCATCCTGGGGAACCAGATGCGTCAGTGGATCCGCCGGAACATCAAGAACCGATCGTTCGAGTCCGCCATGTTCTCCCGCACCCACACCGCCGTCATCGTCATCGACTGCGGAGACTTCTTCCTGGTCGAGGGATCCCACAGCTTCCGGCTCTGGATCTACATGAGCGAGGTCGATGAGCGCCTCATGGACCGGCAGGTGGGGAGCTACCACGTCGACGAACTCACCGTCGACGTCCCCCGGCGTCACGCCGAGAACTTCGGTTTTGGCGCACACCGGGACGTGACGCACCAGGGCTTCTGGCAGGCGAAGGCGCTCGAGTTCCTCCTGGTGGACAATCAGATGGACATCGATCCGCGGCCGCTGCTGACCCCCGAAGACTTCAACCGGCTGCGGCGGAGCGGAGTCATCCCCTCCCACTACCTGAATCGGTGATCCGGTACCCATGGGACTGATTGACAAGCTGCGCCGCGTGAGGATGCGCCGGAACGACCCCGGCGAGCCCTTTCAGCACATGGAGATCCGCCACACCGAGAACTCCGTCCGCTTCTCGACCGACCCGGAGCTCTGGCGGGAGCTGGAGCAGGGGCAGGCGCCGCGGTCGATCCAGGAGCAGTACCTCGTGCTCGAGATGCTCGGCGAGCAGGGGAGCGCTGTGCGCGAGCCGTACGCCTTCGTCGTGCCGGCCGAGGATGCCGTGCGCCTCGACGACGACGAGCGGATGGTCCTCCGCCTCCCTCCCCGGTACGAGGGCGCATTCTTCGCCGGTGTCACCGCCAACACCACCTCGCGCCGGTTCGCGATCGACGTGACCGCGCAGGTCGGCGGCTACAACATGCCGATCGAGGTGCAGGGACCGACGATGCGGGTCGGGGGCGAGGAGTACCTCCTCGGGCCCGCGTCCCTCACCGCCCTGACGGCGATCCGGCAGCACGCCCTCCTCGACGACGCGGAGAAGGACGAGACCACCAACGTGCGTCTCGTCGCGACCGTGCTGGCCGCCCGGCGGGGCGCCGAGGCACTGGGGTCCGCCGCCGACGAGCCCCTCGTCCCGATGACCCTCGGTCACCTCGACAGCTTCGACACGCAGGTCCCGACGACCGTCGGGCTCGAGCTCGAACGCCGGGAGGACGGCTCGGTCACCGTCGCCCCGCGGCTCGACGGCGCGATCGAGCGCGAGGGCCTGGCGTCGCGCTGGCACCAGGTCGACGACGCCGTCGGCGGCGGGGTCGTGCGCAACGGCAACCAGATCATCCTGCTCGAGGACCGGCAGCTCGAGGCGGTCCGGGAGGTCCGTCGTCGGCCCGTCATCCCCGCCGAGGAGGTCGCCGACTTCGTCCGGGCTCCCGGTGACTTTTTCGATCCCGGGCTGGTCGACGTCGAGCTGACCTTCAGCGTGCGGGTCACCGGCATCGGGGTCGTCGAGCAGACGTTCGCCGAGGTCGTGGAGTCCGGCATCGACTGGTTCGACGGCGGCTCAGGTGGCAGCGTCGCAGGGCCCGACGCACTCGCCCTCCAGGGGACGACCCACCAGGACGTCGACAATCTCGAGGAGCGCATCGCCGCGGCCCGAGCGTCCGGGAACGACGTCGTGGTCATCGACGACCAGGCCTTCGACATCAGGGACGACGCTGCGGTCGAGGAGGCCCTGGCGGCGGCCCGGGCACGGATCGACCTGCCCGAGGAACGGTCCGACGGCGGAGCCCGCCGCACCGTGTCCGTCGCGATGCGGATCGCGGAGGAGTACGGCCCGGGTGCCGACGGTCCGATCCCGGCCGAGGACGAGGTGGCGCCGGCGACGGAGGTCGACCTCAGCGGCCTGCGCCGGACGCCCTACCCGCACCAGCGCGAGGGAATCGAGTGGATGGCGGGTCTCATGGACGCCTCCCTCCGGTCACCGTCCAACGACCCGAGCCGCGTACAAGGGGCGATCCTCGCCGACGACATGGGCCTGGGGAAGACCTTCATGGCCCTCGTCGCGATGCGCCACTGCGCCCGCGCCGACGCCGCCCGGAACGGGACGGCCCGCCCCCACCTCGCGGTGCTCCCGGTCGCGCTCATCGACAACTGGGAGACCGAGCTCGCCGAGGCGTTCGACGTCAGCCCCTTCACCGAGGTGGTCGTGCTCCAGGGCGACCGCGACCTCCGCCGGTTCCGCACGGGCCACCGGGGCCGGGAGACCCTCGTCCGGGAGGACCAGGTCGACGAGTTCGGGGAGGTGTCCACCAAGGACATCCGGCTCTCGCTCATGGTCGGCGAGGCCTTCGGTGAGGACCGTGTGGACATGCCGGGACGCCTCGTGCTCACGACCTACGACACACTCCGATCCAACCAGCTCTCCCTCGGCCAGGTCGACTGGGGCGTGGTCGCCTTCGACGAGGCCCAGAACCTCAAGAACCCCGACTCCCTCGGGGCTCGGGCGGCCAAGGGGCTGAAGGCCGGGTTCAAGCTGCTCGCGACCGGCACCCCGGTCGAGAACAGCCTCCGCGACTTCTGGTCGCTCATGGACACCGCCCAGCCCGGGCACCTCGGGAGCTGGCAGGACTTCAAGGCCGAGTGGGTCGACCGCATCGCCGGCGCCGAGCCGGAGGAGCGGGAGGCCGCAGGCGTCGAGCTCCGCGACCACGTGGGCCGGTTCATGCTGCGCCGCGTGAAGGAGGACCACCTGACGGACCTCCCCACCAAGACCGTGCACACCCCTTTCGGCGAACCGGGCCCTGGCATCCAGGTCGACCCCGGGCTCGCCGTCACCATGCCGACCGGGCAGGCCGCGGCGTACGACAAGAGCCTGGCGTCGTTCCAGGGCCGGCGGACGAAGGCCGGGGCGCTCGACGTCCTCGGTCAGATCCGGGCGGTGAGCCTGCACCCGGAGGCGCGCGGGTCGTCCCCGATCGACACCGACCCCCGTGGCATCGAGGACTCGGCCCGCATCTCCGCCACGGTGCGGATCCTCGACCAGGTCAGGGACGCGGGAGAGAAGGCGATCGTCTTCGTCGGGACCAAGCGCGTGCAGCGCGCGATGAGCGGCTGGCTGAGGGACCGCTACGGCATCCCGGTCCCGGTCGTCAACGGGGACACCAAGGCGACGGGCAGCGGGGACAGCCGGCGGGCGATCATCCAGCGGTTCGAGGCCCGCGAGGGTTTCAACGTCATCATCATGGCGCCGCGGGCCGTCGGTGTGGGGCTCACGATCGTCGGGGCCAACCACGCGATCCACCTCGAACGGGAGTGGAACCCGGCGAAGGAGGCGCAGGCGACGGACCGCATCTACCGCATCGGGCAGAAGCGTCCCGTGCACGTCTACCTGCCGATGGCGGAGCACCCGCGGGTCGAGTCCTTCGACCGCAACCTCGACCGGCTCCTGCGGAACAAGACCGCGCTCAAGGACACGATCCTCGTCCCGGAGGCGGTCGACGAGGACGCACTCGCCTCCTCCCTCGGCCTCGTCGACCCGACGCCCTGACCACCTGATGAGACGTGGCCGGGTGCCCGCCCCGCGGCCCTTCAGGGCTCTCTAGCGTCAAGGCATGTCCGACGCCCTGAACCTCGTCCAGCTGCGCAGCTTCGTCGCCATCGCAGACTGTGGCGGCTTCGGGCGCGCCGCCCAGGTCCTGCACCTCAGCCAGTCCACGGTGAGCCAGCACGTGCGCCTCCTGGAGAAGCGCCTGCGTCAGGAGCTCGTCTACAAGGACGGCCGCGTCGCGCGGTTCACGGAGGCCGGCGAGCGGCTCCTGCACGAGGCCCGCCGCCTGCTGGCCGTCCACGACGAGGCACTCGAGCGGCTCGACGCCGGCGCACAGAGCCGCGTCGTCATCGGATCCACCGAGACCGCCGCCGAGCAGGTCCTCCCCGGCCTCCTCGCCGCCCTGTGGGCGGCGTTCCCCGGGCGTGAGGTCCAGTTCCACATCGACCGCTCCACCCAGATGGCCGACGGCGTCGCCCGCGGCGCCATCGACCTCGCCGTCCTGCTCGGGTTCCCCGACGACGCCCCGGGGCGCCTCATCGAGTCCCTCCCCCTGCAGTGGTTCGCCACGCCAGGCTGGGAGCCGCCGGCCCGCGGCGAGCGCTGGCCGCTGGTGGCCTACGTCGAGCCCTGCGGCATGCGCCAGCGCGCGGTCCGCGAGCTGTCCGAGGCGGGCTACGACGTCGACGTGGCGGTGGAGTCGACCACCCTCGAGGGCGTCATGGCCGCGGCCCGGGCGGGCCTCGGTGTCGCCGTCCTCCCGACGTCGGGGGTCGCCCCGCGAGGGCTCGTCGCCCGCGAGGACCTCCCGCCCCTGGGCGACATCGGCGTGTACCTCGGGGTCCGCAAAGGCCTCGACATCGACATCGAGCTCGCGGCCCTGGCGGCCATGGAGCAGTTCTTCGAGGCGGCTGCCGGGGAGGCGGTGACGCGATGACGCGCTCCTGTCCGGGCTCACGCTGACCCCACGGATCACCGCCTCCGGCCGATTTTCCGGCCGCGCGCCGAGAATGCGGCTCTTCACGAACGAGGGTGTAGTCGAGGTCTGAAACCGCCGGCTTCGAGCAGA
>FUHX01000034.1 GCA_900163555.1 Actinomycetales bacterium JB111 | reverse complement strand
CCGGCGATTCACCTCCGCCCTGAAGGACGGAGCACTCTCGTCTAGTCCTGGTAGCGGTGGGGCGCTGGGCAAGGATCAGCATGAGGTTGTTCAGGCTGTAGGAGTGGAACGACCGCGCGAAGGTGAGGAAGCGTTCCCACGCGGCGCTGTCGCGCAGGGCCTCCACCTCGGCGGTGATCGTGGCCTGCAGCTGCTCGGCCTGCTCGCGGCGCTGCTCGGCGGTCTTCGTGGTGGTGATCTTGCGGGCCATGTCTCGTGTCTCCTGTAACGGTAATAGTGGTATTAGGGGTGTGGTCAGTGCTCGATGCCGGGGTGGACGCAGTCGCAGCACGCGCGCTCGCCCTTGGCTCCGGGGCACGTCGAGTCGGTCGCGTCGCAGTAGGGGCACACCTGGTAGGGCGTCAGCGTGGCCGGGCTCGGCTCGACGATGGTCACGCCGGGGTGGCCGTGGTGGTGGTGCTGGCGCCACTGGTCGAGCATCCGGGGGGTGTCCTCGTGCTCCGCGCGCTGGGTCTGGCTCCATCCGCATGAGCACTCGACCCACCACACGGGCTGGCCGTTGGTGCTGCTGGTGCAGATGAAGACTGCGGGTGCGGCGCTGGTGCTCATGGTGTCTGGCTCCTCGGGGTCCGGGTGGCTGTTGGTTCCCCTCCACGTTCTTTTGCCGTGAAGGCGACTTGTCGCCGTTAGGGAGAGCCGGCCGGAGTGCAAGTGACCGTGGAATACCGGACTGAGGGAGCGCAGCGAGCGAGGGAGGATATGCCGCGAAAGCACTTGCGCGCAGGTCGGCCGACCGTATGCTGCCGCAGGCTTCACGGCATAAAGCGTCAGCGCAGCAAGAGCGCGGCCACGCAGTGGCCGTCCTGGCCGGCCCTCCGGTGTCGGCCTCCGCACCCGTTGGGTGCGGGACGCCCGCGCAGCGGGCGAGAAGTGGAATCGCGTCCCGCTCCCCGGCTCGAACCCGATCGGTGACCGCTGTCGCGGCCCTGCAAGGGGCCATTCTCTTTCCCTCCTGGCTTTCGAGGATGTCGGCTCTGGTCCGGTGCGCAAGGCCGCTCCGCGGCCCGCCTGCGTCTCGTCGATCGTGCGCTGCTCGCTTCGCTGCGCTGCTGACTCCCGCCGCTCCTGGTCGCCCTACGGGTGGCGCCCCGCCCCTCCCGCCGCCTTCTTTTCTCTTCGCCAGGAGGGAAAGAAAAACGTTTGTCGAGGAGGACTGTCTGATGAGTGCAACGACGGTGACTGTGTATGGGGTGCCGGGGTGCCAGGGGTGCCGGCTGACGGTGAGAGAGCTGACCCGCCGCGGGGTGCAGGTCGAGGTCGTCGACCTGACGACCTCTGCCTCGGCGAGGGAGTTGATCGAGGCGATGGACTTCACCAGCGCACCGATCGTCGCCGCCGGCGGCCGGTGGTGGCAAGGACTCCGGCTGGACCTCATCGACGCGGCAACACAACACGTCGCAGCGGACAGATCCTCAGACTCTTGACCACTTCCGTATTACGTACGACGTTCGCGTCATGGGTAAGCGGGTGATCCAGGGACGCGAGGCATCAGACTCCCGGGTGCAAGCGTGGGCCGGCGAAGCCGAGGCCGGCTACGAGGTCGAGGAACTGCAGAAGCGGTAGGGGAGCCTCCGCGCGGAACGCGCAGCGCAGGTCGTGCCCACACAGTTCTCCGACGCCGAGCTAGCAGAACTGATGGCCCGGGCCACTCGCGAAGGCCCGGATCGCTGACCGCGGTGCAGCGCCCATCAGCGAGAGGCACGCCGCCCACTCTTCCTGGTTGTGACTAGTGGTCGACCCACAGCGAGCGCGTGCACTGGACGGTGGGTCTCGTGGAGGACATACGGGCCGATCGCTGGCCGAAAAGCATTCTTCCAGCTACTGTGAACGTGGACACACCTGTGCTGTCTGATTCAAAACATGACTGGGGGT
This sequence comes from Actinomycetales bacterium JB111, assembly GCA_900163555.1. Lineage (GTDB taxonomy): Bacteria > Actinomycetota > Actinomycetes > Actinomycetales > Actinomycetaceae > JB111. The sequence continues at coordinate 769 of FUHX01000034.1, read as the reverse complement.
TGCCGTGAGGCGAAGACTGTCAGCGCTGTCAGCGCTGTTGCTGGTTGGAACGCTGGGCTCGTTCTCGACCGCAGCGACGGCGGATGAGGTGGAACCAGAGGATTCCGGACCGGAGGTTGTATTTACCGTTGCGGATGTGCGTAATGCAGAGACCGATCTCGATCTGAGTCTCGAGGAACTTGCGGAGTTCGCAGCCTCGGATGAGCCGAAGACGTTCATCGAAGACGTTGAGACCGGTGAGATTATTGGGATCTATGAGGGGGAGTTCAGCGAAGCAGCTATTGCCACCCTCGACTAGGAGATACTGCTCCCCACAGAGTCCAATACCGCGGTGTCTTCCACGGAAGCTGCGGCCGGAACTGTGGTCCCGTTCGCCATCGGTCGTGTCACGTGCCGACAGGGAATCACATTCTGCACGATCCCATCCCCGCCAGCGCTCTATCACGGTTTCTCAGGAAGTGGTTCTATCAGAGTGGATCTCCCGCATCAGAGTGGCTGGTCAACTGGCGACAGGCCCGGAAGGGCTCAGGCTCTAGGCACTCCCCTTGGGAGTATTCGTCCAGCCCGCGTTACCAACCTCTATAGCCAGCCCAATCAGGTGATTATGTACATCGAGCGGTCAATCACCACCTAGGTTCAGCGCTTCACGATGAAGAGGGTCCGCGTTTGATTGGCGCGGACCCTCTGTCGCGTCTAGGTCGGCGCAGGTTTCGAGGCTCTTCGCGGTTCGTGGTGAATGACCCTGCTGTGGCGGGTATTCACGCTACGG
>FUHX01000033.1 GCA_900163555.1 Actinomycetales bacterium JB111 | reverse complement strand
GTGGGGGCCCGGTTGCCGGCGGGGGCTCGTAGGTTGACGGGTATGAGTGGGACGGCGGTGGGCGCGGGGCGGCTGGTGAGCGATGCCGCCGCGCTCGAGGACGCCGTCCGCGACCTGCGCGTGGTCGACGCGACGAGCGAGGCCGAGGCCATCGCGATCGTGTCCCGCGCCGAGAGCCTGAAGGCGGCGCTCGGTGCCGTGCAGGCGCGGGCGACGGCGACGTTCGAGCGCCTGCGCACGGAGGCCGAGCGGGAACGGGGCGTGCCGGAGGCCGCGCGCGGGCGGGGGGTCGCGCACGAGATCGGGCTCGCGCGGCGGGAGTCGCCGTCGCGGGCCGCCCGGCATGTCGCGCTTGCTCGGGCTCTTGTGACGGACCTGCCGCGGACGCTTCGGCAGATGGAAGACGGGACGGTCGGGGAGTGGAAGGCGTCCGTGGTCGAGAAGGAGACGGCCTTCCTTGAGCCCGACAAGCGGCGCGAGGTGGACGCGCTGATCGCGGAGGAGCTTCCGTCGCTCGGCGACGGCCAGGCCGGCACGCTCGCGCGGCACCACGCGCAGCGGCTGGACGAGTCGGGGGCCGCCGAGCTCACGGCGCGCAACGCCGAGGAGCGCGGCGTGTGGCTCCGGCCCGGGCCGGTTGGCATGGCACACCTGACCGCGCTGCTGCCGATCCCCGAGGCGTCGCGGATGCGCGCGCGGCTGAGGGAGGCTGCCGCCCGGGAGGTCGGGTCCGGGCGAGCGGGCGGGCGGACGCTGAACCAGGTCGAGGCCGACACGCTCGTGGCGTGGGTCGACGGGGGCGGAGCGGGTGACGGGGCGGCTTCCGCTGCGGCGAGACGGGGCGTCGACCTCACGCTGGTGATGACCGACGAGACGTTCCTCGGTGGCGACGAGCCCGGGAGGATCCCCGGGCACGGACCGATTCCCGCCTCGCTCGCACGCAGGATGCTCACCCCGGAGCAGGCCGCGGACGTCGAGCTGCGGCGACTGTGGATCCACCCGGAGACGGGATCCGTCACCAAGACGGACTCCCGGTCCCGGGTGCTCAGCCCGCGCCTGCGCAACCTCGTGCTCGTGCGCGACGACGTGTGCGCCACCCCGTACTGCGGGCAGCCCATCGTCGACTCCGACCACGTGAAGCGGCACGCCGACGGCGGGGCGACGAGCGTCGTGAACTCCTCGGGGCTGTGCCGCTCCTGCAACCTCGCGAAGGAGGCGGCCGGGTGGGAGCACGCGAGGGACGGGACCACGCTCACCGTGCGGACCCCGACCGGTCAGGTGCACTCCTCGGACAGCGGGTATCTCTCAAGGCTCGACCGCGCCGTCGGCGGGGCGAGGGATCCCGTAGCGCCCAGCGATGACGAGGCGACGGCGCCGACTGACGGTACCCACCCGGCGTGAGCCGTGGCACGATCGTGCCCGTGGGTGACTTCCAGGTGCAGATCGATCAGCTCAATCAGTCCGCAAGCAACTCCCGCGACGCCTCCGACACGGTGAGCGGGGTCGACCTCGCCGGCGCCGTCGACAGCATCGACTCGGCGATGCCCGGATCGCAGTCAGCGCGCCGGGCGCCCGCGCTCGGCACGGCGTGGACAGGAGAGCGGGACGCGCTCGTGCAGGAGCTGGACTCCTACGCGGAGGCCCTCGAGGCTGCCGCCACCAGCTACGGCTCGAACGACGACGCTGCCGCGGCGGCCTTCCCGGACTGAGGGCGGCGGGCTCGGGCTGAAGCTGTCTGGTTGTCAGCCGGCGAGCGCGCCAGCCCTTGAGCCCATCAGCCCTTGAGCCCATCAGCCCGCGAGCTCGTCAGCCCGCGAAGGCCGGAATCGGGCGCCCCGGGATCGCCACGCGAAGTCGGAAGACTGCGCCGGCCGCCGGCTCGGGGTCGTCCATGTTCTCGCGCGACGTCGTCACCAGCAGGTCCGTGCCGTCCGGGCCGCCGAGCGTGCACGCCGTGACCTTCTGGACCGGGAGGTCCACGGTGACGAGCTCCGTGCCGTCGGGGGCGTAGAGCCGGACCTTCCCGACCCGGTTCAGGGCCACCCAGATGTTGCCCTCGGAGTCGACCGTGAGCCCGTCGGGCCGCTCGTCCTCCGCCACGGTTGCGAGTCGACGACGGTTCGCCAGGCCGCTCTCGGTCACGTCGAAGATCTCCGTGCCGCCGGCGCTCGTGTCGTTGTAGTACGCGAGGGAGCCGTCGGGGGAGATGTCGAAGCCGTTCGACGTCGTCACGCCCGGTACCGCGGTCGAGACGTCCCCGGCCGACGTGATCCGGAACAGGGAGGCAACGCCGGGCGTCCGGTCGTAGGCCATGTTGCCCGCGTACAGGTTGCCGAACGCGTCGCACCCGCCCTCGTTCATGCGGAGGTTCGGCTCCTCCCACAGCTCGAGCCACGGGGTCGGCTCGTCATCGGCGCGGTCCGCGAGCGCAAGGCCGCGCTCGGTCCCGACGACGTACCCGCCCGAGGATCGCGGACGCACGAAGGCGGCGACCTTCGAGCCGGTGGGCAGGCGGTCGACGGACCCGTCATCGCGGACGGTCAGCAGATCGCCGGCGAGCATGTCGACGAATCGCAGGCCGCCCCACTCGGGGGACCAGACCGGCCCCTCACCGTGGTAGGCGACGGCGTCGGTGATCTGTTCGGGGGCGGAGAGGACGTAATCCATGACCCCATTGTGGCCCGTTCGCGCGATCTCGGTGCCGCTCGTAGGCCGTCCCGGGCATAGCAGGAGCAGCGTGGCGGAGGGATGGGGAGTTCTGCCCGCAAATGCGTCGAGAACGGTATGACAGCAGGTCAGGGCCGTGGCACGGTGTGTGCGGGGGCGCGTGGAGCAGCCGTGCGCCGGGTGATCAGGTCAGGGAACGACGCACATGGACGATCTGGCAGGCAACGGCCGCGACGAGTCGATCCGCATCCTTGCGGCTGACATCAAGACTGATCTCGACACGGAGATCGGACCACTGTCCTGGCGGCAGAACCGCCCCGAGGTTCAGCGCGCACGCAGCGCGAACGACGTCGAGGCCCCCGACATCCACCACTACACGTTCGGGGTGACCCGAGCCCTGTCCGACGAGGAGTGGCTACGGGCCCGCGAGCTCGTGACGCGTCGTGTGGTGGATGCGGGCTTCGAGCAGTACCGCGTCGTCGTCGATCGCGCGAGTGACCACGAGGTCGAGTTCCGAGCCCTCGACGGCCGGGAGCTCCGCTTCGGGACCGCGGCAGCGACCATACTTCGCGCGACCGTCCGCCCGTCGACTCCGGAACCGGTCGTAGGCGGCCGCGGCACGAGCGGGGGTGCGGCTACGTGGTGACGTGGAGCAGCGTCCTCGACTGGAAGGCCTCGAGCCTCGGCAACGACGTCGATTCGCTCGGCTCCGCCCGCGACACCCTGCAGGGGATCAGCGAGGATCTCGACGGGATGACGTCGCCGGACGGGTGGACCGGGGACGCAGCCGATGCGGCCGGCTCGACACGGCGCACGATCGGGTTCGGCGCCCAGTCGATCGTCTACGAGGTCTCGCTCGTCCGGTCGGCGGTCGCGGAGGCGGAGGACACCGTCGCGGCGGTGGAGCGCAAGGTGGGTGAGGCGACCTCGCTCGCGCAGGCCAAGGAGGTGTCGATCGGCAGCACCGGCGACGTCACCGACGTCAAGATCCCGCCCGCGAGCTTCGCGGACGAGGCCGAGGCGGCGGAGTACGAGCGCGAGCGGAAGGAGGCCGTCGAGGCAGTGGCCGCGCTCGTGCGGGAGGTCCTGCTGCTCGCGGACTCGGCGGACACCACGTTGGTGGCCGTCCTCAACTCCGCCGAGGGCGACCAGCTCGACTCGGGCACGACGAACCTGGCGGCCGCCGCCGACATCGGCGAGCAGGACGGCGACATCGACTGGCCCGAACCACCCACGGGCGGCACGCCGGCCGAGAACGCCGAGTGGTGGGACGGGCTCGATCCCTCGCAGCGGCAGGAGATCCTCGACGAGCATCCCGACCTGGTGGGCAACCGGGACGGGATCCCGGCGGTCGCGCGCGACGAGGCGAACCGCAACCGGCTCGACGGCGAGCTGACCGACGCCGAGCAACAGTTCGCCGAGGCCGAGGCGGCCCTGGAGGAGTTCGACGGCGCGTTCATGGGGCCCGGCATGGACCAGCTCTACCTCGATGCGCTCGGCCGCGTGGAGGACGCCCAGGCGCGCGTCGACTCGATCATCGCCGTCCAGAACACCCTGGCGCTCGAGATCGATGGCGATGGCGCTCCCCGGCAGCTGCTCCTCCTCGACACCGAGTCGGGCGATCGCGTCCACGCCGCCGTCGCGATCGGGAACGTCGACACCGCGGACCACGTCACGGGGCTCACGCCGGGCTTCACGACCACGGTCGACGACTCGCTCGCCTCCTACGACTCCCACATGCTCGACCTGCGCGACACGATGGAGGGCGAGCTGGACCGCTACGGACACACGGACGAGACCGTGGCGACGGTCGCGTGGCTCGGCTACGACGCGCCTCAGTGGGACGGCGTCATCGGCAGCAACTCCGTGCTCACGCAGGGCACGGCGGAGCGTGCCGGCGAGGACCTGGCGAACTTCTACGGGGGCATCAACGCCTCCCGCCCGGACGATCCCCACCTGACCGCCATGGGCCACTCCTACGGCTCCACCACGCTCGGGCACGCGCTCCAGCGCCCGGGCACGGGGGTGGACGACGTCGTCTTCATGTCCTCACCCGGCATCGGCACCGACTCGATCAGTGACCTGCACGTCCCCCAGGACAGCGTCTACTACGTCGAGAACAACGGTGACAAGATCGCGGACTCCGGCATCTTTGGCGAGGACCTCACGACGATGGACGGCGTGCATCAGCTGGCGACCGACGACCGCACGGTCGACGGTCGCGGCTACGACGGGACCACCGGGCACTCCTCCGTGTTCGACGACGGGTCGACGGCCCAGTACAACTCCGCCCTCGTCGCCGCTGGGCTGGAGGAGCACACGATCCAGGAGACGATGGGCGAGGGGTTCTGGGACTGGATCGGCTCCGGGTTCGCGTAGTCGACCACCCGGGTGGCCCGCAGCCGGCCTGGCATGATTGAGGGATGACGAGCAGCCAGGCACGCAGCGACGTCTCCGCGTCCTCGAGGGCCGGCGTCTCGGTCCGTCCGGCGGTCGTCGCGGACACGCGCCGTGTCGCCTCCCTCGTCCGCCCGTACGCGCTCGCCAACACGCTCATCCGCAAGGACCTGGTCAGCTACTTCGAGTCGATCCAGGAGTTCACGATCGCGGAGGTCGCGGCGGACGAGACCCCCGACGACGGCGGACCGGCCCCCGTAGAGGAGCCCACCCCCGGCCCGGCCGAGGACCCGATGGTCACCCCCGAGGGTATGCGGGTCGTCGGCTGCGGCGCCCTGCACGTCATGTGGGACGACATCGGCGAGGTCCGCACGCTCGCCGTCGACCAGGACCACCTGCGCCGCGGCATCGGCGGCCTGCTCCTCGAGGAGCTCATCGACCGCGCCCGCCGGATCGGTCTGAAGCGCGTGTTCTGCCTGACCTTCGAGGTCGATTTCTTCTCGCGGCACGGCTTCGAGGTCATCGAGGGCACCCCGGTCGGGGTCGACGTCCAGGCCGAACTCATGCGCTCGCACGACGACGGCGTGGCCGAGTTCCTCGACCTCGCGCGGGTCAAGCCGAACACCCTCGGTAATACCCGCATGCTCCTCGACCTCTGAGGTCGATCACGAACGCGCGGTCAGCGCGACAGCAGCCGGCTGATGATCGCGACCTGGGCGGCCACGAGCGCGCACGCGACCGTCGACAGCCACGCGCCCGGCGCCGCCCACACCCAGGCGGCGACAGCGACGAGCAGCGCCCCCAGGAGGACGGGCGCCGTCAGCCGGAGCACCCGGCGCACGCCGCTCGCGCCCGGATCCCGGCCCGCGGCCGCCCGGCGCAGCCCGAGCAACGCGGCCGTAAGAGCCGGGATCGCCCCCGCCTGGCCGACGAGCATCATCGTGAGACCGGGCCAGGGGTCGAGCGCGTCGCCGGCCATCGCCGCGAGTCCCATGCCGAGCACCCCCAGCACGACGACGCAGCCCGCCATCGCGACGAGCGACATCCGGATCGCTCGGATGCCGGCGGGCGGGGACGGGGCGTCCGACGCCGGAGGCCTCCTGTCCTTGGGGCCCATGCGGTTCTCGGGGTTCACGGCAGCCTCAGCTCTCCCGCCCGTTCGACGACGAGTCCGTCGGCGAGGAGCGTGGCGACGGCCCGCTGGGCCTGGTCGGGGTCGGTCGATGCGACGGAGACGAGCTCGGCCCACGAGTGCAGGGTCCCGTCGGCGGCCTCGCGGAGGCGGGCCATGACGCGGCCGCGCGCCTGGCGGTCGGTGCCCTCGTAGGTCTGGGTCCGCCGCCGGGCGGCGTGCTCGTCGGCCGGGTGGCCGGCGCGCCGCCACGCGCACGCGGCCGCCGCCGGGCACTGGTCGCACCGCGGGGAGCGGGCCGTGCACATGAGCGCCCCGAACTCCATGAGCCCGATGTTCCACTCGGCGCTCGCCTCGTCTCCGTCGGGGAGGAGCGCCGCGGCCAGTTCACGCTCGGAGCGGCTCGGCGCCCCCGGAGGCGGGGCGGCCCGCCCGCCGACGGTCCGGGCGAGCACCCGCCGCACGTTCGTGTCGAGGACGACGGCGCGGCGTCGGTACGCGAAGGCGCGCACGGCCGCCGCCGTGTACGGCCCCACCCCGGGAAGGGCCAGCAGGTCGTCCTCCTCGTGAGGCACCACCCCGCCGTGCCGCTCCACGATCGCCGCCGCGCACTCCTGCAGCCGCAGCGCCCGTCGGGGATAGCCGAGGCTGCCCCAGGCGCGCAGCACGTCGGCGGTCGGGGCGTCGGCGAGGTCGGCTGGGGTCGGCCACCGCTCCATCCATGCCGTCCAGGACGGTGCGACCCGGGCGACGGGGGTCTGCTGGCTCATGGTCTCCGAGACGAGCACTCCCCACGCCGTCGTCGACGCCGCCCGCCACGGCAGGTCGCGCGCGTGGTCCGCCCAGTGCTCGGCGATCGCCACGCGCAGGGCGTCCAGGTCGGCGGACGGGGGAGGGTGCACGGGTCCAGTGTGCCGTGTGTGGCGGACACGATCGGCGTGGCCCCGCGGTCGCGGGCGGCATCCGTCCTACCGTGTGGGGATGCCGGAACAGAACTCTGCTGGGGGAGCTGGTGGCCGCGGGAGCGGCCCACCGGCCGGGGCGCGGAATCGGCCGAGCCGGGCAACGATCATCCGACGCAGGGTCGTCGTGCTCGTCGCGCTCCTCCTCGTCCTGGCGCTGATCATCTGGGGCGTGTGGGCGGCTGTCGGCGCCATCTTCGGTGGGTCCGACGACGAGGAGGACGATCCGACGCCGACCGAGTCGTCCACCGAGTCCGCCTCCGAGACCTCGTCCGACGACGCGACGACGGCCCAGGTCGCCCCGGGCGGCGACCCGGTCGACTGCGTGACGGAGGACCTCGAGGTCTCCATGGAGCCCTCCGGCCGGTACGCGGGCACTCCCGTCACGTTCGCGATCTCGGTGACGAACACGGGTCAGCTGGACTGCCTGGTCGACGCCGGTCTCTCGCAGATGGTCGTCACGGTCAGCTCGGGGAACGACGCAGTCTGGTCGTCCGCGCACTGCGCGCCGGACGACTCGCGGATGCTTCTGCTGGGTCCGGACGGTTCCTCGGACTCCGAGGTCGAGTGGCCGGGTACCCGGTCGAGCGAGGGCTGCCCCGAGGACGCCGCCCCGGTCACGCCTGGAACGTATCGCGCCGCGATCACGGTGGACGGGGTCGAGTGGGCGGACGCGGCCCGCGTCTTCACGCTCGAGGAGGCGCCGCCGCCCGAGACCCCGTCCGACGGCGAGGAGTCCCCCTCCGACGCCGCGGGCTGACGCCGCGGGCTGGCTGACGGCCCGCTCTGGTTGATACCGCGCACCGACCGACGCCGGTCCCCGGCCACGGAGAGCAGCCCGCCGGCTCAGGTCAGCGACGTCTCCGCGACGCGACCGAGGCCCTCGCGCACGGCGAAGGCGCGGGCGCGCCCCACGCCCTCGACGGCCTGCAGCTCGTCGGTGGTCGCGGCGAGCAGCGACTGCAGCGAGTCGAAGTGCCCGACGATCGCCCGTGCCACGGCCTCGGGCAGGCGGGGGATCTTCGCGATGAGGCGGTGCCCCCGCGGGCTGGCGGCGGTGTCGAGGTCGGCGCCCCCGGGGCCTCCGAGTCGCATCGACCGGGCGATGACGGAGAGATCGACCAGGTCCGCGGAGGAGAGCGAGTCGAGGGTCACGCGCACGTCCGACCAGGCGCCGGAGGGGACGTAGTCCCGCACGAGGAGCCGGCGCTCGGCCGCGACGCCCATCATCAGGTCGTCGTGCTGGAGCCGCAGCAGCTGGCCGTCCACGCCGGCCTGGACGGCCGCCGACTCGACGTCTGCGGAGATGCGGCGCAGCATCTCCATCCGCTGCACGACCGTGACGACGTCCCGGACGGTCACCACGTCCTCGACCTCGAGGGCCGTGAACGTGGCGAGGAGCTCGTCGAGGCGGGCGCGGTACCGCTCGAGGGCGGTGAGCGCGAGGTCGCCCTTGGCGAGGACGGCTGCGGACTCGGTGACGACGTGGTGGTAGTCCCCGACGTAGAGCGCGACCGTCCCCATGGACTGGCTGACGGAGATGACGGGGTGGCCGGTCTGCTTCGCGGTGCGCTGCGCCGTGCGGTGCCGCATCCCCGACTCCGTCGTCTCGATGCTCGTGCTCGGCATGAGCTGCACGTTGGCGCGGCGGATCCGCCCTCGGGCCCGGTCGACGATGACGGCGCCGTCCATCTTGGACAGCTCACGCAGGCGCGTGGCGTTGAGCTCGACGTCGAGGTCGAACCCGCCGGAGCTGATGGACTCGACGGCGGGGTCCCAGCCGAGGACGATGATCGCCCCGGTCCTGCCGCGCAGGATGCGGTCGACGCCTTCTCGCAGCACGGTTCCGGGCGCGATCTCGTGCAGCATGGTGAGCATGGTCGCGCTGTCGTCCCGGGTCACGAACTCCTCGATCCCGGCGGCCGTCCGCCGCCTGCCACATCTTACGGCCGCGGACCGCGCGCCAGCTGCAGACCCCGAACCGGCCGCCCGCTGCCCATCCGCCTCCGGCCGCGCACCGGCCACGGCCGCTGACCCCGCATCCGCCGCCGGCACCCCCTACTCGACGTCGAACAACCCGCAGGCCATGGCGGCCTGACTCACGTTGGTCACCGGGATGATGCGCATCCCCTCGATGTCGCCGACGGCCTCCCCGGCGGCGGGCACGACGGCGCGGGTGAACCCGAGCCGGGCCGCCTCGGCCAGCCGGCGCGCGACACCGACGGTCGGCCGCAGCTCCCCGGTGAGCCCGACCTCCCCGACCACCACGGTCCCGGAGGTGATCGGCGTGCGCTGCACGGAGGAGTAGGTGGCGAGCGCGACCGCGAGGTCGACGCCGGGCTCGACGGCCCGCGCCCCGCCCACGGTCGACACGTAGAGGTCGTTGATCATCGGGGAGCGGATGACGTGCGTCGAGAGCACGGCGAGCATCATGGCCACCCGCGTGGCGTCCACGCCGGAGGTGGTGCGCCGGGGCGGGCCGGCGGGCGGCGCGAGCAGGGACTGGATCTCGACCGGCAGGGGACGGCGCCCCTCGAACGTCACGGTCACGGCCGTCCCAGGCACCGGCACCTCGGGCGTCGCGGACAGGAAGAGCCCCGAGGGGTCGGCCAGGCCGACGATCCCGTCCTCCCGCAGCTCGAAGCAGCCGACCTCGTCGGTCGCCCCGTACCGGTTCTTCACGGCGCGCAGCAGCCGCAGCTGGGAGTGCTTCTGTCCCTCGAAGTGGCACACGACGTCGACGAGGTGCTCGAGCACCCGGGGGCCCGCGATGGACCCGTCCTTGGTCACGTGCCCGACCAGCAGCGTCGGAAGGTCGCGCTCCTTGGCGGTCCGGATCAGCGCCGAGGCCACGGCGCGCACCTGCGAGACGCCCCCGGCGGAGCCGTCCGTGCCGGCGTCGGCGATCGTCTGCACCGAGTCGACGATGAGCAGGGCGGGATCGACCGCCTCGATGTGCCCGAGCACGGTCGCCAGGTCGGTCTCGGCCGCAAGCACGAGCCGCTGGGCGAGCGCGCTGATGCGCTCGGCCCGCAGCCGCACCTGCCCGGCCGACTCCTCGCCGGTGATGTACAGGACCGGCTTGGTCGCGCGCGTGGCGACGTGCGCGGCGGTGTCCAGCAGGAGCGTGGACTTGCCGACCCCGGGCTCGCCCGCCATGAGCACGACCGCGCCCGGGACGACGCCGCCGCCGAGGACCCGGTCGAACTCGCCGATCCCGGTCGGCTTGGCGCGGGCGATCTCGGCGGACACGTCGACGATCGACGCGGCGGCGGTGGTCGGTGCGAGCGCCGCAGTCGGCGGCCTCGCCACCCGGGCGGCCGCCCCGGCCGCCTCCTCGACCGTCCCCCACGCCTGGCACTCGCCGCAGCGGCCGACCCATTTGACGGTCGTCCACCCGCACTCGGCGCAGCGGTACTCGGCACGGGGACGCTTGGGCGGGGAACTCACGCCGTCACCGTATGCGCTCCCGCCCACATCGCGGCGACAATGTCCCCATGACCTCTGCGAACGACGACCGCGTCGGCACCCTGTTGACGGACGACCTCCTGGAGCGCATCCGGTCCCGCGCGGCCGACCACGACCGCGCGAACACCTTCCCCCACGACGACCTCGCGGACCTGACCGAGGCCGGCTACCTCACCGCCTTCGTCCCGGCCGAGTTCGGCGGCGGCGGACTGACCCTCGAGCAGCTGTGCGAGGAACAGTCCCGGCTCGCGGCGGCCAGCCCGGCCACGGCGCTCGCGGTCAACATGCACCACGTCTGGGTCGGCGTTGCCCGCCAGGTGCGCGCCGCCGGCGAGGACTCGATGGACGAGATCCTCGCCCGCGTCATGGAGGGCGCGATCCTGGCCTTCGGCGTCTCCGAGCGCGGCAACGACCTGGTCCTGTTCGGCTCGGCCTCCCAGGCCGTCCCCGACGACGACGGAGCCGGCTTCTCCTTCGACGGCACCAAGATCTTCACGTCCCTGGGCCCGGTGTGGACGATACTCGGCACGTTCGGCACCGACCGCTCGGACCCGGACAACCCGGTCAACGTGTGGGGCTTCGTCGAGCGCGACGACCCGGGCGTCGAGATCGTCAAGGACTGGGACACGCTCGGCATGCGGGCCACGCAGTCGTACACGACGGTCCTGCGCGGCGCCCACGCGCCGGCCCACCGGATCGTCCGGACGGTCGCGCCCGGCCCGCAGCCCGACCCGTTCCTGTTCGGCATCTTCTCGAGCTTCGAGATCCTGCTGTCCGCCGTCTACCGGGGCATCGCCCGGCGCGCCCTCGAGCTCGCGATCGGGACGGTGAAGAAGCGGCGCAGCCTGAAGAACGACGCCCCGTACTCCTCCGACCCGGACATCCGGTGGCTGATCGCCGACGCCGCGATCGAGCTCGACGCCCTGGACCCGCAGATCTCGGTCCTCGCCCGGGACGTCGACGCCGGCGCGAGCCGCGACCTCTGGCTGCCCCAGCTGTCCGCGCTGAAGTCGCGGGCGACGGAGACCGCCCTGCGCGTCGTGGAGAAGGCCGTCCGCGTGAGCGGCGGCGGCTCGTACTACTCGAGCTCCGAGCTCTCCCGCCTCTACCGCGACGTCCTCGCGGGCCTCTTCCACCCGTCCGACGACGAGTCCGTCCACGGCGCCTGGGCCGGCGCCCTCCTCGGCCCGGTCCCGACGCCGGGCGCGTAGGCCCCCTCGCCCTGCGCCGGCGCGCGTACGTACGTACGTACGCGTACAGAACGTGCGGGCCGGGGCTACTCGCCGAAGCGCTTCATGGTCGAGGGGTGCTTGCCGGTGCGGCCGGCCTCGCCCTTGTACAGGCCGTCGAGGGCGGCGATGTTCTCGGGGCTGAGGGTGACGTCCTGGGACGCGAAGTTCTCGGCCATGCGGGCCTTCGAGGACGCCTTCGGGATGACGACGAGGTCCTGCGCGAGGTGCCAGGCGAGGATGATCTGGCCGACCGGGATGCCGGTCTCCTCGGACATGGCCACGACCACCGGGTCGGTGACGAGCTGGCCGCGCGCGATGGGTGACCAGGACTCGACCGTGATGCCGAGCGAGCGCGTGAACTTCACGAGGTCGCTGTTGGGCAGGTAGGGGTGGATCTCGATCTGGTTGACGGCCGGCATGGGCAGCCCGGAGTCCCGGATCTCCCGCAGGTGCTCGGGCTCGCCGTTGGACATGCCGATCGAGGTGACGAGGCCCTCCTTCTGGGCCTCGACGAGCACGTTCCACGTGTCGACCAGCGGGGTCGTGTTCTCCTCGGGGTACGGCCAGTGCACGAGGTAGAGGTCGAGGCGGTCGAGCGCGAGGTCGGTGAGCGTGCGCTCGAGCGCGGCCCGCGCGTCGTTCGGCTCGTGGTCGGGGTTGTTGAGCTTGCTGACGACGAAGAGGTCCTCGCGCGGCACGCCCGAGACGGCGAGGCCGCGGCCGACGCCGATCTCGTTGCCGTACATGGTCGCCGTGTCGATGTGCCGGTAGCCGACCTCGATCGCGGTCGCGACGGCCGCCTCCGCGTCGGGGTCGGGCATCTTGTACGTGCCGAAGCCGATCTGGGGAATTGAGAGGCCGTCACCCATGACGACCGAGCGTGTAGTAGCCATGCGCCCATCCTTGCCGGACCGGGACGGATTCACCACCACGGGACCAGGATGTGGCGGCCGCGTGCGCGCCGCCGCGGGCCCGGCCGACGCACCCCCGCCGCGCCCCGGCTACGGCCGGTGCGCGAAGATCTCGAGGAGCTCGGAGTCCCCGGAGACGATGAGCGTGTCCTCGGCGTCGATCCGCGTCTCGGGGGTCGTGTACTCGAACGGCTCGCCCGGCGACTTCTTCCCGATCACGGTGATCCCGTACTTCGTGCGCAGGGAGAGCTCGTCGATGGTGAAGCCGTGGGTCTCCGACGGCGGCCGCATCTTCACGACCGCGAAGCCGTCCTCCATCTCGATGTAGTCGAGCATCCGGCCGGAGACCATGTGGGCCACGCGCTGGCCGGCGTCGAACTCGGGGTAGACGACGTGGTGCGCCCCGATGCGCCGGAGGATGCGGCCGTGCTCGCTGGACACGGCCTTCGCCCAGATCTCCGGCATGCCGATGTCGACGAGGTTGCCGGTGATGAGCACGGACGCCTCGAGGTACGACCCCACCCCGACGACGGCCACCGGGAAGTCCCGCGCGCCCAGCTGGTCGAGGGCGTCGGCGCTCGTGGCGTCGGCCTCGATGAGGGGGAGGCGGCCGGACCACATCTGCACCAGGTCGGGATCCTTCTCGACGGCGAGGACCTCCCGGTCCAGGGCCTGCAAGGTGGCCGCGATGGCGGCCCCGAAGCGGCCGAGGCCGATGACGAGCACGGCGGAGTCGCGGTCGATCTTGGCCATCCGTGGTCCCTTCCGTCCTGCACGTCGTCCGGCCGCGGGTCGCGGCGCCTCACCGAAGCGTAGGACGTGCGGCCCCCGGCCGCCGCGACCAGCGTGCCCACCGCCTCCCGGCCGACGCACCCACCCCCACCGCTCAGCCGATGAGCGGCCGCTCCTCCGGCATGCGAATGACGCGGCGCCGGGACCGCAGGGCGAGGGCGGCCGCGAGGGTGACGGTGCCGATGCGCCCGGCGAACATGAGCGCGCTGAGCACGTACTTCGCGACGTCGGGCAGGTGTGGCGTGATGCCGGTCGACAGCCCGCAGGTCGCGAACGCGGAGATCACCTCGAAGACGACCTGGTCGAGCGTGAAGTCGGTCGTCGAGAGCAGGACGAGGGTGGCGACGCCCACCAGCGTGGTGCCGAGGAAGGCGACGGCAACCGCGAGCCGGACGGACTCGGTGGGGATCCGGCGGCCGAAGGACTCGATGTCCCGGTCGCCCCGGGCCTCGGCGACGATGCCGAGCACGAGGACGGCGAAGGTGGTCACCTTGATGCCGCCCGCCGTCGAGGCGGACCCGCCGCCGACGAACATCATGGCGTCCATCGTGAGCAGCGTGGACTGCTGGAACTCCGACACGTCGAGCGTGGCGAGTCCGCTGGACCGCGGGGTCGTCGCGTGCAGGAGGGTGGCGAGGACCCGTTCGGAGCCGCTGAGGGACCCGAGCGTCTCGGGGTTGCGCCACTCGAGGACGGCGAACGCGATCGCGGTGGCGACGAGGAGGATCCCGAACGTCGACAGCGTGAGCTTGGCGTGCAGCGAGACCCGGCCGGGCCGCGCGCGGTGCCGCCACATCTCGAGCAGCACGGGGAAGCCCACGGCGCCGAAGATCGTGCCGAAGATGATGGGCAGGCCGATCCACCAGTCCCCGACGTACGGGGCGAGGCCGCCGTCGATGATGACGAACCCGGCGTTGTTGAAGATCGAGACGGACGTGAAGATCCCGTGCCAGAGCGCGGAGGCGAGCCCCTCGCCGGCCTGGTAGAACCGCGGCACGAGCACGAGTGCGAGCAGGCCCTCGATGACGAGCGAGGCGACCACGATCGCCCGGACGAGCGAGCCGACCTCGCCGAGCCGCGTGCCGCCCTTCTCGGACGACATGAGCAGGCGTTGGGTGAGTCCGATGCGGCGGGAGACGGCGAGGCCGAGGATCGACGCGAGCGTCATGACCCCGAGGCCGCCGACGGCGATGCTCGCCATGATCACGCCGTGCCCGAACGGCGACCAGTGGGTCGCCGTGTCCACTGTGGTCAGGCCCGTCACGCAGACGGCGGAGACGGCCGTGAACAGGGCGTCGACGAACGTGGTGCGGATGCCGTCCGTCGTCGCGACGGGCAGGGAGAGCAGCCCCGTCACGAGGACGATGAGGGCCGCGAAGACGAGGAGGGCCAGCCTGGCGGGGGAGCTGCGGGCGAGCTTGTCGACGTGGTCCCGGACGACCTCCGCCACGCGTGCGAGGACGGACCGTGTCACCTGTCCTCCTGGGCTCGAGGGGCCGATGGGCCTGGGCGCCGCCCCGGTCCGCGGGGCTGCCGCCTGCCAGGCGCCTCCCGCAGGCGAAACTGTGCCACACGACGGATGTAGGTTGAGGTATGCCCGATGCCGCGCTCGTATGGTCGCCCGACCTCACCCAGTACAACTTCGGACCCGGCCATCCGATGAGCCCCGCTCGGCTGAACCTCACCCACGCGCTGGCCGAGGAGCTGGGCCTCACCTCCCCGGACGCGGTCCGGGTGATCGAACCGGTCACCGTCACCGAGGACGACCTGCTCGCCGTGCACTCGCAGGACTACGTGGAGGCGGTCCTGCGCGCCCAGGAGACCGGCACCCATGCGCACCGCATGGGCCTCGGCCTGGAGGACAACCCGGTCTTCGACCAGATCCACACGGCGTCCGCGCGGATCGTCGGGTCCACCCTCGCCGCCGCCCGCGCGGTCTGGTCCGGCGAGTCCCGCCGGGCGTTCTCGCCCGCGGGGGGCATGCACCACGCGATGCCGTCGGCGGCGTCGGGGTTCTGCGTCTACAACGACCTCGCGCTCGCGATCCGGGACCTGAGGTCCCAGGGGGCCGGCCGCGTCGTCTACGTCGACCTGGACGCCCACCACGGCGACGGCGTCGAGCGGGTCTTCTGGGACGACCCGGACGTACTGACGATCTCGGTCCACGAGCATCCGACGACCCTGTTCCCGGGCACGGGCTACCCGCAGGACGTCGGCGGCCCGGGCGCACGCGGGTCCGCCGTGAACGTCGCGCTGCCGGCAGGCACGGGGGATGCGCAGTGGCTGCGCGCCGTCGAGGCGGTCGTCTCCCCGCTCGTGGAGGCCTTCGCCCCGGATGTCGTCGTCAGCCAGCACGGGTGTGACTCCCACGCCCACGACCCGCTGACGGGGCTGTCGCTCTCCGTCGACGCGCAGCGCAGGGCCGCCATGGTGGTGGCCGAGCTCGCGGACCGTCACGCGCAGGGCCGCTGGGTCGCGGCCGGCGGGGGAGGGTACGAGATCTTCAACGTGGTCCCGCGCGCCTGGTGCCACGTGCTCGCGATCGTCGAGGGCCGTCCGGTGCCGCTTCAGACCCCGACGCCGCCCGACTGGCAGGCGCAGGTCGCCGCGATCGACGACATGCCTGTCGCGTCGACGATGTCCGACGTCGGTCGGCTGGGCACGCGCGAGGTCACCGAGACGTTCCGGCCGTTCGCCGAGGGCTACGACCCCGCGGACGCGGTGGACCGGGCGATCATCGCGACGCGTCGCGCGGTCTTCCCGGACCACGGGCTGGACCCTCTGCCCTGAGGATCCGGCGCTCGCACGCCGCCTCGACGTGTTGCATTCGACACGGTCCGGCGACCGGGAACTAGCCGGAACGGGCCTCGGCCCACTATGTTCGTGTCACATGAGCCCCACGCGCCGCGTGAGTGGCCGGGGGACTTCAATCGTTGGAGAGTAATGGTCGACAACCCGGGCAGCAGCCCGTTTCTCACGGTGGCCGAGGTGGCCGAGTCCCTGCGTGTGTCCAAGATGACCGTCTACCGCATGGTGCACTCGGGCGACCTGCCCGCCGTGCGGGTCGGCCGGTCCTTCCGCGTTCCCAACGCCGCGGTCGACCAGCTCATCGCCTCGGGGCTTGAGGGCTGGGACTCCGCATCGGGTACGGGTTCCTGATACCCGCTAGACTGCTGGAGTTTCCCGGGCGCGAGCCCGACCACGAACGAAACTGAGGTCCACCATGGGTTCTGTCGTCAAGAAGCGCCGCAAGCGCATGTCGAAGAAGAAGCACCGCAAGATGCTGCGCCGCACGCGTCACCAGCGTCGCAACAAGAAGTGACGTTCCGCTTCTTTCGCCGTTCGAGCCCGGCCCCCACAGGGGAGCCGGGCTCGCGGCGTAGAAGGGGCCGCCGCGGGGGCGGCCCGACCGACCCGACCAACCAGTCTGGCCCGACCAGCCAGTCCGACCGGACCAACCAGTCAGACCGGACCAACCCGTCCGACGGCGGCAGCCCCCCGAGCGGCACCGTCGCGGCATCGGCCGGCGCCTGGCTGACGCCCGGCGCCGCGGGCACCCGCCTCGAGGTGGTCTCCCGGGCGGGCTGCCACCTGTGCGAGCGCACGGCCGCGGCCCTGGGGCCGATCGCCGAGCAGCACGGTGCGGATCTTGTGCTGCTCGACGTCGACGCCGACCCGGAGCTGGCCGACTACTCCGACGCGGTGCCCGTCGTCCGCATCGACGGGGTGGAGGTCGACCGGCTGATGGTCGACGTCAGCCGGGTCGAACGAGTCCTCAGCGGGGAGTCGCCTCGACCTCGATGACGATGGTGACCTTGTCGGAGACGAGGACGCCGCCGGTCTCGAGCGCGGCGTTCCAGGTCAGGCCGAACTCCTTGCGGGAGATGGTGGTGCTGGCGGAGAAGCCGATCCGGGCCTGGTTGAACGGGTCGGTGGCCGCACCGTTGTACTCGACCGAGAGGTCGACCGGGCGGGTCGTGCCGTTGATGGTGAGGTCGCCGTGGAGGACGAACTCGGCCGGGTCGCCGTCGACCGAGGTGGACACGAACGTCCACTCCGGGTTGTTCTCGGCGTCCCAGAAGTCGGCGGACCGCAGGTGGTTGTCGCGGTTGGCGTCCTTCGTGTCCACGGAGGCGGACGTGATGGTCACCCGGGCGGAGGACTCGGGGAAGTTCTCGCTGACCGTGAGCTCACCGGCGAACTCGGTGAACTGGCCGCGCACCTTGGAGATGCCGGCGTGGCGGACGGTGAATCCGACCTCGGAGTGCGAGGGCTCGATGTCGTAGGTTCCGGCGGGGATGGTGGTCATGGTAATCCTTCGGGGTCGCGGCCCGGCAGCGGGGCCATGGTTGTATCGTTAACGATTGAACCATAAAGTATATTGGGCGTCCAGGCAACAGGGGGCCGTCCGCGCAGCCGGCGGCCGGCCCCGACCAGGGAACCGAGAGTAGGGGCGTGGCATGAACACCCAATGGCTCAGCATCGACCAGCAGCGGTCGTGGCGGCTCTTCCTGCGCGCCTCCGCGCAGGTGCTGGAGGACGTCAACCACGATCTCAGCACGCGCGCCGGTCTGTCGCTGTCCGAGTACGAGGTGCTCGTTCGCCTGTCCGAGGCGCCTGGCCGGGTGCGCCGCATGTCCTCGCTCGCCGAGGACCTCGTCTACTCCCGCTCCCGCCTCACCCACACCGTCCGTCGGCTCGAGGAGGACGGCTTCGTGGAGCGCAGCAGCACCTCGGAGGACCGCAGGGGAGTGAACGCGCGCCTGACCGACTCCGGCTACGAGCGACTGAAGGAGGCGGCACCGGGCCACGTCGACGCCGTCCGGCTCCGCCTCGTCGACCGGCTGACCGACGAGCAGATGCTCACCCTCGGCGAGATCATGGCCGACCTCCTCGAGGACGACGAGGTCGAGATCGAGACCCGGGCGAGTGGTCCATTCGTCGGTCCCTGACCGATTCTCCCGCGCGGTTTGCGACACTGGGACCATGCCCCACACGGTCGTCCATCTCATGCGCCACGGCGAGGTCCACAATCCCGCCGGAGTTCTCTACGGGCGCCTGCCGGGATACCACCTCTCGGAGCGCGGTCGGGCGATGGCACGCACCGTCGCCGACCACCTCGTGGCCACCGGGCACGACGTCACCCGCGTGATCGCCTCGCCGCTCGAGCGGGCTCAGGAGACGGCCGCGCCGGTCGCCGCCGCGTTCGGCCTGGAGGTCGGCACGGACCCGCGCCTGATCGAGGGCGGCAACGCGTTCGAGGGCCGCGTCGTGCGCGCCGACCCGGCCTCCCTCGCGCACCCGCGGAACTGGCCCCTGTACGTCAATCCGCTGCGGCCGAGCTGGGGCGAGGCCTACCGGACGATCGCGAAGCGGATGGCCGACGCCGTCCGCAGCGTCCTGCCCGACGACGAGGACGGCGGCGAGATCGTCCTCGTCTCCCACCAGCTCCCGATCTGGATCACCCGGCTCACGGTCGAGCGCCGCCCACTCGCGCACGACCCGCGCCGCCGCGAGTGCGCGCTCGCCTCGCTCACCTCCCTGCACTTCCAGCGCCGCCGGCTCGTCGGCATGACCTACGACGAGCCCGCCGCGGCCCTCGTCGCGGACGCGCAGGACGTCACGCCGGGCACCTCGTCCGCCGCCGTCAACACGGGCGGCACGCCCGCCGGCGGCCGCACGCGGTCCGGCACGCGCGAGCACCCGCCCCTGCCGCGCGAGACCCCCACGCCCCCGACCGCCGCCTCCGCGCTCGACGACGACCACGTGGCCGACGCATGACCTCCTCCCGCCCGCGACCGGCGCCCACCGGCCGCACCCGCACCACCGCCGGCCCGGCCACCAACACCAGCCCGGCCACGACCGCCGGCCGCACCCGCACCACAGCCCCCCGGGCCCGCGGCGCCGTCGGCGTCCTCGCCGTCCTGGCGTTCGCGCTGTCGGTGTCCGCCTGCGCGCCCGCCGGCTCGTCCGCGGGCGGCGGCGACGTCGGCGCCGGGTACTCCTCCGGCGACGGCTCGTACTCCACCTGGGACCCGGGCGAGCGGGGCGACCCGGTCGACCTCGTCGGCACCACCTACGACGACACCGAGTTCGACATCGCCGACGCCACCGGCGGCGCCACGGTCGTCAACTTCTGGTACGCCGCCTGCCCGCCGTGCCGCGCGGAGGCCCCCGACCTCGCGGCGATCGCCGCCGACTACGACGAGGAGATCACGATGATCGGCGTCAACCCGCGCGACGACGTCGCCACCGCCCAGGCGTTCGAGAACACCTTCTCCGTCCCCTACCCGTCGATCCACGACTCCGGCGCGCGCGCCGTCGCCGCCTTCGAGGGCGTCGTCCCGCTGTCCGCGATGCCCACCACGGTCGTCCTCGACCCCGAGGGCCGCGTCGCGGCCCGCATCCTCGGCCAGGCGGAGCCCTCCGTCCTGCGCGGCCTGATCGACGACGTCCTCGCCGAGGCCTGAGTGTTCGCCCTCGAATCCGTCGGCGAGGTCGTCACCTCGGGGTCGATGCTCATCGCCCTCCCGCTGGCGCTGCTGGCGGGGCTGATCTCGTTCTTCTCGCCCTGCGTGCTGCCCCTGCTGCCGGGATACGTCGGGCTGCTCGGCGCGCTGACGGGGTCGCCGACACCCACGGCCGCCGCCCCGTCCGCCGCCGCCCCGTCCGTCGCCGATCCCGACGCCACCGATCCCGACGACGACGACGCCCGCCCGGGTGCGTCCCGGCCCGCCGAGAGGGCGGGGGCCCTGGGCGTCGGCGCGACCGCCCAGCTGCCGCTGGCGACCGCCCCGCCGCGGGCGAGCACCAGGCGCGTGACGATCGGCGCGATCCTGTTCGTCGCCGGCTTCTCGGCCGTGTGGATCGTCGCGGGCGTGGCCGTCTCGTCGCTCGCGATCGCGATCGCCCCCGTCCTGCCGACCGTGCTGCGGGTCGCGGGCGTCGTTGTCATCCTGCTCGGGCTCGCCTTCGTGGGCTGGATCCCGTTCCTGCAGGCCGAGCGCCGGCTGACGATCGCGCCGCGCGCGGGACTGGCCGGGGCTCCCGTCCTCGGCGTCGTCTTCGGCCTGGGCTGGGCACCCTGCATCGGCCCGACCCTGGCCGCGGTCCTCACCCTCGCCCTGTCGGAGCGGTCGGCCACCCGCGGGCTCGTGCTCACCGTGGCGTACTGCCTCGGGCTCGGGATCCCGTTCGTGGTCGCGGCGGTCGCCGTCGCGCGGTCGGCACGGGCCCTCGCGGCCGTGCGCCGGCACGCACGGGCGATCCAGGTCGTCGGCGGAGTGCTGCTCGTGGCGCTCGGGGTCCTCCTCGTCACCGGCCTGTGGAACGAGATCTCCGCCTGGCTGCAGGGCGTCGTCGCCGGGTGGGGGATGCCGCTGTGACCACCGGACCCGACGGCACGCAGTCGGACGGCACTGGGCCCGACAACTCCACGAACCTCGACGAAGGCCGCACCACACCCGACGACGGCACCGCACCCGACGCCACGGGGCCCGACAGCACCGACCAGCCGAGCACGGAGCCCGAGATCACCGACGACGCCACCCCCTCGTCCGACCGCGACGAGCGCGAGGGGCGCTCCGGCCGGGCGGACGAGGACCCGACGAACCTCAGCACGAAGGCGGGCCAGGGCCGCGACGCGGCGCCCGCCGCGGCGCCCGGGACCAAGCTGTCGGTGGTCGGCTGGCTGCGCTGGGCCTGGCGCCAGCTGACGTCCATGCGGGTGGCGATCATGCTGCTGCTCCTGCTGGCCGTCGCCTCGCTGCCGGGGGCGTTCATCCCGCAGACGACCTCGGACCCCGCGGCCGTCGCACGGTTCCGCACGAACAACCCCGGGCTCTCGGAGTGGTTCGACCGCTTCGAGCTGTTCGACATGTTCACCTCGGTCTGGTTCCAGACCGTCTACGTCCTGCTGTTCGTCTCCCTCATCGGCTGCATCGTGCCGCGCATCGGCGTCCACGTCCGCTCGATGCGCGCGGCGCCGCCGAAGGTGCCGCGGCGGCTCACCAGGTTCGTCGGGCACTCGGTCCACGAGGTCGAGGGCAACGCCCCGGCCGAGGTCGCCGAGAAGGTCCGCCTCGCGCTGAGGAGGCGCTTCCGCACGGTCGTCCGCGAGGGCGACGCCGGCGCCGTCGAGGTCTCCGCGGAACGCGGCTACCTGCGTGAGACGGGCAACATCCTCTTCCACCTCGCCCTGCTCGGAATCCTCGTGTCCTTCGGGCTGGGGCAGATGCTGTCCTACCGCGGCCAGGCCGTCATCGTGCAGGGCGACAGCTTCGCGAACTCGGTCGTGGACTACGACTCGTTCGACGCCGGGGCGCTCGTCGGCACCGGGTCGCTCACGCCGTTCGTCCTCACCCTGGACGACTTCTCCTCCCAGTTCACGGTCGACGCCCAGGCCCGGGACTTCCAGGCCGACGTCACCGTGACCGAACCCGACGGCACCGAGATCGGCGGCGCCATCCGGGTGAACGACCCGCTCGGCGTCCACGGCACGAACATCTACCTGTCCGGCAACGGCTACGCGCCCCGCCTCACCGTGACCGACGGGGAGGGCGCCGTCGCGTTCTCCCAGCCGGTCCCGTTCCTGCCGGAGGATGGCGTCTACACCTCCCGGGGCGTCGTCAAGGTCCCGGACGTCTCTCCCGGCCAGGAGCAGCTCGGCCTGACGGGCACCCTCTTCCCGACCGCGGCAATGACCGACGCGGGCTTCCCCATCTCGATCCACCCGCAGCCGAACGACCCGCTGCTCGTGCTGACCGTGTGGGCCGGCGACCTCGGCCTCGACGACGGCGTGCCCCAGAACGTGTACGTCCTCGACACGGGCGGCATGGAGCAGGTGTACGAGCCGGCCGACGACGGGTCGGCCGGGTCCGCGGAGGGCGGCCAGGTGCCGCTCACGCTCTACATGACGCCCGGTGACACGGTCGAGCTGCCGAACGGTCTGGGCACGGTCACGTTCGAGGACATGCCCCGTTTCGCCGCGCTGGACCTCCGGTACGACCCGACGCTGCCCTACCTGCTCGCCGCCTCGATCGCGGCCATGGTCGGCCTGTTCGGCTCGCTGTTCGTGCCCCGCCGTCGGCTCTGGGTGCGCCTGACCGTCAGCGGGGAGAGGACGCGGCTCGAGACCGCGGCCCTCGCCCGCGGTGACGACCCGGGGACGGCCGGCGAGGTGGACCGCCTCCTCGCGGCGCTCGGCCTGGCCGAGGAGGAGACCGACGACGACCGCGTCGACACGGCCTCGGACGATCCCGCGGCGCCCGGGCAGAGCGGGACGGCCGTGACCGAGGACTGACCGCGCCTTCTGCGCGGCGGGGCCGTGCGGCACAATGACACCCGACCGACGGCGTCGACCCACGGCGCCTGATCTGCGACGGCGCCCGCACCGCCGCTCTCCATCGAAGAGGGATGCACATGCCCGAGTCCACGCTGGCCCAGGTGTCCACCTCGGCCATCTACGGAGCGATGGCGGCCTACGCGATCGCCATGATCGTCTTCGCGGTCGATCTCGCCCGGCTCGCCGACAAGGCCGAGCAGGGCCGGAGGTTCGCGAACATCGGCATGTCCGTCCTGACGATGGGCGCAGTCATCCACGCGGTGGGCGTCATCACCCGCGCGGTGGCGACCAAGCGCGTCCCGTGGGCGAACATGTACGAGTTCTCGATCGTGTTCACCCTGGTCGCGGTCGTGCTGTTCCTCGGGTTCAGCCGGAAGTTCGACCTGCGCTACCTCGGCACGTTCCTGCTGCTGCCGATCCTGCTGTCGCTCGGGCTGGCCGTCTCGGTTCTGTACGTGCGCGCGGACGGCGTGCCGCCGGCGCTCGACTCCTACTGGCTCATCATCCACGTGTTCGTGGCGACCTGCGCCGTCGGCGTCCTCGGGCTCAGCGCGGTCTTCTCGGTGGTCCAGCTCGTCCAGGAGCGGGCGGAGATCGGCCGCGCCAAGCGCGCCTCGGTCGGGACGAGGACTGCTGAGCTCGTTCCCGCGGGCGGCGCGGCGGAGGCGGCGACCGGCACGGGCGGCACCGGTTCCGACGAGGCGGCCGTCGAGCGCACGGGGTTCGCCGCCTGGCGCGAGCGGCTCTCGCTCCGCCTGCCGTCCTCCGCGCAGTTCGAGCGCATGAGCTTCCGCCTCATCGCGGTCGGCTTCGTGCTGTGGACGTTCACGCTCATCGCCGGCGCGATCTGGGCCGAGCACGCCTGGGGCCGACCGTGGGGCTGGGACATCAAGGAGGTCTGGACCCTCATCGTCTGGATCGTGTACGCGGCCTACCTGCACGCGCGCCTGACCCGGGGCTGGGAGGGCCGCCGCGCGGCCTACCTGTCGCTCGCCGGATTCGGGCTGATCCTTGCGAATTACTTCGTGGTCAACCTCTTCCTCAACTCGCGCCACGCCTACTCGGGCCTCGGCTAGAAGCGCCCGCCTTCCGGGCCCCGGCACCCCGAGCCGCGGCACCGCTCACCGCGGTGTCGCGGCTGGCTGCTGTCCGGGGCTCCCAGCGACCGCGACAGCGGTCCGCGGACCCACGGGGACGGTCGGGGCGGTGCTCACTCTGCGCTCACGGTCGCCGAGGCGTGCAGGTTGCGGCCCCGTCGTGGACAGGCCGCCCGGGGGAGTGGGCTCCTACGCCGGTGAAGAGCGGGAGTCCCGCGGGTCGTCGGTCGCGGTGCCGCCTCGTCGTGGACCGGCCGCCCGGTGGAGTGGGCTCTTAGGCCGGCGAGGAGGGGGAGTCCCGCGGGTCGTCGGTCGCGGTGCCGCCCTTCGGCGGGGTTTCCCCGTCCGCGTCGGACTCGCCGACGTCGGACCCGCCCGCGGCGTCCGCCGCGCCCGCGCCGCCCCCGGACTCGCGGGCCTCGCGTTCCTTCTTCTCCCGCTCGCGCCTGCGCCGATCGGCCTCGAGGCGGGCGAGGAAGTCGGGGTCGTCGTCGGGGGCGAGCGGGCCGTTGCGGGCCGGTCGAGCGGGCGGCCTCGACGTCGGACCGAGCGGCCCGAAGGAGCCGGCCGAGCCGCCTCCGCGGGTCGCGGGCGAGCCCGCCACCGGGCGCGCGAGGCGCGAGGCGACGATCCATGCGGCGCCTCCGAGGACCGGGAGGAACAGGATGAGCAGGATCCACAGGGCCTTCGGGATGCGGACCGGCATGCGGTCCTCGTCCGTGCGCGCGCAGTCCACCAGCGCGAACACGATGACGGCGACGGCGACAACGGCGAGCAGGACACGGGGCATCTCCCTAGCGTAGGTGGCCATGGCCGCCTTGCGGGCCCGGCCCGGTGTGCGGTCTACCCTGGTCGCCGTGGCTCTCCTGAAGTACGCGCTGGCACGCGTCGTCGTTCTCCTTGCCGTCGCCGGTGTGCTCTACCTGGCGGGGGCCCGCTCGTGGCTGCTCTGGCTCGGCGCCCTCCTCCTCGCAGCGCTGGTGAGCTACCTTGCCCTGCCGGGAATCCGCGACGACGCCGCCCGCGTCATCGCACACCGCGACCACGGACGTGAGCGCGTGAACGAGGACGACGCGGAGGAGGACCGCCTGCTCGACGAGCAGGAGTCGACCGCTGACTCCGAGTCAGGCGCGGCCGTCTCCGACACCGCCCGGCCCGACGACGACGCCTCGCCGGCCGTGACCGCCTCGCCGTCCGAGGTGGTCGAGCCGGCCGGCGAACCGCTCGCCGACGCCGAAGCCTCCACCGCCGTCTCCGCCGACGAGCCCGAGGATGAGCCGCGGGGCGCCTCGTCGCTCGAGAACGTCCCGGAGGCCTTGGCGGACTCGCCCACGCACCACAGGGACGACTCCGAGGAGCGGGGCAAGGGCTCCTCCTAGAGAGGGCGCCTCGTCCTGGGCCGGGGGAGGCCTCAGAGGGCCAGACCGAGCCCCAGCAGGATGCCGTAGGCGAGCTGTGCGAACCCGGTGTTGCGCAGAACGACGATGAGGTCGCGCCCCGTCCTACCGCGCAGGACCGGCAGGCAGCAGGCGACGATCAGCGGTGCGGCGAGGATGACGAGCAGCGCCAACGGGGCCGCGAGGGCGCACGCGATCCCGAGGGCGAGCGCCACCCCGAGCATCGCCACGTAGACGACGCGGGACGGACGGTCCCCGAGCCGGACGGCGAGCGTGCGCTTGCCGGCCGGGGTGTCCGTCGGGATGTCGCGGATGTTGTTGACCATGAGCAGGGCGCAGGCGATGAGCCCCACGCCGACCGCGGCGACCCACCCCGTCCAGGGCACGGTCGCGGCCTGCGTGTAGGTCGTGCCGGCCGTCGCGAGCAGCCCGAAGAACGCGAAGACGAAGACCTCGCCGAGCCCGAGGTAGCCGTACGGCCTGCGGCCCCCGGTGTAGCCCCAGGCGGCGACGATCGCGAGCGCCCCGGCGGCAAGGAGCCACCACGCGCCGGAGAGCGCGAGCAGGACGAGGCCGAGGACCGCGGCCACGCCGAACGACGCCAGCGCCGCCGCGAGCACCCGCCCCGGCGCGGCAAGCCCGCCGCCGGTCAGGCGCTGCGGGCCGGTGCGGTTCTCGTCGGTGCCGCGCACGCCGTCGGAGTAGTCGTTCGCGTAGTTCACGCCGACCTGGAGGGCGAGGGCGACTCCCGCGGCGAGCAGCGCGCGGGGCAGGGAGAAGCCGCCGACCTGGGCCGCCGCCCCCGATCCGAGCAGTACGGGGGCCACCGCCGCCGGAAGCGTGCGAGGGCGGGCGCCCTCGATCCAGTCGGCGATGCGCGCCATCGATTCTCCTCGGGTTGTCGCGGCCCGGGCGGGCCGCAGCGAGGCTATCGCAGGGGCGGGAGAGGGGCGTCGCCGTGTCGTGCGGCGTCGCGCACGCGGGGTTCCCCGTCCTGCCCGACGTCGGTGCTCGCCTCCCCGCTCGGCGCGCCGAGGGCGCGCGCGGCCAGGGCCGCCGCACCGCGCCAGTCGACCTTTCCCGGGCCCCGCAGCGGCAGGCGGTCCACGACGACGACGGCCCGCGGCGCGTGCGCCGCCGACAGCGGGCGGCACGCCTCCCGGGCGGCGGCGAGGAGGCCGGCGGCGGACTGCTCAGCATCGCGCGGTCCGGCATCGCGGGGGAGAGCGTCAGGGTCGCCCGCCGCCCCCGGCGCGGTGACGACGGCGACGACCATCTCGCCCCACTGCGCGTCGGGCACGCCGACGACCACGCTCTCCGCGATCCCCGCCACCCCCGCGAGCTGCGCCTCCACGGCCGCCGGCGCGATCGTCACGCCGCCGGTGGTCAGGGCGTCGTCGATGCGGCCGAGGACCGTGAGGGTGCCGTCGGGGGAGAGGCGGCCGAGGTCGGTGGTGCGCAGCCGCCCGCCGGTGAAGGTCGCGGCCGACAGCTCGGGGTCGTCGAGGTACCCCGACGCGAGCACGGGCCCGCCGAGGAGCACGCGCCCGTCCGGCTCGAGGTCGACGCGGACGCCGCGGAGCGGCCGGCCGTCGTAGACGCAGCCGCCCCCGGTCTCCGTCATGCCGTAGGTGCGAACGACCCGGATGCCGGCGTTCGCCGCGGCCTCCCGGACGTCCGTGGCCAGGGCGGCCCCGCCGACCAGCACCGCGCTCGCCGACTTCAGGGCCGCGAGCTCGCGGGGACCGGCGGCGAGGATGCGGACGAGCTGGGTCGGGACGAGCGAGACGTAGACCGGCAGGCCGGCTTCGGCCGCCTTCTCGATGCCGTCGGCGAGGGCCTCGGGCGTGAAGCCGCCGCTTGTGTCCACGACCACCGGCGTCGTGCCGCCGACGATCGACCGCGTGAGGATCTGCAGCCCGGCCACGTGGTGCGCGGGGACGGCGAGCACCCACGTGCCCGGCCCGCCCAGGTGCTCGAGGGTGGCGCGCGCGGAGGCGATCAGGGCCCGCGCGCCGAGCGCCACCACGTGCCCGCGGCCGGTGGTGGAGCCGGACGTGCGCAGGAGGACGGCCGTTCCCGCGGGGACCGGGGCGGCGATCTCCGCGGCGAGGTCGGCGAGCGCGGCCTCGGTGTCGGTGCCGGGCGCCACGGGGACGATCGGGGCCGCGTCATCCGCAGCGCCGTCCGGCGTGCCGACGGTCGAGTCGTCCGTCGTCGTGCCACGGTCCGGATCGCCGGGCTCGTCGCCGGCCGCACCGGCGGGTCCCTCATCGATCCATGGCGCGAGCCGCGAGGCGAGCGCGGCGGCGAGGCGGGCGACGTCGTCGGGGTGGGATCCTCCGGTCACGATGCGGGCCCTCACCCCGCAAGCGTAGGTCAGCGTCCACCCGGGGTCGTATGGCGCCCGGGCGCGCGGCGCCGAACGGCGGACCCGGGCACCCCGACCCGGATCCCCCCGGTGGATTCGTCGGCGCCGCCGTCGGAGAAGTCTTGGGGCATGACGACGACGACTCTTCCCGCCATCCAGTCCCCGATCGCCCGCGAGGCGGACCGGAAGCCTCCCGCCGCTTCCGAGAGGCACAGGAAGCGCCGCTCGCGGATGTCCGCGGACCTCGGCCGCGACCTGGGGGCGCTCGCCATGGTCACCGTGCTCGCAAGTGGGGTGCTCGCCGCCGTGATCGGTGCGTTCGCCGGCGCGGTCCACGTGGTCGGACCCACTGTGGTCGACCTCCTCGGCTGACGACCCGCCCCGGCCCCCACCTACACCTGATACCCGTACGGCGAGAAGTCCGGGTCCCGCCGCTCGAGGAACGCGTCGCGCCCCTCCTGCGCCTCGGCGCCGCCGTACGCCATGCGGGTCGCCTCCCCGGCGAAGACCTGCTGGCCGGCCAGGCCGTCGTCGGCCAGGTTGAACGCGAACTTCAGCATTCGGATGGCCTGCGGTGACTTCGTGGCGATGATGCGCGCGTACTCCAGCGCCGTGTTCTCCAGCTCCGCGTGCGGGACCGCCTCGTTGATGACGTTCCACCGCTCGGCGTCCGCGGCCGAGTACTCCCGCGCGAGGAAGAAGATCTCCCGCGCCCGCTTGTCCCCGGCCTGCCGCGCCAGCAGCGTGGAGCCGTAGCCGGCGTCGAAGCTGCCGACGTTGGCGTCGGTCTGCATGAACCGCGCGTGCTCGGTGGAGGCGATCGCGAGGTCGCACACCATGATGAGGGAGTGCCCGCCCCCGGCCGCCCAGCCGGGGATGACGGCGACGACGACCTTCGGCATCGTCCGGATCAGGCGCTGCACCTCGAGGATGTGCAGCCGGCCCGCCCGCCTCGGGTCCACCTGCTCGCGCCGCTCGGCGACACCCGCGTCGGGGTCGGCGTCGTCGGTCTCGTACCGGTAGCCGTCCGCCCCGCGCACGCGCTGGTCGCCGCCGGAGCAGAACGCCCAGCCGCCGTCCCTCGCGGACGGCCCGTTCCCCGTGAGGATCACGGTCCCGACGTCGGTCGTCAGCCGCGCGTGGTCCAGCGCCCGGTAGAGCTCGTCGACCGTCTTCGGCCGGAACGCGTTGCGGATCTCGGGGCGGTCGAACGCGATGCGCACGACCGGCAGGTCGCGCTCGACGTCGCCCGTCCGATCCACGCCGCGGTGGTAGGTGATGTCGGTGCCGCCCCAGCCCTCGACCTCCCGCCACCGGGTCGGGTCGAACGTCTCGGACACGTCTCGTCTCTCACTCACCGACCCAACGTAGCCCGCGGGAGGCGACGGGTGCGCGACGGTTCGGCGGTCCCGCGCGGTTACGCTTGAGGCGTGCCCGTAGCCGATCCGACCGCGCCCCACGGGGGACCCGTCGTCTACGCCTCGGCGCTGACGACCCGATTCCGTTCGCTGACCACCCGCGACGGCGTCCTCATCCGCGGCGAGGCCGGCTGGGGCGAGTTCTCGCCCTTCGCGGACTACGACGACGCGGCCTCCGTCAGCTGGCTGCGCGCCGCCCGCGAGGCGGCCGACGTGGGCTTCCCCGCGCCCCTGCGCGACCGGGTACCCGTCAATGTCACCATCCCCGCCGTCGGCCCGGACCGGGCCGCCGAGATGGTCCGCGCCTCCGGCGGATGCACGACGGCGAAGGTCAAGGTCGCGGAGCCCGGCCAGTCCGTGGACGAGGAGATCGCGCGGGTCGCCGCCGTGCGGGAGGCGCTCGGCCCCGACGGCCACGTCCGCATCGACGCCAACGGTGCGTGGGACCTGGAGACCGCCCGCGACCGGCTCGCCGTGCTCGACCGCGCCGCCGGCGGCCTGCAGTACGCCGAGCAGCCCGTGCCCACGGTCGAGGACCTCGCGGCACTCCGGCGCAGCGTCGACGTCCCGATCGCCGCCGACGAGTCCGTGCGCCGCGCCGAGGACCCCCTGCGCGTGGCCCGGATGGAGGCCGCCGACCTGCTCGTGCTCAAGGTGCAGCCCCTCGGCGGCGTGCGGGCGTGCCTGGAGTTCGCCGAGCGCGCCGGCCTGCCGGTCGTCGTCTCCTCGGCGCTCGAGTCGTCGGTCGGGATCGCTGCCGGGGTGGCGCTCGCCGCCGCCCTCCCGGAGGGCACGTTCCGCGGGGCGCCGCTCGCCGCCGGCCTTGCCACCTCCCACCTCCTGCGGACGGACGTCACGTCCGCCCCGCTGCTGCCCGTGGACGGGCACCTCGAGGTCCGTCCGATCACCCCCGACGCCGTCACGCCCGCGCCCGACGACGTCGCCGCCACCTGGATCGCCCGCCTGGACCGGGTCTCGGCGCTCGCGGGCTCCATCGCGGGGGACCGACCGATCGCGACGGGGGCACAGTGACCGGGACCGACACCTCGCACAGCGAGGGTGAGACCGCGGCCGACACCGGCCGTGGGCGGGCCGTCGCGTCCGGCGGCCCGCCCACTGAGGCGTCCGCGCAGGCGCCGACGGAGGAACGCAGCGGGACCGAGCGTGAGCGGTCGGCCGAGACTGTGCGCGACCGGTCGGCGGAGACGGGCCACGGTCGACAGGCCGATCAGTCGCACGCCGTCGAGCAGCCGCGCGAGACGCAGGATCACCTCGTTGCCCGGGACGTCGTGCGGGCGCTCGTCGAGTCCGGCGTGCGGGACGTCGTCCTCGCCCCGGGCTCCCGGTCCGCGCCGCTCGCCCACGCCCTGCACAGCGCCGAGGGCGCCGGCTGGCTGCGCATCACGGTGCGCATCGACGAGCGGGTCGCCGGCTTCGTCGCGCTCGGCCTGTCCCGGGCCGGCGAGATCGCGCAGGCGGAGCCCGCGCCGCCCGGCACGGCCGCGGCGGCCGGAGCCGCGGCACTCCCCGCCGGCCCGGCCGTCCCGGCCACCCGGCTCCCGGCCACCTCGGCAGGCCCGAGCAACCCGACCACCCCGTCCGCACTGGGCGCCGCTGCCCTCGCACCGCCGCCGGCCGCCTCCCGCAGGCCCGTGGCGATCGTGACGACGTCCGGCACGGCCGTCGCCAACCTCCACCCGGCGGTCCTCGAGGCCGACGCCGCGGGCATCCCCCTCGTCCTGCTCACCGCCGACCGCCCCCACGAGCTGCGCGGGACTGGCGCGAACCAGACCACCCAGCAGGTCGGGATCTTCGGCCCCGCCCTCCGGCACGCCGTCGACGCCCCCGCGGGAGGGCCCGCGGGTCGCTCGATCGCCCAGCACGTGCGCCGCGCCGTGGCCGCCGCCACCGGCGAGCGCACCGCGGACCCCGGCCCGGTCCAGCTCAACCTCGGCTTCCGCGAGCCACTGGCCCCGGGCCGCCCGTGGGTGCCCGGCCCGCTCCCGGTCACCGAGCAGGTCGTGCAGTCGCGCGGCCCGGCGACGACCTACGAGATCGAGCGCGGTCCGCGCACGGTCGTCATCGCCGGCGACGGCGCGGGCCCGGCCGCCCGCCGCCTGGCCGAGGCCGGGTCCTGGCCGCTGCTGGCGGAACCGTCGTCGTCGGCACGGGGCGGCCGCTGCGCCGTGCCCGCCTACCGCGAGCTGCTCGACCTGCCGCCGCTCGGCGGCCGCATCGAGCGTGTCGTCGTCCTCGGTCACCCCACGCTCTCGCGCGCCGTCAGCAGGCTGCTCGCCCGGGAGGACGTCGACGTCGTCGTGTGCGCGCCGACCGGGCGCTGGCCCGATGCCGCCGGCTCGGCCCGCATCGTCGCCCCGGACGTGCGCGTGGGCGAGCACGGTGACGGCCACGGTGACGGCCGCGGCCGCGACGACGCCTGGCTCGACCTGTGGCTGGAGGCCGGCCGGTCCGTCGTCGCCCGGCTCGCGCACCCCGCGGCCGGCCCGCGGGACCTCGAGACGGTCGACGCCCTCGGCATGGCCGCGCTCGTCGCGGGCGCGGCGCGGGCGTCCGGCCCCCTCCTGCTCGGCGCCTCGCGGATGGTGCGCGACGTCGACCTCGTCGGCCAGCCGTGGCGCGACCCGCTGCCGGAGGTCCTGTCGAACCGCGGCCTGGCCGGCATCGACGGCACGATCTCGACCGCCGTCGGGCTCTCGCGCGGCAGCGGCCGCGCCGTGCGCGCCCTGGTCGGGGACCTCACGTTCCTGCACGACGTCGGGGGGCTTCTGCTCGGGGAGCTGGAGGACGAGGTCGACGTGCAGGTGGTCGTCGCCGATGACGCCGGCGGGGCGATCTTCGCCCTGCTCGGCCATGAGGAGGCGAACCCGGCGGGCTTCGCCCGGCTGTTCACGACCCCCCAGCGCGCCGACATCGCGGCGCTCGCCGCCGGCTACGGCGCGGCGTACCGGAGGGTGACGACGCTGGACGAGCTGAGCCGGGCGCTCGCCGAACCGATCAGGGGTCGCTCGGTCCTCCACGCCCCGGTCGGCCCGCGCCGCCAGGAGTTCTCCCGCGCGCAGGCGCTGATCTAGGAGCCTCCCGTGCGGTGCCGTCGGCGCCGCGCGCCGGCAGGTTGGCGGGCGGCCAGGGTCCCGGTCCACCCGAGTCTCGCTCCGCCCAGTGCCCGGGCGGCTCAGCGCCCGGCGATCTCAGTGCTCCGGCTCGACGTACGGGTGGGCCCGGATCTCGTCGATGACCTCGATGGCTGCCTCGCTCGCCCCGCGCGTGCGCGCGGCCCAGCAGGTCAGCTTGAGGCTGTCCGCGCCCTCGGGCCGCACGGGGATCCATGACCAGTCGGGCACGAACCGTGCGGCCGTGTCCCGCGTGGCGAGCAGGGCCTCGGCGCCGGACGCCCGCGCCACGAGCTCGACGTGCTCGCTGATCCGCCGGAACCGCCAGTCCACGGCAGCCCCCTCCGCCGCGGCTGCGGCCACGAGCTCCCGCCACTGGCCGGAGTACTCCCACGACTCGTGGCCGAGCACGCGGCGCCCGTGCATGTCCCCGAGCGTCGTCACCGTTCCCGCGCTCTCGGGCCGGATCGCCAGTCCGAGCTGCTGCTCGAGCACCCTGACCGCGACGACGTCGCCCGGCTCGTGGTGCAGGATCCCGACGTCGAGCCGGCCCTCCTTGAGCGCCCGGTCCTGCTCGGGGCTGAACATGTCGACGATGTCGAGATCGATCATCGGCTGGCGCGTCGCCAGGTCGCGCATGACCTCCGTGAACCAGGTGGTCGGCAGGCTCGGCGGGATCCCGACCCGCACGGTCTCCCGGTCGGCCGCAGCGGCGGCGAGGATCTCCGGGATCCGCGCGAGGTCGGCGGAGATCCGGCGCGTGTGGCGCAGGAGGCGCTCGCCGGCCGCGGTCGGGCTCACCCCGCGCGGCGTGCGCCGGAGCAGCTGCGTGCCGAGCTCCCGCTCGAGGGCCCGCACCTGCCGCGACAGGGACGGCTGGGTGAGGCCGAGGCGGCCGGCCGCGCGCGAGACCGAACCGGCCTCCGCGCACGCCGCGAAGTACTCCAGGTGACGCAGCTCCATCCCGCCACGGTATGCCCGCGAGGCATGCCGCGCCGGTCAAGAGGCACTTCCGCGGCCGGTGCCATGGTGCTTTGCTGACGGGCGGAGTTCGAGAAGTACCCCTGTGCGAGGAGGCATGGATGGAGACGTACGACGTCGTCGTCGTGGGCGGTGGGGCCGCGGGGATCGCGGCCGCGATCGGCGCATCCCGGATCGGGGCGCGGACCCTGCTCGTCGAGCGGCACGGCTTCCTCGGGGGAGCGGCCACGGCCTCGTCGGTGCTCACGCACTGCGGGTTCTTCGACCAGAGCCGCAACCAGGTGGTCCGCGGGATCGGCCAGGACATCCTCGACCGGCTCGCCGCGAAGGACCTCTACCGGACCCACACGATGGCCTCGACCGGGAACACGATCGTCCTGCTCGACCTGGAGACCATGAAGCAGGTCTACGACGAGGCGATCGGGGACTCCGACGTCGACCTCCTGCTGCACACGACCCTCGCCGGCGCCCACGGCGGCCCCGAGGGGCCCTTCGAGCTCGACCTCCTCCACCGCGGCGGGACGGAGCGCGTGGTGGCAAAGGTTGTCGTCGACTGCTCCGGGGACGGCATGCTCGCCGCCCAGCTCGGCGCGGCGACCGACATCTCGGAGGTGCCCCTGCGGCAGGCGGCCACCCTCGTCATGCGGGTCGGCGGGGTCAGCCACGACGGCCCGGAGATCACGCCCACGCTCCTCGAGGAGGCGGTCGGCGCGTACGTCGCCCGCACCGGCGTGGCCATCGACCGCACGCACGGCATCGCGGTGCGCACCCCGGTCGTCGGCGACGTCATGCTGCTGCTCGCCGACCAGGTCGTCGACGTCCTCGACCCGCGCGACCTCACGCGCGCCGAGGTCGAGGCCCGCGCCGAGACCTGGCACTACCTGCGCGCCCTGCGCGAGGGCGTCCCCGGCTGGCAGGACGCCTACCTGCTGAGCACCGGCCCGCAAATCGGCATCCGGGAGGCGCGCCGCGGCTCCGGGCTCGCCACCGTGACCGCCGACGACGTCCGGACCGGCGTCCGGTACCCGGACCAGGTCATCGGCAGGGGTGGGTGGCCCATGGAGATCCACGTCGAGCCCGGCGTCACGCGCTACGAGCGCGTGGCAGACCGCGGCCACTACGACATCCGCTACGGCGCGATCGCCTCCTCCTCGCACCCGGGCCTCTACCTGGGCGGGCGCCTGACCGCCGCGGACCCGGACGCCTTCGCGTCGGTCCGCGTCATGGGCACCTCGTTCGCCACCGGTCACGCCGCCGGCGTCGCCGCCGCGGGCACGGCCGAGGGCCGCGGCCTGGACGTGGCCTGGGCCCAGGCGCGACTGATCGAGCAGGGCGCGCTGCTGTGAGCCGGGTCGTGCTCACCGGTGCCGGGGGATCGCTCGGCACGGACGTCCTTCCCGCGCTTCTGGCGGCGGGACACGAGGTCGTGGCCGTGGACCTCGCCCCGCCGGCCGCCGCCGACGGCGTGCTCCCCGTGCGGGCCGACGTGCGGGACCTGGACCAGATGCGCGCCGCCTGCCGGGGCGCCGACGCGCTGCTCCACCTCGCCGGTATCCCCCTCGAGGCCGAGCCGGACGACCTGTGGGACGTCAACATTCGCGGCACGCAGGTGGCACTGGAGGCCGCGCGCCTGGCGGGCATCCGCCGGGCCGTTCTCGCGAGCTCGATCCACGCCGTCGGGTTTCACCCCGTGCCCGCCGGAGTGGTCGGCACGGGTGGCCCCTCCCGCCCTGACGACGCACCCGGCCCGGGAAACGCCCCGGCCCCCCTCACCCCCGTCGAGGACGACATCCCGCCGCGACCGAACACCTTCTACGGAGTGTCGAAGGTCGCTCTCGAGGCCCTCGGCCACCTCTACGCCGACCGCTTCGGCATGGAGGTCGTCCTCATGAGAATCGCCAGCCGTCAGGCGGAACCGACCTCCCGCCGCCACCTGCAGACGTGGCTCTCGCCCGCCGACGCCGGCCGTCTCGTCGTGAGCGCCCTGGCCGCGCCGGTCGACGGGTGCATTACGGTCTGGGGCGTGTCGGCGAACGTGGACCGCTACGTCGCCGACACCGGGGCGTCGTCCCTCGGGTTCGTCCCGACCGACGACGCAGGGGCGTATCGCGAGGCCGTCGAGTCTCGTGGTGTCGAGGACGACCCGTCCGTCGGATGGCTGCACCTGCTCGGTGGCGAGTTCTGCTCGCCGCACCCGCCCCGCATGATCGGAACGAATCCCTACCGGGAGGCTTGAGTGACCACCCCCGCCCGCGCGATATCGGCGCGCGACATCTCCAAGGTCTTCTTCTCGGCGGCCGGCACGACCGTCGCACTGAACCACGTCTCCCTCGACGTCGACCCGGGGGAGTTCGTCTGCATCCTCGGCCCGTCGGGCTGCGGGAAGTCGACGCTGCTGCGCGTCCTCGGCGGCCTGGAGACCGCCACGGCCGGCGACGTCGTCCTCGCCTCCGAGGACCGGCCCGCCTTCGTCTTCCAGGAGCACGGCGTCTTCCCCTGGTACACGGTGCTCGAGAACGTGGCCTTCGGCCTGCGCATGAACGGCGTGGGCCGCAGGAGCCGCATCGCGACGGCCCGGGAGTGGATCCACCTCGTGGGCCTCAGCGACTTCGAGGACGCCTACCCGCACAACCTCTCCGGCGGCATGCGCCAGCGCACCGCCATCGCCCGGGCCTTCGCCACGGGGTCCGACCTGCTGCTCATGGACGAGCCGCTCGGCGCCCTGGACGCGCAGACCCGCCAGCTCATGCAGGAGCTGCTCATCGACCTGTGGGAGAAGGAGCGCAAGACGGTCGTGCTCGTGACCCACTCCATCGAGGAGGCGATCCTCCTCGGCGACCGCGTCGTCATGATGTCGGCCCGCCCCGGGCGCATCCGGCGCGAGATCGCGGTGCCCTTCGCCCGTCCCCGCTCGATGGAGCTCGAGGCCTCGGCCGAGTTCGCCGAGATGCGGTACGGGATCTGGAACGACCTGCGCGACGAGGTCATGGCGAGCGAGGAGGCGGGCGCATGAGCACCGACGCACACACCGAGTCCCCGACGACGGACGCCGCCACCATCGACGACGACGTCATCGAGAAGGCGGCCCGCACGGAGGCGGCCCGGGAGCAGCGCCTGCGGGTGCGCGACCTCATCCTCGCGATCGGCACGCCGGTCCTCCTGCTCGCTCTGTGGGAGTGGGGCTCGCGCGCCGGCTGGATCGACGCTCGGCTCTTCTCCCAGCCGACCGAGATCGCGGCCCGCACGTGGGAGATGCTGCGCTCCGGCGAGCTCGGCGAGCACATCTCGATCACGATCTACCGCTTCGGCACCGGCTACCTCATCGGGGGCCTGCTCGGCGTCGTCGTCGGCATGATCCTCGGGATCTCCCGGGCGACGAACGCGGCCTTCGGGCCGCTGTTCTCGGCGCTGTACGCGCTGCCGAAGATCGCGATCCTGCCGCTCCTGTTCCTCATCTTCGGGCTGAACGACACCTCGCGGATCATCGCGGTGGCGATCACGGTCTTCTTCGTCCTGCAGATCAACACCCAGGGCGGGATCCGGCAGCTCGACGCGCGCCTGCAGGAGGCGGCCACCGCCTACGGCGCGGTCGGCATCAAGCGCCTCGTCCACGTGGTGCTGCCCGGCGTCCTGCCGGCCGTGTTCACGGGCTTCCGCGTGGCCGCGGGCCTCGCGGTCGTCGTCGTGACGGCCGTCGAGTTCGTGGCGTCGGAGTCCGGGCTCGGATTCCTCATCTGGAACTCGTGGACCCTGTTCCAGCCCGAGAAGATGTACGTCGGTCTCGTCACGGTGGCGATCATCGGCGCGCTGGTCACCCTGGTGGTCAACGTCGTCGAGTACTTCGCCCTCCCGTGGCGGCGACGCGGCGGACGGCGGCGTGGGCGTCGCCGCGCGGGCCCTCAACGCTGACGGCCTTGAACCACCACCAAGGAGACACCATGAAGAAGAAGACCTACACGGCGGCGGCGCTCGCCACCGGGATCGCCCTGGCGCTCAGTGCCTGTGGCGGGGGCGACGACGACTCGGCCGACGGGGACGGAGGCGCCGACGGCGAGCTGCAGACCGTGCGCGTCATCCACGTGCCGACCACCCTGTTCTCCCCGCTGTACGTCGCGGACGCCCGCGGCTACTTCGAGGACGAGGGCATCGAGCTCGAGCTGTCGACCGTCCAGGCCGGACAGGACGCGATCCCGCTGACGGCGGCCGGCCAGTCCGACGTCCTCATCGCGGGATTCGGCTCCGGCCTGTTCTCCGCCGTGAACGACGACCTGGAGATCCGCGTCGTCGGGTCCATGGGTGGTGGCGGTGGCGAGCCCGACAACTCGCCGACCGCGCTCATGGTCGCCTCCGACCTCGTGGAGTCCGGCGAGATCTCGGAGATCGCCGACCTCGAGGGCCGTACGATCGCGCTGTCCGGCGGCCCGGGCGGTGCCGGCGCCTACCAGTTCGCCGCCGTCCTGCGCGAGGCCGACCTCACGCTCGCCGACGTCGAGGTGCTCAACGTCGGGTTCGGCGACATGTCCGGCGCCCTGCAGAACGGCCAGGCCGACGCCGCGCTCCCGCCCGCCCCGTTCACCACGGCGATGGAGGACGACGGCACGGCCGTGGCCTTCGCGCTGCCGCCGGAGGGCACGATCGCCTCGGGCGTCATCTACAACGAGGAGTTCCTCGACTCCGACCTGGCCCAGCCGTTCTTCGACGCGCTGGTCCGCGGCTCGCACGACATGCAGGCCGACCCGTACGACCCCGAGATCCTCCAGATCCTCGCGGACGCCACCGGGCAGGACCTCGAGGTCCTGGAGTCCAACCCCGCGTACGTGTGGGACCCGCAGCTCGCGCCGGCCTCGGACGAGCTCATGCTCCAGCAGCAGGCCTACCGCGACGCCGGCCTGTTCGACTTCGACAACGAGGTGCCGGTCGAGGACCTCGTCGTCACGACGTTCTCGGACAACGCGCCGGCGTTCGAGGGCGGCGGGTCGTCCGGGGAGTCGTCCTCCGACGACGCCGAGTCGTCGTCCTGACGTGACCACCGCCGCGGGCCCGGGGATCTGATCCCCGGGCCCGCGGTCAATGAGTAGCCTGGCCGCGGACCCACGCCGCGACGCGGCCCCCTCAGCGTGAAGGATCAAGCCCCATGGACCACCGGAACACGGCGGCGCCCGTCCGCTACGCGAGGGACGCGGTGTGGGTCCGGGCCGGGGTCGGCCTGCGGGGATCGGGCGGCACCAGGATCGCGCTGACCGGCCCGCGGCGCCTGGCCCGCCTGGCCGAGATCTGGCGGCGGCTCGAGGCCGCCTCCTCGGACCCGGACGTCAGCCCGGTCGCCTTCGTCGGCTCGACCTTCGTCGAGGACTCCGCCGTCTCCTCGATCCTCCATGTGCCCGCCTCGGTGCGGCGCGTGGGCGAGGAGGGGGAGTGGACCCAGTTCGTCTCCTCCCAGGCGCTCGCCGACGCCCTGGCCGCCGACGCCGAGGGGCTGGGCGAGCACGCGGCCCACGCCGCGCGGGAGCTGCCCGACGGCGACCTCGGCCTGACGAGGGACGAGGACGACGAGGAGACCGGGGACACCCTCCCGCCCCCGTCCGCCGTCAAGAGCCGGGGTGCCAAGCGCTACACGCGCCTCGTCAAGCGCGTCCTCACGCGCATCGCCGCCGGCGAGGCCGAGAAGGTCGTCACCTCGCGGGCCGTCGACCTCACGGTCACGCCGGACGTCCTCGGCGCCCTGCCCGCCACCCTCGCCGAGGCCTACCCGAACGCCTGGACCTTCGCGGTCGGCGGCCTGGTCGGCGCCACCCCCGAGATGCTGGCCGCCCGCGACGGCGACCGCGTCACCTCCCGCGTGCTCGCCGGCTCCCTGCCTCGCGGCACCCGCCCGGATGCGGAGCTCCGCGCCGAGCTGACCGGCTCCGAGCGCTTCGCGGCCGAGCACGCCCACGCCGCACGCTCCGTGATCGACGGCCTCGCGCGCGTCCTCACCCTCGAGAACGCCGACCCCGAGCCGTTCGTCCTCGAGCTGCCGAACATCCTGCACCTGGCGACCGACGTCATCGGGACCCCGACCGGCGAGATCGGCCTGCTCGACGTCCTCGACGGCATCCACCCGACCGCGGCCGTCGGCGGCACCCCGACCGACGCCGCGCTCGCGATCATCGCCGACCTCGAGACCCATGACCGCGGGCGCTACGCCGGCCCGGTCGGCTGGCTGGACGCGGCCGGCGACGGCGAGATCGGACTCGCGCTGCGCTGCGGCCAGGTGGACGGTCACTCGATCCGGCTGTACGCCGGCGGCGG
Organism: Actinomycetales bacterium JB111; assembly: GCA_900163555.1. Lineage (GTDB taxonomy): Bacteria > Actinomycetota > Actinomycetes > Actinomycetales > Actinomycetaceae > JB111. The sequence goes on along the minus strand of FUHX01000033.1, from coordinate 52,833 downwards.
CATCGTCGCGGGCGCGGACCCGGCCGCCGAGCTGGCCGAGACCGAGGGCAAGCTCCGCCCGATGCGGGAGGCGCTCGGCGACGCCACCGCCGCGCCGGATGGCGACACGACCTCAGCCTCCGAGGGCGACACCGCTGCGCCGGATGGTGACGCCACCGCCGCGCCCGACGGTGACGCGACCTCAGCCTCCGAGGGCGACACCGCTGCGCCGGATGGTGACGCCACCGCCGCGCCGGATGGCGATGCCACCCCCGCTCCGGAGGGCGACACGACCCCCGCGCCGAATGGCGACACGACCCCCGCGCCCGACGGTGACGAGTAGCCCTCACCGGCCCCGTCCCGACCGCCCCGAGATACCTGAGAGACTGGGCCCGTGAGCCGCGCAAGCCTGGACAAGGACCCCACCGAGGTCAAGGGAATGTTCGACGAGGTCGCCGAGCGGTACGACCTCACGAACGACATCCTCACCTTTGGCCAGGTCCGGATCTGGCGGGCCGCCTCCCGCAGCGCCCTCGGCGTCTCACCGGGGGACCGCGTCCTCGACCTCGCCGCCGGCACCGGCACCTCGTCCGCGGACCTCGCGGACCGGGGCATCGACGTCGTGGCGTGCGACTTCTCCACCGGAATGATGTCGGTCGGCAAGTCCCGCCGACCGGACCTCGCGTTCGTCGCCGGCGACGCCACCCGGCTCCCGTTCGCGGACGCCTCCTTCGACGCGGTGACGATCTCCTACGGGCTGCGCAACGTCGTCGACCACGGCTCGGCCCTGGCCGAGATGCTGCGCGTCGTCCGCCCCGGCGGCCGCCTCGTCGTCTCCGAGTTCTCCACCCCCACGTGGGCGCCGTGGCGCGCCACCTATAACTTCTTCCTCGGCCAGGTCCTGCCGCGCGTCGCGAAGCTGTCCTCGTCGAACAACCCCGCCTACGGCTACCTGTCCGAGTCCATCAAGGACTGGCCGGACCAGGAGGGCCTGGCCGCGGACATCCGCGCCGCCGGGTGGCGGAACGTCCAGCACCGCAACCTGGCCGGGGGCATCGTGGCCATCCACCGCGCGCGGCGCCCGGAAGGGGAGTCGGCGTGAACGGGTACGACGAGGCGGACGTCGTCGTCGTCGGGGCGGGTCCCGCCGGCTCGAGCATCGGTCACTACCTGGCGCAGTCGGGCCACCGGGTCGTCGTCCTGGAGAAGGGGACCTTCCCGCGGGACAAGATCTGCGGCGACGGCCTGACCCCGCGCGCGGTCGCCGAGCTCATCCGGATGGGCGTGCCCACCCGCGAGGAGGACGGCTGGATCCGGAACTACGGGCTGCGGACCTCCGGCGCCGGCCACCGCATCGAGATCCCGTGGCCCGAGCTCACCACCATGCCGTCCTACGGGCTGGCCCGCTCCCGCATGAACCTCGACGCCACCCTCGCCGCGCACGCGAAGGCCTCCGGCGCCGACATCCGCGAGGGCATGAGCGTCACCGGCGCCGTGCGGGACGAGCGCACGGGCCGGATCGTCGGCGTGAACGCGAAGCCGGTCGACGCCCGCGGGCGCCGAACGGGCGACGACGTCGAGATCCGGGCGCGCATCGTCGTCGACGCGGGCGGCGTCGCGGCGCGCCTCGCCACCTCCGCCGGCATCGAGAAGAACGTCCGCCGCCCCATGGGCGTGGCCGTGCGGACGTACTTCCGCTCGCCGCGGCACGACGACCCGATGATGGAGTCCTTCCTCGAGCTGTGGGACGGGAAGCCGGGGGAGTCGAACCTCCAGCCCGGCTACGGCTGGATCTTCGCGCTCGGCGACGGCACGGTGAACGTCGGCCTCGGCACGCTCTCGCCGAACGCGAAGCCGACCGGGCTCGACTACCGCGGCCTGTTCGCGCAGTGGATGAAGAACGTGCCCGAGGAGTGGGAGTTCACGCCGGCGAACCAGATCGGCCGGCTCGGCAGCGCCGCCCTGCCGATGGCGTTCAACCGCAAGCCGCTGTACAAGGACGGGCTGCTGCTCATCGGCGACGCCGGAGGCATGGTCTCCCCGTTCAACGGCGAGGGCATCGCGTACGCGCTGCAGTCCGGGCGCATCGCGGCCGACACGATCGGCCAGGCGCTCGCCCGCACGAGCGACTACGAGCGCGTGAAGGTCCTGCGCAGCTACGCGACGACCATGCGCGACGACCTCGGCGGCTACTTCACGCTCGGCCGCGGCTTCGCGCACCTCATCTCCAGCCCGAAGATCATGCGGGCCTGCGTGAGGTACGGCCTCCCGCGGCCGGTGCTCATGCGGTTCGTCATGAAGCTCCTCGCCGACGCGTACGACCCCCACGACGGCGACTGGATGGACCGCGTGATCGCCGCCCTCGCGAAGGCGGCCCCGGCCGCCTGACCGGCGTCGCCCTGCCGACGGGTCCCCCCGCTACCCCCTACTGGTGGGACCCAATCGGCGTGTTTGGCGGCGAGAACGTGCCGGTTGGGTCCCACCAGTCGGCCGGCCGCTCGGCAGGGTCCCCAGCCGGCCGCCCGGCCGCCTGACCGGCCCGCCCCAGCGCCGGCCACCGGGCCGGCCACCGGGCCGGCCACCGGGCCGGTCCCGATACGGACCGGCCCGGCCTTCTGCGCGCTCCCGCGCCCGACGACGACGCCGGGCCACGCGGTACCCGTGACCTGGGACTATGTGTTCCAGAACACGGGTTTGAGAAAAGTCACGACCACTCGTCAGAACGGTTTAGGGTGGTGCCTGGACCGACGCTCGCACTAGGGCCGCGAGCGCGTCGATGAGGCAGTCGGTCCGAGGATGCCAGGAGGATCGATGTCGAACCCTTACGTACCGCTACTCATCATGGTCGCGGTGGCCGTGCTGATGGCACTCGGCGGTCTCGCCGCGAGCGCCGCGATCGGCCCGAAGAACTACAACCGGGTGAAGGTCGCCAACTACGAGTGCGGCGTCGACCCCACGCCGCGCGCGCCCCAGGCCGGCCGTTTCCCGGTGAAGTACTACCTCATCGCGATGACGTTCATCATCTTCGACATCGAGGTCGTCTTCCTCTACCCGTGGGCGGTCACGTTCAGCGAGCTGGCCGTCTTCGGCCTGGTCTCCATGCTTCTCTTCATCGCCCTGATCACCGTCCCGTACGTCTACGAGTGGCGTCGAGGCGGGCTGGAGTGGGACTGAGCGCACGCAAGCAGTCGCGCCACCACCCCCGCCCCCGCCGCTGAGCAGAAAGGACCACCCCATGGGCATCGAGGAGAAGCTCCCCGCAGGCTTCGGCCTGTCGTCGATCGAGGCCGTCGCCGGATTCGCGCGGGGCAACTCGCAGTGGCCGGTGACGATGGGACTCGCGTGCTGCGCCATCGAGATGATGGCCGCCGGCACCCCGCGCTTCGACATCTCGCGCTGGGGCATGGAGGTCTTCCGCGCCTCTCCCCGCCACGCGGACCTGATGATCGTCTCGGGCCGGCTCAGCCACAAGATGGCGCCGGTCGTCCGCAACATCTACGACCAGATGTCCGACCCGAAGTGGGTCATCTCGATGGGCGTCTGCGCGTCGTCGGGCGGCATGTTCAACAACTACGCGATCGTCCAGGGCTGCGACCACGTGGTCCCGGTCGACATCTACCTGCCCGGCTGCCCGCCGCGGCCGGAGATGCTCATCAACGCGATCCTCGAGCTGCGCAAGCAGATCAAGTCCGCGCCGCTCGGCGTCAACCGGGTCGAGGCCGCGCGCGCCGCCGAGCAGGCGGCCCTCGGCGCCACGCCCACCCACGAGATGAAGGGTCTGCTGCGGTGAGTGAGGATCAGGGACGCGAGGTCGCGGGCGGTGAGGAGCGTCGTCAGCTCGACGTCGTCGCCGTGCGCAGCGGCCAGTTCGGCGTCCACGGCTCCGGCGACACCTCCGGCTTCGGCGGGCTCCAGGTCGCGGTCGTCGAGCCCGAGGACGCCCAGCGGCCCTACGGCGGCTGGTTCGACGAGGTCGTCGACGTCCTGCGTGAGGTGCTCGCCGAGCAGGGCATCGACCCGGACCGCGCGATCGAGAAGGTCGTCGTCTCCCACGGGGAGCTCACCCTCCACCTCTCGCCGGCCCACCTCGTGGCCGCGTGCAAGGCGCTGCGGGACGACCAGGACCTGCGCTTCGAGCTCTGCCTCGGCGTCTCCGGCGTCCACTACCCGGAGCACACCGGGCGCGAGCTGCACGCGAGCTACCACCTGCTCTCGGTCACCCACAACCGCCAGCTCATGCTGGAGGTGACCTGCCCGGACAGCCACCCGCACATCCCGTCGGTCACCACGATCTACCCCGGCAACGACTGGCACGAGCGCGAGACGTTCGACCTGTTCGGCATCGTCTTCGACGGCCACCCCACGCTCGCCCGCATCCTCATGCCGGACGACTGGGTCGGCCACCCGCAGCGCAAGGACTACCCCCTCGGCGGCATCCCGGTGGAGTACAAGGGCGCCACCGTGCCGCCGCCCGACACCCGGAGGTCGTACAGCTGATGGCCGCCACGAGCATTCCCGTCGCCGCCCGCCCCGCACCCGGGGACGAGGAGCCGGACTTCATCGCCGACGGCGGCGACTGGGACGACATCGCCTCCGAGGCCGAGCGCCTCGGCACCGAGCGCATCGTCGTCAACATGGGTCCCGTGCACCCGTCCACGCACGGCGTGCTCCGGCTCGTCCTCGAGCTCGACGGCGAGACCGTGCACGAGGTGCGGGTCGGCCTCGGCTACCTGCACACGGGCATCGAGAAGAACATGGAGTTCCGCACCTGGACCCAGGGCGTCACGTTCTGCACCCGCATGGACTACGTGGCCCCCCTGTTCCAGGAGGTCGCGTACTGCCTGGCGGTGGAGAAGGCGCTCGGCATCACGGACCAGATCCCGGAGCGGGCCAGCCAGATCCGCGTGCTCATGATGGAGCTCAACCGGATCAGCTCCCACCTCATCGCCATCGGCACCGCCGGCAACGAGCTCGGCGCCACCACGCTCATGACGATCGCGTTCCGCGGCCGCGAGAACATCCTCGACATCTTCGAGCGCGTCTCCGGCCTGCGGATGAACCACGCGTACATCCGTCCCGGCGGCGTGGCCCAGGACCTGCCCGAGGGCACGGTCCAGTTCGTCCGGGACCGGCTGCCGGACGTCCGGCTCTCCGTCGTCGAGATGATGAAGCTGACGATGGAGAACCCGCTGTACAAGATGCGGCACGTCGGCGTCGGCGTGATCTCCCTGTCCGGCGCGATGGCCCTCGGCCTGACCGGACCGTGCGTGCGCGCCGCCGGCCTGCCGCTGGACCTGCGCAAGTCCCAGCCGTACTGCGGCTACGAGACCTACGAGTTCAACGTGCCCGTGCGGGAGAAGTCCGACGCCTACACGCGCGTCGCGGTCCGCTTCGACGAGATGTTCGAGTCCATGCGGATCGTCCTGCAGGTCCTCGACCGCCTCGAGAAGTCGGACGGCTCGCCGGTCATGGTGGAGGACAAGAAGATCGCCTGGCCCGCGCAGCTCTCGATCGGCTCGGACGGCCAGGGCAACTCGCTGGACCACATCCGGCACATCATGGGCGAGTCGATGGAGTCGCTCATCCACCACTTCAAGCTCGTCACCGAGGGCTTCCGGGTCCCGCCCGGCCAGGTCCACCAGGCGATCGAGCACGCGAAGGGGATCATGGGCGTCCACGTCGTCTCCGACGGCGGCACGCGCCCCTACCGGGCCCACTTCAGGGACCCCTCGTTCTCGAACCTGCAGTCGATGTCACTGATGGGCGAGGGAAGCCAGCTGGCCGACATCGTGGTCATCCTCGCCTCCATCGACCCCGTCCTCGGAGGTGTGGACCGATGACCGAGCAGATCTACGCGCCCGACGTCGAGGCGAACCTGCGCGCCGACATCGAGGACATCAAGTCCCGGTACCCGCAGGCGCGGTCGGCCCTGCTGCCGATGCTGCACCTCGTCCAGTCGGTCGACGGCTACGTCTCCGCCCGCGGGGTCGCGCTGTGCGCCGAGGCGCTGGACATCACCCGCGCCGAGGTCTCCGCCGTGGCGACCTTCTACAGCCAGTACCGCCGCCACCCCAACGGCGAGTACAACGTCGGCGTCTGCACGAACGCCCTGTGCGCCGTGCTCGGCGGCGACGAGATCTACGAGGCGGTGAGCGACCACCTCGGCGTCGGCCACGACGAGACCACCGAGGACGGCTCGATCACGCTCGAGCGACTCGAGTGCAACGCGGCCTGCGACTACGCGCCGGTCATCATGGTCAACTGGGAGTTCTTCGACAACCAGACGCCCTCGAGCGCGATTCAGCTCGTGGACGCGATCCGTGCGGGTGAGACCGTGAGTCCCACCCGCGGAGCGGACACGGTCGGCACCTTCAAGGAGATCTCCCGGGTGCTGGCCGGGTTCGAGGACGGCCGGGCCGACGAGGGCGTGGGCGCCGGCGAGGCGACGCTGCTCGGCCTGCGCATCGCCCGCGAGAACGGGTGGACCGCGCCCGTGCGCACGGAGGACGCGGCAACCCGGCCCGACGACGCCGCCCCGAGCGAGGAGGAGAAATGACCTTCACCGATCCCGGGACGCTGACCCCCGTCCTCACCGACGCCTTCGACGCGCCCCGCTCGTGGACCCTTGAGACCTACCGCGACCGCGGCGGGTACCGCGGGCTCGAGCGCGCGCTCACGATGGAGCCCTCCGCCGTCGTCGAGACCGTGAAGGCCTCCGGCCTTCGCGGCCGCGGCGGGGCCGGCTTCCCCACCGGCCTGAAGTGGTCCTTCCTTCCCCCGCCCGACGGCGGACCGCGCTACCTCGTGGTCAACGCGGACGAGTCCGAGCCCGGCACGTGCAAGGACATCCCGCTGCTGCTCGCGAACCCGCACGCCCTCGTGGAGGGCATGGCGATCACGAGCTGGGCGATCGGCGGCGAGCACGCGTTCGTCTACCTGCGCGGCGAGACCGTGCACGTCTACCGCCGCCTGCTGAAGGCGGTGCGCGAGGCCCGCGAGGCCGGGCTCATCGGCCAGGGCGTCGGCCCGGACGGCGCGTTCAACCTCGAGATCACGGTGCACGCCGGCGCGGGTGCCTACATCTGCGGCGAGGAGACCGCGCTGCTCGACTCGCTCGAGGGCCTGCGCGGCCAGCCGCGCCTCAAGCCCCCGTTCCCGGCGGTCGCCGGCCTGTACGCGCGCCCCACGGTCGTCAACAACGTCGAGTCCGTCGCCTCCGTTCCCGGCATCCTCGCCAACGGCGACGACTGGTTCACGGCGATGGGCACCGAGCGCTCCACCGGCCACGGCATGTTCTCGATCTCCGGCCACGTGGTGAACCCGGGCCAGTTCGAGGCGCCGTTCGGCATCACGATGCGCGAGCTCATCGAGATGGCCGGCGGCATCCGCCCGGGCCACAGGCTGAAGTTCTGGACCCCCGGCGGCTCGTCCACCCCGATCCTCACCGAGGAGCACCTGGACGTCCCGCTCGACTACGAGTCGGTCGGCCAGGCCGGCTCGATGCTCGCGACCCGCGCCCTGCAGGTCTTCGACGAGACGGTCTCCGTGGTCCGCGTGATCTCGCGGTGGACGGACTTCTACCAGCACGAGTCCTGCGGCAAGTGCACGCCCTGCCGCGAGGGCACGTTCTGGATGAAGCAGGTCATGCACCGCCTGGAGGACGGCCGCGGCCTGCCCACGGACGTCGACCTCCTGCTCGAGGTCTCGGCGAACATCGCCGGCCGCTCCTTCTGCGCGCTCGGCGACGCCTCGGCCACGCCGATCCAGTCCGGCATCCAGCACTTCCGTGACGAGTTCGAGGCCGGCTGCACGACGCCGGCACGCGAGCTCTTCCCGTACGAGGCCTCCGCGATCTTCGACAAGGCAGGTGCGCTGTGACCCAGACCGCCGACACGGCCAAGGAGACCAAGCCCGAGCTCGTCACCGCGACGATCGACGGCCGCGAGGTCTCCGTGCCCAAGGGCACGCTCATCATCCGCGCGGCCGAGCAGGCCGGCATCCAGATCCCGCGGTTCTGCGACCACCCGCTGCTGGCCCCGGCCGGCGCGTGCCGCCAGTGCCTCGTGGATGTGGCGATGCCGGACCGCGAGGGCAACGTGCGCCCCATGCCGAAGCCCCAGGCCTCCTGCACGATGGAGGTCACGCCGGGCATGCAGGTCGCCACCCAGCACACCTCCGAGGTGGCGGACAAGGCGCAGCACGGGATCATGGAGTTCCTGCTCGTCAACCACCCGCTGGACTGCCCGGTGTGCGACAAGGGCGGCGAGTGCCCCCTGCAGAACCAGGCGATGAGCAACGGCCGCGCCGAGTCGCGGTTCGTGGACATCAAGCGCACGTTCCCCAAGCCGATCGCCGTCTCCACGCAGATCCTGCTCGACCGCGACCGCTGCATCCTGTGCCAGCGCTGCACGCGCTTCTCCAGCCAGATCGCGGGCGACGCCTTCATCGCGCTGCAGGGCCGCGGCGCCGGCAGCCCCGGCCGCGACGTCCACGCGCTCAACGGCAGCCAGATCGGCACCTTCGACGCCGACGTCCTCGACTTCTCGCACGAGTCCGAGGTCCACGACTCCGCGATCCCGTACGCGGGCCCCGACGGCGCCCCCGGCACCACGGTCGGCCACGCCACCGCGCCGGTCGGCGCGGCGGAGATGGACACCTCCGGCCGCCCGTTCAGCTCCTACTTCTCGGGCAACACGATCCAGATCTGCCCGGTCGGCGCCCTCACGTCGGCGATGTACCGCTTCCGCTCGCGCCCGTTCGACCTGGTCTCCACGCCGTCGGTCGCCGAGCACGACGCCTCCGGCTCCGCCATCCGGGTCGACAACCGTCGCGGCAAGGTCGTCCGCCGCCTCGCGGGCAACGACCCGGAGGTCAACGAGGAGTGGATCACCGACAAGGACCGCTTCGCGTTCCACTGGCAGGACGCCCCCGACCGGCTGCGCATGCCGCTCGTGCGCGACCAGGCCACCGGCGTCATGCACGAGACCAGCTGGTCCCACGCCCTCTCGGTCGCGGGCGAGGAGCTCGCCCGCGCGGCCGCCGACGGCGGGGTCGGCCTCCTGCCCGGCGGTCACCTCACGCTCGAGGACTCCTACGCGTGGTCGAAGTTCGCCCGCACCGTGCTCGGCACGAACGACATCGACTTCCGCGCCCGCCCGGGCTCGGACGAGGAGTCGGCGTTCCTGGCCGCGGGCGTCGCCTCGACCGGACTCGGCGTCACCTACTCCGACGTCGAGACGGCCGGCCGCGTCCTGCTCGTCGCGCTCGAGCCGGAGGAGGAGTGCGGCACGCTGTTCCTCCGCCTGCGCAAGGGAGTGCTCGCCAAGACCACCGCCGTCACGACACTCGCGCCGTTCACGAGCCGCGGCACGACCAAGCTGAGCGCCGACCTCGTCGAGGTCGTCCCCGGCGGCGAGGCCGCCGCCCTGGACGCACTGGACGCCGAGCTCGTCGAGCAGCTGTCCCAGCCGGGCGCGGTCGTCCTCGTCGGCGAGCGCGCCGCCGTCCTGCCCGGCACGCTGAGCGCCGCCGTCCGCCTCGCGGAGCGCACCGGCGCCCGCCTGCAGTGGGTGCCCCGCCGCGCCGGCGAGCGCGGCGCGCTCGAGGCCGGCGCGCTGCCCGGTCTCCTGCCGGGCGCCCGCCCGGTAACGGACCCGACCGCCCGCGCCGACGCCGGCGCGATCTGGCACGTCGACGCCCTCCCGGCCGCCCCGGGACGCGACCACCGGGCCATCCTGGCGGCCGCGGGCACCCGCGAGCTGACGGGCGTCGTCGTCGGGGGGATCGACCTGTCCGACCTGCCGGACCCGAACGAGGCCCTGCGCCAGTTGGGCGCGGCGGACGTCGTCGTCCAGCTCGAGGTGCGCCGCAACGCGATCTCGGAGCTCGCGGACGTCGTGCTGCCGGTCGCGCCGCCGGTCGAGAAGGCCGGGTCCTTCGTCAACTGGGAGGGCCGGGTCCGCCCGTTCGGCCAGGTCCTCACCTCCCACGCGCTGCCCGACCGCGCGGTCCTGCGCGACCTGGCCGCCGAGATGGGGCACGACCTCGGCCTTTCCACCCTCGCCGAGCTGCACGCCGAGCTCGCGGAGTTCGACCCGTGGTCGGCCAGGACGCCCGCCCCGGCCGAGGCCCCGGGCACCGCGGCGACCGCCCCGGCCGGCTCGGCCGTGCTCGCGACCTGGCGGCTCCAGCTCGACTCCGGCCGCGGCCAGGACGGCGAGCCCCACCTCGCCGGCACCGCGCACAAGCCGGTCCTGCGCCTCTCGACCGCCACGGCGGCCGCGATCGGCGCCGCGGACGGCACGCGCGTGCGCCTGACCGGGCCGACCGGCTCCCTCGGCCTGCCGCTCGTCGTCACGGCCATGCCCGACGGCGTCGTCTGGGTCCCCGAGCACTCCGCGGGTTCCGCGGTGCGCGGGCAGACGGGCGCCGGGGCCGGGTCCGTCGTCACCCTCACGGCCGTGGAGGTCGCCAAGTGATCACGCCCATCGCCTTCAGCGCGCTGCCGACCGCGAACTTCGCCCACGACACCTGGTGGATCTCGCTCATCAAGGCGGCGCTGATCCTCGTCATGCTGCTGACCTCCGTGCTCATCGCCCTGTGGGTCGAGCGCCGGGGCCTGGCCAAGATGCAGACCCGCGAGGGCCCGAGCGTGCTCGGCCCCCTCGGCCTGTTCCAGGCGGTCGCGGACGCGCTGAAGCTGGTCCTCAAGGAGGACATCAACCTCAAGGGCGCGGACCGCATCCTGTACGTGGCGGCGCCCGGTATCGCGGCCTTCTGCGCGTTCATGGTCTACGCCGTCATCCCCATGGGGCCGGACATCACCAACGGGGCCGACCCCAGCTGGTGGACTCCCATGCAGCTGACCGACACCCCGGTGGCGGTCCTCTACATCCTCGCGGTCACGGCGCTCGGCGTGTACGGCATCGTGCTCGGCGGCTGGTCGTCGAACTCGACCTACCCGCTGCTCGGCGCCGTCCGCTCCTCCGCGCAGGTCATCTCCTACGAGCTGTCGATGGGCCTCGCGCTCGTCTCGGTGTTCGTCGTCTCCGGGTCGATGGCGACCTCACAGATCGTCGACTCCCAGACGAACGTGTGGTGGGCGGTGTCCCTGCTGCCCGCGTTCGTCATCTACGTGGTCTCCATGGTCGCGGAGGTCAACCGCCTCCCGTTCGACCTCCCGGAGGCCGAGGGCGAGCTCGTGGCCGGCCACTCGGTCGAGTTCTCCTCGATGAAGTTCGCGTGGTTCTACCTCGCCGAGTACGTCAACATGCTCAACGTCTCGGCCGTCGCCACCACGCTGTTCCTCGGCGGCTGGCGACTGCCCGGCGGCCTGTCCGACCACATCGTGTGGTGGCTGGCCCCGGTCGTCGGGTTCCTCGTCTTCTGGCTGAAGGTGTGGATCTGCATGTTCTTCATGATCTGGCTGCGCGGCACGCTCCTGCGCGTGCGCTACGACCAGCTCATGAACCTCGGCTGGAAGGTCCTCATCCCGTCGGCGCTCATCTGGCTCGTCGCGGTGATGATCATCCAGGGGGTCCGCCAGTTCTCGGACACCGGGCTCACCCGCCTGCTCGTCATCATCGTCGCGGTCCTCGTGGTCGTCCTCATCGTCACCTTCCTCATCCCCGAGAAGAAGGTCCCCGAGGAGGAGGAACCGGCCGAGCCCGAACCCTTCGACGCGTTCTCCGGGGGCTACCCGGTGCCCCCGCTGCCGGGCCAGGAGCTCCCGCCCTCGCCGCGCCGGCTGCGCCGCCAGCAGGCGGAGAGCCAGGTCGCCACGAGCGCCCGCGCCGGCGGCACGCCAACCGACACGGACCAGGAGGCCTGACATGGACGAGAAGCACGGTTCCGAGGTCGAGCGCCGCATCACGTCCGACGACGTCGTGGTGCGCAACGGGGAGGAGGACTTCCGGCTCGCGCCGGACGAGACCGGCCCCGTGGGCACGTTCCTCGCGCCCGTCGCCGGGTTCGGGGTGTCGATGTCCTCGATGTTCCGGCCCTCGCGCACGGACCAGTACCCGTTCAAGAAGTCGCCCACCCAGCCGCGCTACCACGGCCGCCACCAGCTCAACCGGTACGCCGACGGGCTGGAGAAGTGCATCGGCTGCGAGCTGTGCGCGTGGGCGTGCCCCGCGGACGCGATCCTCGTGGAGGCCGGCACGAACTCGCCGGGCGAGCAGTACTCCCCGGGCGAGCGCTACGGCCGCGTCTACCAGATCAACTACCTGCGCTGCATCTTCTGCGGGTACTGCATCGAGGCCTGCCCCACGCGCGCGCTGACGATGTCGAACGAGTTCGAGCTCGCCGGCCCCAGCCGGGAGGGACTGATCTACGAGAAGTCCGACCTCCTGGCGCCCCTGGAGGACGGCATGCTCGCGGCCCCGCACCCGATGGTCGCGGGCACCACCGACGGCGACTACTACCGCGGCGACGTCGACGGCCCCACCGCCGAGCAGGTCGAGTGGGTGGCCGAGCGCCGGCCGAGCGACCCGACCCTCGCCTCCGCGCGCGAGGCCGTCTCGCGCGCGGCGCAGACCGAGGGAGCGGCTCGATGACCGGGATCCTGGCGGCCCCGGGGGTGACCCTCGGCGCCCTGCCGACGGCCGTCGCGCCCGAGGCGACCGGCGGCGCGATCGGGACGGGGGAGACCGTCCTGTTCTGGGTGCTCGCGATCGTCTCCGTGCTCGCCGCGTGCGGCCTGATCTTCGCCCGCCGCGCCGCCTACTCGGCGGTCAGCCTCGTGGTCGTGATGATCGCGCTCGCGTTCATGTACACGGCCCAGGGCGCGCCCTTCATGGGCGTCACGCAGGTGGTCGTCTACACGGGCGCGATCATGATGCTCTTCCTCTTCGTCCTCATGCTCGTGGGCGTGGACGCGGCGGACTCGCTGCACGAGACGATCAAGAACCAGCGGTGGGTCGCGGTCGTGGCCGGTCTCGGCCTGGCGATCGTGCTCATCGGGGTGGGGGCGCAGGCCGTCGGGCTGCGCGACGTCGCCGGCCTCGAGGCCGCCAACGCGGACTCCAACCCGGTCGGCGTGGCCCGCGTGCTGTTCGGCGACTACGTCTTCGCGATGGAGCTCACCGGCGCGCTGCTCATCACGGCCGCCCTCGGCGCCGTGGTCCTCACGCACGCCGAGCGCCTGCGCCCGAAGGTCACCCAGGAGCAGGTGGCCGAGGAGAAGATGCGGGCCTTCGCCGAGCGCGGCGGCCGCATCGAGCAGCTGCCGGCCCCGGGCGTGTACGCCCGGTCGAACGCGGCCGACCTGCCCGCACTGTCCGCCACCGGCGAGCCCGTCGAGGTCTCGGTCCCCCGCGTCCTGCGCGTGCGCGGCCAGGAGCGCTCGATCGGCGAGGTCTCCCCGGAGACCGTCGCCGCGATCGCGCTCGCCGCGACCTCACCGGCCGCCGGCTTGCACGGCGGCGACGCCACCCGCTCGGTCGGCCTGTCCGGCCTGCCCGACATGCCCGGCGAGGCCCCGCCGGTCCCGCTCATCCCGGGATCGCCCGCGGGCGACCGCGCGCGGCTCGCCGCGCGCGAGGCCGCCGCAGTCGAGGGTGGCACCGGCGTGCAGCCGTCCGGCGACGTCGGGACCGCGGCCCCGGGCGCCGTCGAGGCCGGGGGAGGGGCGAGCGACGACGTCGAGGGCGACGTCCCCAAGACTGACGACGCCGGCCTGCCGCTCGCCGACGCGGGCTCCACGGCCGCCGCCTCCGAGGAAAGGGCCGAGCGCAAGCCCGAGGGCCCGGGCGACACGCTCGACGCCGACGCGGAGACCGCGGACGCGGACGACGCCGTCGCGCCGGGTGACGCGGCCGCCCCGGATGGCGACGCCGCCCCGGACGACGCGGCCCCGGGCGACGACGCCGCCCCGGGCGACGACGCGGCCCCGGACGACCGGGCCGACGCCGGCTCCGAGGAGGACGCGAAGTGAACCCGATGAACTACGTCGTGCTCGCGGCGATCCTCTTCGCCATCGGCGCGACCACGGTGCTCGTGCGCCGCAACGCCATCGTCCAGCTCATGGGCGTCGAGCTCATGCTCAACTCCGCCAACCTCGCGCTCATCACGTTCTCCCGCATCCACGGGAACCTCGCCGGCCAGGTCGGCGCCTTCTTCGTGATGGTCGTGGCGGCGGCCGAGGTCGTGGTCGGCCTCGCCATCATCGTGTCCGTGTTCCGCACCCGTCGCACCGCCTCGGTCGACGACGTCAACCTGCTGAAGAACTGAGAGGAGCGGGAGTGAACGTCTCTACCCTGGCGACCGCCTCGGGCGTCGCCGCTCCGGTCGCGGCCGACGGACCCGCCGAGCTGGGCTGGCTGCTCATCGCCGCACCCCTCCTCGGCGCGGCGATCCTGCTGCTCGCGGGCAAGCGCTCCAACGCGTGGGGCCACTGGCTCGGCGTGATCGCCTCGAGCGCCGCTTTCGTCGTCACGGCCTGGATCGCGATCGACATGCTCGGCCGCGACGCCGCGGACCGCGTCATGGACCTGCACGTCTACGACCTGCTGCCCGCCGGCACGCTCGACGTCGCCTTCGGCCTGCGCATCGACCCGCTGTCCATCACGTTCGCACTGCTCGTGACGTTCGTCGGCACGCTCATCCACGTCTACGCCGTGGCGTATATGTCCCACGACCGCGACCGGCGCCGGTTCTTCGCCTACCTCAACCTGTTCGTGGCGGCGATGCTCCTGCTCGTCCTCGGCGACAGCTACCTCACGCTGTTCGTCGGCTGGGAGGGCGTGGGCCTCGCCTCGTACCTGCTCATCGGGTTCTGGAACCACGTGCCCGAGTACGCGGTGGCCGCCAAGAAGGCGTTCGTCATGAACCGCGTGGGCGACATGGGCCTGCTGCTCGCGATGGGCGCCATGTTCGCCGGGCTCGGCACGGTGAGCTTCTCCGGCGTCGCCGAGGCCGCCCCGGCCGCGTCCACCGGTGTGCTCGTGGCGATCGGCCTGCTCCTCCTGCTCGCCGCCTGCGGCAAGTCCGCGCAGTTCCCCCTGCAGGCGTGGCTCGGCGACGCGATGGCCGGCCCGACCCCCGTCTCCGCCCTCATCCACGCGGCCACGATGGTCACCGCCGGCGTCTACCTCGTGGTGCGCTCCGGCCCGATCTTCGACCTCGCGCCCGAGGCCCGCCTCGTCGTCGCGATCGTCGGCGCGGTCACGCTGCTGTTCGGGGCGATCGTCGGCTGCGCGAAGGACGACTTCAAGAAGGTCCTCGCGGCCTCGACCATGTCCCAGATCGGCTACATGATCCTCGCCGCGGGCCTCGGCCCGATCGGCTACGCGTTCGCGATCTTCCACCTCGTCACGCACGGCTTCTTCAAGGCCGGCATGTTCCTCGGCGCCGGCTCGGTCATGCACGGCATGAACGACCAGGTCGACATGCGCCGCTTCGGCGGGCTCGCGAAGTTCATGCCGATCACGTGGGTGACCTTCGGCCTCGGCTGGCTCGCGATCCTCGGCGTCCCGCCGTTCTCGGGCTTCTGGTCGAAGGACAAGATCATCGAGACCGCGTTCGTCCCGCAGGACGGCCACGCCGGCTGGGAGCCCTGGGCCTTCGGCCTCGTGGCGCTCATCGGCGCCGGTATCACGGCCTTCTACATGTCGCGCCTGTTCTTCATGACCTTCCACGGCAAGAAGCGCTGGACGACGGCCGAGGAGGGCGCCGAGCAGCACCCGCACGAGTCCCCGCTGCTCATGACCGTCCCGATGATCGTCCTCGCGGTCGGCTCCGTGGCGCTCGGCTTCCTCCTCCAGCTCGGCGGCCGCTTCGTCGGCTTCCTCGAGCCGGTCGTCGGCCACCACGAGCACGCCGAGCCCGTGCTGCCGGTCCCCGTGATCATGGCGGCCACGCTGGTCCTGGTGATCCTCGGCGTCGTGCTCGCCTGGCGGATGTTCGCCTCCCGCGACGTCCCGACGACGGCCCCCGAGGCCGGCGTGCTGGTCACCGCCGCGCGCAACGACCTGTACCAGGACGCCGTCAACGAGTCCGTGTTCATGCGCCCGGGCCAGGCCCTGACCCGCGAGCTGACCGAGGCGGACCGCACGGTGGTGGACGGCGCCGTCGTCGGCGTCGCGACCGGCGCGAGCCGCATCGGGACGTTGCTGTCCAAGCTCCAGAACGGGTACGTCCGCACCTACGCCGCGATCATGATGGTCGGCGTGGTGCTCGCCCTGATCGCCGTCCTGGCCTGGCGCCTGTAGCCGAGGGAAGAGGAAGAAACACCTGTGTATACCGCTGCCCTCCCGTGGCTGACCCTGCTGATCGCGATCCCGATCGTGGCCGGGGTTCTGCTGCGCGTCGTCCGACCGCTGCACGCGTACGCGCGCGCCGTCGGCATCATCGTGAGCCTCGTGGTGCTCGTCGGCGCGATCGCCGCGACCGCGACCGACTTCCAGCTCTCCGCCGCCGGCTCGTACCAGCTGACCGAGCAGGTCGCCTGGATCCCGCAGATCGGCGCCTCGTACGCGCTCGGCGTCAATGGCCTCGGCCTGACGATGGTCTTCCTGACCGCCTTCGTCGTGCCCGTGGTCCTGCTGGCGGGCGTGCCGAGCACGCCCGACCGCCCGACGACGCCGGACCGGGCCGCGAGCTACGTCGCCCTGGTCCTGCTGTTCGAGGGCATCCTCGTGGCCGTCTTCTCCGCCCGGGACGTCTTCCTGTTCTACGTCCTGTTCGAGGTCATGCTGCTGCCGATCTTCCTGCTGATCGGCCACTTCGGCGGTGCGCGCCGCCGCTTCGCGGCGACGAAGTTCCTCGTCTACTCGCTGGTCGGCGGCTTCATCATGCTCATCGGCGTGATCGCCCTGTTCGTCTACGGTCCCGGCGGCGAGGAGGCCTTCCTCATCGAGAACCTCGCCGGGTCGATGTCCGCGGTCCCGGACACGGCGGCGAAGCTCATCTTCCTCACCTTCCTCGTGGCGTTTGCGATCAAGGCGCCGATGGTGCCGGTCCACACGTGGCTGCCGGACACGGCCGAGCACTCGCCGGCCGGGGTCTCCACCCTGCTGGTCGGCATCATGGACAAGGTCGGCACCTTCGGGATCATCGCGCTGCTGCTCGTGATCTTCCCGGAGCAGGTGGCCTGGGCCGCCCCGGTCGTCATCGTGCTGGCCGTCATCTCGATCCTGTACGGCGCGATCCTCGCGATCGGCTCGAAGGACATCATGCGGCTGATCGCGTTCACGTCGATCTCGCACTTCGGGTTCATCGTCCTCGGCATCTTCATCGGCTCCGAGGTGGCGCTGACCGGCGCGATGTTCTACATGATCGCCCACGGCCTCTCCACGGCCGGCCTGTTCCTCATCTCCGAGCAGCTGACCAGGCGCCGGGGCACGCAGCGCATCGGCGCCTACGGCGGCTTCCAGCGGGTCACCCCGATCCTCGCGGGCGCCTGGCTCGTGGCGGGTCTCGCCACGATCTCCCTGCCCGGCCTGTCCGGGTTCTGGGGCGAGTACATGGTCCTGCTGGGCACGTTCCAGGTGAACTGGCTGGCGGCGGTCTTCTCCGTGGTCGCCGTCGTGCTCGCCGCCCTGTACGTGCTCATGCCCTACCAGCGGATGTTCACCGGGCCGAAGCCCGAGGCCGGCAACGGCCTCGCGCTGGACGCCCGCACCGGACTTGCACACACCGACCTCGACGGGTCCGAGCGCGTGGTCGCCGGGGCGATCGTCGCGGGCATGCTCGCCCTCGGCCTCTACCCGGCCCCGGTGGTGGACGTGCTCCAGCCCGTCTCCGAGCGGGTCGTGGTGATCTCCGACGCCCCCGACTTCTCCTCGAGCGGTGATGCGCGGATCGACGAGGCCGGCACCTTCGACATCGACGGGAGCGCACTGTGATCGACGCCGTCAGCTCTGTTCTCCCCAGCGGTTCTGTCCTGGCGACCGGCTCTGGCCTTCCGACCGGCACTGGTGTGTCGACCAGCACCGTCCTCCCCACCGCGACCTCGTTCACGGCGCCGGACGTCTCCTGGGCCTCCCTGCTGCCCGTGCTCATCGTGGGCGGCGCCGCCGTCATCGGCGTGCTGCTCGAGGCCTTCCTCCCGCGCGGCACGCGCCGCTCCGTGCAGGTCCCGTTCGCGCTCATCGCGCTGGCCGCCGGCCTCGTGGCCGTGGTCTGGCGGTTTGCGGTGGTCCACGACTCCGGGCCGCGCCACGGCGTGACAGGCGGCGGCTACCTCGAGGACCTGCCGGGACTCGCGATCCAGGCGGTGCTGCTCGTCGTGGCGCTGCTCGGGCTGCTCGTGATCGCCGACCGCACGCAGACCGGCGACGGTTCGTTCGCCGCCCAGGCCGCCACCCGGCCGGGCTCGGCGGACGAGGACGGCGCGATCCGCGCGGGCTTCGTGCAGACCGAGATCTACCCGCTGGTGCTGTTCTCGGTGACCGGAATGATGGTCTTCCCGGCCGCGGGCGACCTCGTCACGCTGTTCGTCGCGCTCGAGGTGCTCTCTCTGCCGCTGTACGTGCTGACCGCGACCGCGCGCCGCCGTCGCCTGCTCTCGCAGGAGGCCGCGATGAAGTACTTCATCCTCGGGGCCTTCGCGTCGGCGTTCTTCCTGTTCGGCATCGCGCTGCTGTACGGCTTCTCGGGCTCGCTGAACCTGTCCGAGATCGCGGCCGCGGTCCCGACGACGACCGGCCTGGACTCCCTGCTCCTGCCCGGCGTGTTCCTCGTGCTCGTGGGCCTGCTGTTCAAGGTGGGCGCGGTGCCGTTCCACGCGTGGACCCCGGACGTCTACACCGGCGCCCCCACCCCGGTCACCGGCTTCATGGCCGCGGCCACGAAGATCGCCGCCTTCGGCGCGATGCTGCGGTTCATCTACGTGGTGGCCTCGGGGCTGCAGTGGGACCTCAAGCCGGTGCTGTGGACGATCGCGATCGTCACGATGCTGCTGGGCACGGTCGTCGGCCTCATCCAGACCGACATCAAGCGGATGCTCGCGTACTCCTCGATCGCCCATGCCGGCTTCGTGCTCATCGGCGTGTTCTCGCTCGTGCCCGGCGGGGTGGGCGGGACGATCTTCTACATGCTGGCCTACGGCCTGGCGACGATCGGCGCGTTCGCTCTCGTCACCCTGGTGCGGGAGAAGGACTCGACCGGCGCGGTCACGGGCGAGGCGACGAGCATCAACCAGTGGCGGGGGATCGGCCGGACCCGGCCGCTTCTCGCGGTGTCGATGCTGCTGTTCATGATGTCGTTCGCCGGCATCCCGCTCACCGCGGGCTTCGTGGGCAAGTTCTCCGTGTTCAGCGCGGGCATCGACGGCGGGGCGGTGCCGCTCGTGGTCATCGCGATCCTCTGCTCGGCGGCGACCGCGTTCTTCTACTTCCGTCTCGTGGTGCTCATGTTTTTCTCGGAGCCTGAGACGGAGAGCGTGACTGTGGTCTCCTCCGAGGGGATGACCGTGGTCGCTGTGGCTTGCTGCGCGATCGCGACTATCGTTCTGGGTGTGGTGCCTAGTCCGATCCTTGAGCTGCTCGCCTCGGCGGCAGCATTCGTCCTGTGAGCCGCCTCGAGCTGCTGTCCGCCCGTCTCGGTGATCAGGTCAACCCTGCGCTCGCCGAGATCGAGGAGCGGCTGGCGGTTGCGGTGCGCGGCTCCGACCAGCTGACGGCGGAGCCCGCGGCGCACTTGTCCGACGCCGGCGGGAAGCGGCTGCGACCCCTGCTGGCCGTGGTGACGAGCCAGCTGGGCGACGGCGCGACCGAGGAGGTCCTGCGCGCGGCCGTGGCCGTGGAGCTCACGCACCTGGCCACGCTGTACCACGACGACATCATGGACTCGGCGGCCGTGCGCCGCGGGGTGCCCGCCGCGCACGTGCTGTGGGGCAACAGCGTGGCGATCCTGACCGGGGACCTGCTGTTCGCCCGGGCGTCCTCGATCGTGGCGTCGCTCGGCGCGGAGGCCGTGGCCCTGCACGCGGCGACGTTCGAGCGGCTGTGCCTCGGCCAGCTGCATGAGACGGTGGGTCCGCCCGAGGGTGCGGACCCGATCGCGCACTACCTGCAGGTGCTGGCCGACAAGACCGGCTCGCTCATCTCCGCGTCCGCCTTCTACGGGGCGAAGTTCTCCGGCGCCGGCCAGGAGATGGCCGACGCCGTGGCCTCCTTCGGGGACAAGGTGGGCGTGGCCTTCCAGCTGGCCGACGACGTCATCGACCTGGCCTCGGACGCTGCCGACACCGGCAAGGTGCCCGGCACCGACCTGCGTGAGGGCGTGGCGACGATGCCCGTCCTGCTGCTGCGGGCGCGCCGGGACGCCGGCACCCTCGATGCGGCGGGGGAGCGGGCACTGGAGCTGCTCGAGGGTGATCTCTCGAGCGACGAGGCGCTGGCGGAGGCCGTGTCGGCTGTTGCTTCGCACGAGGTGCTGGAGGAGACACGGGCGGCGGCCCGGCAGTGGGCCGACGACGCGGTGGCTGACCTCCAGGTGCTGCCCGAGGGGACCGTGCGGGAGTCGCTGGGGGACCTGGCGACGATGCTGGTGGACCGGTTGGGCTGAGGCTCAGGGGGCCGGAGCGCGGCGTTCTGACATGTCAAGATGTCAAACACGTCCAGGTGATGTGTTAACTATTCCGGAGATTCTTAACGTATCCCCGGCGCTCGGTGTCACTTCGCGTCGTTCGGAGGCACCTCGGTGAACAGCGCCTGGTTGACGAGGACGCGGGCCTCGGGGCCGATCTTCTCGTCACGACCATCACCGGATCGTGGCATCCCGACGTTTCCGAGCAACGTCCACAATTCGTTCCACTGCAGGTAGACGTCGATGTGCTCGATGGGGCTGCCGTCGGACTGCTCCCACCCGAGTTCGAACAGGGTCTCCGCGATCGTCGAATTTTCGATCGCGCCCTCGCTCGTCGCGGCATGGACGAGGATGACGACGGATGCGTCGGCCGTGAAGCTGTGTTCGCGGGGAACGAGGGTGTGCGCGAGGTGGTCCCACAGCGCAGTCGGCGAGGCGAGCCCGTCCTGGCCCGCCTGCGTGAGGTGGAGTCTTCCCTCGATCGTCTCGAGCAGACCACTGCGCTCCACGGACTGGTGGAAGCTGTGGGCTTCGTACGTCGTGTCTTGATCAGTGCTGATCTCGCGCCAGCCGTCCATCGTCGGCAGGACTTCCGCGAGGGCCCTGGCGTCAGCGGGACTGAGGTAGCCATCCTCGGTGAGCGGAAGGCCGCTGCCATCGGCATGTTCGAGCAGCCAAAGGTGTGCACCGAGAGCCCCGGCATGGTCAACCGGATCGTTGAGGACCTTCAGGGTGGAGACGTCGACGGCACGAGCCCTGAACTCATCGCCGAGGTCTGTGCCCTCGAGGTCGTTGAGGATCCTCGTGAGGAGCGGATGGAGGTGCCAGGCGACCCTGAAGTCCTTGTAGAGCCCGGGCGGCTCGTCGCCGGGCGGGAAGAACGCGGAACCCATGGCCACCACGGTACGGGAAGGGATTGACGTGGTCTGGGAAGGTCGGTCAAGTCCCGGTAGGGGAGAGTTTGAGCGCGTTCGCCTACGCCACTTCCTCGGGTACTGCTGTCCGCTTGATGTGGTGGAGGGTCTCGACGATGACCTCCACGTCAGCGTCGGGGAAGAAGAAGTCCGGGCCCGTCGGGGCGTGGTCGGTGTAGGGCGACTCGAAGAGGCGGCCGGGTTCCATGATGCCGTTGCGAGTGAGCTCATCGACGATGAGGTTCACGAATCGCACCTGATCGGCGGAAAACCTCGTGCCGTCGAGATAGTTCTCGAACGCCTCGATGGCGGCGGCGCGGTCGAGTCCGACCATGCTGCGAACGAAGACTCCAAGGCCCCCGATGTGCTCGGTCGCCCAGGCGATGTCGACCTGCTGGCCGCCGGAGGCGACGAGCATCTGCTCCAGCTCTGTCAGGTCCCCGGACGTGAGCTGCTTGTTCCGGCGCAGGCGCTGGAGGGCGAGATTGTCGAGGTGCTCGCGTAGGTACGCCTCGGCTTTGGCGCGGAATCGCTCGAAGTTGGTACCGGGCGTGACGCGCGGGAGCACGACTTCGACGCCTTCACCGATCGTGTCTTCAAAGTCGGTGTAGATCGGGTTGCGTGCCGTCTTATCGATGAACCTCGCGAGGCCGCGGATGCGCAGTCGAGCGACCTCCAGCATCGGCAGGGTGATATCGATCCACCACTCGTCTCCGGCCACCGACTCCAGCAGCACGGCCTGCTCGGCGACGCTCGGGATCGTGGTCTTGCCGAGCAACGCAGCCGCGATGTGCTGGATGGACTCGCGTAGCCGCTCGGCCAGGACGGCGTCGCCGTCGACCTGGGCGAGCTGGCGGCGCAAGATGAGCAGGTCGAAACGCTTGGCGTCCTCGTCGTCGTCACGGACCGATGAGGGGAGTCCAGCGAGCGTGAGCAGTCCCTCGGTGTCCTCCGGCACGATGCGGCTCCACGCCTCCTCAGACGCGTACTTCTCGACCAACCGGCGGTGCGGGCGGACCACGAAGTTGTCCAGGTTCATGCCGGCGACGACCTCGTGCAAGATCTCCTTCGTGGACGACCGGAGATCAGGCTCGGCGTCGCCAAGGGCGATCACGAGTCCAAGCCTCGCCTCGAACAGCCGTTGAGAGAGTGACTTCTGGGTCTGGCCCTGAGAGCCGGGCAGGTCCTGGCTGAAGTACTCGAGATTGCCGCAGAAGTCGAAGACCAGGAAGTCCTGCTTGTCCTCGCCGGGACCGAACAGGTCGGGACACAGGCGGGTGCCTCGGCCGATCATCTGCCAGAACTTCGACTTCGAGCGCACCATCTTGAAGAAGACGAGGTTGACGACCTCGGGGACGTCGATGCCGGTGTCAAGCATGTCGACGCTGATGGCGATGTGCGGCGCCTTGTCCTTGATCGAGAAGTCGTCGATCAGAGATTGGGCATACGGCGTGCCGTGGGTGATGACGCGGGCGAAGTTACCGGCAAGCTCGGGGTAGGCGAGATTGAAGCGCTTCTCGATGAACTCAGCGTGCTTCTGGCTCTTGGCGAAGATGATCGTCTTGCCGAGCCGGTCGCCGCCGGCCACCGTGTAGCCCTGCACCATCAAGGTTTCAAGAACCTTGTCGACGGTGTCTTCGTTGAAAAGGAACCGGTTGATCTCCTCGGCACCGACCTCGTCGGGCGGGCCGTCCTCACCCCAGTCGAGGACGTCCCACTCGTCCTTCTCATCCTCGGTGAGGTCGTCGTACTTGATGCCCGACCGCAGGAACTGGGTGCCGACGCTGATGCCCTTCGGGGGCACGAGGTAGCCGGAGTCGACTGCTTCGTCGAGGGAGTAGTTGTCGGTGGGAACACCGTCCTCGAGGTGGAACAGCCGATAGGTGTTGTGGTCGACCTCGTCCTTGGGCGTCGCGGTAAGGCCGATGAGAAGTGAGTCGAAGTAGTCGAAGATGGCGCCGTACTTGGCGTAGACCGAGCGGTGGGCCTCGTCGATCACGATGAGGTCGAAGTAGCCCGGACCGAAGCGGCGAGTGCCGTCGTCGATCTCGTTGATGAGGTTCATCATCGTGGGGTACGTCGACACGTAGACCCGCCCCTCAATCGCCTTCTCGGTCACGAGGTTGACCGTCGTCGAGCCGGGCAGGTGCTGTTTGAACGCGTTGGCCGCCTGGTTGACCAGGGCGGTGCGGTCGGCAAGGAACAGCACGCGCTTGACCCAGTTCGCCTTCTGCAACAGATCGACGAGCGCGATGGTGGTGCGGGTCTTGCCCGAGCCGGTGGCCATCACGAGGAGGGCTTCGCGCTGCTTGCGGTCGAACGCGTCGCCCACAGCCTTGATGGCCCGCACCTGGTACGGACGGCCGGCGATGTCGGTGTTCGTCCGCGCGGACGACAACGGGAGCTTGGTCTGGCGGCGCTGGACGAGCAGCTCGAGCTCGTCGCGGGTGTAGAAGCCCTGGGTCTCGCGGGGCGGGTATCCTCCGGCGTCGTCCCAGATCCGGTGCTCGTACCCGTTGGTGTAGAAGATCACGGGGCGACGGCCGAACTGCTGCTCCAGGCAGTCGGCGTACAACTTGGCCTGCTGCTGGCCCACCTCGGGCGACTTCGAGGTGCGCTTGGCTTCCACTACCGCCAGCGGGAGTCCGTCGGCACCCCAGAGCACGTAGTCGACGAAGCCGTTGCCTTCGGCGTTGGGCATGCCCGCGACGGGGTACTCGCGGTCGCGTTCCTCGGCCAGCTCCCAACCAGCCTCATGAAGAAGTACGTCGATAAACAGGTCCCGGGAGGCCGCCTCGTCGTAGTCGCGCGTGTCAGGCGCTGTCGCTGCCTGGGCGGCCGCGATCTGAGTCTTAAGTTCGGCGATCTCCGCCTCGTGGGCAGCGAGGCGTTCGTCCTTCTCGGCGAGTGCGCGGGCGTGCGACTCGTCCTGCTCCTTGAACTTCGCGGCGAGGCGGGCGACCTCCTCGCGGGACAGCGGGGCGCGCTTGGCTGCCAGGGCCGGGTCGAACTGCGCCTGGAGCGGCACGACATCGGGCGCAGGGGAGTGGTGGTACGACGTCCACACGACGACGTGGAACAGCTCTCGCAGCACGGCCAGCGACACGTCGGGCCGGATCTGCCGGTTCTCGTGCACGGCGGTGTTGGCAATGCGACGGATCGCGGTCAACTTCTGGGTGATGCCCTGAGGCACCCTCGCCTTGAACGCGGCATCGCCTATCTTCGCCGCGAGGTCGTCCCGGTAGGGGATGGGCAGTGAGAGGACGTCGTACAGGTAGCCGACCAGTTCCTCGACCACTCGCCGCGAGTAGAAGCACGCCGAGCGCGGGTCAGAGGCAAGGTACGACTCAGCGCGGGCGCAGCCATCATGGAGTGACGGGAGCGTGTGGCGGACGAAGTCAAAGTTGGTCACGGCAACCCCGGGAGTACGACGTCGGCGAGGTAGCTGCGCAGCGCGGGCACGTCCTGGGTGACCGTGCGCCACACACGGCGGGGGTCGAGATCGTCGTACTGGTGTGCGGCGAAGTTGCGCATTCCGACGATCGACCGCCAGGGCTGCCCGTCGTACTGCTCCAGCACGGGGGCGGGGATCCGGTTGATCCCCTCGCCGATCCGGATCAGGCCCATCTCCACGGCCCACTGGCTGCGGGTGTCGCCCACGAAGGCCTCCTGCCCGATCGTCGTGAGCTCAGCGAGCGTGTCGCAGACCGCGATGACTCGCTCCGCGGCGTCACGGGCCCTGCTGCCCTCGTGCGTCTGGTCGTTCACACCGCGACCGCTTCACTTAGGAGGCGGTCGCGGACCTCGCCGCGCAGCGAGTCGGCGGCAATCACGTCCACCTCCATGCGGAGGAGGTCACGCAGGGCGAGGCGCAGCCCGACCTCGTCGAGCAGGGTTGCCTCGTCGGTGAAGTCGACGAGTACGTCGACGTCCGAGCCGGGGTGGTCCTCGCCGCGGGCGATCGAGCCCACGATCCGTGGCCGGGACGCGCGGAACTGCGCGACCAGTGCCCGGATGTCGTCTCGGTGCTGCTCAACGCGGACCGAAGGGCGACCGGCCAGAGCTCGGGCGATCCGGTCGAGTACGTCGGGGCTGGGGGAGCGCCTGCCGTTCTCGTATGCCGACAGGTTGGGCTGGGAGACACGCGCCGTGCGCGCCAACTCCGACTGGCTCATGCCAGCCGCCAGGCGTTCCGCGCGGATGTCCATGCCGTCATGGTAGCGAAGTGTTATCGGAGGCGATATGGGTGTGGTCAGAGTTCGCCGCGGAAGGCGCGGGATTGGAGGGAGGCGAAGAGCTCGTCGTCGGCCGCCGTTGTTGTCTTAGCCGCGTCGACCACCGCGCCAATCCGCGCCACCCGATCAGCGAACTCCTCCTGGAGGGCTAAGGGCGGGACGAGGACGGGGAGTCGCTTGATCTGGTTCTGGAAAAGATTGGCCTGAGCAGACGAGTTTGCGTGCGCCACCATGATCGACTTGAGGGTTGGACTCGCGAGGGTGCGTTCCAAAAAGGTGGGATGAACTGTCGGTCCCGGGCGGACGAGCGCTGCGCTCCGTACCATTGCGAAACGATTCCGCTCACCAACTTGGGCAACCCTGCCGATGCTTCCCGAACAAGATATGAGTACGTCCCCCTGACGGGGCTCGATCCTGCGGCTCAGCAGGGCGTATTCGTCAGCGTCCACGAAGTCTGTGTTCTCGAAGTCGATCCATCCATCTCGGACGTTGCGCGCGGAAATCAGCGGGAACCCCGATTCAGACCTTCGTGGCGTCTTGTGCTCGCCGTCTGTGACGCGCTCAGAGATGTCCGCAATCGTAGCGACGTCGTAACCGTGCTGGTTCGTCCTCACATCGCCGAACATGTCGTGGAAGATCGACTGGGTGAGGGCGTCGAGGTGGGTGAGGACTTGGCGGCGCTTGGCGCGGAGAGCGTCGGCGTGTTCGAGGATCGCGGCGATCCGGCGCTGCTCCGGGAGGGGAGGGAGCGGCAGAGGGATGGATTTGACCTGTGCAGGTCGAGCCCGGACGAGAGAGCCCCCTAGCCCAGCCACGGTGTTCATGAACTGTTTGTGGAAGCCATCGCTGATTAGGAATTGACGGAGGTAGTTGGAGTGAAAGCTATGCCCGCGGAACACGATCCATTCGCCAGAAGCAATTTGCCTGCGACCCTTATGGGGCCCAACTACGCGAGCGCGGCGAATGTGGGGAATGATTTTTGATACCATCACATCGCCCGGTTCGACGATCTGCTTGGACGAACCGATGTCGGACCCGAGGGTGAAATCGGGACCGCCCCGATCATGCGCAGGGATGCTGTATAGCTCGAACTCCTCGTTCGGGAAGGAACTCGGATTCAAAGAACCACCCCGTGTGACCATGAAGTCCCCGAGCGTCGTCACGAGAGCATCGCCTTCAACCCGGCCAGGCCCTTGGCAATCTCTTCCTCCAGGTGCTCGATGTCGGCGATGATCTCCAGCGGCGCGCGGTGCTCGACTTCGTCGTACTCGATCTCCTTGTAGCGGTTCAGCGAGAGGTCGTAGCCCTGGGCGACGATGTCGGCCTTGGGGACGAGGAAGGACTGTTCGGTGCGGGCGCGATCCTTCTCCGGCGAGTTTGGTTCAGACAGACTCAACCAACGATTTGCGACGTCGGGAAGGTCGTTGGCCTCGACCGGGTTGCGTTTGTCATCGAGGGAGAAACCGTCGGCGCGGACGTCATAGAACCAGACGTCGTCGGTGCCGCCTGAGTTCGTCTTGGTGAAAAGCAAGATCGCGGTCGAGACACCTGCGTACGGCCGGAAGACACCCGAGGGAAGCTTCACGACGGCGTCGAGCTTCTGGTCCTCGACCAAGCTGCGGCGCAGTTCCTTGTGCGCCTTCGACGAGCCGAAGAGTACGCCGTCGGGCACGATGACCGCCGCCCGCCCGCCCGGCTTGAGCAGCTTGAGGAACAGGGCGAAAAAGAGCAGTTCGGTCTTCTTGGTCTTCACCATCCGCTGCAGGTCCTTCGCCGTCGACTCATAGTCGAGCGACCCGGCGAACGGCGGGTTTGCAAGGATCAGGGTGTACTTCTCGGCGTCCCCGGCCGCGCCCTCGGAGAGGGAGTCGCGGTAGCGGATGTCGGGGGACTCGATGCCGTGCAACAACATGTTCATGCTGCCGATGCGAAGCATCGTGGAGTCGAAGTCGTAGCCGTGGAACATTGAGGCATGGAAGTGCTTGCGCTGCGCGGAATCGAGCAGTGCGTCGCCATGGGTGTCGCGGACGTACTCGCTGGCAGCCACCAAGAAGCCGGCCGTGCCGCACGCCGGGTCGCAGATCTCGTCGCCCGGCCGAGGCGCGGTCATCTTGACCATCAGTTCGATGATGTGGCGCGGCGTACGGAACTGGCCGTTCGTCCCAGCGGACGCGATCTTGGACAGCATGTACTCGTACAGATCGCCATTGGTGTCGCGGTCTGCCATCGGGATGCCGTCCAGCATGTCGACGACCTTGGACAGCAGTGCGGGCGTCGGGATGGTGAAGCGGGCGTCCTTCATGTGCTCGCTGTAGGTGGTGCCGTCACCGAGGGAGCGAAGGAACGGAAAGACCTCGTTGGCGATCGTCTGGTGCATCACGTCGGGGCTCGCGTTCTTGAACTGGCTCCAGCGCAGGTGCGCCTGGCCGGCCAGGAACACGGGGTTCTCGATGGCGCCACCGGTGACACGGGCCTTCTTCTCAGCCAATGTCTGGATGTCGTCGAGGCGTCGGATGAAGAGCAGGTAGGTGATCTGCTCGATGACCTCGAGCGGGTTGCTGATGCCGCCCGACCAGAAGGCGTCCCAGACGCGGTCGATCTTGCTCTTCAACTCACCCGTGATCACAGACTGAACCATACTGACAGTCCTGGCTGCTCGAGAGCACGTCGCGTTCTCTCAAGACCCTTGATCCGTTCCGGGGCTCCCGGCATGTTCCGGGTGAGGTCTGACAGCTCCTGAGACGGTAGCCCGCGCACCTGGCAGTGCAGCGACTGCTCGTAGTGGCGTAAGTCGTGAGTAGGTGGGGTGGCGCGCTTGTCGACGAGGTGCTGGGCGACGACTTCGCACGGATCGTCGAGCTCCTCGACGAGCCGGTCTCCGCCCTCGACGCCACCGTCCAGGCGGCCGTGATCGACCTGCTCGCCGAGCTGCAGCGGGAGCTCGAGCTCACGTACCTCCTCGTCACGCACGACCTCGGGGTGGTCGCGGAGCTCGCCGATCAGGTCATGGTCCTGCGCAGCGGGCGCGTGGTCGAGGCGGGCCCGTGGAGTCCGTGGTCACGCGCCCGACCGACGACTACACCCGGGCACTGCTCACGGCCTGACCGGGGTGCCCGTATGCAACGATGGACAAGAGCCAGCGAGTGAGGAGGTCCGCCATGCTGAGGTTGGATCGCGTCGCGATTGCCCACCTGTGTCGCGAGTTCGGCGTCCGTCGTCTTGCCGCCTTCGGATCGGCGCTGACGGATCGGTTCGATCCTGACCGCAGCGACGTCGACTTCCTCGTGGAGTTCGCGGACGATGCCCCGCGAACCCTGGATCATTACTTCCGTTTCAAGAGCGCATTGGAGACGGTCGTCGATCGCCCCGTGGACCTGGTGGAGGTCGGCGCGCTCCGCAACCCCTTCATCATCGAGTCCATCGAGGCGAGCAAGGAAGAGCTGTATGCGGCCTGAGTCGCCTGATTACAGTCGTCCAATGGCGACATGAGTAACCGCCTCGCCGCCGCGATCTCGCCCTACCTGCGCCAGCACGCCGACAACCCGGTCGACTGGTTCCCGTGGGGCGACGAGGCCTTCGCAGAGGCCCGGCGCCGCGACGTCCCGATCTTCCTGTCCGTCGGCTACGCCGCCTGCCACTGGTGCCACGTCATGGCCCACGAGTCGTTCGAGGACCAGGCCGTCGCCGACGCCCTCGCCCGCGGCTTCGTGGCCGTGAAGGTCGACCGCGAGGAGCGCCCCGACGTCGACTCCGTCTACATGTCCGCCACCCTCGCCATGACCGGTCAGGGCGGCTGGCCCATGACCTGCCTGCTCACCCCCGACGGCGAGCCTTTCCACTGCGGCACCTACTACCCGCGCGAGACGCTCCTCGGCCTGCTCGCGGCCGCCTCCGCCGCGTGGTCCGACCGCAGGGACGAGGTCCTCACCGCATCCGCGGCCCTCACCGACGCCATCGGCGCGGCCACCGCCACCGGGCCCGCGGGCGCCCTCGACGCCGACACGCTCGACTCCGCCGTCGACGCCCTCGCCCGGTCCTTCGACCGCAAGCACGCCGGCTTCGGCCGCGCCCCGAAGTTCCCGCCGTCGATGGTCCTGGAGTTCCTGCTCCGCCACCACGCCCGGCTCGGCGAGCCCACCTCGACGGCCCTGGACATGGTCGAGGCCACCTGCGAGGCCATGGCGCGCGGCGGCATGTACGACCAGCTCGCCGGCGGCTTTGCGCGCTACGCCGTCGACCGCGCCTGGGTGGTCCCGCACTTCGAGAAGATGCTCTACGACAACGCCCAGCTCCTGCGCGTCTACCTCCACCTCTTGCGCGTGGCCCCCGGCGGCCCGCTCTCCGGGCTCGCCGAGCGCGTCGCCCGGGAGACCGTCGACTTCCTCCTGCGCGACCTCCGCACCACGAACGGCGGCTTCGCCTCCGCCCTCGACGCCGACACCCCGCTCCCCGGCGGCGGGACCTCCGAGGGCCTCACGTACGTGTGGACGCCCGCCGAGCTGGCGTCAGTCCTCGGCCCCGACGACGGCGCCCGCGCCGCCGCCCTCCTCGGCGTCACCCCGGAGGGCACCTTCGAGAACGGGGCCTCCACCCTGCAGCTGCGCCAGGATCCCGACGACGACGCCTGGTGGGCGGACATCCGCGCCCGCCTGCTCGCGGCCCGGGGCGAGCGATCCCAGCCCGCGCGCGACGACAAGGTCGTCACCGCCTGGAACGGCCTCGCCATCGCGGCGCTCGCGGAGGCCGGGACGATCCTCGGCGAGCCCCGGTACCTGGACGCGGCCGCGACCTGCGCGGACCTGCTCCTCGATCGCCATCTCACGGGCGGCCGGCTGCGTCGCGTCTCCCGCGACGGCACCGTCGGCGAGGCCGCCGCAGTCTCCGCCGACTACGGCGACTTCGCCGAGGGGCTCCTCGCCCTCCACCAGGCCACCGGCGAGCCCCGCTGGCTCACCGCAGCCGGAACGCTCCTCGACCAGGCGCTCGACCTGTTCGCCGCCCCGGACGGCGGGTTCTACGACGTGGCCGCCGACGCCGAGCAACTCGTCGCCCGGCCCCGCGAGACCACGGACAACGCCGAGCCCTCCGGCACCTCGGCGCTCGCCGGCGCCCTGGCGACCTACGCGGGCCTGACCGCGTCCACACGGCACCGCGCCGCGGCCGAGGCGGCCGTCGCGTCGGCTGGCAGCACTGCACGCGAGGCACCGCGCTTCGCCGGGCAGGCGCTCGCCGTCGCCGAGGCGCTTCTCGCCGGTCCGCTCGAGGTGGCGATCGTCGGCCCGGAGACGGGCCCCGGCCGCCGTCGTCGGGACGAGCTCGAGGCCATTGCCAGGGCATCGTCCTCACCCGGCCTCGTGCTCGCGGTGGGGGAGCCGGACGCCGAGGGCGTCCCCCTGCTGGCCGGCAGGGGACTGGTGGGCGGCGAGCCTGCGGCCTACGTGTGTCGCCACTTCGTGTGCGACCGCCCCGTCACCACAACGGACGAGCTCGCCCGTCACGTCTGAGCGACTGGATCTGATCCTCGGCTCAATGTGCGAGCCCTTCGGCCAGATCTACTGCAAAATCCACTGTAAAAGCGACTTTCCAGTAGATGTTGCAGTAGATCAGCGCAGCGCCCCACTCACACCCCCTCCGGCACCTCCAGCCGGTACCCCATCCCCGCCTCCGTCAGCAGGTACCGCGGCGCCGCCGGCTCCGGCTCGAGCTTCTTCCGCAGCTGCGCCACGTACAGCCGCAGGTACCCGGTGTCCCGCACGTGCTCCGATCCCCAGATCTCCGTGAGCAGCGTCTGCCGCGTCACCAGCTTCCCCGGGTTCCGCAGGAGCAGCCCGAGCACCTGCCACTCCGTCGGCGTCAGCCGCACCACCTCCGCGTCGGCCCCCGACCCCCGCGTCACCCGCCGCGCACCGAGGTCCACCGTCACGTCCCCGAACCTCACGACCGGCTCCGCGCTCGCCGGCGCCCCGCGCCTGGTCAGCGCCCGGATGCGCGCGAGCAGCTCGTCGATCGAGAACGGCTTGGTCACGTAGTCGTCCGCGCCGGCGTCGAGCGCCTCCACCTTGTCCGCCGAGCCGCTGCGCCCCGAGATCACGAGGATCGGCGCCGACGACCACCCCCGCACCGCCGTAATCACCTCGACCCCGTCCAGCCGCGGCAT
Organism: Actinomycetales bacterium JB111; assembly: GCA_900163555.1. Classification (GTDB taxonomy): domain Bacteria; phylum Actinomycetota; class Actinomycetes; order Actinomycetales; family Actinomycetaceae; genus JB111. Next base: position 21,016 of record FUHX01000033.1, on the reverse strand, counting down.
CCCCAGGTCGATCATCAGCAGGTCCGGCCTGTGCCGCGCCGCCGCCGAGATCGCCTCCGCGCCGTCCGCGGCCGTGACGATCTCGTACCCCTCCGCACGCAGCGTGATCCGCAGCGCCCGCAGGATCTGCGGGTCGTCGTCAGCGATGAGGATCGTCATCGCCCACCCCTTCCTCCACGCGCCCGCCCGTCTCCCCGACGGCGTCCAGCGCCACCACCATCGTCACGCCCCCGCCCGGGGTGTCCTCCGGGACCAGTGTGCCGCCCATCCCCTCCACGAACCCGCGCGAGAGCGCCAGCCCGAGCCCGAGCCCCGTGCCGTTGTCCGTGTCCCCGAGCCGCTGGAACGGCACGAACACGTCGTCCCGCCGATCGGCCGGGATCCCCGGCCCCGCGTCGATCACCCGGATCTCCACCTGCCCGCCGAACGCGCTCGTCGACACCCGCGGCCGCGACCCCGCCGGCGAGTACCGCTGCGCGTTCGCGAGCAGGTTGACGACCACCCGCTGCAGCAGCGCCCCGTCGGCGAGCACCTGCGGCACGTCGTCGGCCAGGTCGAGCCCGACGTCGTCCGGCCCGAGTCCCAGCTCGTCCAGGGCCGCCAGCACCACGTCCGCCGTGTCGGTCGGCGTCCGCGCGATCGCGAGCGCCCCGGCCTGCAGCCGGCCCACGTCCAGCAGGTCGGTGACGAGGTCCGCCAGTGCGGCCAGGCTCTCGTCGGCCGTCACCAGCAGCTCGGCCCGGTCCGCCTCGCTCATCCGGCTCCCCGCGGACCGCAGCCCCCCGACGGCGGCCGTCGCCGCCGCGAGCGGCCGCCTCAGATCGTGGCTCACCGCGGACAGCAAAGCCCCGCGCACCTTGTCCGACGCGGCCAGCGGCCCGATCTCGGACGCGGTCTCGGCGAGGTCCGAGTGCTCGAGCGCGGCGTCCAGCTGCGCCACGACGACCTGCAGCAGCCGCTGCTCGGAGGCCTTGAGGTCCGGCGCGGTCATCTCGAGCACCGCCCGGGTGCCGACCGGCACCCGCGTGACGTCGTCGTCGGGGGAGTGCTCGCCGCTCGCGGCGAGGACCCCGCCACCGCCACATCCGGACTCCTCCGCCGCCACCAGGCGCACGCCCGTCAGCCCGAAGGCCTCGCGCGTGCGGTCGACGAGCGCCTGGACCGCCCCCTGGCCGCGCAGCACGCTGCCGGCCACGGTCGCGAGCAGCTGCGACTCGGCCGCCGCCCGCCGGGCCGCCCGCGCCTTGCGGGCCGCCCGGTCCACGGCGAGGCTGACGAGCGCGGCGATGACCACGTAGAGCACAAGGACGAGCACGTGGAAGTGCTTGTCGATCGAGAAGTCCCCGTAGGGCGGGACGAAGAAGATGTCGAGGGTGAGCGCGGACATGACCGCCGCGAACAGGGCCGGCCAGATGCCGCCGGTCATGGCCACCACGACCACGAGCAGCTGGAACGTGAGGACGTCGCTCGTGATGGACGCCTCGGTGCGCAGGTGGACGAGCAGCCACGTGAGCAGCGGCCCGCCGACGACCGCGAGGAGGAAGCCCCAGGCCCGCCGCCTGGCCGTCAGCGCCCCGCCGGGCCGGGGGAGCGTGAACCGGCCCCCGGCCGCCGCGTGGTTGACGATGTGGACGTCGATGTTGCCGGCCTCGCGGATGACGGTCGCGCCGATGCCCGGCCCCTCGAGCGCGGCCGCGATCCGGCCCCGGCGGCTCACGCCGACCACGAGCTGGGTGGCGTTGACGGAGGTCGCGAACTGCACGAGCGCCGTCGGGATGTCGTCACCGACGACCTGGTGGTAGGTGCCGCCGAGCTTCTCCACGAGCGCCCGCTGCTGCGCGAGCGCGGCCGGGCTGCCGGCGCGCAGCCCGTCCTGGCCGGCCACGTGCACGGCGAGCAGCTCGCCGCCCCCGGAGCGGGCCGCGATCCGGGCCCCGCGGCGCAGCAGGGTCTCGCCCTCGGGCCCGCCGGTCAGCGTGACGACGACGCGCTCGCGGGCCTCCCACGTACTGTCGATCCCGTGCTCGGCCCGGTAGGTCCGCAGCGCCTGGTCCACCTCGTCCGCCAGCCACAGCAGCGCGAGCTCGCGCAGGGCGGTGAGGTTGCCGAGCCGGAAGTAGTTCGACAGCGCCGCGTCCACCCGCTCCGCCGGGTACACCAGGCCCTCGGCGAGCCGCTCGCGCAGCCCCTGCGGGTCGAGGTCGACGAGCTCGAGGGAGTGCGCGGCGCGCAGGATCTCGTCCGGGATCGTCTCCCGCTGGGGCACGCCCGTGATCCGCTCGACCACGTCGTTGAGCGACTCGATGTGCTGGATGTTGACGGTGGAGATGACGTCGATCCCGGCGGCGAGGAGCTCGCCGACGTCCTCCCACCGCTTGTCGTGCCGCGAGCCGGGCGCGTTCGTGTGGGCGAGCTCGTCGACCAGGGCGAGGTCCGGGCGGGCGGCGAGCACGGCGTCCACGTCCATCTCGGTTAGCGTGACGCCGCGGTGCTCGACGGCCCGCCGCGGGATCGCGGGGAGCCCCTCGGCCATGCGCGCGGTCGCGGCCCGCCCGTGCGTCTCGACGACGGCGATCGCCACGTCCTTCCCCTCGCCCGCCAGGCGGGCGCCCTCCTCGAGCATCGCGAAGGTCTTCCCGACGCCGGGCGCGGCACCGAGGAGCACCCGCAGCTGACCGCGCGTCCCCATGGCTCACCCTTCTCGAAGGTCGAGGTCAAGGTTAAGTTCCAGCACGTTCACGCGGGGCTCGCCGAGGAAGCCGAGGTCGCGGCCGTCGGTGTTGGCGGCGATGAGGTCGCGGACCACCTCCACCGGGATGCCGCGGGCGCTCGCCACACGCTCCGCCTGCAGGTCCGCGTAGGCGGGGCTGATGTGCGGGTCGAGGCCGGACGCGGAGGCCGTGACGGCGTCGGCCGGGACCGCGGAGACCGGCACCCCGTTGAACGCCGCCACCTCGGCCCGGCGCGTATCGATCAGCGCCACGAGGTCCGGGTTCTCCGGGCCGAGGTTCGAGGCCCCGGAGGCGGCGGCGTCGTACCCGGCGCCCTCGCCCGCGGCCGACGGACGGGGCTGGACGTACTGCGGGAGGGGATTCCCGTCGTCGTCGGTGAACGACTGGCCGACGAGCGACGAGCCGACGACCTGACCGGACTCGTCCCGCACGAGCGACCCGTTCGCCTGGGCGGGGAACACCAGCTGCCCGACGCCCGTGACGAGAAGCGCGTACCCGAGCCCGAGGAGAACCGTGAGCAGCACGACGGCGCGCACGGCCACGCCGATCACGCGGCCCGTGCCGCGAAGGGTTGCAGACATGTGAGGACCTTCCTTGCCGATGGGCGGTCAGAATCCGGGGATCAGGCTGACGACGAGGTCGATGAGCTTGATCCCGATGAACGGAGCAACGACCCCGCCAAGTCCGAAGAGCAGCAGGTTCCGCTTCAGGGTCTGGGCGGCGGACAGCGGCCGGTAGCGCACGCCCCGCAGCGCGAGCGGCACGAGGGCCACGATGACGAGCGCGTTGAAGACGATCGCGGACAGCACGGCGGAGGCCGACGAGTGCAGGTGCATGACGTTGAGCGCCGCCAGCTGCGGGAAGACGCCGACGAACATCGCGGGGATGATCGCGAAGTACTTCGCCACGTCGTTCGCGATGGAGAACGTGGTGAGCGCGCCGCGCGTGATGAGCAGCTGCTTGCCGATCCGGACGATGTCGATGAGCGTCGTCGGGTCGGAATTGAGGTCGACCATGTTGCCGGCCTCCTTCGCCGCCGACGTCCCGGTGTTCATCGCGACCCCGACGTCCGCCTGCGCGAGCGCCGGCGCGTCGTTCGTGCCGTCGCCGGTCATCGCCACGAGGTTCCCGCCCGCCTGCTCCCGCCGGATGAGCGCGAGCTTGTCCTCGGGCGTGGCCTCGGCGAGGTAGTCGTCCACCCCGGCCTCGGCCGCGATCGCGGCAGCCGTGAGCGGGTTGTCGCCGGTGATCATCACGGTGCGGATGCCCATGGCGCGCAGCTCGGCGAACCGCTCGGGCAGGCCCTCCTTGACGATGTCCTTCAGGTGCACGCACCCGAGCACGCGGGCGGGGAAGCCCGGCGCGCGGGCGGCCACCACCAGCGGCGTGCCGCCGGAACCGGCGACGTGCTCGGTGATCTCCTCGATCTCGGCCCGCACGTCCGGATCGAGGCCACCGCCGTCGGCGGTCACCCATCCCACGACGGCGGAGCCCGCCCCCTTCCGTAGCTCCGTCCCGTCGGGAAGATCCACGCCAGACATGCGGGTCTGTGCCGTGAACGGGACGACGCGGCCGGCACCCGGCCGGGCGTCGTCGTCGGGGGAGGGGGCGGTGCCCTCTGCCCGGGCGAGGTCGACGATCGAGGCGCCCTCCGGCGTCGGGTCGGCGAGCGAGGCGACCGCGGCGGCGCGGACGAGGTCCGCCCACTCGACCCCGCGGACGGGCAGGAAGTCGTGCGCGCGGCGGTTGCCGTGGGTGATGGTGCCGGTCTTGTCGAGCAGGAGCGTGGTGACGTCGCCGGCGGCCTCGACGGCGCGGCCGGACATCGCGAGCACGCCCAGCTGGACGAGGCGGTCCATGCCGGCGATGCCGATCGCGGACAGCAGGGCGCCGATCGTCGTGGGGATGAGGCACACGAGCAGCGCGATCAGCACGGGCGTGCTCACGGGGCTCGCGGCGTAGGAGGCGATCGGGTTGAGCGTGAGGGCGACGACGACGAACACGATCGACAGCGCGGCCAGCAGGATCGACAGGGCGGTCTCGTTGGGGGTCTTCTGGCGGGCGGCGCCCTCGACGAGCGCGATCATCCGGTCGACGAACGTGTCGCCGGGCGCGGTGGTGATGCGCACGACGATGCGGTCCGAGAGCACGCGCGTGCCGCCGGTGACGGCGGACCTGTCGCCGCCGGACTCCCGGATGACGGGTGCGGACTCGCCGGTGATGGCCGACTCGTCGACGCTCGCGATGCCGTGGACGATGTCGCCGTCGCCGGGGACGAGCTCGCCGGCGCTGACGACCACGACGTCGCCCGGGGCGAGGTCCGCGGAGGAGACCTCGGTGAGGGTGGCGCGCTCGGCGGCGGGGTCGTCGTCGGAGTGGTCGGTGACGAGGTGCGCGGTCGTGCTCGTGCGGGTCTGGCGCAGGGAGTCCGCCTGCGCCTTGCCCCGGCCCTCGGCGACCGACTCGGCGAGGTTCGCGAAGAGGACCGTGAGCCACAGCCAGGCGGCGATCGCGCCGGTGAACGATGCGGGGACGGGGGCGCCGCCGGAGTCGGCCGGGCCGCCGAGGAACGGCTCGAGGAGCGCGAGGACCGTGGTGAGGGCGGCGCCGACCCACACGATGAACATAACCGGGTTGCGCCACTGCTGCCGCGGGTCGAGCTTGCGGATCGCGCCCGGTGCTGCGGCCGCGAGCTGGCGCCACGAGAAGGTGCCGCCCGGGGAGGTGCCGTTCGGGGAGGGGGGAACGGGCGTCGTCGGGCGGGTGGTGGGTGTGGGTGTTGGTGTGGTGGGTGCGGACATGGTCAGAGCAGCCCTTCGGCGAGCGGTCCCAGCGTGAGGACGGGGAAGAAGGTGAGCGCGGTGACGACCACGGTGACGGCGGCGAGCATGCCGACGAACAGGGGTCGGTGCGTGGGGAGGGTGCCGGCGGTGGCGGGCACGGCGACCTGCGCGGCGAGCGAGCCGGCGAGGGCGAGGACGAGCGCGATCGGCACGAACCGGCCGAGCAGCATGACGATCCCGAGGGCGGTGTTGAGCCAGGGGGTGTCGGCCGCGAGCCCGCCGAACGCGGAGCCGTTGTTGTTCGCCGCGGACGTGAAGGCGTAGAGCACCTCGGTCAGCCCGTGGGCGCCGGGGTTGGCGATCGACCCGATCGTGCTCGCCCGGGCCGCCGGGATCGCGAACGTGAGGGCTGTGCCGCCGAGGACGAGGAGGGGGCCGGTGAGGACGACCAGGCTCGCGAGCGTGATCTCCCTCGGCCCGATCTTCTTTCCGAGGTACTCGGGCGTGCGGCCGATGAGGAGGCCCGCCACGAACACGGCGACGGCGGCGAGCACGAGCAGGCCGTAGAGGCCGGAGCCCACGCCGCCGGGCGCGACCTCGCCGAGCATCATGTTGAGCAGCGGGAGCATCCCGCCGAGCGCGGTGAAGGAGTCGTGGGAGGCGTTGACCGCGCCGGTGGAGGTGCCGGTGCCGGCGGCCGAGAACAGCGTGGAGCCGAGGATGCCGAAGCGCAGCTCCTTGCCCTCCATGGCGCCGCCCGCGAGCTGCGGGGCGGTGCCCGCGCCGGCGGTCTCGAGCGCGGTGAGGATCGCGAGGGACGCGGCGAACAGCAGCCCCATGACCGCGAGGATCGCGTACCCCTGGCGGAGGTCGCCGACGAGTCGGCCGAAGGTCCGCGGCAGCGAGAACGGGATGAGCAGCATGAGGAGGATCTGCAGGAGGTTGGTGACCGGCGTCGGGTTCTCGAACGGGTGGGCGGAGTTCGCGGCGAAGAAGCCGCCGCCGTTCGTGCCGAGGAGCTTGATGGCCTCCTGCGAGGCGACGGGCCCGCCCGGGATCGACTGCGTGGCGCCGGCGGCCGTGGTGACGTCCGTGAAGCCCGCGAGGTTCTGCACGACCCCGCCGGCCAGCAGCGCGAGCGCGCCGAGGATGGCGAGGGGCAGGAGGATGCGGGTCGTGCCGCGCACGAGGTCGGTCCAGAAGTTGCCGATCGTGCCGCTGCGCCGGGAGGCGAAGCCGCGGACGAGCGCGATCGCGACGGCCATCCCGACCGCCGCCGAGGCGAAGTTCTGCACGGCCAGGCCCGCGAGCTGCACGGCGTACCCGAGGGTCTGCTCGCCGGAGTAGGACTGCCAGTTCGTGTTTGTGACGAACGAGGCGGCCGTGTTGAAGGACAGGTCCGCCGACGGTGCCGGGAGCCCGAGCGCGTAGGGGAGGTACGGCTGGAGGCGCAGCAGGCCGTAGAGCACGAACATCCCGACGGCGGAGAACGTGAGCACCGCCCGGAGGTAGGCCCGCCAGGTCTGTTCGGCCTCGGCGTCGACCCCGATGACGCGGTAGACGGCCCGCTCGACGCGCAGGTGTGTCGGGGAGGAGTAGACGCGGGCCATGTAGTCGCCGAGCGGGCGGTGGGCCACGGCGAGGACGGCCGCCACGGCGAGGAGCGTGCCGGCGGCGGGGAGGAGCTCGCCGGGCGCGGGGAGCCAGGCCATCAGAACCGCTCCGGCCGGACGAGCGCGACCGCCAGGTAGGCGACCGCGGCGAGGCCGAGGACTGCGGCGGCGATGTCGACGACGATCACAGCGCCTCCAACGCCCGGCCGAGCCGACCGAGAAGTGCGAAGACGCCGATCGTGGCGGCGACGAACAGGATGTCGAGCACGGATGCCCTCCCTCGTGGGACGCGGCGACCGTGGTGGTCGCCGGGCACCCACCTCGGGTGCTCGACGAGCGAACACCCGTCAGGGGGCGGGGAGCGCGATCCTTACGGAACCCATACGGGCAGGGGCAAAACCCTCACGGTGTGCTCACGGGCTGGGGTGTGGGGAGGGGACTTGGCGCTCCCGCCGAGGCGCGCTGCGGCGGTTGCTGCGCCGCGGGAGTCACCGGGGCTGCTCTGCCGCAGGAGCCTCGTTGCTGCCGGGGCGGCGCTCGCCCCACGCACGCAGTGCCTCTACTTCCACCTCATTCATCGAGTGGAGCGTTAGGTCACTGAGTGGAGCGTGTCAGAGGACTCCACTCGATGACCTAACGCTCCACTCGGCGTTCGGGCCGGTCGACACTCGGGTCCCGGCCCCACTCACGCGGCCCCCTTGCCTCTGCTCCCGGTGCCCCGCCCCCATTCGTCGAGTGGAGGGGTAACTCATCGAGTGGAGGGGGTACAGACCCTCCACTCGATGACTTACCCCTCCACTGGGCGTTTGTCCGTCAGGCGCCGGCGAGCAGCAGCAGCGCGCCGACGACGAGCGCGACCACCTTGAGCGTCTCCAGGGCGGGGTACAGCCAGTGCATGTTCGAGCGATCGCCCGTGCTCTCGCCGGCGATCACCCGGTCGGAGCGTCGGCGCAGGATCGGGCGCACAAGAGCGACCTGCGCGATCAGCAGCAGCACAGCGGCGAGCAACCAGATGCTCGCGGCCGGCCACGAGCCGGCCACGACGAGCCCTGCGACGAGGACGACCGCGAGGACCGACTCGGCGATGTTGAGCGCGCCGAACACGATGCGGCCTATCCCGAGACCCAGCGGGACGGTGATCCCGGGTGCCCGGAACTTCAGCGGTGCCTCCAGGAACGAGATGCCCAGCACCATGCCGAGCCACACCAGCCCCGCTGCTGCCGCCACCAGCTCACCGCTCATGCCCCAACTCCCGTCGCTCCGGACCGCGCGCCGCGCGCCGCGCGCCGGGACCATCCTTCCCCTGCCCGCGCACCGGCGTCGGCCCCGTCCACCTGCCCCGCCCCTTTCAGCGAGCGGAGGGTTGAGTCGTCGAGTGGAGGGGGCACTGACCCTCCACTCGACGACTCAACCCTCCACTGGGCGTTCGACCAGGGCTGCCGTCACGGCCGCGCGTCACCCCACCACCGAAAGGAGCGTTGAGACGCCGAGAGGAGCGCTGAGCAGCGCTCCTCTCGGCGTCTCAACGCTCCTCTGGGCGAGGAGGTCGGCCATCCCCCAAACCACCGCTACGGCAGCTCCGCGACCCCCTCCAGGTCCGCGCTCGACGGCAGGTTTGCCCCGCGCCGGCTCACCGTGATGCCCGCCGCGGCCGCGCAGTACCGGCCCAATCTCTCGAGGTCGACCGACGCGAACCGGCCGCGCGCATCCACGCCCTCGTCGGTGACGGCGAGCAGCGACTGGATGAGCGCCGCCATGTAGCTGTCGCCCGCCCCGACCGTGTCCACCACGTCCACCTGCGCCCGCGGCACCCGTACCTCGCCGTTGGGCCGCGCGAGCACCGCGCCGTCGTCGCCGAGCGTGACCACCACGAGCGGCGTCCCGAGCGCGAGCACGTGCTCGACCACCCCGTCCACGGACAGGTCGGGGAACAGCCACTCGGCGTCCTCGTCGGAGATCTTCAGGACGCTCGCGCTCGCCGCCAGCTGGTCGAACCTCTCCTGCACCTGCTGAAGCGGCGGCAGCAGCGCGGGCCGGATGTTCGGGTCGAACGATACGAGCGCCCCCTGCGCCTGCGCCCGCTCGCCGATCTCGGCCACCCGGCTCGCGCCCGGCTCGAGGAACGCCGAGTAGGAGCCCATGTGCACGGCCGGCGGGATCTCGATCTGGCCGACCGGCGGCAGCTCCCACGCCACGTCGAACTCGTACGCGGGCACGCCCGCCGCGTCGACCCGCGCGATCGCCGTCGAGGTGCGACCCGGCACCACCGACCCGTCCACGACGTCCACCCCCGACGACGACAGGTGGTCGAGCACGAGCCGCCCGTCCTCGTCGTCGCCGATGTGGGTGAGCAGCGCGACGTCGACGCCGAGCCTCGCCAGCCCCACCGCCATGTTCGCGGGGCTGCCGCCGGGCACGCGCCCGCTGGCGCGGGCCGGGCCGCCCTCCTCGTCGGGGAAGACGTCGACGAGAGCCTCCCCGACGACGAGCACGCGCCCCGTGTCGGTCGCACCCTCCGCAGAGCTCGCCGAAGCAGAGCCCTCCGCAGAGCCCACCGAGGCAGAGCCCTCCGCCGCACCCGCCGAAGCCGAACCCGCAGCCGAACCCGCAGCCTCCGTCACGACGCCTCACCGGACCCGACCAGCTCCTCGGCGGCCGCGAGCACGCCCTTCTCCGAGATCGCCTCGTACGAGCTCACGAACGCCTCTCGGAACCGCTCCGAGGACCCGATCGAGGCGAACAGCACCTCGTCGTCCAGGTACGTGGCCGTGTCGTCTTTCAGCCGCGACATGGCGTCGTCGAGCCGGCTCCGCTGGCGGTCGGTCACCTGCTCGCGCAGATCGTCCCGCCCGGCCACGACCGCCGACGCCGCGATCGCGAACGCCGTCGCCCGCACAGGCAGGTCCTGCGCGATGAGGTCCTCCACGACCGGCACCACGAACTTCGCCACCCGGTCCGAGCCGTCGGTGACGATCCGGACGAGAGTGTCCCCGATTGCGGCGTTGCCGAACCGGTCGAGGATCGTGGCCTGGTAGTCGGCCAGGTCGATGCCCTCCACCTCGCCGACAGTCGGCCGCGCCTCGTCCGCGATGTACGCGGCGGCGAGCCGGCCGAGCACGGGATCCGTCGTCGCGTCGTGCACGTAGTCGTGGTCCGCGAGCAGCCCGGTGTAGCCGAGGAGCTGGTGGGTGGCGTTGAGGATCCGAAGCTTCATCCGCTCGTACGGCACGACGTCCTCGACCAGCTGCACGCCGACCTCGTCGAACGGCGGCCGCCCGCCCGGGAACTTGTCCTCGAGGACCCACTGGTCGAACGGCTCGGCGACGACCGGCCGCTTGTCGCTCACGCCGAACTCGCTCTGCACCATGGCCCGGTCCTCGTCCGTGGTCACGGGCGTGATCCGGTCGACCATGCTGCCGGGGAACGCGACGTTCGACTCGATCCACTCCGCGAGGTCGCCGCCGCGGGCCCTCGCGTAGGCGAGCACGCTGCGGTGCGCGATCACGCCGTTGGACTCGATGTTGTCGCAGCTGACCACGGTGAACGGGTCGATGCCGCGCTCACGGCGCAGGGCGAGTGCGTCGACGATGTAGTCGAACACCGTCGGGTCCCCGCCCGGCTCCGGCTCGTCGGAGTAGCCGCCCTCCGTGATCGTCAGGGTGACGAGCCGCGTGGTCGGCGAGGCCAGCCGCTCGACGACGGCGTCCGGGTCGTCCGGCGCGTGCAGGTAGTCGGTGATCGAGCCGATCGTCCGCGCCTCGAGAGGCGCGCGCGAGTCCTTGAGCACGAGCGTGTAGGTGAAGCCCTGCTCGCGCAGGTCGGCGCCCATCGCTTTGTCCGCGGGGAACAGCCCGACCCCGCAGATCGCCCACGTCGTCTCGCCCCCGTTCAGCAGGCGGTCGACGTACATCGCCTGGTGCGAGCGGTGAAAGTTCCCGACCCCGAAGTGCACGATCCCGGTGGTCAGACCGCTCCCGTCGTATGTCGGCTGATCGATCTGCGTCATGTCATCCCCCAGAAGTTTGTGTGCGGGTTCACACTCGTCCCGTCAGGATGCCAAGGATTCGCCGTCGGCGACAGGGCCAGGCGGCCAGAACCCGCCCGACGACGTCACCACTTTCCGTAGCCCGCCCGGCCCGGGCGGCGCCCGCCCGACGACGCAGCCCACCTCCCGCAGCCTGCCCGCCCCGGGCGGCGCCCGCCCGCGGTGGGCCGCGACCCGACGACGCCGACTACCGCCGACGACGTCGCGCGCCTCACCCGTGGTTCTTGGGCAGCCAGGCCAGCTGGACGGTCTCGTTGCCGCGGTCGCGCGTGATCATCTGCGCGCGGCCGGCGTTCGCCCGCTTGGCGCGGATGCGCCCGATGACCGGTCCGTCGTCGGGGTTGCCGGACAGGAGGAAGCCGGGCGCGGCGAGGTCGGTCATCGTCTGCATGACCGGCTCGAACATGGCGCGCGAGGCGCCGCCGATGCGTCGGGCGACGTAGATGTGTAGGCCGATGTCTTTCGCCTGCGCCATGAGCGGCTGCAGCGCGGCGAGCGGGTTGCCGGCGGAGGTGTTCACGAGGTCGTAGTCGTCCACGAGCACGTAGACATCCTTGCCTGTCCACCACGACCGGTTTCGCAGCTCCTCCGGCGTGACGTTCGGCCCGGGCAGGCGCTGCTTGAGGAAGGCGGCCAGGCCCTTGAGCTGCTCGGTCGCCATGTCGTGCGTGGACAGGTAGAGGCCCACGTACTTCTCGGGCAGCTCCCCGAGGAGCGCGCGCCGCAGGTCGACCGCGACGATCTGTGCCTCGTCGGTCGTGTACCGCCGCGCGATCTCCGCGCCGATCGTGCGCAGGAACGTGGACTTGCCGGACTTCGAGTCGCCGAGCAGGTAGGCCAGCGGGTCCGCGGACGGGTCGAGCACGACCGGCGCGAGCCGCGCCTCGTCCACACCGATGACGAGCGAGCTGAGGTTCTCCGGGGTGGCCTCGGCACGGACCGCGTCGAGCTCCACCTTCTCGGGCAGGAGGCGGAGCTTCGGTCCGGGTCGGCCGGTCCACGCCTTGTTGACGCGGGTGACGAGGTGGTCGACGCCGGCGCCGAGGGTCCCTGCGTCGCCGTCGCCGTCGATCCGGGGCAGGGCCGTGAGCACGTGGTGCTTCGACTTCGCGAGCCCGCGGCCGGGTCGACCGGAGGGGATGTTCTTCGCGAGCTTGCGGTCCACGTCCGAGTCCAGCGGGTCACCGAGCTTGAGCTCGAGCCGCGAGCCGATCATGTCCTTGAGCTGCATCCGGAAGTCCATCCACCGGTTCGCCGTGGCGATGAGGTGGAGGCCGAACGTGAGGCCGCGCCCGGTGAGCTGCATGATCTGCTGCTCGAGGTCGTCGAAGTCGGACTTGATGGTGGGCCAACCGTCGATGACGAGGAAGATGTCGCCGTACCCGTCGTCGACCTTCCCCTGGGCGCGGCGCGTCCGGTAGGTCTCGATGGAGTCGATGCGGTTCGTCCGGAAGAAGACCTCCCGCTCGTCGATCAGCTGCCGCATCTCGGCCACGATGCGCCGGACGACGTCCGGCTCGCCGCGCGTGGCCACGCCGGCCACGTGGGCGAGGTCGGTCATCGCGGAGAATGTGCCGCCGCCGAAGTCGAGGACGTAGACCTGGGCCTCGGCGGGCGTGCGCGTGAGCGCGAGCGCGGTGACGAGGGAGCGGGCCGCGGTCGACTTGCCGGTGCGCGGGCCGCCGACGATGCCCATGTGGCCGCCGGCGCCGGACAGGTCGAAGACGAGGTCCTCGCGGCGCTGCTCGAGCGGCCGGTCGACGATGCCGAGCGGCAGCGTGAGCGCGCCCGCCGACCTCCACCGCGGGGAGTGCAGGCCGAGCTCCGGCGTGACGGTCAGGTCCGTCATCAGCTGGTCGAACGTCTGCGGGACGTCCAGCGGCGGCAGCCACACGACGTGCGCCGGCGGGCCCTGACCCTCCATGCGGGCCACGCCGATGTCGAAGGTGGACGGCTGGAGGGCGGCCTCCTCCTTCGCCTCCTGCTCCTTCTTCTTCTCCGCGACCTCGTCGACCAGGTTCTTCGCGGCGTCGACCGAGTCCAGGCGTTTGACGAGCTCCTCGGGGCTCTCGCCGAGCACCGGCGCCGCCGTGTACGGCGAGATCTCGATGTCGATGGTCTCCTGGCGGGCCTCGCCGCCGCCGGCCGCCTCGCGCCGCGGGCGGCGCCGGGCCGGGGGAGGCCCGGAGACGTAGGCCGCGCGGAAGCGGATCATCGTCGTCGTGTCGGGCTTGAGGTACCCGACGCCCGGCTTCGGCGGCAGGTCGTACGCGTCGGTGACGCCGAGGACCGTGCGCGACTCCTGCGGGGAGAACGTGCGCAGACCGATCCGGTAGGACAGGTGCGACTCCAGGCCGCGCAGCTTGCCCTCCTCCAGTCGCTGGGAGGACAGCAGCAGGTGCATGGACAGCGAGCGGCCGAGCCGGCCGATCGCCACGAACAGCTCGGCGAACTCGGGCTTCGCGGACAGCAGCTCGGAGAACTCATCGCAGATGATCATCAGCGCCGGCAGCGGCTCGAGGTCCGTCCTGCCCCCGACGCGCGCCTTCTCGTACTCGGTGACGTTCGCGAAGTTGCCGGCCGCGCGTAAGAGCTCCTGACGGCGCACCATCTCGCCGCGCAGCGCGTCCTCCATGCGGTCGACGAGCGTGAGCTCCTCGCCGAGGTTCGTGATGATCGCGGACACGTGCGGCATCTCGGCCATGCCCGCGAACGTCGCACCACCCTTGAAGTCGACGAGCACGAGGTTGAGCGCCTCGGAGCTGTGCGTCATCGTCAGGGCGAGCACGAGCGTGCGGAGTACCTCGGACTTGCCCGAGCCGGTCGCGCCGATGATGAGGCCGTGCGGGCCCATGCCCTGCTGGGCGGACTCCTTGATGTCCAGCTGGACGACGCGGCCCTCGGGCGTCAGGCCGATCGGCACGCGCAGGCGGTCGCGCTGCGGGCGCGGCCGCCAGGCCTGCGCGACGTCGAGGTCCCGCACGTCGCCCAGCCCGAGCAGGTCGGTGAGCTCGGCGGAGACCTCGGGGGCGGCGTCAGCGGAGTCCCCGTCCGTCGAGTCGGGCGTGACCTGGCCGGAGCGGATCGACGCGAGCCGGGCGGTCAGGCGCCGCGCGGCGGCCTCGGCCTCGGGCAGCGTGGGCTGGTCGGCGAGCCCGATCTGGGGCTGCGAGCCGACCTGCAGGATCTCCACCGGGGTGGAGCCGGCGAGCTTCCCCTCGGCGACGGTCTCGTGCAGCAGGAGCCGCAGCGTGGTGGGGGAGACGAGCGCGTCCCAGGTCTCCGGCAGGTCGAGGACGGTGACGCCCTGGACCCCGTCCGGCGGGATCAGCTCGTTGCGCACGGGCAGCTCGCCGCCGTCGAGCACGAGCAGCAGGTGGGGCAGCTCCGGCTCGGTGGCGACCGGGTCGAAGCCGGGCCGCTCCGAGATGCCCTCGGGAAGCATGTCCTTGAGGTGGTCGAGCGACGTCGCGAGCATGCGCGCCGGCCCGACGGCGTCGCTCGCCCTCGAGGAGAGCGCGTGCGGCAGCCACTTGATCCACTCCCAGCTCGGCAGCGCGTCCTGGGAGGCGATGACCGCGATCTTCAGGTCCTGGGGGGAGGCGAAGGTCGCCAGGTGGGAGATGACGCCGCGCGCCAGGGCGCGCGCCGACTCCTCGGCGCCCGCGATCTCGATCCGGGCGAACGCCTGGAGGTCCATGCCGATCGGCAGCCCGGCGACCTCGCGGTGCGCCACGAGGAACCGGTGCGCCGCGGAGGCGGTGACGGGGTCGAGCTGGGCGAGCGTCGGGGTCTCCGGCGCCTTGAGCGTGAGGGTGAGCGGCTGCGTGGCCGTGCCGATCCGCGCGAGGAGGAAGTCGTCGTCGTCGGAGCTGCGCTCCCAGGCGCGCGAGCCCTCCTCGCCGATCGCGGCGAGGGCTGCGGGGTCCGGCATGCGCCAGGTGAGGAAGTCGTGCTGCATGGTCGACGCCGTGCGCACCTTGGTCCGCAGGTCCGAGAGGTAGGCGAGGTACTCGCGCCGCGAGTTCATGACCGCCTGGGCATGCTGGCGGCGCTGGCGCAGGATGTTCATCGCGACCATGAGGATCATGGCGGACATGAACGCCCCGCCCATCATCATCATGCGGGGGTTGGCGGCGCCGACGCCGCCGAACATCATCACGGCCATCATGCCCATGGAGCCCACCATCGGCAGGACCATCATGAGGATGTTCGTGATCCCCTCCGGCTCCGGAAGGTCCGGAGGGGCCTGCATCTGCTCCTCCGTCTCCGGGGGAGGCGGTGGGGCCTTCGTCGACGGACGGACCACGAATCATCCTTCGGTTCTCGTGCGGCGCACTGCTGGTCCGGAGGAGGTCCCCCCGGGCTTGACGGCGCGCGGGCAGATTTCTCCCCGCAGACCGCCGGGCGGTTCACCCGTAGCCGCACCTAATATATGGTCCGGGCGACCCATGAGGCCCAATCGGTTGTGGGTCGGTCGAACGCTCACCGCCGCCGATGGACGAGAGGGGACCGGATGACGGCCACGGTCGACGCGCGCGTGCACGCCACGGTCGTACTCGGCTCGGTCGTTCGCGACCTCGCGGTCCCCGCGGAGTCGACGGTGGCGGACGTGCTCGCCCGCCTGCGGATCGACGCGAGCTCGCGGGCCGTGCTCATCACCGACACCTCCGGCTGGCGGATCGCCGGCAGCGACGTCATCGGCGTCGACGTCCCGGACGGCATCGTGCTGACCGTGAGCCGCGGCTCCGCCGGTGCCACCGTCTCCGAGGACGAGGCTGCGCGCGCCCGGACCATGCCGCGCGGGGCGGACTCGATCGCCCTCGCCGCGGCGGGCCTCGTGCTGCTCGGCGGCGCGACCCTCCTCCACCTCGGCATGGGGCCGTGGGGCGACGGCGAGTCGGCGCCCACGTGGTGGCGACCGGTCGTCGTCGGGCTCCTGGCCCTCGTCCTCCTCGCCCTCGTGGGGCGGAAGCCCCGCGAGCGGACCGTCCTGTACGACATGGCGGCGTTGTCGACCGTGTCGCTCGCCCTCGGCGCCCTCATCGTCCCGCCCTCCGGCATGCCCGGCATCCGGCTCGCGATCGTGGTGGCTCCCGCGGTCGCCGGCGCGGTCGTGGCGCTGCGCTCCGGGATCTCGGAGAGACGGCAGGACCGGTCGGCGTCGTCGGCGGCCCTCGTGGCCACGGTGTGGCTCGGCGTGGCGCTCATCGGGCTCGTGACCATCCAGACCACCAGCGGGCTGGCGTTCGCCGCGCCGATCCTCATGGGCGCGGTCCCGCCGCTGCTGCTGGCGATGCCGGCGCTCGCCATCGACGTGCCGGACGAGCAGCTGCTCGACCTCAAGCACGTCACGCGTGACGCGAGCGGGCCGCGGCAGGCCGCCCCGAAGGCGCCCGTGGACGTGACGCGGCCGCGCGTGCGCCGCGTGGTCTCGACGGCGCGGGCTCGGCAGGACCTGGTGGTCGTGCTCCTCTCGCTCACCGCGATGGCGCTGCCCGTCCCGGTGCTGCAGATCGTGCAGATCGGCGGCATGCGGGGCTGGGCCGCCACGGTCGTCGTGGTGGCCGCGGTGGTCACGCTGCTGCTCGTGCCGCGCACTGCGCGCTCGCGGCTCGTGCGCGTGCTGCCGCGGGTGGCCGCGTTCGCGATGATCGCGCAGATCGCGTGGGCCGCCGTCGTGGGGGGCCGCATGGAGGCGTTGACGGTGGGCGTGGGGGCCGTGGTCGTGGCGCTCGCCGTTGCCGGCATCGCGATCGCCGTGGGTGCGGGGAAGTACAACGTCGCGCTCGCGCGGGTCGGCGACATCGTCCAGAACCTGGCGATCTACCTGGCCCTGCCGGCCGGCGTCGTCGCCGCGGGGACCATTCAATGGGTGAGGCAGGTAGGACTGTGAACGACCAGCCGAACGAGCAGCGGGGCGATGTGCCGAGCGAGGAGCCGAGCGGTTCCGGGCGCGGTGGTGCGAGGCAGCGTGGCGCCGCGCCGGGTGGCGCTGGTCAGGATGGTGCTGGTCAGGGTGGTGCCTCGCGAGGTGGCTCCGGTCAGCGGGATGCCTCGCAGGGCGGCGCCGGGCAGCGGGATGCCTCGCAGGGCGGCGCCGGGCAGCGTGATGCCTCGCAGGGCGGCTCCGGGCAGCGGGATGCCTCGCACGGCGGCTCCGGGCAGCCGGTTCCCTCGAGCGAGGGGCAGATGCGGCGTCGGGCGCTGCGGGCCCAGGCTGAGTCCGCCTCCGCTGACGGAGCGCCTAGCCGGGGCGCTCGCGGGGGAGCGGTTCCTTCGCGGAACGAGGAGGCGAGGCGCCAGCCGCCCACCGGCCGACCGGTGAGTGCGCCGGCAGGAGCTGGTGCTGGACAGGCCGGTGCCGGGCAGGGCGCAAACTCTCGACCCGCGCAGGCTGGTGCGGCGCAGGCCGGCCAGGCCGGCGGGCGGGGACCGGCGACCCCCGGTCAGGGCGGCGGCTCGCGAGCAGCGGGGCCGCAGCAGTCCGCCGGCACGGGTTCGGCTGCGGCCGCTGGCTCCCGCCAGGCCGCTCCACAGCAGACCGCTGGCGCGGGCGGGGCCGGGGCCGCTGGCTCTCGTCAGCCTGGGCCACAGCAAACCACCGGCGCGGGCGGAGCAGCGCCTGCCGGCTCCCGCCAGGTCGGGCCGCAGCAGGCCGCTGGCACCGGTTCGGCTGCGGCCGGTGGCTCCCGCCAGGCCGCTCCACAGCGCTCGGGTGGCTCCCGGCCCGTTGCGGGTGCCCGACGTGGCGGCTCCCGACCGGCCCCCGGCGCCTCTGACGGGCCGCGCGCAGCAGCGGCCGCCTCCCGGAGTCCTCTCCCTGTCCCGTCCCGCGGCGCGGGCACAGCGACGCCACCGTCCGGTCGGCCGACAGCCGCCCCCTCGGATGCATCTGCCGCTCGACCCGACGCACGCACGACCTCGTCTCCGGCACGCGCACCTCAGCCGGGCTCCGCGCCCGCGAGCCAGTCCCCTCAGAGCGCGCCCGTGCCCCAGCGCCCGGACGCTCAGCAGCGCCCGCCCGCGAGTCCGAGCGCGCCGAGCGGCCCGAGCACGGCCGGCAACCGAGGCACCGCGGGGCAGGCGGGGCCGGGCAACCAGGCCGGACCGGGCAGCCAGGCCGGACCGGGCAACCAGGCCGGACCGGGCAGCCAGGCCGGACCGGGCAGCCAGGCCGGACCGGGCAACCAGACCGGACCGAGCAACCAGGCTGGACCGGGCAACCAGACCGGAACCGGCTACCAGGCTGGACCGGGCAACCAGAACGCACCCGCTAGCCCGACCGCGCCCTTCAACCCCGACCCCTTCACGAGCTCGGCGGCTCCGGTCACCCAGTCGCCGCCCGCCGCATACGCACCGCAGTCGCAGGGACCGCGGACCGGGGTCCCGGGACAGCTTCCGGGCGTAGGTTCCGCGGACACTGCGCGCGGGCAGTACGGCGCCGAGGTCGCTCGGCAGGATCGGACCGGGCCGCGGGCCGGCGGCTCCCGCCCGGCGGGTCCGCCCGTCCAACGACCTCAGGCGCCACAGCCCACCCAGGGGCAGGCCGCCGCACGCTCCGCCTCCGGCCATCTCACCGGTGGCCCCGCGGCTACCCCCGACACGTTCATCGACGGATTCCCGGTGACCCGCGCGCTCAGCCAGCTCGCGAGCTACCTCATCACGCTCGTCGTGGTCGCGATCCCGGCCGCGGGCGCCTGGTTCCTCACCGAGTCGATCCCGTTGACGGCGCTCGTCTTCCTCGAGGTGGCGGCGCTTCTCGTCGTCGTCCGGGCGAGGACCGGCCTGACCCCGGGTGGCTTTGCCATGGGCACCCGTGTGGCGCGGCGCGAGGACCACCTGGCCCCGGGGCTCCGGCGCGAGGCCGTACGCTCGGGCGTTCTGGGGGCCGCCCACGTCACGGTGATCGGCGGGATCCTGCTCGCACTGTCGGGGCTCTTCGACCCTCAGCACAGGCACCGCGCCTGGCAGGACCGCATCGCCCGCACAAGGATCCTGCCCAGCCGCCAGATCGCGCGCGACGCCGAGCGCAGGGGCGGTGCCGAGCAGGTACGCGCCACGCTCGCGCCCGTGCCGGCCGACCGGATCGACCTTGGTCGCGAGATCACGCGACTGGGCGAGGACCCGCGCCACGGCTCGGGTGCCCGCGGCGTCTGACCGGCCTGTGGAGTGTGACCGGTGCGCGGAGCCTCGCCCTGGCCGCGGAGCTTGATCGATCCGCCGCGCAACACTCCCACACCCTCAGCACCTCGACCTCTCAGCCCCTCAACACCAGCGAGTGGAGGGGTAGTGCATCCAGTGGAGGCCCTATTGACCCTCCACTCGGTGTCTTCACCCTCCACTCGATGATGTCCGGGGATCTGCACCCCCGCGCGGTGATGGCCAGGGGCTCGCGTAGCCGCAGGCGAATGAGGGTCCGCACTCCGTGAGCCCGTCCAGTTGCACGCTCCTCTGGGTGCCTTGGCCCCCCGTATCAGCCGCCTCGTGTCCCCGGAGCACCCATCTTGTGGGACGTGATCGGCGGCTTCTGCGCCAGAAACCTGCCAGTTGGGTCCCACCAGTAGGACCGGACGCGGCGCGCACACCTCCGGGTCGGCACGCCGCCCCACACCCACCGCCCCACACCGCCCCACGCACACACACGAACGACGGCGGGTGCCCTCCGTGTGGAGGACACCCGCCGTCATCGGGGTCGTGCGGTCTACCAGTCGTCGTTCTCGGCGTCGACCGCGGCCACGGGCGACTCGCGGACATCGCTCCGGGTGCCGCCCTTGATCCGGCTCATCCCGCCGCGCTCGCCGGCGTCGAGCTGGTCGACCTTGTCGAGGTGCTCCTGCTCCTCGTTCGGGCGGTCCTTGTCCTTGCCGCCGCGGTTCGCGCCGACCATGAACCCGGGACGACCAGCGGCCGGCGTCGCACCGCCGCGCGCGGCAGTGCCTGCCGTGGCACCTCCGCTGCGACCGGTCACGCCGGGACGCGCACCGCCACGAGCGGTTGCACCGCCACGAGCGGCTCCGTTGGCCGAGCCGGCGGCGCCCGTACGGCCCGCGCTACCGGCGCCACCTGCAGCTCCCGCTCGGGTGACACCCGCCGCGCCGCCACGGGATGCACCCGTGGCGCCACCAGCCGTACCGGCACCGACGCGTGCTGCGCCACCAGCCGTACCGGCACCGACGCGTCCTGCGCCGCCGCCGCGGCCACCCGCGGGAGCGCCGCCCACCATTCCGGAGCGACCGGCCGCTCCGGCCGCACCGCGACCGGCCGCTCCGGCCGCACCGCGACCAGCGACGCCGGGGCGCGTGGCTCCTCGGGAGCCACCGTTGGAGTGCGGGGCGCCGACCATGCCCGAGCGGCCGGCCATGCCGGTGCCCGGTCCGCGACCGGCGACGCCGGGGCGCGCAGCCCCACGCGAGCCACCGCCGGACTGCGGGGCGCCCATCATGCCGCCGCGCGGGCCGACGCCACCAGCGCCCCCAGCGCCGCCACGGCCGCCGGGGCCGATGCCACGAGGTGCCTGGCCGCCGGGCGGCGGGGTGAGCACGGGACCCGGACGCCCGACGGGCGAGGGGCCGCCGGGCATACCGCCGGTGAGCGGCGGACGGCCCGGAAGGGGCGGGGCGATGATGCCCGGCCCGGGAACACCCGGCATCCCGGGGCCACCGGGAGGGGTGGGAAGCGACGGACCCGGAACGCCCGGACCCGGAACGCTCGGACCCGGCAGGGTCGGGGCCGGCAGCGTCGGCGTCGGACCGTCGACCGACGGCGGTCCCGGCGGGTCCGGGGTCCCCGGCGGGGGAAGGACCGGCGGCTCGGGCCGCTCGGGCGGCGGGAGGACCCTGT
>FUHX01000028.1 GCA_900163555.1 Actinomycetales bacterium JB111 | reverse complement strand
TCCTCGCTACGTCAACAACATGCCCGAAGTGTCACCAACCTCCTGGCCGAGTACACCTAGGGTTGAGGCCATGGCCACCCTCTTCACCCGCATCATCGACGGCGAGATCCCCGGGCGCTTCGTCTGGGCGGACGACCTGTGCGTCGCGTTCCTCAGCGTCGGCCCGCACACGGAGGGCCACTCGCTCGTGGTTCCCCGCGCGGAGATCGACAACTTCACGGAGGCCGAGCCGGAGCTCGTCGCGCACCTGACCCGGGTCGCCCAGGTCATCGGACGGGCCCAGCGGGCCGCGACCGGCGCGCCGCGCGCCATGGTCGCGATCGCGGGCTTCGAGGTGCCGCACCTGCACGTGCACGTGTTCCCCGCGTGGGACGAGAAGGTGCTCAACCCGGCGGTCGCGCGGTCCGACGTGCCCGACGACGAGATGGACTCCGCGGCCGAGCGGCTCCGCTCGGCGCTGCGTTCCGCGGGTCACGCGGACAACGTCCCCGAGGCGTAGCTCTCCGGATCTCCGCGAGGTAGGAACGGAGCAGGCGAGGGAGGAACTCGCAGTTCCTCCCTCGCAGGTTCCGTTCCTACCTCACGGGAAAGGGGTAGGGCTGCTACCGGGCCAGGAGCATCCACTGGTCCCAGAAGTGGACCAGCGCGAAGATGACGATCGCGGCGTAGAGCACCCCGACGACGATCCACCGGTCCATGACCAGCGCGCGGGTGAGGCGTCGGCCGATCCGGATGTGCCCGGCCTGCGCGGCGCGTGCGATCACGTGGACGATGACCGGGATGTTCACGGTCCACACGACCAGGCAGTACGGGCACAGCCCGTGGATGACGAAGAACGCCGTGTAGAGGAAGAAGGCCTGCGCGACCGTCGCGAAGGCGACGCCGGCGACCAGCACCCGCCAGAACCAGCGTCCGGCGCGGGCGCCGGAGAGGAACATGAGCCCGACGGCGAACAGCCCGCCGAACGCGCCCACGCCGATGACCGCGTTCGGGATGCCGAGCGCGTGCGCCTGCCAGGTGGTGATGAACGACCCGCAGCCGATGATCGGGTTGAGGTCGCAGGCGAGGGACGCCGAGGGGTCCTTCGCGATGATGATCTCCGAGAGCACGAGCTCGATCGACGCCCACAGCCCCGCGAGGCCGGCGACGACCAGCAGGATGCCGAGCCCCCGCGGCGCACCGCCGGCGAGCTGGTGCTCGCTCGGCGCGGCCCGGTCGACGACGTCGCCGTCGAGGTCGTCCAGCTCGTCGTCGAGTTCGTCCGTCTCCTCGAGGACGTCCCCGGGCAGGTCGTCGGCCGCCCCAGGGTCCGCCGCGTCCGGCGCCGTCGGATCGTGTGGGGCCGAGTCCCGGCCGGGGTGCGCGTCTGTCACCCCGCAATTATGCGTCGCGCACCTTGGCCGGTGGCGTCCCTGACCGTTCGTGCGCGCGGCCGGACCTCCCCGGCGGCATCGTGCGACCGCCGCGGGCGGCGGCGCGGGCTCAGCCGTCCTGGTCGGGGAACGGGATCACGAGCTCGGTCGGGCTCTCCCCCTGCGTTCCGTCACCGGTCGGGTCGTCCTGGTTCCCGTCTCCCGGACCGGACTCCTCCTCGCCCTGGCCCGATCCACCGTCGGACGGGGACCCGGACGGTCCGTCAACCTTCGGCAGCGGCACCGTGGCTGGCAGGTCCGCCCAGTCGCCGACGACGACCGAGCCCTCCGGGCGCAGGACGATCCGCCGGTAGCGCAGGGCCTCGCCGGTCTCCGCGTCGAACTCGATCTGTCCGAACGGGGCATCGGCACGGATCGGCCCGAGGGTCGGCACCCCGGTCCCCTGGCCGCCCGCGGCGCCCTCGACCCAGCGGATCCCGTGCTGGTCGAGCTCCGGCCCGACGTGCTGGTGGATGTGGCCCGAGAGCGTCAGCGGCGCGCAGCCGGACCAGGCCACGCGACGCCCGGCGTAGGCGTCGTGGATCATCACGAGGTCGACCGGGCTGCCGTTCCTGCCCTCGACGCACGCCTCGTCCGCGAGCCGCAGCGCCGTCTCCTCCCAGGACTCGTTGCGCTCCTGGACGGTCGGCTGGTCGAGCGTGGTCAGCCGCGGGTCGGTGTCGCCGAGGATGCGCACGCCGGCCACCTCGACCGTGGACCCGTCCAGCACGATCCAGCCGGCGCGGCGCATCTGGCCCACCGTGACGATCGAGTCGTGGTTCCCCGCGGCCACCACGTAGGGCACGTCCGCGGGCATGGCGCGGTCGACCGCGTTGACGCAGAACTCCTCCAGCGCGGTGCCCGCGATCGTGGTGTCACCGGTGTCGAGGATCATGTCCGCGCCCACGGCCTCCGCGGTGTGCCCGACGAGCTCGGCCATGCCGATGTTGCAGTGGACGTCGGTGAAGAACAGGGCGGTCACCGTGTCCTCGGGCGGCTCGGCGTCGGGCCCGTTCGAGGAGATGCCCGCGGCGGCGAGCTCGTCGTCGAGGGTGGCCGTGGCACGCGTGAAGAACGCGTTGTTGCCGTCGTACAGCAGCCGGATCGTCGGCCCGTAGGCGGTGAGCAGGTCCGCGAGCCGGCCGGACACGCGGGCGCCCTCGATCGGGGTCCCGTCGAAGGAGTCGATGACGTGCCCGGGTGGGGCGTCGTTCCGCAGGGCCGGCAGGCCGGTCGCCATGCTCCCCACGACGACGGCCGAGGCCGTCAGCGCGACCACCACCGGGCGGTCGGTCACCAGCCGAAAGGCGCGCCGCCAGCGCCCGTGGAGGCCCGCGTGCACCGCGCCGATGCCGACGAGCGCGATCGAGCCGATGACGGCGGCGCGGGCGAGCGCGTTGTCCGTGAGCGCGCGGACGGGCTCGGCGAAGACCGCGTCCGGGTAGGCGATCATGCGGGTGTAGGCGTCGGCGTCGGCGAGGAGGCCGGCCGCCATCGTCGAGTCGGTGAGGCCCGCGTTGGAGGGGAGCTCCTTGACGACGGCGCGCACGCCGATCCGCGCCGGAAGCGGCGAGTCGAGGACGACCGTGCCGGCCGGGCCCAGGTCCACCGTGATGTCGGAGTCCACCGTGACGGCCACCTCGGCGCGGTGCGGGCCGATCGTGGTGGTCACGTTCGCCGTGACGAAGCCGAGGAGCAGCGAGGCGGCCGCGACCACGAACGTGACGACGCCGATCGCCCACCAGGGGGTCTGGACGCGCAGCTGGCGCTGGATCCGTTCGCGTTCCTCGTCCGGGTCGGGCTCGACCACGTCGGGCTCGACCACGTCGGGTTCGACCATCAGGGGATCGGCCGCATCGGACTCGTCCGAGTCGACGCCTGCGCTCTCGGGTCCGACCTCGTCGGACCCGGCGTCCTCGGCCCCAACGGTGTCGGGCCCGGCGTAGCCGGTCCCGTCGGCTTTCGTCTCCCCCACCCCGGGCTCCGTGCGCGCGCCGTCGACGTCGTCGTCGGGCTCCCGCTCCTTGTCCGTGGCCATCTCCCCCAGTCTAGAACCGCCCCCGGAGGCACCACCGGCCGGACACGGTCGCGTCGCGGCCCCACGGCGCGGCGGGCGGTGGCACGATTGCGGCACCGTGAGGAGGTGGGCCATGGGACGCGAGGTCTCGAGCACGACGTACACCGAGGGCGACAGGACCCGGTACCGGGCCAAGGTCGCCCAGTGCTTGGACGCGCTGGAGGTGATGCTCTCCCGGCAGCACTTCGCCGAGGACGTCCCCACCACGGGCCTCGAGATCGAGCTCGCGCTCGTGGACGAGGACGGCTCCCCCGCCCGGACGAACGCCGAGGTTCTCGGCCGGATCGCCGACCCCGCCTACCAGAGCGAGCTCGGCAGGTACACGATCGAGCTCAACGTCGAACCCCGGACGCTCGCCGGCCGCGGACTGGCGGACCTCGAGGAGGACGTGCGGGCCACGCTCAACCGAGCCCGCGAGCGGGCGCTCGAGGTCGACACCGACATCGTGATGACCGGGATCCTGCCGACCCTCGGCCCGGAGCACGCGGAGAGGGAGTGGATCTCGGACAACGACCGCTACTTCGCGCTGGACCGCGCGATCCGCGCCGCCCGGCACGAGGAGATCACCCTCGAGATCGCGGGGCCGGAGCCGCTGCACCAGTCGTTCTCCTCGATCGCCGTCGAGTCGGTCTGCACCTCCACCCAGCTCCACCTGCAGGTGCGGCCCGAGCTGTTCGCCCGCTACTGGAACTCGGCCCAGCTTCTCGCGGGGCCTCAGCTCGTGCTCGGCGCGAACTCGCCGCTGCTGTTCGGGAACAAGCTGTGGGCCGAGACCCGCCCGGTCGTCTTCCTGCAGGCCACGGACACGCGCGCCCCCGAGCTGCGGAACCAGGGGGTGCGCCCGATCGTCACGTTCGGGGAACGGTGGATCACGTCGATCTTCGACCTGTTCGAGGAGAACGTGCACTACTACCCGCCGCTGCTGCCTGAGACGACCGACGTCGACCCCTTCGAGGTCCTCGAGTCCGGCGGCGTCCCCACGCTCGACGAGCTCACCCTGCACAACGGGACCGTGTACCGGTGGAACCGCCCGATCTACGCCGTCTCCGGCGGCCGGCCCCACCTGCGCGTGGAGAACCGGGTCCTGCCCGCCGGCCCGACGGTCGTCGACACGGTCGCGAACTCCGCGTTCTTCTACGGTGCCGTGGAGGCCCTGGCCCGCGAGGAGCGCCCGATCTGGACCCGCATGCCGTTCTCGGCGGCGCGCGACAACTTCGAGCAGGCCGCCCGGCACGGGATGGGCGCGCGCCTGCGCTGGCCGGGCGAGCTCGAGATCAACGCGACCGACCTCATCTCGAGCACGCTGCTCCCCCTCGCCCGCCGCGGGCTCGGCATGCTCGGGGTGGACGACGACGTCGCCGACCACTACCTCGACGTCATCGAGCAGCGGCTGCGGAGCCGCCAGAACGGCGCCTCGTGGCAGGTGGCCGCCGTGGACATGTACGAGACGTCCGGGCTGAAGCGCCCGGAGGCGGTCGCCCGCATGCTCGCGGGTTACCGCGCGAACATGCACGCCAACCGCCCCGTGGGCTCCTGGCCGCTCCCCCGCCCGTAGGGCCACACCCTCCCCCGACGACGACGCGCGTCCGCCCGGGCGGACGCCGCACCCGGGAATGGCCCGCCCGTGCGGGCGACCCCACCCGGGTATGGCTCGCCCAGGCAGGAGACCCCGGGTGGGCGCCCTCGGGCCCAGGGTGGGAGAATCCGGTCATGGCAGCGTCTACCTTCTCCCCTGTCCCCACCCCCTCCTCCCCGGGCGCCTCCGTCGCCCTGTCCGGCGGTCTGGTCCGGCCGATGAACGCGCCGGACATCCCGTCCGGCGTCGTCGTGGTCGTCGACGGCGTGGTCACCGCCGTCGGCGCGGCAGGCTCGGTCGCGGTCCCCGAGGGCCTCACGGTCGTCGACACGACCGGGAAGGTCGTCCTCCCGGGGTTCATCGAGTCCCACGCCCACCTCGGCGTCTCCGAGGAGGCGCGCGGCTGGGCGGGCAACGACGTCAACGAGATGACCGGCCCCAACCAGGCCGGCGTGCGGGCGATCGACGCCATCGACATCGACGAGGAGGGCTTCCGCGACGCCCTCGCGGGCGGCGTGACGACCGCCGTCGTGAAGCCGGGCTCGGGCAACCCGATCGGCGGCCAGACGGTCGCGATCAAGACATGGGGCGGCCGGACGGTCGACGAGCAGGTCATCGCGGACGCCGTGTCGATCAAGTCGGCGCTCGGCGAGAACCCCAAGCGCGTGTACGGCGAGAAGAAGGAGACGCCGTCGACCCGGCTGGGCGTCGCCAAGGTCATCCGCCAGGCGTTCATCGCCGCGCAGAACTACCAGGCCAAGCGCGACCACGCCGCCAAGGAGGGCACGCCGTTCGAGCGCGACCTCACCCTCGAGCCGCTCGTCGACGTCCTCACGGGCAAGCTCGCCTGGGACCAGCACAGCCACCGGCACGACGACATCGCGACCGCCATCCGCCTCGCCGACGAGTTCGGCTACCGGCTCGTCATCAACCACGGCACGGAGGCGCACAAGATCGCCGACGTCATCGCTGAGCGCGACATCCCGGTCATCTACGGGCCTACGATCACGACCCGATCGAAGGTCGAGCTCGTCGACCGCGACGTCTCGAACCTCGCCCGCCTCGCCGACGCCGGCGTGCGGATCGCCATCACCACCGACCACCCGGTCGTGCCGATCGACCACCTCATCCTCCAGGCCACGCTCGCCGTGAAGGAGGGCCTCGACCCGGTGACCGCCATCGAGGCGCTCACGGTCAACCCGGCGTCCTTCCTCGGGCTGGACACACGTGTGGGCGCGCTGGCCGAGGGCCTGGACGGCGACGTCGTCGTGTGGACGGGCGACCCGCTGGACGCGACGTCGCGCGTGGACCGCGTCTACATCGCCGGCCGCGAGGTCTACACCCACGCCGGCGGTGTCCGCGAGCGCGCCGAACGCTTCGAGGACTGAGACCGGCCCCCACGGGCGCACACACGACGACGGGGCTCGCGCAATCTGCGCGAGCCCCGTCGTCGTACGGGTACGTGCCGGGTCAGCTGGTGGCGGACTCGGTGCGGTCGCCGGACCAGTCGGTGTGGAACGAGCCCTCGCGGTCGGTGCGGCGGTAGGTGTGCGCGCCGAAGAAGTCGCGCTGGCCCTGGACGAGCGCCGCCGGGAGGCGGTCGGCGCGGACCGTGTCGTAGTACGCGAGCGCCGCCGAGAAGCCCGGGACCGGGACGCCCGAGGCGGCCGCGTGCGCGACCGTCGAGCGCCAGCCGTCCTGGGCGGCGGCGAGGCCCTCGACGACGGACGGCGCCTCGAGGAGGGTCGTCAGGTTGCCGGCGGCGTACTCGGAGCGGATGCGCTCCAGCAGACGGGCGCGGATGATGCAGCCGCCTCGCCAGATCTTCGCGACCTCGGCGATGTCGACGTCCCAGCCGAACTCCTCCGAGGCGGTGCGGATCTGGTCCAGGCCCTGCGCGTAGGCGACGACCTTCGCGGACCACAGCGCCTGACGGACGGACTCCACCAGGGCCGTGCGCTCCTCGCCGCTGACCGCGGCGCGCGACGGGCCGGGCAGCGTGCCCTGGGAGGCCGCGCGGAGAGCGGCGTGGCCGGAGGTCGAGCGGGCGAACACGGACTCGGCGATCGTGTTGACCGGGACGCCGAGCCCGAGGGCGATCTGCACGGTCCAGCGGCCGGTGCCCTTCTGCTCCGCCGCGTCCTCGACGATCTCGACGAACGGCTTGCCGGTCTCGGCGTCGACGTGCGAGAGGACCTCGGAGGTGATCTCGATGAGGTAGGAGTCCAGGTCCCCGGTGTTCCACTCGCGGAAGACGTCCGCGAGCTCGGCCGGCGTGAAGCCCGCGGAGCTGAGGACGTCGAAGGCCTCCGCGATGAACTGCATGTCGGCGTACTCGATGCCGTTGTGGACCATCTTGACGAAGTGACCGGCGCC
This sequence comes from Actinomycetales bacterium JB111, assembly GCA_900163555.1. GTDB lineage: Bacteria > Actinomycetota > Actinomycetes > Actinomycetales > Actinomycetaceae > JB111. Next base: position 19,950 of record FUHX01000028.1, on the reverse strand, counting down.
GTCGGGGCCGATGTGCGTGCAGCACGGCTCGCCGTCGACCTTGGCGGAGATGGTCTCGAGGATGGGGCCGAGCGTCGCGTAGGACTCGGCGGGGCCGCCGGGCATGATGCTCGGGCCGTTGAGCGCGCCCTCCTCGCCGCCGGAGATGCCGGCGCCGACGAAGTGGAGGCCGACCTCGCGCAGCGCGGCCTCGCGCCGGCGGGTGTCCTCGTAGTGGGCGTTGCCGCCGTCGACGACGATGTCACCCTCCTCCAGCAGCGGGATGAGGGAGTCGATGACGGCGTCCGTGCCGCGACCGGCCTGGACCATGATGATCATGGTGCGGGGCCGCTCGAGGCTCGCGACGAACTCCTCGAGCGTCTGGCTGGCGACGAAGGTGCCCTCGTCGCCGTGCGCGCTCATGAGGTCGTCGGTCTTCGCGGTCGTCCGGTTGTACAGCGCCACGCGGTAACCGTTGCGTGCGAGGTTGCGGGCGAGGTTGCTGCCCATGACGGCGAGACCGATGACGCCGATCTGTGCCGTTGCGGTCGTGTCGGTGGCGCTCACGCGCGGTTCCCTTCGTCGGTGGAGAATGGCAATGCCTCAGTATGGTCCGCAGCCAACCCCGGTGCGGCCGCTGTGCGATCCGCGGACAGGTCACGGGACGTGATGTCGACGGCGGCAAGACGGTCCCGGAGGGCTTCGAGGGATCGCGCGACGTCGTCGTCGCAGACCACGGACCGTGTCCAGTCCGTCGGCAGCCACACGACCGAGCCGACGATCCCCTCCGGGGATGTCGCGGTGATCGGCCAGTGCACGTCCTCGCGTCCGTCGCGGACGCGCGCCCGAGCGCCCCGCGCCCAGCGACCGAGCGCGCGCTGGCCGCGGGCGACCTCCTCGATCCCGCGGTCGCGGCCGGCGTCCTCGCCACGGTCCTCACCCTCACCATCGCCCTTATGGTCGGGCTAAGGGCCATCCGAAAGAATCCCTGAGGCTGGCGCCGACGGACGGGAGCCGCTCCGGAGGCAGACGTATGCCTACCGGTATATGCTGATCTGCATGAGGACGACGCTCAACCTTCCAGATGCTCTGGTGGCCGAGGCCAAGGCGCTGGCTGCCGCCGAAGGGGTGACGTTCACGAGCCTGCTCGAGGACGCTCTGCGGGACAGGTTGCAACAACAGCCGGATGACGTCCCCGTCCAGTCGCTGCCGACGTACGGCACCCCCGGAGGGCGCGTGTTCCTTGTCGATATCGAGGACAAGGACGCCGTCTGGGGCGCGTTCGACGACGTGTCGTGAGCGCGATCGTTCCGGACGTCAACGTCCTCGTGTACGCGTTCCGCGCGGACTCTCCAGAGCACGAACGGTACGCGGCCTGGCTCAACCAGGCCGCGCAACGGGACACGATCGGACTCGTCGACTTGGTTCTGGCCGGATTCGTCCGCATCGTGACGAACCCCAAGATCATGGCGGACCCGGCACCCGCGAGCGCCGCGTTGGAGTTCGTCCGCCGTCTCGACGACGCCGCTCGTTCGACATGGTTCTCGCAAGGTCGCCCGGCTTGGGAGAAGCTGGCCACGCTGGTCGAGGACGACCCTGGAATTCGTGGGAACCTCGTGCCTGATGCCCACCTCGCGTCTGTGTGCCTGGCGCATCGAGCCCGTCTCGCCACCCGAGACCGCGGCTTTGCCCGGTTCCCCGGACTCGACTGGTTCGACCCGGCCCCGGAGTAGGCCGAACGGCAGCGACGGACCGAGAGCATGACGATCGTCCGGACGGCCCACACCTCGTGGCGGCCCTCCCTCAGCGGAACGGGCGCTCGTCGGAGCTGCCCAGCGAACCGGGGACCTCGCGCGGCGTCTCGGGTCCGACAACCGCGGGCGGACGCGATGATCGGCTCGTAGGCTGGGAGCCATGAGCGACGAGGCGACGGGCAAGGCCACCGCGAACGGGCCTGACACCCCGAACAAGGCTGCGTACATCACCGGCAAGGAGTTCACGCGGGACACCCGGTACATCAACACCCGCATCGTGGCGAACCCGCGGCCGGGCGAGGACGAGTACCCGGTCGAGCCCGGGCGCTACCGGCTGATCGCGGCACGCGCGTGCCCGTGGGCCAACCGGACGGTCATCGTGCGCCGGCTCCTCGGCCTGGAGGACGTCATCTCCCTCGGCCAGCCCGGCCCGACCCACGACGCCGACTCCTGGACCTTCGACCTCGACCCGGGCGGCGTGGACCCCGTGCTCGGCATCCCGCGCCTGAAGGACGCCTTCCTCGCCCGGGACCCGAGCTACCCCCGCGGCATCACCGTCCCCGCGATCGTCGACGTGCCCACCGGCCAGGTCGTGACCAACGACTTCGCCCAGATCACGCTCGACCTCAGCACCGAGTGGACCGCCTACCACCGCGACGGCGCCCCCGATCTCCTGCCGGAGACGCACTTGGACGAGCTCTTCGAGGTGGCCCGTCGCATCTACACGGAGGTCAACAACGGGGTCTACCGCTGCGGGTTCGCGGGCTCCCAGGAGAGCTACGACGCTGCGTTCGACCGGCTGTTCGTGGCCCTGGACTGGCTCGAGGAGCGGCTGTCCACGCGGCGCTACCTCGTCGGCGACACGATCACCGAGGCCGACGTCCGCCTGTTCACCACGCTCGCCCGGTTCGACCCCGTCTACCACGGGCACTTCAAGGCCAACAGGAACCTGCTGCGGGAGATGCCGGCGCTGTGGGGATACGCGCGGGACCTGTTCCAGACCCCTGGCTTCGGCGACACGATCGACTTCGTGCAGATCAAGCAGCACTACTACATCGTCCACACGGACGTGAACCCCACCGGCATCGTGCCGAAGGGTCCGACCCTGACGGGCTGGCTCACGCCGCACGGTCGCGAGGAGCTCGGCGGCCGTCCCTTCGGTGACGGCACTCCCCCGGGACCCGTGGCCGCGGGCGAGGAGGTCGCGCCGGGTCACGGCGCCGCCTGAGCCGGGCGCCCCGACCATCGAACGGGGCAGGCCGCGCGAGCGCGCGGCCTGCCCCGTTCGTGTCTGCCTGGTTCGTGTCGGCCCGTGCCGTCCCTGTCAGGGGCGCCCGGGTCGGGCGCCCTCGCCGGGTCAGCCTCGCGCGGCGTCGAGCCGGTCGATGACCGCGCCGATCACGCCGACGGTCTCCTCCCAGCCGTCGACGGCCTGGCAGGGCACGCCGAGGTCGAGGACCGGCCGGTCGTTTCCGCCCTCGTCCAGCCGGTCGCCGACGAAGAGCATGTCCGTCAGGGCGATGCCGGTGCGCTCGGCCAGCGCCGTCATCCCGTAGGCCTTGTCGATGCCGCGCCGGGTGATGTCGACGGAGGTCGACCCGCCGGACCGCACCTCGAGGTCCGGCAGGTCGCCCTGCACGGCCGCCCGCAGACGCTCCTTCTTCTCGCCCGTCGGGTCCCAGGCGCGCTTGGCGTCCACCGGCGCGCTCTGGCCCAGCGCCGAGAAGGTCACCTGGGTGCCCCGGTCCTCGATCACCGGCCCCCAGGTGTCGGTCTCCCACAGCCCCAGCTCGCGCGCCCGGGTCTGAAGGGACGCAGCAGCCTTCGCGCGCAGGTCGTCGGCCAGCAGGTGGGCGTAGATCTCGACCATCCGCCCGTCCTCGACGCGCACGTACCGCGTGCCGCACGTCGGCATGAGGTGCAGCCCGGCCAGGTCGTGGCCGGCCATCCGCTCGACCACCTGGGTCCGGAACTGCCCGACGTCGCCGCCCGAGATCACGCACACCGGCACCCGCGTGAGCAGGGTGCCGAGGGCGGCGACCATGGCGTCCGGCAGCGGCTGCTTCGACGGCGCGAGCGTGTCGTCGAGGTCGAACGCGACGAGCGCCGGGGGCATCGGCCCCGGACCGGTTGCCATCGCGATCAGCCTTTGGCGTCGGCGATGATCTGCACGACCGCCGACACGGCCTCGTCCGCGTCCTCCCCGGACGCCTGGACCGTGATCGTGGAGCCGGCCGGGATGTTGGCGGCCATGAGCGCGAGCACGCTGCGCCCGTCCACCCCGTTGAGGGTGACCGGCGCGGTGAACGTCGCGGCCTTCGCGGCCACGGCGGCCGCCGGCCGCGCGTGCAGTCCCATCGGGTCGTCGATGACGATCGTCCGCACCACGGCGTCCGGGTCCTCGACCTCGTCACCCGCCACGGGCGCATCCCTTGCGGCGGGTGCCTGCTCGGCCGGCGCGGCCGGGGCCGCGGGCTCAGCGTCGGCTTCGGAACCGTCGGCCTCGGCGGCGCTCGCCTGGGCGCGCGCGGCCTCCCCGACGGCGGCAGCGACGGCGTGCAGGTCGGCGCCGCCCTGGGCGGCGACGGCCGCCGTGACGACCCCCTCGACGAGGGGGCCGTGCGCGTGGCGGACGGGGGCGTCGTCGTGCATCTCGAGGACGGAGTCGATGGTCATCTCGGCGGACCCGAGGTCGCCAACGAGGACGACGCCCGAGACGTCGTCGTCGGCGAGCAGGCTCTCCACCGCGGAGTCGACGGCGTCGAAGCTCGTCCCGATCCGGCCGTCGTCGGTGCCGCCGGCCGCGACGATCCGCACGTCGGCGGCCATCTGGGCGGCGAGGGCGACCAGGCCCCGGGCGAGGTCGGCGGAGTGGGAGACGACGACGAGGGCAGTGCGGGGCATCAGGCGTCCTTCGCGGCGTCGGCGGCCGCACGGAGGATGAGGGCGGTGGAGCGGGCGCCGGGGTCCATGTGCCCGACGGCGCGCTCGCCGAGGTAGGACGCGCGGCCCTTGGTGGCGATGAGCGGCACGGTGGCCTCGGCGCCCTCCTGGGCTGCGGTGGCGGCGGCGTCCCAGGCGGCCGCGGCGTCGCCACCGGCGTTGGCGACCGACTTGGCGGCCTCGAGCGCGGGGGTGAGGGCGTCGACCATGGTCTTCTCGCCGGCCTCGGCCTTGCCTCGGGCCTTGACGCCCTCGAGTGCGGCGGCGAGGAACGCGACCACCGCGGCGGCGTCGACCTCCTCGCCGATGGCCTTGGAGCCGCGGAGGAGGGCGGTGCCGTACAGCGGGCCGGCGGCCCCTCCGACCACCGACATGAGCGTGCTGGCCACACCCTTGAGGACCTCGGGGACGGTGGTCGGTGGCGTGGCCTCGAACTTCGGCGCGACGGCCGCGAAGCCGCGGTCGAGGTTCTCGCCGTGGTCGGCGTCGCCGATCTGCCGGTCGAGGGTGATGAGCTCGACCCGATGCTCCGCAATCGTCGCCGCTGCCCGGTTCATCCAGTCCAGCGCCCAGCTCGTGCCCAGCGTGCTCATGTCTCTCCTCAGATCGTGGGGCGGTGCGGGCCCGCGGGCCCGGTGTGGCCCGCCGCGAGGGCGTGCCGGTGCGCCCGGGGCGCGCGTCGGCGTCGTCGGGCGGGCGTGGGCTGCCGGTGCCGGTGTGCTCGCCGGCACCGACAGTCCGAGGGTAGGGCCTAGGCCTGGGTCCAGGCGGCGGTGCGGACGGGGGCGTCGAACAGGGCGAGCAGCTCGTCGTCCAGCTTGAGGACCGTCACCGAGGCGCCTGCCATGTCCAGGCTCGTGACGTAGGAGCCGACGAGGGACCGCGCAACCTCCGCACCGGCGGCCTCGAGGCGCTTCCGGGCTTGGCCGTAGATGAGGTAGAGCTCGGAGTCCGGCGTGGCGCCCATGCCGTTGACGAGGAGGACGACCTTGTCCCCGGAGGACAGCTTGATGTCCTCGAGGATCGGGTCGACGAGCTGGTCCGTCAGCTCGTCCGAGGTCGCGAGCGCGATGCGGCGGCGGCCCGGCTCGCCGTGGATGCCGATGCCGATCTCCACCTCGTCGTCGCCGAGGTCGAACGAGTGCTCGCCGGTCGTCGGGGAGACGGGCGAGTCCAGGGCGAGGCCCATCGACCGCACGTTGTCCGAGGCGCGCTGGGCGAGGGCGGTGACCGTGGCGAGGTCGTCGCCGCGGGCGGCGGACGCGCCCGCGATCTTCTCGACGAGGATCGTGCCGGCGACGCCGCGGCGGCCCGCGGTGTACAGGGAGTCCTGGACGGCGACGTCGTCCTGCACCACGACGGTGGTGATCTCGACGTCGTCGGCCAGCTCGGCGGCCGTCTCGAAGTTGAGCACGTCGCCCGTGTAGTTCTTGACGATGTGCAGGACGCCGGCGCCGGAGTCGACGGCGCGCGTGGCGGCCTCGATGGGGTCCGGGGACGGCGAGGTGAAGACGGGACCCGGCACGGCGGCGTCGAGCATCCCCGCGCCGACGAAGCCGGCGTGCAGCGGCTCGTGGCCGGAGCCGCCGCCGGAGATCACCGCGACGCGGCCGGACACGGGCGAGTCGGAGCGCTTGACGAACAGGGGCTCGGAGTTCACCTCGACGATGTCGGAGTGGGCCAGGCCGAACGCGTGGACCGACTCACCCACGAAGCTGGCCGGATCGTTCAGGAACTTCTTCATGTCATCTCCCTCGATGGCTGGACGCTGCTCATCCTGCCCGCTTGTCGCGGCTCGCACGGCCGCCGCGACACCCCACTCACCCATTCTCACCCACCGGGGGGCTGGACGACACCGTGTCCGTGAACTGCCGCTGGCGGGAGCGTGGCGGGTTCGTGCCGGGGGTGGGTTCGGGCCGGGGTCGGGCGACGGGCCGGGGTCAGGCGCCCGTGTGCCCGGTGACCTCCCGGGCGCGGCCCGCGAGCACGGCCGATCCCGTGACGACGACGGCGGTCCGGGTGACGACCTCCTCGGCGTTGGCCTCGGCGAGGCCGGCCGCGGTGTCGATCGCCTCGGACAGCCGGGGCCGCAGGTGGACCCGGTCCTCGTCGAAGACGTCGCGGGCGATCTCGGCGAGCTCCTCGGCCGGCATCGCGCGCTCGGTGCCGGCGTCGGTCACGACGATCTCGTCCAGGAGCGGCTCGAGCTCGCCGAGCACGGCCTCCACGTCCTTGTCCGCCATCACGCCGACCACCCCGACGACGTGCTCGAGGTCGAAGGCCTCGGCCAGTCCCTCGCGCAGCGCCTCGACGCCGGCGGGGTTGTGCGCGGCGTCGACGATGATGAGCGGCGAGGAGCGGACGACCTCGATCCGCCCGGGCGAGCGGACCGACGCGAAGGCGGCCTCGACCACGCCGCCGTCGAGCGCGGCGCCGCCGAAGAACGCCTCGACCGTCGCGAGCGCGATGAGGGCGTTCTGCGCCTGGTGCGCGCCGTGCAGGGGCAGGTGGATGCCCTCGTAGGTACCGGCGGGCGTGCGCAGGGTGAGGACCTGGCCGCCGACCGCGAGCTCGCGGTCCGCCACCTCGATGTCGACGCCTTCGCGCACCACGCGCGCACCGGCCTGGGCGGCCGCGGCGAGCACGACCCCCTCGACGTCCTCGGGCTGCCTGGCCAGGACGACGGTCGCGCCGTCCTTGATGATGCCGACCTTCTCGTTCGCGATGTCGATCAGGGTCGAGCCCAGCCAGCGCGTGTGGTCGAGCGAGATCGGGGTGATCGCGGCGACCTGTCCGTCGGCCACGTTCGTCGCGTCCCACCGGCCGCCGAGCCCGACCTCGACCACCGCCGCGTCCACCGGCGCGTCCGCGAACGCGGCGTATCCGAGCACGGTGAGCAGCTCGAAAAAGCTCAGCCGCTTGCCGCCGGAGTCCGTGTGCTGGCCGTCCACGAGGTCGACGTACGGCGCGATGTCCGCGTACGCGGTGAGGAAGTCCGGGGTCGAGATCGGCTCGCCACCGATCGCGATGCGCTCGCGGATCGTGTGCAGGTGCGGGGAGGTGAACCGGCCGGTGGTCAGGCCGCGCTCGCGCAGCAGCGCCTCGACCATGCGGGCGGTCGACGTCTTCCCGTTCGTCCCCGTCAGGTGCACGATCGGGTATGCGCTCTGCGGGTTGCCGAGCAGGTCCAGCGCGTCGCGGACCCGGTCGAGGCTCGGCTGGATGTCGTGCTCCGGCGCGCGGGAGATGATCTGCGCGGTCACGTCGGCCAGGAGTGCCTCCTCCTCCGGCGTTCCGGTCCCCTGGTCCGACGACGGCGCCACGCCGTCCGCGCCCGGCCCGCCCCGGCCGGTGGCCGGGTCCGTGGAGAGGTCCGTGTCGTCGTCGGGGGTGTCGGTCTCGTCGTCGAGAACCTCGTCGAGGACGTCGGAGTCGGGCCCGGAGAACAGGCCGGAGCGCAGGACGACCTGGAGGTCGGCCTCGCGCTCGGCGTCCTCCTCCGCCGCCGCGGCGAGCCGCTCGGCGGTCTCGGGGTCCGCTTCCTCCTCGGCGGCGGCGAGCGCGTCCTCGATGGTCGGGAAGGACTCGGCGAGGGCCGACTCGTCCGGCGCCTGGTGCGGGTCGTCGCCGTCCGGGCCGGGCGCGTCGGGGGGCAGGTGTCCGCCGGTTGAAGTCACCAGCCCATTCTCCCACGGCCGCCGCGGCGGGCCGAGGGCGGACGACCACCCGGAGGTCCGTCCCGATCCGACGCGTGTGCACGTCGCTGCCGCAAGCGGGCCCTCGCCCGCCTGTCGCCGCTACCCGAGCGCGAGCCGCAGGTGCTGGGCGGCGAGCGCGGTGCGCGACCTGAGGGAGTTGGCCGTCAGCATCGCCGCGACGTGGACGGCCACCGTCCGCTCGCTCAGCCCGAGCGCGCGGCCGATCTCCGCGTTGGTCTGCCCCTCCGCGAGCAGGACGAGCACCCTGAGCTGCGCGGGCGTGGCGATCACCGGACGTTCGAGCGACGCCGACTCCTGCTCGACGCGCGCTCGGAGCCGTCCCTGCCAGTTCGCCAGGAGTCTCCTGGCCTCGACGAGCCGCGCGACCGCCGCCGACGGGCGACCACCGCGTCGATACGTCCGCGCAACAGCGAGGTGTACTCGTGCCGCGTCCGGGGCAGATGCGTCGCCCTCCGTCAGGCGTCGCGCGGCCACCGCATCGACGTCCTCTCCGCGCGCGTCGGCGAGGAGGATCTGTCGCCAACCGTCGTGCGGGCCAAGTCCTCCGGGGAGGGTGGCGGACAGGAACTCATCGACCCTCTCCGGCGCGTGGCCGGCGTCGAGGGCGACCTGGGCGACGACCCATGCCCGGTTGGGACGGGTCGCGTGTCCCGCCGTCGTGGTGCAGGACGTGTACGCGCGCAGCGCCGGGCCGAGGTCTCGACCGCTCGCCGCGGATGCGACGACGTGAGCCAGGTAGGCGTAGGTGCGCACCCACGGGTGGTCGACCGCGACGGACAGTGCCCGCGCCTGCTCACCGAGATCCCTCGCGTTGGAGTCGCGTGCCGCCTCCCACGCGAGAAGGGCGGACTTCGCGAGCACCGCGATCCTCTCGTTGCGCTGCGTCTCGTGATCGAGCAGTTCCTGCGCGGCCGCCCAGGCACGGTCCCACTGGCCTCCGTCGATCCCGACGTCGACCGCCTGGCGCAGCACCGTTCCCTGATCGTCCATCCCCTCCAGCCGGGTGCGAGCCTCGGTGATCCACGACCACAGGTCGACCTGGTGCTGAGCGCTGTGCGGCGTGTCCCGCAGGGTCCAGATCCTGATGTTCAACGAGTTGCTGACGGTCCGCCCGATGACCGGGGTGTGTGCGACCGCAGGGTCGCGGGCGATGGCGTCCAGCTCGCGCAGTGCGTCCGTCAGCTCGATGCCGGCCGCCGGGTGCGGACCGTCCGCGCACATGCTGTTCAGGGTGACGGCGGAGTCGAGGAGCGCCCCTCGGGTCTCCTTCTCCTCTGCCGCCGCCGGAATGCGCGCTCCTCGTTCGAGTGCCTCCCGGGCCGCCGCCACCGCGTCCGGCAACTGTTCGGCAAGTAGGTGGAGGCCAGCCTGCATGGCGAGCACCTCCACGCGAAGCCCCTCGGTGTCGGCGAGCTCCTCCGCCCGGGAAAGAGCAGACCACGCACCGTCACCGTTCCCGGCCGTCCACAGCGGTCGGCACGTCGCAAGGAGCCGACGGCAGTCCGTTCCCCTCTCGACCATGTACGCAGTATTGACTATCTCGAGTGGTTCGGGGACTGCGAACCTACCGGCCATGACCTCTTCCGCACTGCGCGCACAGTCCCTGACGCGGGTGTTCCGAACCCGGGGCACCTCGCATCGCCTGGCGCTCGACGCGATCGACCTTGACCTCCCGCGGGGCCAGGTGCACGGGCTTCTCGGGCCGAACGGCGCCGGCAAGACCACGTTGTGCCGGATCGCCTGCACGGTCCTCACGCCCTCCGGCGGAACCGTCGAGGTTCTCGGGCACGACGTCGTCTCGGATGCGGACGAGGTCCGGCGTCGTGTGGGAATCGTCTTCGGTGGTGACCGCGGCCTGTACGGCCGCCTGAGCGCCCGCGAGAACCTCCAGTTCTGGTGCGCGATGCACGGCGTCCCTCGACGGGCGACCGCTGCGCGCATCGACGAGCTGCTCGAGCGCCTCGGTCTCGCCTCCCGGGCGACCGACCTCGTGGAGACGTTCTCCCGCGGGATGAAGCAGCGTCTCCACCTCGCGCGCGGCCTCGTGGCGGACCCTCCGCTCCTTCTCCTCGACGAACCGACCATCGGCATGGACCCCGTCTCCGCGCTCGAGTTCCGCACCCTCGTGGCCGAGCTTCGCGCCGAGGGACGCACCGTCCTGCTGACGACTCACGACATGGCCGAGGCCCAGGCCCTGTGCGACACGGTCACCTTCATCGACGACGGTCGGATCGTCGGCTCCGGCACGCCGGGGTCCCTTCGCGCACTTCAGGCCGAGGGCGGGGTCCGCGTCAGGATCCACGGACTCGGCACGGAGGCCCACTCCACCCTGGTGTCGCACCTCCCGGACGACATCGTGGGCGAGCACGATCCCGCGACCGGCTGCACGGATCTGGTCGTCGACACTCGAGCTGCGCCCGCCGTCGTCGCCGAGGCCCTTCGGCTCGGCCACGTCGAGGTCACGACCGGACCGCCGACGCTCCAGGACGTGTATCTGAGGCTCCTCGGGCACCGGGACGGCACCGACCGAGGGATGGCGGTCTGATGAGGGGCGACGTCTTTCGCGCCGGGTGGCGCATGCAGCTGCGGAGCATGAGAAACAACCCCGACTGGTTCCTCACGCTCTTCACGGCTCCGCTGCAGACCGTGGTCTTCGTGACGATCTTCCAGCAGGCCGAGCGCTGGGATCTCGCGCCGTACGGCGTGCTGGCACCGGCGCTGATCGCGCTGTGGGGGATGTCGTTGCAGACCTCCGGCGAGCTCATCTCACGAGAACGGGAGAACGGCTCCCTCGAGGCGTTGCTCGCGGCACCCGCCCTCTTCTCCGTCCATCTTCTCGGCCGTATCAGCTCGGTGACCGCGCTGTCCCTCGTCGCCTTCGTCGAGTGCTGGCTGGTCGGAGCCCTGCTCACCGGTCGAGCCGTCGAGATCGCACATCCGGTGGTCTTCGTCGGGACGATCGTCTGCACCGCGGTCGCGATGACCGGCTGGGCCGGCGTGATGGCGGCCGTGTTCGTGCTTGCCCGCTCCGCGCGAACGTTCCAGAACTCGCTCAGCTATCCCTTCTACGTCCTCGGCGGGGTCCTCGTGCCGGTGGCGCTCCTGCCCGGCTGGTTGGAGTACCCGAGCCAACTGGTGTTCCTCTCGTGGTCGTCCGACCTCTTCCGCGACAGCCTCGACCGGGCGCCGGTCGACGACGTGCTGCTTCGACTCGCCGTCATCACGGTCCTTGCCGCAGCGGGCTTCGTCCTCAGCAACCACCTCCTGACCCGGGCGCTGCGCCGGGTCCGGACGACCGGGAGCCTCGCCCATGCGTGATCGAACGGCCGACGCGCGCGCCGACGTCGTGCGCACCCGCATCCACCCATACCGGGTCGCCAAGGCAGCGGCGCGGGGAGCCCTTGCGGACATGCGCACGATCTACACGCCGGTGACCTGGACGGTCGGCTGGCTCGGTCGGATCATCATGCAGGTCATCTTCTTCGCTCTCATCGGATCGCTCCTGGGTAGCCGCGAAAGCATGATCTACCTGTTCATCGGCCAGGCGGTGATCGCCACAGTGACCGAGTGCTTCATGTCGATCCCCTCGACGACCTGGGAGCGTCGGGCAGGAACCCTCCCTCTGCTCGTGTCGGCGCCCGGGCCGCTGTGGCCGGTCTTCATCGGCCGCTCGGTGCAGTGGCTCCCGAGCGGGATCGCGACAGGCACGATCGTCCTGCTCGTCGTCGGGCCTGCCTTCGGCGTGACGTGGTCACCGGTCGCAGCCCTCGTCGTTCCTTTGTCGCTGGCGGTCGTGGCCGTGTCGATGTACGGCGTGGCGCTCTCCCTGGCGGCCGTGGTGCTCCGCGCGCCCCGGTGGCGCAACGTGACGTCCAACGTCGCCGGCCTCGTCGTCATGCTCCTGAGCGGCGCGACCGTCCCGACGTCGGTGTGGCCCGCATGGTTGCAGGCCGTCGGCCAGGCCCTGCCCGTCACCCACAGCCTGGAGGCGATTCGCGGGCTGAACGAGGGAGCGGACGCGGGCGAGGTCGCGGCGGGGCTCGGCATCGGGCTGGTCATCGGACTGGGCTGGTACGTCGTCGCGGCACTGGGGTTCTCGCTCGTCGCCGAGATCTCCCGCCGCGACGGAACCTTGGACACCGAGGAGTGACCGCCTGCGGCGTCGCGCCGTCGGCCTGGATCAGATCGCGAAAAGCGTGGCGCCCGACTCGTCCTCAACGCGGGCGGACGGCGCGGGCTGCAGCTCGAGCTGCACCCGGAGCCGGTCGCCGTCCTCCCCGGTCACGTCGTAGACGAGGCGCGTGTTCGCCAGGTCGACGACGGACGTCCGCGCGGTGGTCAGCCACGGGTGGTCGCGGCGCAGGGCGATGAGGGACCGGTGGACGTCGAGGAGCCGGGCCGCCTGTTCGTCCAGCTCAGCGGGCGCGGGCGGGTCGCCGAGCATGGTGCGCACGGCGTCGTCGCCACCGAGGCGTTCCTCCTTCAACCCCTCGGTGCCGAACTCGTCCCCGGCGTAGATGGAGGGGATGCCGCCGACGGTGAGGAGGAGGACGGCCGCGAGCGCCGCCTTGTCGGTGCCGACCTGCGTGGCGATCCGCGTGGTGTCGTGGTTGCCGACGAAGGTCTGCGGCACGAAGTCCTCGAGGAACGCGTTGTGCCGGCCGAGCGTCCAGTCGAGCTCGAAGAAGTTCTCCTCCTTGAGTGAGCTCCAGATCGCCTTCCACAGCTCGTACTGCGTCACGGTGTCGGCGGAGGATTCGATGACGAAATCCGCGTAGTCGCCGTGGATGACCTCGCCGAGGAACCAGGCGTCCGGAAAGTCGGCGCGCACGCGCGGCAGGACCCTCGCCCAGAACTCGGTCGGAACTGAGTAGGCGGCATCCAGGCGCCAGCCGTCGATGCCGCGGTCGAGCCAGGTGGTCATCACGTCGACGACGAGATCGGCCACCGCGGGGCTCTCGTGATTGAGCGCCGCGAGCGAGTCGTGCCCCTCGAAGGTCTCGTGCGTGGGCGTCCCGCCAAAGAAGTCGACGCGGAAGAGGTCGGCCGCGGGATGGTCCGGCCCGCCCTCGACGGCCGCGCGGAAGTCGGGGTGCTGAGTCCCGACGTGATTGAAGACGCCGTCGAGCAGGATACGGATGCCGCGCTCCTTGGCCGCGGCGACCAGGTCGTCGAGGTCGGACTCGTCCCCGAGCCGCGGGTCGATGCGGAAGAAGTCCGTGGTGTCGTACCCGTGGGTGTGCGACGCGAAGATCGGCCCGAGGAGCAGGCCGTTCGCGCCGATCTCACGCACGTGGTCGAGCCACGGGATCAGCGCGCGCAGGCGGTGGACCGGCTCGGCCTCGGCCGCGGCGCGCTCGTCATCGGTGGGCCGCACCGGGGCGCCCGTGGCACCAAGGGGATAGACGTGCCACCAGATCGCGTGCTCGGACCAGTCGCTCATGACCCCACATTGTCCACGAGTTCCACCATCGCGCGGGGAGGAACTGACGCCGCCAAGCAGGAACGGCGCGCACCCACCAGGCGCGCGCCGTTCCTCCCCTCGGAAAGGGAACGAAGCTCAGGGGAGCTTCGCCACGCTCGGCACGATCTCCTCGCCCTCGCCGGCCGCGACGGTCAGCTCGAGGGACAGCGTCTCCGCCATGACGAACTCACGCCGCTGCTCGACGGCGGCCACGCGTCCCGCGGGCACGCTCAGGCTGAGCGCGATCCGGTCCGCGACGTGCAGCCCGGCGGCCTTCCGCTCGTCCTGGACGGCGCGCACGACGTCGCGCACGTAACCCTCGGCCTCGAGCTCGTCGTCGATCGCCGTGTCGAGCGCGACGAACCCGCCGCCCGGGAGCACGCCGGCCGCGACGTCGTCGGACTCGCCCTCGGCCACGTCCACCCGGGTGGTCCGCTCCACCTGGGACGCGCCCAGGGTGACGGGCGCGCCCGCGCCCGCCACGCCGTCGGGGACGACGACACCCGGGAACGTCACGCCATCCTCGGACTCGGTCCACTCCCCCGCCTTCGCGGCGGCGAACAGCTGGGACGTCAGCCGGCGCAGCTCCTTGGGCAGCTCGCGCGGCAGGACGACGAGCTCGGTACGGACGCGGAGGGTGGAGTCCTCGGGCCGGACGAGCCGGACCTCGCGCACGTTGACCTCGCTCGCGATCAGCGCGGCGTACGGCTGAAGGGCCGCCGGATCCGCGACGGCCACGGTGAGCTCGCGCAGCGGCTGACGCACGCGGATCGAGGCGGCCTTGCGCAGGGCGTGGGCGGCGGAGACGGCCTCGCGAACCTGGTCCATCGCGGCGACGATCGTCTCCGCGGCCACGGCCTCGCCGAGCACGGGCCAGTCGGTCAGGTGCACCGAGCGGCCGCCGGTCAGCCCGCGCCAGACCTCCTCGGAGATGAGCGGCGCCAACGGGGCCATCACGCGGGTGAGAACCTCGAGCGCCGTGTACAGCGTGTCGAAGGCGCCCGTGTCCTCGTCCCAGAACCGGTCGCGGGACGTGCGCACGTACCAATTGGTCAGCAGGTCCAGGTGGTCGCGCACGAGCTGGGTCGCGCGCGGCACGTCGTACGCCTCCAGCGCCTCGCCGACCTCGTCCGCCAGCGTGCGGGTCCGGGCGAGCAGGTAGCGGTCCATGATGTCGAGGCCGGCGATCGCCTCGGCGTCGTCCAGGTCGAGACCCGTGGAGACGTAGCCTGCGCCGTCGTTCGCCGTGCCGGAGTACAGCGCGAAGAAGTACCAGGCGTTCCACAGCGGCAGCAGTACCTGGCGGACGGACTCGCGGATGCCCTCCTCGGTGACGACCAGGTTGCCGCCGCGCAGGATCGGCGAGGACATGAGGAACCAGCGCATGGCGTCGGCGCCGTCCCGCTCGAGCACCTCGGACACGTCCGGGTAGTTGCGCAGGGACTTGGACATCTTGCGACCGTCGGAGCCGAGCACGATGCCGTGGCTGACCGACGTGCGGAACGCGGGCCGGTCGAACAGGGCGGTCGCGAGGACGTGGAGCAGGTAGAACCAGCCGCGCGTCTGTCCGATGTACTCGACGATGAAGTCGCCCGGGTAGTGGTGCTCGAACCAGTTCTCGTTCTCGAACGGGTAGTGCACCTGAGCGAACGGCATCGAGCCCGAGTCGAACCAGACGTCGAGGATGTCGGGGATACGCCGCATCGTCGACCGCCCCGTCGGGTCGTCCGGGTTCGGGCGGGTGAGGTCGTCGATGAACGGCCGGTGGAGGTTGACGTTGCCCTCGCGGTCGGTGGGCAGGCGCCCAAAGTCGGCCTCGAGCTCGGCGAGCGAGCCGTAGACGTCGACGCGCGGGTACGACGGGTCGTCGCTCGTCCACACCGGGATGGGCGTGCCCCAGTACCGGTTGCGGGAGATCGACCAGTCCCGCGCGCCGGCGAGCCACTTGCCGAAGATGCCGTCCTTGATGTGCTCGGGTACCCAGGTGATGTCCTGGTTGAGCTCGACCATGCGGTCGCGGAACTCGGTGACGCGCACGAACCAGCTGGTGACGGCCTTGTAGATGAGGGGCGTGCGGCAGCGCCAGCAGTGCGGGTAGGAGTGCACGTAGGACGCGCGGCGCAGGAGCAGGGCGCGCTCGGACTCCGGCCGGCGGGCGAGCGGGCCGGAGCCGTCGCGCAGGTCGGTGAGGACGGCCTTGTTCGCCTCGAAGACCTGGGTCCCCGCGTAGTCGGCGACCTCGGACGTGAAGCAGCCGGCGTCGTCGACGGGCACGACCGGGAGGATGCCGGCGGCGTCGCAGACGGCCATGTCGTCCTCACCGAAGGCCGGGGCCAGGTGGACGAGGCCCGTGCCGTCCTCGGTGCTGACGAAGTCGCCCGCGAGGATCTGCCACGCGTTCGGCCCGGGCGCGGAGTCGGCGTCGCGTCCCATGAAGTAGTCGAAGATCGGCGCGTACCGGCGGCCGGCCAGGTCGGCGCCGGTGAGGCGCTCGAGCACCTCCGGCTCCTCGCCGAGCTCCTTCGCGTACGACGCGAGGCGGGACGCGGCCAGCAGCACGCGTTCCCCGGCGGCCGGCCCGTCCTCCGGACGGACCACCACGTACTCGATCTCCGGCCCGACGGCGATGGCCAGGTTCGAGGGAAGCGTCCACGGGGTCGTGGTCCAGATCAGGGCGAGCTCGCCGGTCTCCAGCCGGACCCCGACCGTGGCGGTCTCGTCCTGCCGGTCGGAGTAGACGTCGTCGTCCATGCGCAGCTCATGGTTGGACAGCGGCGTCTGGTCCTGCCAGCAGTACGGCAGGACCCGGTAACCCTCGTAGGCCAGGCCCTGGTCGTACAGGCGCTTGAACGCCCAGATGACCGACTCCATGTACGTGGGGTCCATGGTCTTGTAGTCGTTGTCGAAGTCGACCCAGCGGGCCATGCGGGTGACGTACGCGCGCCACTCGTTCGTGTAGCGCATGACCGACTGGCGACAGGCGTCGTTGAAAGCCTCGATGCCGAGCTCGTCGATCTGCGACTTGTCGGTGATCCCGAGGATGCGCTCGGCCTCCAGCTCCGCGGGCAGGCCGTGCGTGTCCCAGCCGAAGCGCCGCTCGACCCGCTTGCCGCGCTGGGTCTGGAACCGCGCGACGAGGTCCTTGGCGTAGCTGGTCAGCAGGTGCCCGTAGTGCGGCAGGCCGTTGGCGAACGGGGGGCCGTCGTAGAAGACGAACTCGTTCGCGCCGTTCTCGCCGGCCTCGCGGTTGTCGATCGACGCCTGGAACGTACCGTCCTCCTCCCAGTGCGCGAGAACGTCCTTCTCGATCGCGGGCAGGATCGGCGAGGGCTCGACGTCGCCGTCACGGTGCAGGGGGTAGCGCTGGGTGCTCATCGCGGTCCTTCGTCTCACGGATCTCCGTGCGAGGACGAGGGCTCGCGCATGCGCGAGCCACCGCGGTACCACCCCGCTTACCCGGCCAGATACGACCGAGCCGCTCCACATCGGCTGTGACGGGCCTGCCCCGTCCGGTTCTACTGAGGCCCCGCCCGACGACGTACGCCGCCCGGGTGCAGACCCGTTCTTCCGGAGGCTCGCCGGTGATGCCCCGCTCGCGCGGGCCGGGTCGATGCCTGTGGGACCGATCCTAACCGGTCGCGCCGATGGTCGACACCCGAGGGGGTGGGTGCCAGGATGAGACGGACCGCGACCGGATCGTCCGCGCCCATGATCGGAGCCGACCATGCCCGCCCTGTACGACCTCACCTGGTCCGCGCTCGTCCTGCTCGTCGTCCTCGGTCTGATCTACGCGGTGGTGCGGATCGTCCGGTACTTCCGGTCGCTGCGCGAGGACGTCACGCAGATCCGTCGCGAGCTCGAGCAAACGAACGCTGAGGCGGACGGCCCGTTGCCGCGCTGATCCAGCCACTGGAGCGTTGAGTCGTCGAGTGGAGCGTTGTACGACGCTCCGTTCGACGGCGGCGCCTCCGACCTCGCCGGCGCCGACGACACACCTCGGGGGTCCATCTCCCCATCCCGACCGGTGGCGTGACGTAGCCCACTCCCTACGGTGAAGTGATGACTACTCGAACTCGACAGGTGACAGGAACGGCGACCGTGCTGGCGCTCGCGCTTGCACTGGGTGCGTGCGCGGGAGACGACGACACCGAATCCCCGCCGGCCACGAGTGACCCGGCCCCGACGCAGGAACCAGAGCCGGAGCCGCCGACGG
Source organism: Actinomycetales bacterium JB111 (assembly GCA_900163555.1). Lineage (GTDB taxonomy): Bacteria > Actinomycetota > Actinomycetes > Actinomycetales > Actinomycetaceae > JB111. The sequence continues at coordinate 1,878 of FUHX01000028.1, read as the reverse complement.
ACGAGGCCCCCACCGAGGAGGCCCCCGAGACTCCCACGGAGGCGGAACCGGAGCCGCCGAGCGACGAGGTCCCGAGCGGCGAGGCTCCTGAGACTCCGACCGAGGAGGACACCAGCGGCGGTTCGGCCGACCTGCCGGAGACCGACATCCCGGGCGCGCCCGAGCTGCTCGACGCCGTCGTCACCGTCCAGGACGCCTACCCCGACGGGATCATCATCTCGGTCGCACACGCGGACGAGGCGGCGGAGCCGACCGGCCCCGAGGGCAACGGCGTGACCGCCGAGGTCATCCGCGGCCAGGAGCAGCTCACGGTCTCGCTCGACCCCTCGGGCGCGATCGTCGACGAGACGACGACGCAGGCCGACGACGCGACGCTCGCGGCGGTGGACTACGCCCAGCTGTCGATCCAGGACACCATCAACCTCGCCCACGATGAAAGCCTGCTCGGCAGCGACGAGTACCCGCTGAGCGCCATCAACCTGCTGCCGCCGCAGGGCCCCCCGGAGGCCGAAGAGAGCCCGGGGACGTGGTGGATCATGTTCTACGGCGTCCACGACTTCGTGCCGACGATCGACGCGGCCACCGGCGAGATCTTCGTTCCCGTCGGCTGACCGCCCCCGGCGCTCACAAGCCGGCGTGGATCAGCCGCGCACCGCCGTCAGGTAGGCGAGCACGGCCCGCACGCGCCGGTTCTCCTCCCCCGGCGCGAGGCCGAGGCCGGCGAACACGTTCGCCACGTGCTTGGCCACCGCACCCCCCGAGAGGAACAGCTTCTCGGCGATCTGCTGGTTGCTCAGCCCGCCGGCCATGAGCTCGAGGACCTCCCGCTCGCGCGGGGTGAGCGCGTCCACGGCGGTCCGCCGGCCTCCGGACACGAGCCGAGCCACCACGTCCGGGTCGGCCACCACTCCCCCGGCGGCGACGATGCTCACCGACCGCATGAAGTCCGCGACACGCGCCACCCGCTCCTTGAGCAGGTATCCGAGGCCGCCGACGTCGGCCGGCTGTGCCGCGGCCGGGTTCGACAGCGGCGCGAACAGCTCCGCCGCGTACGACGGCGCCGCGTACTGCGACAGCACGAGGATCCCGATACTCGGGTACCCGGCGCGGATGCGGGCGGCGGACCGCAGCCCGTCCTCGCCGTCACCCGGCGGCATCCGCACGTCGGTGACGACGACGTCGATCTGCGTCCCCCGCCCCACGAGCTCCGCGACGCGCGCCTCGAGCTCCGGCGCGGTGGCCGCCTGCGCCAGCACCTCGTTGCCCTGCCGCTCGAGCAGGCCCACGAGCCCCTCGCGCAGCAGCGCCGCGTCGTCCGCCACCACCAGCTTCATGCCTCTCCCCCGTCCTCGAGCACCACGCCCGACTCACCCTGATTGAGCAGCAGCGGCACCCGCGCCGACAGGAACGTCGGCCCACCCTCAGGGCTCGAGATCTCCAGGCCGCTGCCGACCGCCGCGAGGCGCTCCGACATGCCGCCGAGCCCCCGGCCCGGTCTCACCCGCGCGCCGCCCGGCCCGTCGTCCGTCACGGACACGTTGAGCGCGTCGTCGACGACGAGCAGGACGGTGGCCCGCGCGCCGGGCGCGTGCTTGGCGACGTTCGTCAGCGCCTCGCTGATGAGGAAGTACGCGACCGCGGCGACTCCCTCGGGCAGGCTCGGCAGCGCGTGCGGCACCCGCACGGTCACCGGCACCGCCGACCGCTCGGCCAGCTCCCGGACCGCCGGCTCGAGCCCCCGGTCCGACAGGACGGTCGGGTGGATCCCCGAGACCGTCTGCCGCAGGGCCTTCAGCGCCCGGTCCGCGTCGTCCTGGGCCTCTCTCTTAAACACATCTGACGCTGCCGACGACGGAGAGAGTGTAGAACTCGGTGGTT
>FUHX01000015.1 GCA_900163555.1 Actinomycetales bacterium JB111 | reverse complement strand
GTAGTCCAGCCCCGGATCGATCCGGTGGTTCCGGCCGCCCGAGGCGGCCGGCCCAGCGGACTGAGTGGCGAACGAGTCATCCGCGCCCGCCCCCGTGGACGAGCAGCCGGGGCCTTCGCCCGCGCCGGTGAAGAGGGCGTGGCCGGCTCCTGAGCCGGTGCCGTCGCCGCTGGCGCCACTGTCTGTGCTCGCGCTGGTGGGGTTGGTGGCGGTGATCAGGGCGTGGATCGCCTCCAGGCTGGAAGTGATCGTGACGTGCGGGCGGATCCGGGCCCCAGGGGTGATGATCCCGCCAGTGAGCACGGCGTGACACGCGGTCGCCAGAGCGCCGGCCATCCGCTCACCGGCGCCCAGGCCGTCCCCCGCGGACCGCTGCGAGGACGCGATCGCCTTCAGGGCGGTGGTCACGACCTGTCCGGTCTCTTCTGACAGCCACCCATCCACGTGCCAGCCACCCATCGTGGGCAGCACACCGATGTGCTCCCGCACCGTGGGGTCCTTCCACCTGCGGTCCGCGCCATCGGGATCGTTACGGATCGCCCACCGCTTGATGATCGTGTCGAAAGCCGCCGCGTCATGCTTCTGCGCGAAACCAACAAGCATCCCCTCGACCTCGGGATCCGCGATCCGCCGGGTCAGCTCCTCACTGGCCAGCCCGTGGCGGGAGAAGGAGGAGACGTGGTCCTCCCCTACCCGCCCCTCGGCAAGCGCCTGGGTGACCTGGGGCAGGTGATCACGCAACGCACGGGCGTGGCGGATCTGCCGCGACGCCCGGCCACGCGTGCCCCCGGTCCTCGCCTGCATCCAGGTGCCCAACGACCGGTACCCACCCAGTCCCCACGTCCCGTCCGACTCCACCCGATTCACGACCCTGGCCTGCAGGGCCGCGACCCGACGCTGGGCCTGCTCGATCAGCTCCACGCACTGCGCCTGCTCGGCCGACCCCAGGGTGTCGATCTCCACCCCGGCCAGCTCGTCCAGGCTCGCGATCAGCCCGCGGAGACCACCGACCAGACCCACGCCCCCGGCACGGTCGGGCACAGAGCCAGAGCCAGGCTCGGGGCCGGGGTCCGACGCAAGGTTGGGGTCTGACGGTGCGCTTGTCATCGACCCCTCCCCCTTCTGACCCGTGTGAGCCTCGTTGCCCGTGCCCGGTCTCTGTGCCGGGCTGATGTCCTGCCACCATTCTACTCGAACACGTGTTCGAGTGCAATGGGTTTCCATACATATTCAGCGTCAGAAGTTGTCCACAGTTGCACCGACACGCCACCCC
>FUHX01000058.1 GCA_900163555.1 Actinomycetales bacterium JB111 | reverse complement strand
AATCGGCGGCCAGCCACCGATCAGCCGACTGTCACCAACCTGACGGCCGAGTACACCTAGGCGCGGACCCGGGTGCCCGTTCGACCGGACGGCGGCCGCGCCTGCGGCACAATGGCCACCGACAGTCCCGGCCGGTGCCCGGGCACGACGCGGGACGGACGGAGGTAGACGTGAGCGAGTCGCGCATGCCCGACCCGACGACGCCGGCCCGCACCCGATTCGTGCGCACGTCCGCCACTCCCGACCACGCGTCGTCCGACACCTCCGTACCCGCCGCCCCTGTTCCCGGCGACGCCGTGCCCGGCGACCTCGTGCCCCCCGCACCCGCCCCCAGGGACTCGGGCCTGCGCCTGACGAGCCAGACCTGGGAGGGACTGCTCCGGGCCGAGGTCTCACTCATGCGCGCCTTCGAGGCCGCCGGCGACTTCGACCCGCTGTCGAAGACCGAGTACGACGTGCTGTTCATCCTCGCCGTCGCCCCCGACCGACGCCTCCGGCTGCGCGACCTCAACGAGCAGGTGCTCATGGCGCAGCCCTCGCTCAGCCGCATGGCCGACCGCCTCACGGCGGCCGGCTACGTCCGCCGCGAACGCGTCCCCGACGACGCTCGCGGCACCAACCTCGCCCTCACCGACGCGGGGCTCGAGATCCAGCAGAGGATCGCCCGCCGCCACGTGCGCACGATCCACCGCGAGCTGTCCGTCCTCACCGAGGACGAGCTGCGCGAGCTGCGCCGTCTCACGACGAAGCTGCGCACCCGCGGGGAGCAGGCGGACCCGCCCGGCGGGTGTTGACCGGGCGTCCGGAACCCGCGGGAAGTCGCGGCACCCCGGTGGTAACATGCCGGTCATGGCGTTCGCGGTTCTCCTTACCGAGCCGCGCTGAGCAGGACATCGGCCCCCAGGGCGCGGTGACTCGGCGCGGCGTACCTCCCTGCACGGGAGGTTTTTTTCTGCCCTAGGGGCCCGCGAGCACCACCGTCGAGACGAGCAGAGGACCATGACGACGACAACTCCCGCAGCGCACACCGCCGACAGCATTCCCCCGCACCGCTACACGGCGGCGCTCGCGGGCGAGCTCGAGCAGCGCTGGCAGGACCGCTGGGCTGCCGAGGGCACGTTCCACGCCGACAACCCGTCCGGCGACCTCGCCGGGCCGCGCGCCGAGCGGCCGAAGTTCTACCTGCTCGACATGTTCCCCTACCCCTCGGGCAAGGGCCTGCACGTCGGCCACCCGCTGGGCTACATCGCGACCGACGTCGTCGGCCGGTTCCGGCGCATGCGCGGCGACAACGTCCTGCACACCCTCGGCTACGACGCCTTCGGGCTGCCGGCCGAGCAGTACGCCGTGCAGACGGGTCAGCACCCGCGGGTCACCACCGAGGAGAACATCGCGACCATGCGGCGCCAGCTGCGCCGCCTTGGCCTGGCGCACGACGAGCGTCGCTCGATCTCCACGACCGACCCGGACTTCGTGCGCTGGACGCAGTGGATCTTCACGCAGGTCTTCCACTCCTGGTACGACCCGACCGCGCCCCGCCGCGACGGCGGCACCGGCACCGCCCGGCCGATCAGCGAGCTGGTCGAGCAGTTCGAGACGGGCGCCCGCGAGGTCCCCGGCGGCCGCGCCTGGGCGGACCTGAGCGAGGTCGAGCGCAGCGAGATCGTCTCGACCTACCGGCTGGCCTACGTCTCCGAGCAGCCCGTGAACTGGTGCCCGGGTCTCGGCACGGTACTGGCGAACGAGGAGGTCACGGCCGACGGCCGCTCCGAGCGCGGCAACTACCCCGTCTTCACGCGGAACCTGTCGCAGTGGACGATGCGCATCACCGCCTACGGCGACCGCCTGCTGGAGGGCCTGGACCAGATCGACTGGCCCGAGAAGATCAAGTCGATGCAGCGCAACTGGATCGGCCGGTCCGAGGGCGCGCACGTGCGCTTCGGCGTCGAGGGCTACGGGGACCTGCAGGTCTTCACCACCCGACCCGACACCCTGTTCGGGGCGACCTTCATGGTCGTCTCCCCGGAGCACCCCCTGCTGTCCGCGGGGCTCGTGCCCGAGGCGTGGCCCGAGGGGACCCCGGACGCCTGGCGAGGCGGCGCGACCGACCCGCGCACCGGCGTCGGGGCGTACCAGGAGCAGGCGGCGACGCGCACCGAGGAGGAGCGGACCGACGAGGGCCGGACGAAGACGGGAGTCTTCACCGGCATCTACGCCACCAACCCGGTCAACGGCGCGCAGATCCCGGTGTTCACGGCCGACTACGTCCTCATGGGCTACGGCACCGGCGCGATCATGGCCGTCCCCGGCGGCGACGAGCGCGACCACGCGTTCGCGACCGCGTACGAGCTGCCGGTCGTCCACACGGTGCGCCCGCCGGCCGACCACGACGGCGGCGCCTACACGGGCGACGGCGAGATCGTGGAGTCCGCCAACGACGAGATCTCCCTGAACGGGCTGAGCGTCCCGGACGCGAAGGCCGCGATCACCGACTGGCTGGCGGCCAAGGGCTACGGCGAGGCCACCGTCACCTACCGGCTGCGCGACTGGCTCTTCTCCCGCCAGCGGTACTGGGGCGAGCCCTTCCCGGTCGTCTACGACACCGACGGCGTGGCCCACACGCTGCCGGACTCGATGCTGCCCGTCGAGCTGCCGGAGGTCGCCGACTACTCGCCGCGCACCTACGCGCCCGACGACGCCGGGTCCACCCCCGAGCCCCCGCTCGGCCGAGTGGAGGAGTGGGTGAGCGTCGAGCTCGACCTGGGCGACGGGCGGAGGAACTACCGCCGCGACACGAACACGATGCCGCAGTGGGCGGGCTCCTGCTGGTACGAGCTGCGCTACCTGGACCCGACGAACGCCGACGCGTTCGTGGACCCGGAGATCGAGCAGTACTGGATGGGCGCGCCCGACGGCGGCGTGGGCGGCACCGACCTGTACGTCGGCGGCGTCGAGCACGCGGTCCTGCACCTGCTGTACGCCCGGTTCTGGCACAAGGTCCTGTTCGACCTGGGGCATCTGTCGAGCTCCGAGCCGTTCCACCGGCTGTTCAACCAGGGCTACATCCAGGCCTACGCCTACACCGACGCCCGCGGCCAGCACGTGCCGGCGGACGAGGTCGTCGGCGACGAGAAGACCGGGTTCACCTGGAACGGCGAGGCCGTCGACCAGGAGTACGGGAAGATGGGCAAGTCGCTGAAGAACATGGTGACGCCCGACGACATGTACGCCGAGTACGGCGCGGACACCTTCCGCCTGTACGAGATGTCCATGGGTCCCCTCGACCTGTCGCGCCCCTGGGAGACCCGCGCCGTCGTCGGCTCGCTGCGGTTCCTGCAGCGCCTGTGGCGCAACGTCGTGGACGAGGAGACCGGAGAGGTCGTCGCGGTCGACGACGCGATGGGCGAGGAGACCGCCCGTCTGGTCGCCCGCACGATCGCGGACGTCACCGACGAGTACGAGGGCATGCGGATGAACACCGCCGTGGCCAAGCTGATCGTGCTCAACAACCACCTGACCACGCTGGACCGGGTGCCGAAGACCGCGCTGGAGCCGCTCGTGCTCATGCTGGCCCCGGTCGCCCCGCACGTGGCCGAGGAGCTGTGGAGCAAGCTGGGCCACGCCGAGTCGCTGGCGTTCGAGCCGTTCCCGGTCGCCGACCCCGCGATGCTGATCGAGGAGACCGTCACCGCGATCGTCCAGGTCAAGGGCAAGGTGCGCGCCAAGCTGGAGGTCCCCGCCGACATCAGCGAGGCGGACCTGGAGGCGCTCGCCCTGGCCGCCGGCCCGGTCGAGAAGATCCTCGACGGCGCCGAGCCGCGCCGCGTGATCGTGCGCGCGCCGTCGCTCGTCAACGTGGTGCCCTAGGGGCGATCGGCACGGTGGACGCCCGGGTGCCGGGCGTCCACCGCCTCACGTGGGGGCGCGGCCGCCCTCGGCCTACCGGCGCCGACGGTTGCCGAACATCGACCGGATCACCGAGTTGCCCGCGGTGCGGATGAACGAGTTGACGAGCGAGTCGCGCCGTCGCGCCGCCTGCTCCGCCGCGCGCTCCTCCCGGCGGCGTGCCTGCTCGAGCTCCTTCTCCTCGGCCTTGCGCTCCCGCTCCATCTCGCGCTCGAGCTCTTTAATCTCCTTCTCCTCGGCCTTCTTGCGCGCGGCCTCGGCCTTGGCCTCCTCCGCGGCCCGCGCGGCGTCGATCTCGGCCTGCTCGGTCTGGCGGGCGGTCTCCTCGATGCGGGCCGCGAGCAGCTCGGTGGCGGACTCGGGGTCGACGCGCTCTCCGTAGGTCGCGAGCAGGCCGGAGGCCTGGAGCGTGGCGGCCAGGGCGTCGTCGGAGGCCGGGCCCATGACCGCGGCGGGCGCGAGGATCCGGGTGACCGCGACCGGCGTCGGGCTGCCGTCCTCGTTCAGCACGGTCACGACCGCCTCGCCCGTGCCGAGCGAGGTGAGGACCTGGGCGAGGTCGATGTCCGTCGTCGGGAAGGTGGTGACGGCCTTCTTCAGCTCGGCCGCGTCCTTCGGGGTGTGGGCGCGCAGGGCGTGCTGGACGCGCCCGCCGAGCTGGGCGAGGACGTCCTCCGGGACGTCGGTCGGCGACTGGGTGACGAACACGACGCCGACGCCCTTCGAGCGCACGAGCCGCACCGTCGCGACGACCTGGCGGAGGAACTCCGTGGACGCGTCGTTGAACAGCAGGTGCGCCTCGTCGAAGAAGAACACGAGCTTGGGCTTGTCCGCGTCCCCGACCTCGGGCAGCGAGGAGAACAGGTCCGCGAGCAGCCACATGACGAACGTCGACAGCAGCTGGGGGCGTTCGTTCAGCTTCGGCAGGCGCAGCACGGACAGGTACCCGCGGCCGTCCGACGCCAGCCGCAGGAGCTCGGCCGTGTCGAAGGCCGCCTCGCCGAAGAACTCCTCCGCACCCTGGGCGGCGAGCGCGGAGACCTCCCGCAGGATCACGCCCGCCGTGGCGCTCGAGATGCCGCCGATCCCGCGCAGCTCCTGCTTGCCCTCGTCGGAGCCGAGGTAGTCGATGACGGAGCGCAGGTCGCCGAGGTCGACGAGCGCGAGGCCCTGGGTGTCCGCCCAGTGGAAGATGAGCTGGAGCGCGGACTCCTGCGTCTCGTTGAGGCCGAGGACCTTGGACATGAGCAGCGGGCCGAAGTCGGAGACGGTCGTCCGCACCGGGACCGCGCCCTCCGCCTCGCCGACCGTCAGCAGCTCGACCGGGAAGCCGGTCGGCTCCCACCGCTGCCCGATCGCGTTCGTCCGCGCGAGCAGCTTGTCGCTGGGTGACCCCGGCTGCAGGAGGCCCGTGAGGTCGCCCTTGACGTCCGTGACGAGTGCCGGGACGCCCGCCGTCGAGAGCCCCTCGGCCATGAGCTGGAGCGTGCGGGTCTTGCCGGTCCCCGTGGCGCCCGCGACGAGCGCGTGCCGGTTGAGGGTGGCCAGCGGGAGCCCGAGGTCGACGCCGGGTACCGGCTCCCCGTCCTCGAGCAGCACGCCGATCGGGAGCAGGGCGCCCTCGGCGGCGTAGCCGGCGCGGATCGCGACCGCGGACCCGGACAGGTCGGACTCCGGCACGGCCGGAGCGGGATTCACACCCTCCCCGACGGCGGACGAGGACTCCGCTGGCCCCGTCGCCTCGGCGGCGGGGGCCTCGGGCCCGGGCTCGGTCGTCGCTGCCGGCTCGGCCGCAGGCTTGGCCTCGGGCTCAGCGTCGGCCGCGGGTTCGGCCTCGTCGACCGGTTCGGCTTCCGGATCGGGCCCGGCCTCCGCTGCCTTCCCGGTTCCTGAGGCGGCCATGGCCGCGTCGAGCGCGGCCTGGGCGGCCGCGGCCTTCGCCTGTGCGGCGTCCGCGGCCGCCTGCGCCGCCTCCGCCTTGAGTCGGGCGATCTCTGCCTGTGACGTCGTCTCGTCTCCCACGCGAGGAATCCTAGGCTGTCCCGCCTGCGAGATCGGCCGCGCGGTGGGACCGCCCGAAGCCGCGCGTCGTCCACATGCCTCGCCACGACCGTCCCGTCCACAGCCCCGACGGCGGCCGCCTCCCGGTCGATCCGGTGGCACCTAGCGTCGCCGCCATGGCCCACGACCGTCGGGAACCCGCCGAGCGCCTGCGCGCACTCACCTCGGCGGCCTACACCGCGGCGGCCGGCCACCTTGAGGTCGACCCCGAGGACGACGAGGACCGGGCCGTGCGGGCCTGGCCGTCCAGGCGCGCTGTGATCGCGGTCCTCGCGATCCTCTTCCTCGTCGCCGGTGCGATCGCGCTCCGACATGTGCTCAGCCGCCCGGGCGACGAGGACGTCCTCGACGGGACGACCGTCGCGAACGCCTCGGCGCCACCGGATGATCCCGGCGCGGGAGCGGCTGAGGGGGTGGGCGCCGGGGATGAGGGGTCGGGGAACTCGCCGGGCGACGGCCCCGACGGGGAGTCCCCGGACGCGGACGGCGATTCACCGGGTGACGAGGACGAATCACCGGAGGCGGAATCCGTCGCGACGGAGGTCGTCGTTCACGTGGCGGGCGCCGTGATCTCCCCGGGCGTCGTGGTGCTGGACGCGGGTGCGCGCGTGGCCGACGCGCTCGCGGCGGCGGGTGGGTCCGTGCCCGAGGCGGACCTGTCGGCCGTCAATCTCGCACGGCCTGTCGTCGACGGTGAACAGGTCTACATCCCTGCGGTCGGGGAGGAGCCGCGCTCGGCGGAGCCGGCACCTCCGCCGCAGGACCCGGTGGCCCCGCCCGGCGAGGGAGCGGATTCTGGCGACGGCGGATCGGTCGGCGGACCGATCGACATCAACTCCGCGGACGCGACCACGCTCCAGCAGCTGCCCGGCATCGGTCCGGCGCTGGCCGACCGGATCATCGCCCGGAGGGAGGAGGTGGGACCCTTCGCCTCCGTCGCCGATCTCGAGGAGGTCTCCGGGATCGGGCCGGTCCTCATGGGGGAGCTCGGTGACCTTGTCGTCGCCGGCTGAACAGGACGACGACGTCGACGAGCCGGCACCGTCGTCGCGGCGGCCGGCCGATCCGCACGACGTCCGGCTCGTTCCGGCGGCGCTCGCCGCATGGGGAGCGGTGGCCGCCGGACTGGGGTCCACCGCGACGACGGTGCTCGTCTCCGGCGCCCTCGCCGCGCTGGGCGCAGTGCTCGCCCTGTGGTTGTCCGGGCGGATGCGTGTGCGGGGGACGCGCGGCGGCGTGGCCGCACGCATCGGGCTGCAGGTGGCGCTCACGGCGGGCGTCGTGGCGGCATGCCTGGTGGCCGTCGGGGCGCATCACGCCGCCCGCGCGGACCACCCGCTCACGGCATCGATGAGCGCCGGCGGACAAGTCGAGATCGAAGGAACCGTCCTCAGCGATCCGGCGGCCGGTATCCGGGGACAGGTGCGCGTCAGTCTCGCGATCGAGCCGCCCGGCCAGGTGCTCGCCTTCGCGCCGCCGGGCGAGGGGCGGCTCGCCATCGGTTCGGTCGTGCGGCTCGAGGGGACCGCGCGCCCCACCGACCCGGCCGACCGCGCGCTGGCGATCGTCTTCGCGGACGAACCCCTCCAGCTCGTGCGCGAGCCCACCGGCATCCTCGGCGCCGCGGACCGCTTGCGCGAGGGCCTGCGCGAGGCGAGCCGGGACCTCTCGCCGCAGGCGCGAGGGCTCGTGCCGGGGATCGCCGTCGGGGACGACCGGGACCTGCCCGCGGATCTCGAGGACGCCGCCCGGGTCACCGGCCTCACCCACCTCACGGCGGTCAGCGGTGCGCACGTCTCTCTGCTTCTCCTCGGCGTCCTGTCGGTCGTCGGCAAGGGCCGACCGCGGATCGCCGCGCTCGTCGGTCCGGCCGTCGTGCTCGGGCTCGTCACGCTGGTGCGCCCGGAGCCGTCCGTGCTGCGCGCCGCGGCGACCGGCGCGGTCGTCCTCCTCGCGGGCGTGGTGGGCCGGCCCTCGCGTGGGCTCCCGGCGCTCGCCGTCGCACTCGTCTGCCTGCTCCTCGTCGACCCGCCGATCGCCCGGGAGATCGGGCTCATCCTGTCCGTGGCGGCGACCGCCGCGATCATCGTGCTCTCCGGCCCGATCGCGCGCCGGCTCTCCCTCGGCGTACCACGGTGGCTCGCCCGCGGCCTGGCGATCCCCGCTGCCGCCCAGCTCGCCTGCGGGCCCGTCATCGTCCTCCTCGACCCCCGCCTCGCGATGACGGCGGTCCCCGCCAACGTCCTGGCCGCCCCGGCCGTGCCGGGAGCGACCGTCCTGGGGCTGCTGGCCGCCGTCGTCGAGCCCGTGTGGCACGGGGCGGCGGAGGTGCTCGCCCGGATCGCCGGCTGGCACACGGCCTGGATCGCCTGGGTCGCGCGCACCCTCGCCGACGCGCCCGGCGCCTCCCTCCCGCTGCCGGGCGGACTCCTCGGTGCGGGTCTCCTCGCGGGCGGCACCGTCCTCGTGGTCCTCGCCGCGCGTGCGTGGGCGCGCACCGCGACCCGCGTGCGGGCCGTCGCGGTGGTGAGCATCCTGCCTGGACTCGTGGCGATCGCCCCGGTGGTCCCGGGCGCCGGCTCGCCGGACGGCTGGCTCATCGCCCAGTGCGACGTCGGCCAGGCCGCCGCGCTGCTCGTGCGCACGGGCGAGAGCTCGGCGGTCCTCGTCGACGCGGGCAACGCAGACGGCGCCGCCGCCCGGTGCGTCCACGACGCGGGCATCGACCGGCTCGACGCCGTGGTCCTCACGCACGACCACGCCGACCACACCGGCGGGCTCCCAGCGGTTCTCGGGGCCGTCCCGGTCGGGCGGATCCTCGTGCCCCGCGCCGTCGGCGACGGCACGACGGACACCGCGCGGCGCGCGCTCGACGACGCGGACGCCCGGGCCGAGATCCTCGCCGTCGGGCAGGGGGACACGGCGAGATTCGGTCCCGTCGCCGCCACGGTGCTCCTGCCGACCCCGGGCACCTCGGTGGACGCGGCGGACTCCTCCTCGGTCAACGAGTCGTCCATCGGCATGCACCTGACCGTCCCGTCCGACGGGTTCGGAGACGTCACCGTGCTGGTGACCGGTGACCTCGAGGCCGGCGGTCAGCGGCGGCTGCGCGAGGGGCTGCGCGAGGCGGGGCTGGGCCGAGTCGACGTCGTCGTGGTCCCGCACCACGGGTCCGGCAATCTGGATCCAGGACTCGCCCGGCTGACCGCCCCGCTCCTCGCCCTCGTGTCGGTGGGCGCGGACAACGACTTCGGGCACCCCGCGGCCGCGGCGCTGGAGACCTGGCGGGACGCGCGCATCGCGCGCACCGACACCTGCGGTCCGATCTGGGTGGTTTCCGTGTCGGACGGCCGCCTCGCGATCGCCGGATGCGATGGGGAGGAGACCACGTCCGCGCCGTCCGGTGCGGGCGCAGGCCTCGTTACTCTTGTGTCGCTACGGATGCCAACCACCACGCAGAGACGAGGGAACCATGACGCGCACCCAGTCGGTGGCGGCATTCGTGTTCGCCGCGATCTTCGTGGCTCTCGTCGCGTACGGAACCGGGACCGGGGCGCTCGTCTCCCGCGTGGACACCGATGCTCTCGGCGGCGCGGCTCCCGACCTCCCGCCCGGTCACCCACCGATCTCGGACCTCTTTCCGGAGGACGACTCCGAGGACGCCGGCGGGGCCGACGACTCGCCGATCCCCGAGGACGAGATGGCGCAGTTCGACACCAGCGACGGGGCCCCGGGGGTCTTCAGCGCGGAGCCCGGCCAGTGCTTCGCCGACGCCGACGCCTCGCAGCAGGTCTCCTGCTCGGAGCCGCACATCGCCGAGGTCTTCTACACGTACGAGGTGGACGCCGACGAGTTCCCGGGCGAGGACGCCTTCGGGGAGCAGCAGTGCATCGAGATGATGGGCGCGTACGTCGGGACCACCTACGACGCGAGCGGATACGGCGTGTCGTGGCTCGTCCCCAGCCAGGGCACGTGGGACGAGCTCGGCGACCGCGAGGTCATCTGCATGCTCGTCACCGACGAGCCGACCGTGGGATCCGCGTACCAGAGCGTGACGCTCGTGGCCTGATCCTGCGTAATGTCGCGGACGGGACGTCCTCGGGTGTGACGGGGGTGAACCACCGTGCGCGCCGGGTGGGCCTGGGGTGGCCGCGCGGCCGTCAGGACTGCCGGTGGCAGAACTACCCGGATAGGAGTTCCCTGCCCGCCTGGTGCGCAGATCGTCCGAGACGCCCTAACGTTCTTCTTCAGCACCGCCATTCGGTGCTGGCGGCCCGGAACCGGGCGGCCCACACAGATGGAGGAATGACATGCAGCGCACGACTTTCACAGCGCGACGCAAGATGGCGCTCGTTGCGGCGCTCCCGTTCCTGGCCCTGGGCCTGGGTGCGTGCAGCGACGACGAGCCGATTGCTCCCCCCACCGGCGGCGGCACCGTCGAGCCCGACGGCGGCGACACGGACACCGACACCGACACTGACACCGGTGGCGACACCGAGAGCGACGACACCGGCACGGACACCGACACCGACTCCGAGAGCGACGACGCGGGCACGGACGGCGACACCGGTGGCGACTCCGGCGCGAGCCTGGACGAGTTCGACAACGGCGAGGGTGCCCCGGGCGTCTTCACCGCGAACCCGGGCGAGTGCATCGACTCGGTCGACTCCTCCACGATGATCTCGTGCGACGACCCGCACGACCGCGAGGTGTTCTACACGTACAACATCGACGACACGGAGTTCCCGGGTGAGGAGGCCATCCAGGAGGAGGTCCGCACCGAGTGCTCGGCACAGTTCGAGGCCTACGTCGGCGCCCCGTACGAGTCGTCCTCGTTCGAGATCTCCTCGATGTACCCGTCGGAGGCCACGTTCAGCCAGGCCGGCGACACTGAGGTGATCTGCCTGCTCGACTCCGCCGAGCCCGTGACGGGCTCCGCCTTCCAGTCGGGCATGTGATCCGCGGCGGCCGAGTGATCCTCGGCCGCTGACGAACGGCCTCGACGGGGGCCGGCGAGTAATCGCCGGCCCCCGTCGACGTGCGTCCGAGGGACTTCCGCCTCCCCATCATCGCCGGGGTCGGACCGGACCCGTTGTGCTCACTCTCATACGTCGCTCATCGCGACTGGCGGACGGCCTCACCACGGACTCATCCTCGACGCCTAGCCTGGGCGAGCGGACACGACGATCGTCGATGCGAAGGGATCCGAGATGAGCCGAGCGAGCCACCGCGGACGGACGGTGGGCGCGTGGATCGCGCTCGCGACCCTGGCGACGGCCTCCCTGGCCGGGTGCGGGCGCGGGCCCCAGGACGACGCGCCGACGACGGCGGGCACCTCCTGGGAGGACGAGAACCCGTTCGGCGCCCCGACCGACGACGCCGGCGAGCAGCCGACGAGTGGCGGCGCGGGCGACGAGCCCACGGGCGAGCTGCCGACCCGCACCCTTGAGCTGACGCTCGACGACTTCGACACGGGCAGCCCGTCGTCGGACTCGGACAACGTCTTCACGGCCGACCCGGGCCAGTGCCTCGACGAGCCGGAGGTCGGCCGACCCATCTCGTGCGACGGCAACCACCGCGCCGAGGTCTACTACACGTTCAACCTGCCCGAGGGCGACTTCCCCGGCGACTCCGCCGTACGCGACGAGTCCGACAGCCGCTGCTCGAGCCAGCTCACCGCCTACGTCGGTGGGGAGGACACGTCGGACTACAGCGTTGACGCGCTCGTCCCGTCCGAGGACTCCTGGAACGACTCCGACGACACCGAGGTCCTCTGCCTGCTCGTCACGGCCGACCCGGTCGAGGGGTCGGCCTTCCAGTCCGCGTCCGACGACGCGGAGGACTGAGCTCGGGCGCCTGCGCACCGCCATCGTTCCGGCGCTCTCGTGTGGATGGTGCCCACCCGCGTGGGCGCCGCGTGGCAGGCTGGACCCGTGCACGCACGGACAGCATCGGGACCCTCGTGGGAGACCGTCGAGCCCGACCGGGTGGTCCTCGTCCGGGGACCGGAGGCGGTCCTCGCCGAGCGCGCGGAGCGATCGGTCATCGCGCAGGCGCGCGAGGCGGACCCGTCCGTGGAGATCACGCGGATCGACGCCGCCGCCTACGACAAGGGCAGCCTCGCGCACCTGACGAGCGCCTCCCTGTTCGGCGAGCCGCGGCTCATCCACATCGACCACCTCGAGACGCTCACCGACGGCCTCCTCGAGGACGTCCTCACCTACCTCGAGGACCCGGCGCCCGACGTCGTCATCCTCATGCGCCACCACAGCGGCACCCGCGGGAAGAAGCTGCTCGACGCCGTCGAGAAGGCCGGGTTCCCGGTCGTCAGGTGCGACGCCATCAAGCGGGACAACGAGAAGGCCGACCTTGTGCGCGCGGACGTCAAGCGCGCCCGCGGCCGCATCGAGCCCGGGGCGGTCACCGCCCTGGTGGACGCCCTCGGCTCCGACGTCGCGGAGCTCGCGGCCTCCGTCAGCCAGCTCCTTGCCGACTCCAGCGGCGAGATCACGGTCGACCAGGTCCGCAGGTTCCACGCCGGCCGCCACGAGGCGACCGGGTTCGAGGTCGCGGACGCGGCCGTCGCCGGCCGCCTCGGGCAGGCCGTGGCGCTCTACCGGCACGCCGTGGCCACCGGGACCGGGCCCGTGCCGATCGTCGCCGCCCTGGCGGCGAAGCTGCGGGCCATGGCGCTCGTCTCCGGGTCCCGGCGCGGCCCCGCGCCGAAGGGCCTGGCGCCCTGGCAGGTCGATCGCGCGCGGCGCGAGCTGGCCGGCTGGACGCCCCACGGCCTCGCCGCCGCGATCGGCGTGGTCGCAGCGGCCGACGCCGAGGTCAAGGGCCTGTCCCGCGATCCGGTCTTCGCCGCCGAGCGCGCCGTGCGGCGCGTGGCCGAGAACCGCAGCCGCTAGACCATCCACCTGCCGGGACGATCCCGTCCGCCGGACGAGACCGGCCTGGCGGGGGAGTACATTTCGACCGTCCGGAGCCGGTCCGGGCGGGAAGGACAGTCATGGCCGACGGCCTCGCCCCGGGCGCCGACCCCTCGAGCACCACCCCTCCGAGCGGCGTGCCCGCGAACGGGGCCGACGGCAGTGCCGGCGCGGCCCCCGACGGCGCCACCACGCTTACGCGCACCGAGCGGCTCGACCGCCTGCCCTTCACGAAGGAGCACTCCCGACTGCTCGGCGGGTCCGGCATCGGCTGGGCGCTCGACGCCATGGACGTCGGCCTCATCTCCTTCGTCATCACGGCCCTCGCCATCGAGTGGGACCTCTCGAACGCGCAGATCAGCCTCGCGATCTCGATGGGCTTCGTCGGCATGGCGATCGGCGCGTCGTTCGGCGGGCTCCTCGCGGACAAGATCGGACGCCGGACCGTCTTCGCCCTCACCCTGCTGATCTATGGCATCGCGACGGGGGCGTCGGCCCTCGCGACCGGCCTGGCGTACTTCGTGCTCCTGCGCTTCGTCGTCGGGCTCGGACTGGGCTCCGAGCTCCCGGTCGCCTCCACCCTCGTCTCCGAGTTCGCCCCCGCCAGGATCCGCGGGCGGGTCATCGTCATCCTCGAGGCCTTCTGGGCGGTCGGCTGGCTCTTCGCCGCGATCATCGGCTACTTCGTGGTCGCCGAGTACGAGAACGGCTGGCGCTGGGCTCTCGTCATCGGCGCGGTTCCCGCCCTGTTCGCGCTGTACGTCCGCGCGCGCATCCCGGAGTCCGTCCGCTACCTGGAGTCCAAGGGCCGCCACGACGCCGCCGAGAAGGCCGTCCGCACGTTCGAGGACTCACCGCGCTCGTCGCTGTCCCGCACCGCGACCTCGGGCGTGGCGGCGCCGTCCGATGTCGCCCAGGTGGCCGGCGACGACCTCCGGCCCGGCGTGGCCTCGCTGTTCTCGAGCCGCCTGCGCCGTCGCACCATCGGCCTGTGGCTGGCGTGGTTCTTCCTCAACTTCGCGTACTACGGCGCCTTCACCTGGCTCCCGAAGATCCTGTCCGACGACGGCGCGTCCCTCACGAAGTCGTTCGGCTACGTCGTCATCATCACGCTCGCGCAGCTGCCCGGCTACCTGGTCGCCGCGATCCTCATCGAGAAGTGGGGCCGCCGCGCCACGCTCGCCACGTTCCTCGTGGGCTCCGGCGTCGCCGCCGGCCTGTTCGCCCTCGCCGAGGAGCCGTGGCAGATCATCACGGCCGGCTGCATCCTGTCGTTCTTCTGCCTCGGGGCGTGGGGCGCGCTGTACGCGGTCACCCCGGAGATGTACCCGACGGCCGTGCGCGGGTCCGGCGCGGGCTGGGCCGCGGGCTTCGGCCGCATCGCCTCGATCATCGCCCCCTTCGCGGTGCCGGTGTTCCTCGGTGCCGGCGGGGCGCCGCTCGCGTTCACGATGTTCGCCATCGCGTTCGGGCTCGCGGCGGTCGGTGCCCTGCTGCTCACCGAGAAGCGGGGCCAGGTCCTCGAGGAGTGACCGGGTCGGGGACCGCGGTCCGGCCGGCTTCGGGCGCCGTTCCAGTCGGCTGGGTGTCCCTGTCGACCGGGTCGGAGCCCGGTCCGATCGGCTCGGCGACCGGTCCGGGGAGCGCTCCCCGGCGTGGCAGAGCACCGTTTACCCGCCGTCCACCACAATGGGGACCGTGAGCAGGGAGCAGGACACCCGGGCGCGACATCGTGGACCGATGCGGGTAGCGATCGTCACCGAGTCGTTCATTCCGTCGACGAACGGGGTCACGAACTCCGTCCTCCGGGTCCTCGACCACCTCCGGCTGCGCGGGCACGAGGCCGTCGTTGTCTGCCCCGGCCCGGCCCCGCGCCAGTACGCGGGCTTCCCCGTGGTCACCGTGCCGTCGTTCCGGTACGGCGGCCTGCAGGTCGGGCTCGTGTCCTCGGCGATCTCCCGCATCCTCGACGCCTTCGACCCGCACGTCCTTCACGTCGCCGCCCCGTTCGGGCTCGGCGCCCAGGCCGTGACGGAGGCCCGCTGGCGCGGCATCCCCACCGTGGCGATCTTCCAGACCGACGTCGCGGGCTTCGCCCGCAAGCACGGGCTGTCGGCGACCTCCCCGGTCATCTGGCGCTGGCTGCGCACGGTCCACAACATGGCGGACATGACGCTCGCCCCGTCGAGGCCGACGATCGAGGACCTCGAGTCCAACGGCGTCGAGCGCGTGCGGGAGTGGTCCCGCGGCGTCGACGCCGTGCTCTACCACCCGCGTCGGCGCGCCACCGAGCAGGTCCGGCACCTTCGGGAGCGCCTGCTGGCAGGCGCGCCCGAGGACGCCGTGGTGGTCGGCTACATCGGCCGGCTCGCCTCGGAGAAGCGCGTCGAGCGGCTCGCCCGCCTGGCCGGCCGCGACAACCTGCGCCTGCTCATCGTGGGCGAGGGGCCGTCCAGGCCCGCGCTCGAGCGGGTCTTCGGCGACCGCGCCCTGTTCACCGGCCGGCTGTCCGGCGACGAGCTCGGCGACGCGTATGCGGCGCTCGACATCTTCGTCCACACCGGCGTGAACGAGACCTTCGGCCAGACCCTGCAGGAGGCGATGGCGACCGGTCTGCCGGTCGTCGCGCCGGCCGCCGGCGGCCCGCTCGACATCGTGCGGGTGGGGGAGACCGGCTACCTGTACGCCCCCGAGGACGACGACGACATGGCCGCGGCGATCGACCGCCTCGCCGCCGACCCGCAGCTGCGGGCCCGGATGGGAGAGGCGGGCCGGCGACGGGTGCTCCCGCGCTCCTGGGAGGCGCTCGGCGACCAGCTCATCGGGCACTACGAGGACGCGATCGACCGGGTCGTCACCGCGCCGCAGCCGCCCCGCCGCCTGGTCAACCTCTTCCGCTGAGCCGGCCACCCGTCGTCGGGCGGCCCTGCCCGGGGCAAGACGGACCGGGGCGTGACGAAAGGGGTCCCCGCCCGTGGCGGAGACCCCTTGCGACCGTCGAGAACCGACTCAGAGAGCGGCGACCTGCTTCGCGAGCTTCGACTTGCGGTTCGCGGCCTGGTTGATGTGGATGACGCCCTTGGAGACGGCCTTGTCCAGCTTGCGGGAGGCGACGGTCAGCGCGGAGCTGGCCTCCTCCTTCTTGCCGGCGGCGACGGCCTCGCGCACGCGACGGACCTCGGTGCGGAGCTCGGACTTCACTGCCTTGTTGCGAAGGCGCGACTTCTCGTTGGTGAGGATGCGCTTCTTCTTCGACTTGATGTTCGCCACGTGGCTGTTCCTTCTCGTATCGGCGGTTCGACCCCGCAGATGCGGGAGTACTGACGGTCGGTCGGCGGGACCCGGGCGTGAGGCGCCTCGGACACTCCCTGACCGACGTCAAGGACTGCGGACCCAGCCGCCCACATTACCAGCGGGGTCGCGCAGAGTCAGGGGTCCTCAGTATCTCTGGGCAAGGACCTCGGTCACACGTTCGAACATCTTCCGGTCCAGCGCGCCGCCCTCCCGACGCACCGTGGGGTCGGGCAGGTGCAGGATCCGGTCGAGGCGCGCCTCGGACTCGCGGCCCTCGTTGTCCCAGCCGCCGGAGCCGACGTCGATCCACTCGTGGCCGAACCGGTCGGTGAACACGCCGCCGTCCGCGCGGTCCTTCGACGTCATCTGCACGCCCAGGACCCCGCCCTCGACCCGCGCGAGCACGAGGACCGGCCGGTCCTTGCCGCGGCCGTCGTTCTCGTCGTAGGGGACCCACGCCCAGACGACCTCGCCCGGGTCGGCCCGGTCGTCGTCATGGGGTGTGTAGGCGAGCGTGGGCAGACCGTTGGCGCCGACGTCGTACGGGGTGACGACGTCCAGGCGCCGCTGCTCGGCGCGGCCCGCGTCGACCGGCCGGCCCTCGCCCCGGGACCGGCCCTCGCCGGAGCCCCGGCGGTTCGAGCCGCCGCCGGAGCGGGTGGCGGAGCGCAGCCGCCGCTGCCCCTCCCGCGTGACGTCGCGGAGGACGGAGGTGGCGATGGCGCGCAGTCGACCGGCGATTCCCATGGCCAGAAGGGTACGGGGTACGGGGCGACGCCCCGGCCCGGACTCAGGCGGAGCAGTCGGCCACGACGTCGATCGGGTCGGCGTCCATCTCCGTCCCCGTCGACATGTCCAGGCCGTTGATCTCGCCCGTCGCGGTCCACACGCCGCCGTCGTCCTCGGCGCTCACGGTGAGCTCTTCGCCCGGCGCGGAGGAGGTCGCCCACATGAACGGGGCGTCGCCGTCGGGGGAGCTGGTCGTCTGGACGAGGACCGAGGTGAGCGCGCCGTCCTGGAAGGACAGCACCGCGCTGACGTCCCCGTAGGCGTCGTCCTCGCCGTTCAGGGAGATCACGAGCCCGAGGTCGTTGCCGAGGCACTCGGCGGAGATCGTGCCCGCCACCTCGAGGTCGCCGACCGACAGGGAGTTCGTGTCCGAGTCGTTCGTGACGTTCTCGACGCCCTCGGGCAGCTCGCCCGTGTCGTCCGGGCCGATCGCGCCGTCCGACCCGGCCTCCGTCGTGGTCTCGCCGCCGGTGGTGCCGTCCTGCGACGGCGGGTCGTCCGTCGTCGTGGAGTCGTCGTCACCGCCGCAGGCGGTGAGGGACAGTCCCAGCACGACGGCGGAGCCGAGGGCGAGCAGGCGGCGGCTCGGGTGCATGGTCACTCCTGACGTCGGGGGCGGGCCCGTGGCCCGCGTGGCGACGACGCTACCGAAGTCACGTCGTCCGCGCGGGATCGGTGGTCCCGCGTGTGGGACGATGAGTCTTCCGACCGACTCGTGAAGGTGAGCCGTGCCCCCGATTCCCGACGCGTCATCCGCAGCGACGATCCTGCCGGCGAGCACCCCGCCCGCCCAGCTGCGGAACTTCTGCATCATCGCGCACATCGACCACGGCAAGTCGACCCTCGCGGACCGGATGCTCGGCATCACCGGGGTGGTCTCCGAGCGCGACGCGCGCGCCCAGTACCTCGACCGCATGGACATCGAGCGCGAGCGCGGCATCACGATCAAGTCCCAGGCGGTCCGCATGCCCTGGGAGGTCGACGGCACGGCCTACGCGCTCAACATGATCGACACCCCCGGACACGTCGACTTCTCCTACGAGGTCAACCGCTCGCTCGCCGCGTGCGAGGGGGCCCTGCTGCTCGTCGACGCCGCGCAGGGCATCGAGGCGCAGACGCTCGCGAACCTCTACATGGCGCTCGAGAACGATCTCGCGATCATCCCGGTGCTCAACAAGATCGACCTGCCCGCGGCGCAGCCAGAGAAGTTCGCGGAGGAGCTGGCGGGACTCATCGGCGGCGAGCCGGAGGACTGCCTGCGGGTCTCCGGCAAGACAGGCGAGGGCGTCACCGAACTGCTCGACACGATCGTGCAGCAGGTGCCCGGGCCGGTCGGCGAGGCGGATGCCCCTGCGCGCGCCATGATCTTCGACTCCGTCTACGACACCTACCGCGGCGTCGTCACCTACGTCCGCGTGGTCGACGGACAGCTCGACCCGCGTGAGCGCATCCAGATGATGTCCACCCGCGCCACCCACGAGCTCCTCGAGATCGGTGTGATCTCCCCGGAGATGGTGCCCTCGAAGGGCCTCGCGGTCGGCGAGGTCGGCTACCTCATCACGGGTGTGAAGGACGTCCGCCAGTCCAAGGTCGGCGACACGGTGACCTCCGCGATCAAGGGCGCCACCGAGGAGCTGGCGGGGTACCGCGAGCCGAAGCCCATGGTGTTCTCCGGCCTGTACCCGGTGGACGGCTCGGACTACCCGGCCTTGCGCGAGGCGCTGGAGAAGCTCCAGCTCAACGACGCGGCGCTCGCCTACGAGCCGGAGACCTCCGCCGCTCTCGGCTTCGGCTTCCGCTGCGGCTTCCTCGGGCTGCTCCACCTCGAGATCGTGCGGGAGCGCCTCGAGCGCGAGTTCGACCTGGGCCTCATCTCCACGGCCCCGAACGTCATCTACCAGGTGGTGCTCGAGTCCGGTGAGGAGGTCGAGGTCACCAACCCGTCCGAGTTCCCCTCGGGACAGAAGCTCTCCGAGATCTCCGAGCCGATGGTCAGGGCCACCGTGCTGACGCCGAGCGAGTTCGTCGGCGCCGTCATGGAGCTGTGCCAGTCCAAGCGCGGCGACCTGCAGGGCATGGACTACCTCTCCGAGGACCGCGTGGAGCTGCGCTACCGGCTCCCGCTGGCGGAGATCGTCTTCGACTTCTTCGACCAGCTGAAGTCCCGCACCCGCGGGTACGCCTCGCTGGACTACGACGAGGACGGCCAGGCCCCCGCGGACCTCGTCAAGGTCGACATCCTGCTCAACCACGAGCCGGTCGACGCGTTCTCCGCGGTCGTGCACAAGGACAAGGCCTACGGCTACGGCGTGATGATGGCGTCGAAGCTGAAGGAGCTCATCCCGCGCCAGCAGTTCGAGGTGCCGATCCAGGCCGCCGTCGGCTCGCGGATCATCGCCCGCGAGACCATCCGCGCCCTGCGCAAGGACATGCTCGCCAAGTGCTACGGCGGTGACATCTCCCGCAAGCGCAAGCTGCTCGAGAAGCAGAAGGAGGGCAAGAAGCGCATGAAGAACATCGGCCGGGTGGAGGTGCCGCAGGAGGCCTTCGTCGCCGCCCTGCAGACCGACGCACCCGCGGGCAAGAAGTAGCGAGGCCCGCGGTGGAGGAGGCCCGCCCGCGGTTCGACACCCGCGAGCCGCTGCTGCGCCACGTCTGCACGGTCGGTGAGCTGTTCCACGTCGAGGTCACCGGGCTGCGCAGCGGGATCGACAAGCGGCCCGTCGACCACGCCGTCCGCGTGCTGAACCACGGCATCTGGTCCGACGTCCAGGGCGACCGCGAGAATCACGGCGGCACGTTCAAGGCCGTCTACGCGTACGCCGAGGAGACCCGGGACGCCTGGGCCGAGGTTCTCGGGCGGCCGATCGGCCCCGGCGCGTTCGGCGAGAACCTCGTGACGTCCGGCATCGACACCGACGAGACCGTCCTCGGCACGCGGTGGCGGATCGGGAACGTTCTGCTGGAGGCCACGGCCCCGCGCAGCCCCTGTCGCTCGTTCGCCGCCTGGATGGGCGAGGAGGACTGGGCCCGCCGGTTCACCGACGCCGGGCGCTCCGGCAGCTACTTCCGCGTCCTCGAGCCCGGCCCGCTGCAGGCGCCGGCACCCATCGTCGTCGAGCACGTACCGGAGCACGGGGTGACGATCGGCGAGATCTTCCGCGGCCCGACCCCCGCCCAGGCGACCGCGATCATCGACCACGCCCTCGGGACGGGCACGCTGCTGTACGAGAAGGTCTACCTCAAGGCGCTCGGCGTGCTGCGCCGGGAGGGCATCGAGCGGATCGTGCCGGACCACCTGCACTCCACCGGCCGCGGACTGGGGCGGGTGTCCTGATGTCGACGAACTCCCGGCGCGTGGCGATCCGCCCGTCCGACCTCACCGGCGCCGACGGCGAGCGGCCTGCAGGGCACGCCCGCGTGCGGTCATTCACCCGCCGCGGCTCGCGCCTCAACGAGCGGCAGGCGACCGTCTGGGCCGAGCGCGGCGAGATCGTGCTCGACCTCCCGACGGCGACGAGCACGACCATCCCGGACGACACCGTCCTCGATCTCGCCGGCGCGTTCGGCCGCGATGACGGGCGGCTCGTCGTCGAGATCGGGTGCGGGGCCGGCGAGCAGCTCGCGCACGCCGCCGCCGCGGCGCCGGAGGACCGGTTCCTCGGCGTCGAGGTCTGGCTGCCCGGCCTCGTGCGCACCCTCGGCCGCGTCAAGGAGGCCGGCAGCACCAACGTCCGGCTCGCAGGCGTAGACGCCGCCCAGGCGCTGCCGATCCTCCTGCCTGCCGGGTCGGTCGACGAGGTGTGGACGTTCTTCCCCGACCCGTGGCCGAAGTCCCGGCACCACAAGCGGCGCATCGTCGACGCCGCGTTCGCCGCGACGATCGCGCGCCTCCTCGCCCCCGGCGGCGTCTGGCGGCTCGCGACCGACTGGGCCGACTACGCCGACCAGATGGTCGAGGTGCTGCGCGCGAGCGAGGACCTCGAGCTCACGGTCGAGCCCGAGCGGTGGTCCGGCCGCACGCTCACGCGCTTCGAGCGGCGCGGGCGGCGGGAGGGCCGCGTCATCACCGACCTCACGGCCGTCCGCCGCGATGGCTGACCTGCCCGAGGGCGAGGCCGCGCCGGAGACCGGCGAGCTCCCGGCGTCGGTCGGGGTCGGTGCGGCGGAGCGCACCTTCTCCGTCTACCTCCACGTGCCCTTCTGTGCCGAGCGCTGCGGATACTGCGACTTCACGACCTACACGAACGCCGAGCTCGGCGGCGGCGGGTCCGCGGCCGAGTACGCCGACAACGCGATCCGGGAGATCGAGCTCGCGTCGAAGGTCCTCGCCCGGCCGGAGCCGGCCGCTGAGGGGATGGTGCCCCGACCGGCGTCGACGATCTTCCTCGGCGGCGGCACGCCGACCCGGCTGCCCGCCGCGGACCTGGGCCGCATGATCGGCGCCGTCCGCGACCGCTTCGGGCTCGCCGAGGGCGCGGAGGTCACGACCGAGGCCAACCCCGACTCCGTGGACCGCGCCGCGCTCGACGAGCTGGTCGCCGGCGGCGTCACGCGCGTGTCCTTCGGCATGCAGTCGGCGGTGCCGCACGTCCTCGCCACCCTCGAGCGCACGCACGACCCCGAGCGGGTTCCGCGGGTCGTGCGCTGGGCCCGCGAGGCGGGGCTCGACGTCTCGGTCGACCTCATCTACGGCACGCCGGGGGAGTCGCTCGCCGACTGGCGCACCTCGCTGGACGCGGTGCTCGCGATGGAGCCGGACCACGTGTCCGCGTACGCGCTCGTGGTCGAGCGGGGCACCCGCATGGGCGCCCAGGTGCGCCGCGGCGAGCTGGCCCTGCCCGACGACGACGACCAGGCAGAGAAGTACGAGCTCGCCGAGTCGATGCTCGCCGGCGCGGGGTACGGGTGGTACGAGGTGTCGAACTGGGCGCGCATCGCGCCCGGTGACGACCCGTCGTCGGGCCGTCTCCTCCATGCCAGCCGCCACAACCTCGCCTACTGGCGGGGCGGGGACTGGTGGGGCGTCGGCCCCGGGGCACACAGCCACGTCGGCGGCGTGCGCTGGTGGAACGGCAAGCACCCCGTGCCGTACGCGGCGCGGCTGCGTGCGGGGCTGTCGCCCGCCGTCGGGCGCGAGCTGCTGAGCGAGGAGTCCCGCGAGCTGGAGCGGCTCCTGCTCGGCGTGCGGCTCGCCGAGGGCGTCGACCTCGCCCGGCCGGGCGAGGAGCCCGCCTACCGGCGGCTCGCGATCCTCCACCGGCTCGTGGCCGAGGGGCTGTGCGAGCCCGGGCCTGCGCGGTCCGGCCGGGTGCGGCTCACGCTGCGGGGCCGGCTGCTCGCCGACTCCGTGGTCCGCGACCTCACCGACTGAGCGGGCGGGACGTCATCGGCCGGGTCGGCCGACTTGCGTACCTGACGAGCCGATCGGTCGACGCGGTGGGCGGACCCGACGTCGGGCATCGCGACCTGGCGGGTGGCCCGAACCTGCGGGTCCCGTGACCCGGCGGGTTCCTCGACCTGGCGCGGCCTACTCCGGGACGGCGGTGACGAAGTCGATGAGCTCCTCGACGCGGCCGAGAAGCGCGGGGGAGAGGTCGGCGTACGTGCGGACGGACCGGAGGATCCGCTGCCAGCCGCGCGCGATGTCCGCCTGGTCCGCGTGCGGCCAGCCGAGCGCCGCGAGCGTGCCGACCTTGATGTCGGTCCCGCGCGGGACGTCGGGCCATGCGCTCAGGCCCACGCGCTCGGGCCGCACGGCCTGCCACACGTCGATGTACGGGTGCCCGAGGACGAGCACGTGGGCGGACGCGCGCCCGAGGCGACGCATCGCCTCGTCGACGAGCCGCGTCTCCTTCGAGCCCTTGACGAGGTGGTCGACGAGGACGCCGGCGCGCCGCTGCGGTCCGGGCTCGAACTCGGCGAGGACGTCGGCGAGGTGGTCCGCGCCCTGCAGCATCTCGACGACGACTCCCTCGACCCGCAGGTCGTCGCCCCAGACCTTCTCGACGAGCTCGGCGTCGTGCCGGCCCTCCACCCAGATGCGGGAGGCGCGGGCGACGCGCGCCC
Organism: Actinomycetales bacterium JB111; assembly: GCA_900163555.1. GTDB lineage: Bacteria > Actinomycetota > Actinomycetes > Actinomycetales > Actinomycetaceae > JB111. The sequence continues at coordinate 11,325 of FUHX01000058.1, read as the reverse complement.
GCTGCCCGGCCACGGCGAACGACCCCGACGCCGTCAGTCGGCGTCCGCCGTCCGTGCGTGCGACGTCCGGGCGCGCCGTGGCCGCGTCGACGGTCGGCGTGACGAGGGTGACGGGCGCACCGTCGATCCAGAACCCCGGACCGAGCGGGTACGAGCGGCGCTTTCCGAGGCGGTCCTCGAGCACGACCACGCGCATCCCGCCGGACTTCTCCACCCGCAGGATCGCCCCGGCGAAGCCGGTCTCGACGTCCTCGACGACGAGCCCGACCGTGGCCGCGACGTCCCGGGTGACGGGGCGTCGCCGTGGGTCCGGGCGTGGGCTGGAGAGGACGTCGGAGCCGTATCGGTCGATCACCGCACCAGCGTAGGAACGGCCCCCGCGAGGCGTCGGACGCTCGCCCCCGGCGAGTCGGTCACCCCCCTCCCCGCGAGGTAGGAACGGAGCGGGCTGAGCTACGCCTCTCCCGTGAGGTAGGAACGGAGCGCGCCAGGTAGGAATTTTCCGTTCCTACGTCGGGCGCTTCGTTCCTACCTCACGGAAGGACAGGGAAGTGAGGGAGAGGAGAGGAGAAGGGAGGGGAGGGGGGCGAGGGCGAACGAGGAAGCGATGGGCGGTGGCGGGGCTCACCGCGCCGGGCGGTCGAACCGACGTAGGATTGGCACTCGAAGGTGCCGAGTGCTACGACGGTGGTGCCCGGACCGGCCGACGGATGACGCGGGAGGTGCTATGTCGACCGAGGACCGACGCCTGCGGGTCCTGCAGGCGATCGTCAGCGACTACGTGCAGACCTCCGAGCCGGTCGGCTCCCGGGCTCTCGTGGAACGCCACGAGCTCGACGTCTCGCCCGCCACGATCCGCAACGACATGGCCGCGCTCGAGGAGTCCGGCCACATCGCCCAGCCCCACACCTCCGCCGGCCGCGTGCCGACCGAGAAGGGCTACCGCGCGTTCGTCGACGAGATCGCCACGATCAAGCCGCTGTCCGGCCCGGAGCGCGCGGCGATCGAGCGGCTGCTGGGGGACTCGCTCGACCTGGACGACGTCGTCGAGCGCACGGTCCGCCTGCTCTCGCATCTGACCCACAACGTGGCCGTGGTCCAGTACCCCTCGCTGAGCCGGAGCTCGCTGCGGCACATCGAGCTCGTCTCCCTCGGCGACCGCCGGCTGCTCATCGTCATCATCACCTCGACCGGCCGGGTCGAACAGCGCACGATCGAGACGCCCCTCGCGGCCGACCCGGGCGACCTGGTCGAGCTGCGCGCGCGCCTCAACCTCGCGTGCGGCGGGTTGTCCGCGGCCGCGGTCGGCCCCGCGCTGACGGAGCTGGCCGAGCGACTCGAACCGAGCCGCCGTCCCCTGCTCGAGGCCATCTCCGCCGAGCTCGTCCACGTGCTCGCGAGCGAGGCGGAGGAGCGCATCGTGCTCGGCGGGCGGGCGAACCTCGCGCGGTCCGGCACGGACTTCTCCCGGACCATCAGCCCCGTCCTCGAGGCCCTCGAGGAACAGGTCGTGCTCCTGCGGTTGTTCCAGGAGATGGAGACCGACAGCCTGACGGTCCGGATCGGGTCGGAGAATCATCACGACTCCCTGACCGAGACATCCCTCGTGGCGGGCGCGTACGGTGCGTCGGGAGAGGTGGCGGCCCGGGTCGGCGTGCTCGGCCCCACCCGGATGGACTATCCGGGGACGATGGCCGCCGTGCGGGCCGTGGCCCGCTACCTGTCCAGGTTCCTGTCCGGCTGACCGGACGTCGTCGCGCGTCGGTGAGACCGCGCACGCGCCCGGTGCCCGCCGGGACGACCCCCACGACCAGACCGCCAACACCAGAAGATTGTGACCCGTGAGCGATTACTACTCCATCCTCGGCGTGAGCCGAGACGCGAGCCTCGACGAGATCAAGCGCGCGCACCGCAAGCTCGCCCGGAAGTACCACCCGGACGTCGCTGGGCCGGACGCCGGTGACAGGTTCGCCGAGGTACAGCAGGCGTACGAGGTGCTGCGCGACGAGGAGAAGCGTCGGCTCTACGACGCCGGCGGTGAGGACGCCCTGCGCGGCGGCGGCCCGGGTGGCGGGCCGGCGGGTGCCGGGTTCGGCGACTTCGCGGACATCTTCTCCACCTTCTTCGGCGGTGCGGCCGGCGGCGGCATGCGCGGGCCCGTGCCGCGCGCCAAGCGCGGCCGTGACTCGCAGATCGCGCTCGACATCGACCTCGTGGACGCCGTCTTCGGCACCACGGAGGAGATCCCCGTGCAGACGGCCGTCCTGTGCAGCGCCTGCGAGGGCACCTGCTGCCGCCCCGGCACCTCCCCGGTGACCTGCACGACCTGCCAGGGCCTGGGATCGGTCCAGCGGGTCACCCGCTCGTTCCTCGGCAACGTCATGGCGACCTCCGCCTGCCCGGCCTGCAAGGGCCACGGCACGGTCATCCCGGAGCCCTGCCAGGAGTGCTCCGGCGAGGGCCGCGTCCGCTCGCGCCGCACGATCACGGTCGAGGTCCCGGCCGGCGTCGGCAGCGGCACCCAGCTCCGGCTGCAGGGCCAGGGCGAGGTCGGCCCCGCCGGCGGCCCCGCGGGCGACCTGTTCGTGGAGATCCGCGAGAAGCCGCACCCTGTGTTCCAGCGCCACGGCGACGACCTGCTGTGCACCCTGACGGTCCCGATGACCGCCGCTGCGCTCGGCACGGTCGCCTCCGTCGAGACCCTCGACGGGCCGCGGGACATCGACATCACCCCCGGCACGCAGCCCGGCCAGCGCATCACGCTCGACGGTCTCGGCGTCGGGCGCCTGCGCCGTCGCGGCCACCGCGGCGACCTCCACGTCGACGTCGAGGTGATCGTCCCGACCAAGCTCGACGACACCCAGCGCGACCTGCTCACCCAGCTCGCGGTGGCCCGGGACGAGGAGCGTCCCGAGGCCCGGCTCGCGAGTGCGGAGAGCTCGATGTTCTCCCGCCTGCGCGACCGCATCGTCGGCCGCTGAGCCGATGACCCGGCCGGTCTTCCTCGCGGAGCCCTCCGACCTGCTCGACGCCCGCGAGGGCGGCGAGGCGGGCATCGGCGGCACCGAGGCCCGGCACGCCGCGACCGTGCGGCGCATCCGGGCGGGGGAGGAGATCGACCTCGTCGACGGCGCGGGGCGCCGCGTGACGGGCACCGTCACGGGCGTGGATCCCGCGCGGCTGACCGTCTCGGTCATCGCCGTCGACGACGAGCCCGAGCCGGTTCCCGCGCTCGTCCTCATCCAGGCCCTCGCCAAGGGTGGCCGCGACGAGGGCGCGGTCGAGCAGTCCACCGAGCTCGGCGTCGACCGCGTGATCCCGTGGCAGGCCGACCGCTCCGTCTCCCGGTGGGACGCGAAGGCCGCGAAGGGGCGCGCCCGCTGGGCGGCCATCGCCGCAGGCGCCGCCAAGCAGTCCCGCCGCGCGTTCGTCCCCGGTATCGAGGACGTCCGCACGACCGGCCGGCTCGTCGAGGCGGCGAGGGCCGCCACGGATGCCGGCGCGCGGGTCCTCGTGCTGCACGAGGAGGCGACCGAGCCGATCACGTCCGTCCCGCTCTCGACCGGAACGGCGGAACCCGCCGACGGCGACCCGGCCGCGGGAAGGTCCGTCACCACCGACCCCGCTACCCGCCCCGCAACGGGCGACCCCACCTCCGGCGAGGGACCCCTCGAGGTGTGGATCGTCGTCGGGCCGGAGGGCGGCATCGGCGCCGAGGAGTCCGACCGCCTCGTCGGGGCGGGCGCGGCCCTCGTCCGGCTGGGTCGCCACGTCCTGCGCTCCTCCAGCGCGGGGCCCGCCGCGATCGCCGCGCTCAGCGTCCGGCTGGGCCGCTGGTGAGCGGGAGGCGGACAAATCCCTCGCCCCGGCGGGCCGCGCCGCCGATAGACTGCTGCGCGCACGCACCGATCTGCCTCCAGGAGGACGCGGGGCCAGTCCCGCACCCATGACGCATCCCAGCGACCCGGGCCAGGCCAAGGGCCAGTACACCCGGCACCTCACGATTCCCCAGTCACTCTCACCGATCCTGCTGCTCGGCCACAACGACGAGGTCCTGCGCGCCGTCGAGCGGGGCTTCCCGAAGGTCACCGTGCACGTGCGCGGCGACGCCATCACGCTCAGCGGCCCCGAGGCCGACGTGGACCTCGCCGAGCGACTGATCGCCGAGCTCATCGACATCGCGCAGGCCGGCCAGCCCCTGAGCGCCGACGCCGTCGACCGCGCGAGCGCGATCCTCACCTCCGGGGACACGCGCCCGGCGGACGTGCTCACCGCGGACATCCTCTCCGCGCGGGGCCGGACGATCCGGCCCAAGACGCTCGGCCAGAAGACCTACGTGGACGCCATCGACGCGCATACGATCACGTTCGGCATCGGCCCCGCGGGCACCGGCAAGACCTACCTGGCGATGGCGAAGGCCGTCGTCGCGCTGCAGCGCAAGGAGGTCAACCGGATCATCCTCACGCGCCCGGCCGTCGAGGCCGGCGAGCGGCTCGGCTACCTGCCCGGCACGCTCACCGACAAGATCGACCCGTACCTGCGGCCGCTGTACGACGCCCTGCACGACATGCTCGAGCCGGACTCCATGCCCGGCCTCATGGCCGCCGGCACGATCGAGGTCGCGCCGCTGGCCTACATGCGCGGCCGCACGCTCAACGACGCGTTCATCGTGCTCGACGAGGCCCAGAACACCACGCCCGAGCAGATCAAGATGTTCCTCACCCGCCTCGGGTTCGGGTCGAAGATCGTCGTCACGGGCGACGTCTCGCAGATCGACCTGCCGACCGGGCAGCGCTCCGGGCTCAAGGTCGTCCAGGAGATCCTTACCGGCGTCGACGACATCGCGATGTGCCACCTGACGTCGCGGGACGTCGTCCGGCACCGGCTCGTCAGCGACATCATCGACGCCTACGAGCGCTGGGACGCGACTACCGCCGAGCGCCCCGCCGGCCGCCGCGGCCAGGGTGGCAACTGGATGTCCGACCGACCCCACCACCGCCCGGGAGGCGCACGATGAGCATCGAGGTCAACGACGAGTCCGGCGTCCCCGGTACCGACGTCGAGGAGCTGTCCGCCCTCGCCGGCTACGTGCTGCAGGAGATGCGCGTCCACCCCCAGGCCGAGCTGTCGATCCTGCTCGTGGACGAGGACGTCATGTCCGACCTCCACGTGAGGTGGATGGACGAGCCCGGCCCCACGGACGTGCTGTCGTTCCCGATGGACGAGCTGCGGCCCGGGCCCGAGGGCGGCACGTCCGCCGAGGGCACGCTCGGCGACGTCGTCCTCTGCCCGACTGTCGCCGCCACGCAGGCACGCACGGCCGGCCACTCCACCGCCGAGGAGCTCGGCCTGCTCACCGTCCACGGCATCCTCCACCTCCTCGGCTACGACCACGCCGAGCCGGAGGAGGAGAAGGAGATGTTCTCCCTCCAGCGCCGCCTCCTGCTCACCTTCCTCGCGGGGCGCTGAACGATGGGCGAACCCACCACCCCCGACGGCGGATTCCCCGCCTTCCCGGGCGAGGCCGGGTCCGGCGTCGAGCTGGACGAGGACACGAACGCCCTGGCGGGCGTCGACCTCGGGCACCTGGTCGAGGACTGGCCGGAGGACTTCCGCGCGGGCTTCGCCGCGCTCGTCGGTCGCCCGAACACGGGCAAGTCCACGCTGACGAACGCGCTTGTCGGCGAGAAGATCGCCATCACGTCGGACCGCCCGCAGACGACCCGTCGCGCGGTGCGCGGCATCGTCCACCGACCCGACGGCCAGATCGTGCTCGTCGACACCCCGGGCATGCACCGGCCACGCACGCTGCTGGGGGAGCGGCTGAACGACGTCGTCCGCGAGACGCTCTCCGGCGTCGACGTCATCGCCCTGTGCCTGCCGGCGGACGAGAAGATCGGCCCCGGCGACCGGCACCTGCTCACCGAGGTGGCGGACATGCGCGGGGACCTCGTCGCGATCGTCACGAAGACGGACAAGGTCAGCCGCAAGACGCTCGCGGAGAAGCTCCTGTCCGTCTCCCAGCTCGCCGACTTCGCCGAGATCGTGCCGGTCAGCTCCGTCAAGGGGGAGCAGATCGACGTGCTGTCCGACGTCCTCCTCGCCCGCATGCCGCTCTCTCCGCCGCTGTACCCGACCGGCGCCAACACCGACGAGTCGGTCGAGGTGACGATCGCGGAGCTCGTCCGCGAGGCCGCGCTCGAGGGCGTGCGCGACGAGCTGCCGCACTCGCTGGCCGTCGTCGTCGACGAGATGGTCGAGCGGGACCGCGCCGACGGCGACACCCGTCCGCCCGTCCTGGCCATCCACGTCTCCGTGGTCGTCGAGCGCGACTCCCAGAAGGCCATCGTCATCGGCCGCGGCGGGTCGCGGCTGCGCGAGGTCGGCACGCGGGCCCGCGCCGGGATCGAGGAGAAGCTGGGCCGGAAGGTCTTCCTCGACCTGCACGTGCGGGTCGCGAAGGACTGGCAGCGCGACCCGCGGCAGCTGGGGCGCCTCGGCTTCTGACCGGCACGGGCCCCTGTGCTCGCCGTGGCCTTGGCCGGGACTGGGTCCTGAACCTGGTCCTGCTCCCGGGCCAGGTCGCCGCCCCGGTCCTTGCCCCGCGACGGCGGACGCACTGCTCGCCGGGACCGTGACCGGCGTGGCCGGTCACCACACGCACGACGGCGGGGCCCACCCGAAGGTGGGCCCCGCCGTCGTGCGTGGACCGGCCTGGATCAGGCCAGGTGGTCGACCATCTCGTGGATGGGCTCCCGCACGCGCGGGTAGGTGTCGATGTACTTGTCCACGTAGAACTGGTACTCCTCGTGGGCGTCCATGTTCGGCTCGATGGTGTCCGCCGTGTGGACCATCTTGTCGGCCGCCTCGGCGACCGAGTCGAACAGGCCGGCGCCGGCGGCACCGAGGATGCAGGAGCCGAGGGCGACCGCGTCGCCGACCTGGGTCAGCTTGATCGGCGTGCCCGTGACGTCCGCATGCATCTGCATCCAGAAGTCCGAGTTGGTCGCGCCGCCGCACGAGACGATCTCGTCGACCTTGTGGCCGGCGTCCCGCATCTTGCGCGCGATGTGCTCGGTGCCGTAGCAGACGCCCTCGAGGATCGCGCGGTAGAAGTGCGCGGGCCCGTGGTGCAGCGTGAGGCCGGTGAGCACCCCGCGGGCGCGGCCGTCGGTGTACGGCGTGCGGTTGCCCTGGAAGTACTCGTTGATGATGAGTCCCTCGGAGCCGATCGGGAGCTTCGCGGCGTACTCGTTGAGCAGGTTGTAGTGCGACAGCCCGCGGGACTCGGCCTCGGCGGCCAGGTGGGGGGCGAAGTTGTCGCGGAACCACTTGACGACCGAGCCGGTGGAGACCTGGCCACCCTCGACCGTGTACTGGCCCGGCATGACCGAGTCCGTGTACGCGCCGAAGAAGCCCTCTCCGGAGATCGGCTGGTCGGTCTGGCCGAGGAACACGTGCGAGGAGCCGGTGATGAGGGCCATCTTGCCCGGGGCCACCACGTTGAGGCCGATCTGGCCGGCGAAGGCGTCGACGCAGCCCTGGGCGACGGGCGTGCCCTCCTTCAGGCCGAGGTCCGCCGCGGCGGTCGAGGACAGCCCGCCGACCGGGACGCCGAGGTCGAGAACGTCCTCGGGGATCTTCTCGAGGACCTCCTCGACGCCGATGTCGCGGTAGAGGTCCGGCTGCCAGCCGCCCTGGTCGCGGTCGTGGTACATGCGCGCCGAGGCGGAGTTGATGTTGACCGTGTAACGGTCGGTGAGGCGGGCCGTGAGCCAGTCGGCCGCGTCCACGATGTACTTGGCGCCTGCGAAGATGTCCGGCTCGTTCTCCTTGAGCCAGGCCGCCTTGAAGGGGTACCACTCGGCCGACGACGGCGAGGTGCCGCCACCGTTGTAGCGGCGGGCCTTCGAGGTCGACTTGTCACCGCGACCCGCCTGCTCGACCGCGCGGACGTCCATCCACATGATCGCCGGGCGCATCGCGCGGCCCTTGTCGTCGATCGCGACGACGGTCATCGAGGTGGCGTCGTAGCCGATGCCGGAGATGTCCGCGCCCGTGAGGCCGGTCTTGTCGAGGACCTCGCGGACGGAGACCTTGAGGGCGTTCCACCAGTCCTCCTCCGACTGCTCGGCCCAGCCGGGACGGGGGTACGTCGTCTTGTAGGGGGTCGCGTGGAAGTACACCGGATCGCCGACCATGTTGTAGATCGCGGCTCGGCAGCTCTCCGTGCCGAAGTCGATCCCCATCACGTAGGGGCCGTCGGGGCGCTTGCTCATGTTCTCTCTCCCTCGAGGATTCGGGCGCTGAAGCGGTGGGTGCGCAGGCGCCGCACGGGCGCCGAAGCAGTGTGATGACCCTACGCGGTCGGACCACGCAATGTGTCGCTTGGGCCACGACAAGACCAACAATAGACAATGTGAAAACAACAATGCACCGTGTTAGTCTGATCGGGATCCTTCGACGGTCGGATGCATGTCCGGTCGCGTCGAGCAGACCCCCATCGAAGAGGTGAAGCGTGTCCCGACCCGTCTTCGTCACCCGCTCAGGAATTGCGATTCCGGCGGTTGCGCTCGGTACCTGGCAGATGGAGGGGGCCGAGGCGACGGACGCCGTCGCCGGCGCCATCCAGCAGGGCTATCGACTCGTCGACACCGCGCAGCGGTACCACAACGAGCATGCCGTGGGAGAAGGTGTGCGCGCGTCCGGCCTCGACCGTGGTGATGTTCTCGTCGCCTCGAAGCTCCGCGGCGGCGACCACGGCAAGGGCCAGACCCGCCGCTCGTTCATGACGACCCTGACCAGCCTCGGGCTGGACCACGTCGACCTGTACTACATCCACTGGCCGAACCCGCGAGTCGGCCTGTACCTCGACTCCTACGAGGTCCTCATGGACCTGCGGGCCGAGGGGCTCATCCGGGCGATCGCGGTCTCGAACTTCCTTCCCGAGCACCTCGACGCGATCCACGACCGCTTCGGCGAGTACCCCGAGATCAACCAGGTCGAGCTGCACCCGGGCTGGCCGCAGGACGACATCCGCGCGTACGACGCCGAGCACGGCATCGTCACGCAGGCCTGGGGCGTCGCCGGCCGCGGCAAGGGGACGATGGACGACGGGACGCTCGACGCGATCGCCGCCGAGGTCGGCGTGAGCCCCGTCGAGGTCGCCCTGTCGTGGGCCGTCGGCAAGGGCGTGAGCACGATCGCGAAGTCGGCGAACGCGGCGCGACAGCGCGCCAACCTGGCCGCGCCGGACATCGAGCTCAGCGCGGAGCAGGTCGCGCGCATCGACGCGATGCCGACCGTCTCGCTCGGCAAGGACCCGGCCACCGAGGAAGAGTTCTAGCACCCGTTCCCGGCGCTCGGCCGTGGAGTCGGTGCGTCAAAGATCCAGCACGACCAACGGAAGAAGGAGAACACCCATGAGCGGAGTCGACATCCGACTCGGCCGCCTGTTCGCCAAGGAGACCGGACGTTCGTTCACGGTCGCCTTCGACCACGGACAGGCCCTGAAGCTCCCGAACGGCACCGGGAACCCGGTCACGTTGCTCGAGCGGATCGCCGCCGGCGGCCCCGACGCGATCCTCCTCAACAAGGGCATGCTCGCCCAGGCGTCCCACGTCTTCGCGCACCGCGGCGCACCGGCGGCGATCCTGCGCGCCGACTGGACGACGATCGACCCGGAGATGAAGGCGGAGGCCGGCGAGGCCTACCGCCCCCTCATCGACCCGGCCGACGCTCTCGCGCTCGGCGCGGACGCCCTGTGCGTCTACCTCATCGGCCGCCCCGAGGCGGACCACATGTTCGCGGACAACGTCGCCACGATCTCCGCCACCATCGACCGCGCCCACGAGGTCGGCCTGCCGGTCATCGTCGAGGCCACGCTGTGGGGCCTGCGCAACGAGGACCAGAAGGACCCCGAGCGCCTGCGCCAGATCTGCCGCATCGCCGCCGAGGTCGGCGCCGACGCGATCAAGACCGAGTACGTCGGCGACGTCGAGGCCCAGCGCACGATCATCGAGGAGGTCGGCAACATCCCGGTCCTCACGCTCGGTGGCGCGCCGGGTGGCGACGACGAGGTGGCCGCAGCCGCCTCGGACGCCATCTCGTCCGGGGCGCGGGGCCTCATCTTCGGCCGCAACGTCTGGCTGGCCGGCGACCTCTCCGAACGCCTCGCGACCCTCGGCGGTATCACGCACTCTGTGAGCGCCGAGTGATGCGGGCGGCAGTCTTCGGAGGACCGGGCGTCCTCGAGCTCAAGGAGATCCCCACGCCGACCGCTCCCGACGGGGGACTGCTCCTGCGGGTCGGCGCGAACACCGTGTGCGGCACGGACCTGCGCATCCTGCGCGGTGAGAAGTCGGCGGGCATCGACGTCGGCGTCGTGCTCGGTCACGAGATCGCCGGCGAGGTCGTCGAGGTCGGCGCCGGCACGGTCGGGTACGCCGAGGGCGACCGGATCGGCCTGCTGCCGACCGTTCCCTGCGGCCGGTGCGCCTACTGCCGTCGTGGCCGCGAGAACCTGTGCTCCGACTCCGAGATCTTCGGCTACCGCCTCAACGGCGGCCTGGCGGAGTACATCGAGATCCCGGCCTCCGCGATCTCCCGCGGCGGCGTCGGCAAGGTTCCCTCGTCGGTCCCGTTCTCGTCGATCGCGCTCGCCGAGCCGCTGAGCTGCGTGCTCGGCGCATCGGACAGCTACGGCGTCAACGCCGGCGAGACCGTCGTGATCCTCGGCGCGGGGCCGATCGGCCTGCTGCACGCCCAGGTCGTCCGCCTCGCGGGCGCCACCACGGTCATCGTCTCCGACCCCTCGGCCTCCCGCCGTGAGGTGGCCGAGAAGCTCGGCGCGACCCACACGGTCGACCCGACGGCCACGGACCTGCGCGAGTTCGTGCTCGGTCTGACCGACGGGCTCGGCGCGGACCTGGCGATCGTCGCGATCGGAATGCCCGCCCTGTTCGCCCAGGCCCTCGGCGTCGTGCGCAAGCGCGGCCGGGTCAACGCGTTCGCCGGGTTCCCGAAGGACGGCATCGCCGAGATCGACCCGAACCTCATCCACTACGGCGAGATCACCGTGACCGGCGCGTCGAACTCCACCCGTGTGGACCACGAGCGCGCGCTGAAGCTCATCGCGAGCGGCGCGATCGACGTGGCCTCGCTCGTCACGCACGAGTTCACGCTCGACGACGTCGTGGAGGCGATCGAGTTCTCCGCCAGCGGCGAGGGCATCAAGATCTCCGTCAGCGCCTGACACCGGCGCGGCCTGCGCCGCGCGCGAACGGCGGTCGGCCCCGCACCCGTCACGGGGGCGGGGGCGCCCGC
>FUHX01000032.1 GCA_900163555.1 Actinomycetales bacterium JB111 | reverse complement strand
CGAGATCGGCCGGCTGCGCGGCCAACCACTGATCGAGTTCCTCCTGCGAGGTGGCGAGGCCGTGACGATCGACCCCGGAGACGTCGGTGCCGGCGTCCTGCACCCATCCGGCCACCTGGTCGCCGACGTCGCTCAGCGAGGTGGAGCCGCCCGGGCCGTCCGTGTGTCCCGAGCCGCCCGAGCCTGTCCCGTCGCCGCCGGGGTCGTCCGGGCCGTCGCCCGTGAGCTCGATCATCGTGTCGTCGCGACGGATGTCGGCGTCCTCGACGTCGCCGAGGTCCGCGCGCGGGATCTCGAACATGATGACGCGCTCGGGCGCCCACTCGCACGCGATGTCCTCGACGACGACCTCCTCCTCGGCGATGGCACCGGTGCCGTCGGTCACGGGGTAGACGGTGTTCCCGCACTCGGGGTACTGCATGACCGCGTAGACGTTCGCCTCGACGTCGGTGTCCACCACCTCGAAGGACTCGCGCATCCCGGTGTCTGCGGGCAGGGAGTCGAGCCATTCGTCGAGGCCCTCGGAGGTCGTGAGGATCGCCTCGACGTCGGGCACGGCCTCCGACCCGTCCGACTGGCTCCAGTACGCGATCGCCTCGCCGACCTCCACGATCTCGCGGGGTCCCCCCGACGGCGACCCGCCGCCAGGTTCGTCGGTCTCCGTCTGCCCGGGTCCCGTCTGCCCGGGTCCCCCGACGACCGGGTCGTTGTCCGAGCACGCCCCGAGCGCGAGAAGGGCGGCGGCCGCGAGCGTGACGGCCCGGATCAGCTGCGTCCTCATCGTGTCCTCCTGGGAGTGGTGACGTCCTGAAGCGGGTGAGAGACCTCGAGCATGGCGCGCGTCACCCTCGGCGGACCAGCGCGGCCCCGGGGGAGGGCAGTCCTTCCCGGGGGGCACCTGTGTCCCGGCCGCGCCCGAGCCGTGGCGGTCGCACCGGGGCGCTTCGCCCGCTCGATAGGATGGCGGCGGTCCGCGCGCGCCCGCGCGGACGTCGACCGCACCGAGGAGCACTCTTCATGTCCGCACCAGCCGTGTCCGTCCGTCTCGACGATGCCGTGGTCGAGGTCCAGACGGGGACGACGGGCACCGAGTTCTTCGCGGACCGCAAGGACGTCGTCGCCCTGCGGGTGGACGGCGAGCTGACGGACCTCGACTCCGACCTCGCGGGCTTCGGCCCCGATGCGAGCGTCGAGTCGGTGACGATCGACAGCCCGGACGGACTGAGCATCCTGCGTCACTCCACCGCGCACGTCCTCGCGCAGGCCGTGCAGCAGGTGAACCCGGACGCCAAGCTCGGCATCGGCCCGCCGATCACGGACGGCTTCTACTACGACTTCGACGTCGAGCAGCCGTTCACCCCCGAGCAGCTGAAGGACCTCGAGAAGACGATGGCCCGGATCGTGCGCGAGGGGCAGACCTTCCGCCGTCGGGTCGTCTCGGTCGAGGAGGCGGGCGCGGAGCTGGCCGGCGAGCCGTACAAGCTGGAGCTCGTCGCCCTTGCCGGCGGCCCCGGGTCCGGCTCGGAAGAGGTCGCCGAGGGCGCGAGCGTCGAGGTCGGGGGCGGGGAGCTGACGATCTACGACAACGTGCGCCGCGGGGGAGAGGTCGCCTGGGGCGACCTCTGCCGCGGCCCGCATCTGCCGAGCACCAAGCTCATCGGCAACGGCTTCAGCCTCATGCGCTCCGCGGCCGCCTACTGGCGCGGCTCGGAGAAGAACCCCCAGCTCCAGCGCATCTACGGCACCGCCTGGCCGTCGAAGGACGAGCTGCGCGCCTACCTCGAGCGCCTTGCGGAGGCCGAGCGCCGCGACCACCGCCGCCTGGGCTCCGAGCTCGACCTGTTCTCGTTCCCGGACGAGATCGGCTCCGGCCTGCCGGTCTTCCACCCGAAGGGCGCGATGATCCGCATGGAGATGGAGGACTACTCCCGCCGCCGTCACGTCGAGGCCGGGTACTCGTTCGTCTCCACCCCGCACATCACGAAGAAGAACCTCTTCGAGACCTCCAAGCACCTCGACTGGTACGCCGACGGGATGTACCCCCCGATGCACATGGACGAGGAGCGGGGCGCGGACGGCCAGGTCACCAAGCAGGGCCAGGACTACTACCTCAAGCCCATGAACTGCCCGATGCACAACCTCGTCTACCGCTCACGCGGCCGCTCGTACCGCGAGCTCCCGCTCCGGCTGTTCGAGTTCGGGCACGTCTACCGCTACGAGAAGTCCGGCGTGGTCCACGGCCTGACCCGTGCGCGCGGCTTCACGCAGGACGACGCGCACATCTACACCACCCGCGAGCAGATGAAGGAGGAGCTGGCCGGCCTGCTGACCTTCGTCCTCGACCTGCTGAAGGACTACGGGCTGGACGACTTCTACCTCGAGCTGTCGACCCGGGACCCGGAGAAGTCCGTCGGCGACGACGCCACCTGGGAGGAGGCCACCGACGTCCTCGCGCAGGTCGCGAACGAGTCGGGTCTCGATCTCGTGCCGGACCCGGGCGGCGCCGCGTTCTACGGACCGAAGATCTCAGTGCAGGCGAAGGACGCGATCGGCCGCACCTGGCAGCTGTCCACCATCCAGCTCGACTTCTTCGAGCCGGAGCTGTTCGAGCTCGAGTACACGGCGTCGGACGGCTCGCGCCAGCGGCCCGTCATGATCCACCGCGCGCTGTTCGGGTCGATCGAGCGGTTCTTCGGGGTCCTCCTCGAGCACTACGCGGGCTCGTTCCCGGCGTGGCTCTCGCCCGTGCAGGTCCTCGGTGTCCCGGTCGCCGACGCCTTCGTCCCGCACCTCGAGCAGGTCGCGGAGAAGCTGGCGGCCGCGGGGGTCCGGGTCGAGATCGACCGCTCCGACGACCGGTTCGGCAAGAAGATCCGCAACGCCTCGAAGGTCAAGGCGCCGTTCGTCCTCATCGCCGGCGGCGAGGACGAGGAGGCGGGCGCCGTGTCGTTCCGCTTCCGCGACGGCAGCCAGCGCAACCAGGTGCCGGTCGACGAGGCCGTGCGCGTCATCACGGAGCACATCGCCGGCCGCGTGAACGCCGACCCGGCCGCCCCGGCGGCCTCCGGTGACGTCCCGGAGTGATGCGCCGATGAGCACGGGGGACTGGCAGGAGGAGCAGCCGGGCGTCCCGGACGCCCTGCAGCGGCTGTGGACGCCGCACCGCATGGCGTACGTGGGGGACACGGCGGGGGACGTGCGCCCCAGGACCGGCACGACGTCGACCTGCCCGTTCTGCGTCTCGCCCACCCGGCCCGACGACGACGCACTGGTCGTGCACCGCGGCACCACCGCGTACGCGGTGCTCAACCTGTTCCCCTACAACCCGGGTCACCTGCTGGTGTGCCCGTACCGGCACGTCGCCGACCTCACCGAGCTCACCCTCGACGAGCGGTCCGAGGTCCAGGCGATCACCGCGCGCGCCATGCGTGTGATCCGGGCCGTGTCCGCGCCCGCCGGCTTCAACCTGGGGATGAACCAGGGCGAGGTCGCCGGCGCGGGCATCGCCGCGCACCTCCACCAGCACGTGGTGCCGAGGTGGGCCGGGGACGCGAACTTCCTGCCGATCGTCGCCCGGACCAAGGCCGTGCCCCAGCTGCTCGGCGACACGCGCAGGCTCCTCGCCGACGCGTGGGACGACCCGGCGCACGACGACGATGCCTCCCGCGACACCTCGGACCCCGCCACTGACGGCGATGGATCTGGGTACCAGGCCTGATGCTGTCCCGATTCGCGCGCGCCGCGGTCGCGCGATTCTTCACGCCGATCGCCCGGCTGCTCCTGCGGGCGGGAGTCTCGGCCACCGCGGTGACGCTCACGTCCGGCCTCCTCGCGGTGCTCGTCGCCGCCGTGCTCGTGCCGTCCGGGCACATCGTCGCGGCCGCGCTGGCCCTCGGCGCGCTCACGGTCGTCGACTCCCTCGACGGCGTCCTCGCCCGCCTGGCCGGGACCGACTCCCCCTGGGGGGCGTTCGTCGACTCGGCCACGGACCGGGTCGTCGACGGCACGATCCTCGCGTCGATCGCGCTCTACGCGCACCTGCACCTGCCCGTCGGCGACCGCACGCTCGTGCTCGTCGCGGGCCTCGGCGCACTCGTCCTCGACCAGCTCGTGCCCTACGCGAAGGCCCGGGGCCAGGCGGAGGGTTTCGACGTCAGCGGCGGCATCGCCCAGCGGGCGGACCGGCTCGTCCTCGTCCTCGTCGGCCTGTTCGCCCACGGGCTCGGCGCCCCGGCGTGGGCGCTCGCCGCGGTCCTGGCGCTCACGGCCGTGCTCGCCGTCGTCACCGTCGGCCAGCGGGTCGCGAGCATCCGGCGTCAGGCGCTGTCCGCCCCCGGGGGTGAGTCGTGAGCATCGACCCGCTGCGGCTGCTGCCGGCCGCGACCCGGGTGCTCGGCCGCGTGCCCGCCACCGTCGTCGACTCCCTTGCCGGTCTCGCCGGCACCGCGATCGGCGCGTGGCCGTCCACGCGGAACCGCCGGATCGCCGCGCACACGGGTCGGCTGCGGCCCGACCTCTCGCGCGGACAGCTGCGCCCCGCCGTCCGGGCGAACCTGCGCGGCTACCTGCGCTACTTCGCCGAGGCGATCCAGCTCGGTGCCGCGAGCCCCGACCAGATCTCCGCGCGGGTGCGCACGGTCGGTCGCCACCACGTGCAGCCCACCTTAGACTCGGGCCGCCCCGTCGTCGCCGCGCTCCTGCACGCCGGCAACTGGGACCTCGCCGGCGCCTGGAGCTGCCTCGAGATGGCACCCGTGCTGACGGTCGCCGAGCGCCTCCACCCGGACGAGCTGCACGAGCAGTTCGTCTCGCTGCGCGAGGACGTCGGCATGACCATCGTCGTCGCCGACGAGGGCAGGCCGGTCCTTCGCGAGCTCGTCGAGACCGCGCCCACCCGCCCCCACCTCGTGCCCCTGCTCGCCGACCGCGATCTCGGGCACACCGGGGTGGAGGTCACGCTCGCCGGCCATCAGATGCTCGTCGGCGCCGGGCCCGCCGCCCTCGCCCTGCAGATCGGCGCGCCGCTCGTGCTCATCGGCATCCGCCACGAGCGGATCGACGGCGCCCGGGCGCGCGCCGCGGGCACGCGCAGCGGGATCGTCGTCGAGTTCTCCCGCCCCCTCGGCGGGACGGAGGACGGAAGCCGTCCCGCGGGATCGCACACCCGGGCCGACGTCGTCGATCTCACGCGCGCGTGGGTCGCCGAGGCCGAGCCGTTCCTGAGGCGGCACCCCGAGCAGTGGCACATGCTCCAGCCGGTGTTCACGGACGACCTCGACCCGGAGCGGCTGGCCGCCGGTCGCGCCCGTGCCGCCGAGCGCGAGGCCCGCGACTGCGACCGGACTGCGGGGCCGGTATCGACATGAGGATCGGCATCGCGCACCCGTACGACGTCGGCACGCCCGGAGGGGTGGACGCCCACGTGCGTCAGCTCGCGGCGGCACTGCGCGGCGGGGGCCACGAGGTCGAGATCCTGGCCCCCGGCCGCGCCCCCGTGGGGACGCACGAGACCGTCACGGGACCGGGCGTCCGGTTCGGGTTCAACGGCTCGGTCGCGCGGCTGAGCCCGACCCCGGCCGCCGCACGCCGTGCGGCGAGGTGGGTGCGGGACGGACGCTTCGACGTCGTGCACGTGCACGAGCCCTCCTCTCCCTCGGCGTCCGCGTTCGCCCTGCGCGCCGCCCGCGCGGCGGGCGTGCCCGTGGTCGCCACCTTCCACGCGGCCATCGACCGGATCGGCTTGCTTCGTGCGCTACGAGCACCGCTCCGGCGCCACCTGCGGGGGATCGGCGCGTCGATCGCGGTCTCCCGCGAGGCCGCGCGCACGCAGCGCGAGTGGCTCGGCCGGGAGTGCGAGATCATCCCGAACGGCGTCGACATCGGCGCCTTCGCCGCCGACACACGACCGGAGCGAGACCCCGGACGTGGCGCCGGCACCGGACCGACCGTCGTCTTCCTCGGCCGCGCCGACGAGGAGCGCAAGGGCATGGCGCACCTCGCCGCCGCGTGGCCCACCGTCCGCGCGAGGCACCCCGACGCCCGGCTGGTCGTCGCCGGCCCCGGCGCCGACGCCGCGCGCCGACTCCTCGGCCACACGGACGGGTGGTCCGTGCTCGGACGCATCAGCGAACACGACAAGGTCGCCCTGCTGCGCGACGCCGACGTCTTCGTCGCCCCCCACACCGGCGGGGAGAGCTTCGGCATCGTCCTCGTCGAGGCGATGGCGGCCGGAGCGCCCGTGGTCGCCAGCGACCTGCCGGCCTTCGCCGACGTCCTGACCGACGACGACGGCGAGGTCCTCGGCGCGCTCGTCCCGCGCGGCCGTCCGGAGGCGCTGGCCGAGGCGATCAACCGGGTCCTCGACGATCCCGGGCCGGCGGTGCACGCGGCCGCGCTCGCCGTCGGGCACGTCGCACGGTTCGACTGGTCGGTCGTGGCCGCGCGCGTCGAGGACTCCTACCGCCGTGCGACCGGTTCCGTAGGGTGTTCGGGTGCCTGACGCCGGATCCCTCGCCCCGCCCGGAACGCCGGCCGCGCCCGGCGGCATCGATCTCGGCGCTCCCACGCCGGGCCGACGCGCCCGCGAGCGGTCCGTCACCTCGACGGTCCTGCAGCTCGTCGCGCTCGCCGTCGCCGGCGCCGGGCTCGCCTGGATCGTCCCCCGGCTCCTCGCAGGCGCCACCGGCCCCCTCCAGGTGACGGTCGTCGTCCTCCTGGCACTCGTCCCGTTCGTCGGGCTCGTGCTGGCGGTGAAGTGGATCGACGCCTGGGAACCCGAGCCGCGCGGGCTCGTCCTCGTGGCGGTGACCTGGGGCGCCGGCGTGGCCACGGCCGTGGCCGCCGTGACCAACGGTGCGTTCCAGTACGCGACGAGCGGCGTCGTCGGGTCGGAGGCCGCAGCCACCCTCACGGCCCTCGTCAGCGCGCCGATCACCGAGGAGACCCTCAAGGGCCTCGGGATCGTCGTCGTGCTCCTCGTGGGGCGAGGCCAGCTGCGCGGGCCGGTCGACGGGGTCGTGTACGCGTTCGCCGTCGGCGCGGGGTTCGCGGCCGTCGAGAACCTGCAGTACTTCCTCACCTACTGGGACAACCTCACGGCGGTCTTCATCCAGCGCGGCCTGATGACGCCGATGGTCCACCCCATGTTCACGCTGTGCACGGGACTCGCGATCGGCATCGCCACGAACCGGCGCGGGCCGGGCCGCTGGTGGATCGTCCTGCCCGGTTGGCTCGCGGCCATCGTGCTGCACGCGCTGTGGAACCTCACCGCGGTCAGCGGGAACTTCTCGGTGCTCTACCTGTCGTTCCAGGTGCCGCTGTTCGGCGCGGTCGTCCTGCTCGTCCTGTGGCTGAGGAGACGCGAGAAGCAGGCGATCCGTCTCGGCCTGCGCGACTACCACCGGGCCGGCTGGATCAGCACCGAGGAGGTCACCATGATCATGTCGACCCGGTCGCGGCGGGACGCGGTGGCCTGGGCCGGCCGCCGGGGCGGCGGCCGCAGGGAGAGCATGCTCGACTTCCAGCGCACGGCCGTGCAGCTGGCCCTGGCCCGACGACGACTGCTCGCCTCGGGCGAGAGCGTCACCGACGACGAGCGCGCGCTCGAGCTGGCGCGCCTGCACCGGCTGACGGCCGACCGGGAGGAGATCGCGCGTGCCTGAGACCGAGACCGACGTCGAGGTTGAGTGGGTCCCCGGGCCGGACGGCATCCCGTTCCGGAACGCCGCCCGCGCCGTCATCCTCGACTCCGCGGGGAACCTCCTGCTCATCGAGGGGCACGACGGCGACGACGTCGACCACCGGTGGTGGTTCACGGTCGGCGGCGGCATCGCCGATGGCGAGGACCCGCGCGTGGGGGCCGTCCGCGAGATCGCCGAGGAGACCGGTTTTGCGGTCCGTCCGGGCGATCTGGAGGGGCCGGTCGGGCGGCGGAGCGCCACCTTCCGGTTCGTCAACAAGGTGCGCCGCCAGGACGAGGAGTTCTTCCTGCTCCGGGTGGCGGGAACGCGCCCGTCGCCGTCGGAGGAGGGCTGGACCAGCCTCGAGCGGGACGTCCTCGACCAGATGCGGTGGCTGAGCGCCGACGAGCTCGACGCGCTGGTCGCGGACGGGCACACCGTCTACCCGCTCGACCTGCCCGCGCTCGTGCGGCGGTTGCTGCGCGGCTGGGACGGGACCTGTGTGACGCTCTCCGGCGAGTGAGGACGGCGAGGTCCGGTTGCCCGTGCACAGGGGTGGTGTCGTCGGTGTGTCCTGGACGAACGCGGGCCGGTGGTCCTCCCTGCGGGTAGACTCCTGGCGGCCGTAAGCGGCCGTCGAGCGGCCCCACGGGCGCGCTCCGGTCGCTCCACCACCGCCAGGCAAGGAGATTTGGATGTCCGGGCACTCCAAGTGGGCAACCACGAAGCACAAGAAGGCAGCGATCGACGCCAAGCGCGGCAAGCTGTTTGCGCGGCTCATCAAGAACATCGAGGTTGCGGCACGCACCGGTGGTGGCGACCCCGCGGGCAACCCGACCCTGTTCGACGCCATCCAGAAGGCGAAGAAGTCCTCCGTCCCCGCGGACAACATCGACCGCGCCGTCAAGCGCGGGTCCGGTGCCGAGGCCGGCGGCGCCGAGTACGAGACGATCATGTACGAGGGCTACGCCCCGGGCGGCGTGGCCGTCCTCGTCGAGTGCCTCACCGACAACCGGAACCGCGCGGCCTCCGAGGTCCGCGTCGCGTTCACGCGCAATGGCGGCAACCTGGCCGACCCCGGCTCGGTGTCCTACCTGTTCAACCGCAAGGGCGTCGTGGTGGTGCCCAAGGCCGACGGTGTCGAGGAGGACGACGTGCTCGGCGCCGTTCTCGACGCCGGCGCGGAGGAGGTCACCGACGAGGGCGAGTCCTTCGAGGTCCTCTCCGAGGCGACCGACGTGGTCGACGTGCGCACCGCGCTCGTCGAGGCCGGGTTCGACTACGACTCCGCCGAGGCACAGTTCGTGCCGTCCATGGAGGTCACGGTCGACGCCGACGGCGCCCGCAAGGTCATGCGCCTGGTCGACGCGCTCGAGGACTCCGACGACGTCCAGAACGTGTTCTCCAACGTCGACATCCCGGACTCGGTGCTCGCCGAGCTCGAGGCGGACTGAGCCTTCCTCCCCACCACGGGGAGGTCCTGAGTGACCTCCCTCGAGATCGTGCTCGCCGTGACCGCGGTCGCGGCAGGGTGCACGCTCCAACGAGTCTCCGGTATGGGCGTGGGACTCGTGGTCTCGCCCGTCCTCGCGCTGCTCATCGGCCCCGCCGTCGGCGTGTGGCTGACGAACGTCGTCTCCATCGTCTCCGCGCTGGTCATCTGGCGGTCGATGGGCGGCCAGGTCGACCGCGAGCGACTGAAGGTCATCATTCCGTGCGCGGTTCTCGGCGCGGTGCCCGCCGCCCTGGTGGTGCGGTTCCTGCCGTCCGCATGGCTGCAGATCGTCGTCGGCGGGATCCTCGTCCTCGCCCTGGTGGCCTCCTCGCTCGCGGCCGCGGCCGGTCGCATGCCTGCCGCCCGTGGGCGGTTCGCGGCGGGTGTCGCCGGCGTCGCCGGAGGCTTCTGCAACACGACCGCCGGCGTGGCTGGGCCGTCGTTGGTCGTCTACTCCCGACTGTCGCGCTGGGACCACGCGACCTTCACGTCCTCGCTGCAGCCGACCTTCTTCGTCATGGGCGCGCTGTCCGCCGGAGTGAAGCTCGGCGGGGGAGCGGTGCGCGTCGACCAGATACCGGACCTGTGGGTCCTCGCCGTGCTCGCGGCGACCGTGGTCGCGATCGTGCCGCTCGCGAGCCGGTTCGCCAGGCGCGTGCCGTCGTCGTCGGCGCGGCGGCTCGCGCTGGCGGTGGCGTGGGCGGGCGCGCTCGCGGCGGTGGTGAGGGGTGTCCTCGAGCTGGTCGGGTGAGGGGCTGACGGCTTGACGGGGGCGTCCCGGACCCGGGAGGCCTCGCGTCTCAGCGTGCGCCGTGTCGGATGCGTGAGGCGCCGTCGGTGCCGATCCGGTCGGAGACCTCCCTGCGCGCCTCCGTGCAGATCTGGCGGACCGCGGACTCCACCGGGAATCGGACCGCGGCGCTGAAGCGACCAGCCGGCATCGCGACGGACATGCCGGCGAGCTGGCCCCCGATGTACCCCACGCTGGCACCCACCGCCGTCATGTCCTCCTCGCTCTCCTCGATGTTGATGCCGATCCCGGCCCGGCCGATCGCGGCGAGACTCTCCAGCAGCTCGTCCATCGGGATCGGTTCGCCCTTCCGGGTCGTGGGCGGGTTGTCCCGGTAGAGCGACTTCACCTCCTCGACGTCGAGCTCGGCGAGCATCGCCTTCCCGGCGGAGGTGTGGTGGGCGGGCATGGTGACGCCCGTGCGGGCGCCGACCCGGATGACGTGCTTGCTCTCGATCGCCACGAGGTGGAGGACCTGGGTCCCCGCGAGGGTGACGATGTGGACCGTCTCGGCGACCATCGGGAAGAGGCGCTCCGCGTACGGGCGCAGCGCCGGGATGACGTGCATGCCGGCCCCCTTGAGGCCGGGGGAGAGGAGCGCCGGTCCGGTGATGTACCGACGCTGGTGGTTCTGGGTGGTGAAGTGCTCCTCCGTCAGCGTGGTGAGGAGCCGGTGGGCGGTGGACGGCGCGACGTCGAGGATCCCCGCTGCCTCCGACACCCCGAGCGAGCCTCGTCGATCGATCTCGGAGAGGAGCCGGAGCCCGCGTGCGAGGGAGCCGACCAGGTAGGGGCTGGAAGTTTTCTGCATCACGGAAGAAACGCTATCCCGAATTTCGGTGAGCGGGCGATCGGTGCCGGCCCATGTGCTGTGACCTGGGCTTATGCAGAACACAATCGAGGTGGGAGGTGGGTGCCGACAGCGGCTCTTTCCGGATGAAGGAAAGTCAACGACAGCCGCTTGTGTACAACAGAACGGCGACGTGAGATCTCCGGTAGCGGCGGGCGAGGAGGCCCCCGTGAACCGAAGGAAAGAGGGCTCATGGATACTGCGCAGCGACCGGCAGACGTCCGTTCCGCCATCGTCACCGGCGGTGCCGGCGGCATCGGCCGTGTCACGTGCCGCCGCCTCGCCGAGGCGGGCTACGTCGTCGTCGTCGCGGATCTCGACGGCGGCCGCGCCGCGGACGTGGCGGCCGCTCTTCCTGCGGCACCGGGCGGGAAACACGTCGGCTTCGGCGGAGATCTCACCTCGAGCGACGTCAATCGCGACCTCGCCGAGACGGCGTCGAGAATCGCCCCGATCGGCCTGCTCGTGAACGGGATCGGGATCTCGCCGAAGAGGGGAGGCGGGAAGATCGACCTCGAGGACGTCGACGACGAGCTGTGGACCTCGGTGCTCTCCGTCAACCTCACGGCGCCGTTCTACGCCTCGAGGGCCGTGGCCCCGCTCATGCCCGGCGACGGGACCGCGTCGATTGTCATGCTCGAGTCGGTCACCTCACGCATGGGCGTCGGCGCGCGGCTGGACGAGTTTCCGCCCTATCTGCCCAGCACGATCGCCTACGGCGTCTCCAAGGGCGGACTGAGCAACCTGCGCGTCTCCCTCGTACGCGAGCTGGCGCGGCGGTCGATCCGGGTGAACGGCGTCGCCCCCGGGTTCGTCGCGACGGCCATGATGTCCGCCGCCGACGCCGGACCACTCGTCGACCAGCTGCCGACCCGGCGGTACGCGCGGCCGGAGGAGGTCGCCGACGCCATCGCCTACCTCGCCTCCCCGCAGGCCGCCTACGTCAACGGGGCCTGCATCGACGTCAACGGCGGCTGGCTTCCGGCCTGAGCGAACGCGCCAGGAACGGCCGACCGCCGTCGCACCCCTTGACGGGCCTCGACCCGTCCCACTCAACGAAGAGGAAACCCCATGAGCAATCCCGAGACCAGACTGGTACGGAGGACGTTCAACCCGTCCACCCGAGCCACCCCGCAGGCCCGCAAGGCACTCGTCAGCGGAGGCGCCGGATCGATTCTCGAATGGTTCGACTTCGCCGTCTACGGGGCGATGTCCGCCTCCGTCTTCCCGATCGTGTTCTTCAGCGGATCGTCACCCGCGATGGCGGGCCTGCTCTCGTTCGCCACCTTCGGCGTCGGCATCTTCGCACGGCCCCTCGGCGGGATCTTCTTCGGCTACCTCGGCGACAGGCTCGGCCGCCGCACGGTCCTCCTCGCCACGTTCATCCTCATGGGGATCTCCTCAGCGGCGATCGGGTTCCTGCCGAGCTACGGCGGCGTCGGCTTCATCGCGCCGCTGCTGCTCGTGACCGCCCGGTTCCTCCAGGGGTTCGCGCTCGGCGGGGAGGCGACAGGCGCCCAGCTCATGACGATGGAGCACGCCCCGCGCGACCGCCGGGCGTTCTACGCGGCCATCATGGCGATGGGTTCGCCGGCGTCGCAGGTCCTCGCCAACGGCCTGCTCGCCCTGCTCACCTTCGTCCTGTCCGAGAACGCCTTCCTGTCGTGGGGCTGGCGGATCCCGTTCCTGATGAGCTTCGCGCTCGTGCTCGTCGGGATCTACATCCGACTGAAGGTCGAGGAGACGCCCGTCTTCAAGGAGGGACGCAAGTCGATGGCCCTCGAGTCGGCGAACCCCGCAGAGGTGATCCGGACCTACTGGCCGACGCTGATCCGGCTCATCCTCGCCTACTCGCCGATCGTCGTGACCTTCTACATCATCTCGGTCTTCGGCATCCGCTACCTCACCACCGAGGTCGGCTTCACGCGCAACCAGACGTTCACCATCATCATGGTCGCCAACGTGGTCGCGGTCGCCGCGATCTTCATCGGCGGACGCCTGGCGGACATCTACGGGCGGATCCGGATCCTGCTGCTCGGCGGGATCGGCTGCCTCGGCGGGGCACTCGTCTTCTTCCCGATCGCCGACACCGGCAACTTCCCCCTCGTCCTCCTGGCGACCACGGTCATCCTCTCCCTCGCGCAGTTCGGCAACGCCGGGCACGGGGCCATGTGCGCGGAGGCGTTCGCCACCCAGCACAGGTACACGGGATCCGCGCTGGCGCTGACCGGTGCGAACCTGGTCTTCGCCGGGCCGCTGCCCTTCCTCGCGCAGTGGCTCACCGAGTCCGTCACGGACGGGAGCACCGTCCCGATCACCATCGTGTGGGTCGGCGTCATCGTCATCGCCATCGTGTGCATGTCCCGGTTCATGTCCGAGGGGCCAACCCTCGAGGGGGAGCCGCAGGTCTTCGGCCGATGGGTCACCCCGGAGTACGCCGCGCTCGTCCAGAAGGATGCCGGCCACATCGATCACGTCACCGTCGACGGCGAGCGCGTGGCGGTCGACGCCTCACCCGGTGTGGCGCCGGACGTCGCTCCGGGAGCGGACGTCCCGGCCGCGACCGAGAAGGGGACCGCGCGATGATCCTCGAGCAGCGCACGTACGTCCTGCACACCGGCGCCTCCCTCGACGAGTACCTGGACGCCTACGAGTCGATCGGCCTCCCCGTGCAGCGACGCATCCTGCAGGGATTCGTCGGGTACTTCACGACGGAGTTCGGCCGACAGAACGAGCTCAACCACTTCTGGGCCTACCCGGACCTCGAGGTGCGCCGGGAGCGGCGCGAACAGCTGGCGGAGGACAAGGACTGGCAACGGTGCTTGGCCATCATCCGGCCGATGATCATGACGATGGAGAACCGCATCATGTACCCGACGTCCTTCTCGCCCATCAGGGAGCTGCCGATCGACGCGCGCGGCCAGTACGGCACGGCCTTCGCGGAGGCCGACGGGTCGGGAGGTGCAGCATGACGGGCGACCGCTTTGACGTCGTCGTGGTCGGGTCCGGGGTCAGCGGCTCGTCCGCGGCGGCCACCGCCGCGGCCGCGGGGCTGCGGGTCGCGGTCGTCGAGAAGCTCGCCGAACCGGGCGGGTCCGCCGCGCTGTCCGCCGGGATGTTCTGGACCGCGCCCGACCTCGAGTCGCTCCGCGCCCGCATCCCGCTCGGCGATCCCGCGCGCGGCCGCCGCCTCGTCGAGGACTACCGATCGGCACTCGCCGACGTGCGCGCCACCGGCATCCGGGTGGCGGACGATCCCCAGACCGACATCATGACCTTCGGGATCGGGTACTCGCTCGACATCCGCGCCCTCCTCGCACACTGCCGGGACCGGGTGGTCGCCGCCGGGGGAGAGATCCTTCTGTCGTCGCCGGTCACTGCGGTCGCCCCCGACGGCGATGGTTGGGTCGTGGAGACCGCCACCGCGGGTGGACCGCGCCGGCTGTCGGCGGGGGCGGTCGTCCTCGCGTCGGGCGGGTTCCAGGGCGATCCCGAGCTGCTCGCCCGGTACGTCGGCCGGAACGCCGACCGGCTCCTGCTGCGCTCGAACCCCGGCAGCGTGGGGGACGGGCTGCGTCTCGCGCGGGGCAACGGCGCCGGCGGCACGGGGGCGATGTCCACCTTCTACGGGCACCTCATCGCCTGGCCGCTCCAGCGGTGGACGACCGAGGACTTCCTGCCGTACTCGCAGTACTACTCGGAGTCGACCGTGCTGCTCAACCTCGCCGGGGAGCGCTTCGTCGACGAGACGCTCGGCGACGAGATCCTCAACCAGGACCTGACCTTCCAGCGCGACGGGCTCGGCGTCCTCGTCCTCGACGAGCACGTCCGCTCCACCGAGGCGGTCTCCGAACCGTTCCCGGGACTGGGGGAGGTCGACCGGCTGGAGCTCGCCCGTCAGGCCGGCGCCAGGGTCGCGACCGCCGACACCCTGGACGAGCTCGTCGAGCTGATCGGGGAATGGGGGATCGACCCGGTCGCTGCCCGTCGATCGCTCGAGACCTACGTCGACGCGGTGCGCGACGGACGCCGCTCGTCGGAGGGCGTCCCCGTGGGCGCCACGGCCCGCGCGCCGCAGGACCCGCCGTTCCACGCGGTCATGGTCCAGCCGTCGATCACCTTCACGTTCGGCGGCATCCCGACCGACGACGCCGGCCGGGTCCTCGACCGCGACCGGCACGAGGTACCCGGGCTCTTCGCCGCGGGCGCGGACATCGGGGGCCTGTCCAACTACGGCTACGCCGGCGGCATCGCGCCCGGCTACATCACCGGCCGGTGGGCCGGCGAGAGTGCGGCGAGGTACGCCCGCTCCGCGGCATCCACCCCTGAACCGACAGGAGTGCAGTCATGACCGAGACGACCTACGACGTCGTCGTGCTGGGGGCCGGCATCGCCGGCCTGTCCGCGGCCCTCCGTTCGGCCGAGCTCGGCCTGGACGTCGTCGTGCTGGAGAAGATGCCCGACGTCGGTGGCTCGACCGCCATGAGCGGCGGCTTCTTCGCCTTCACGGGCACCCGGGAGCAGGCCGCCGCGGGCGTCGAGGACTCCGAGGCGCTGTTCCGCTCCGACCTGCTGGGATCGGGGGAGGGCATCGCGGACGAGCGTCTCGTCGATGCCTACCTGGGCGAGCAGGGGGCCGCGTACGAGTGGCTCACCGGACTCGGCGTCACGTTCGGTGCGCTCGAGACCAGCTCGGGCATGTCGGCGGCGCGGGCGCACAACTCACGGATCAGGGACGTCGTCGCCCGCCTGGACCAGGCGTTCCGTGCCGCCGGCGGAGAGATTCTCCTGTCGACCCGGGCGACCGAGCTCGTGACGGGCGAGGGCGGGGACGTCGTCGGCGTCCGAGTCTCGGGGCCCGAGGGAGCCACGGGCACCGACGGTGGGACCACGATCCGCGCGAGGCGAGGCGTGGTCATCGCGACCGGGGGTTTCTCCCGAAGCACGGAGCTCCTCACGCTCTTCGCCCCCGAGCAGCTCGCCGCCATTCCCTACGGCGGCCGGGGGAACACGGGGGACGGGCTCACCATGGCGTGGGCGCTGGGAGCCGGCCTCGCGGACGTCGCCTACGTCTCGGCGACGTTCGGCTCGCACCCGCTCACCGGGGAGGATGCCCACGAGCTGCTCACTGCCTTCTACATGGGGGCGATCATCGTCAACGCCGAGGGGCGCCGGTACGTGGACGAGTCGAGGGGCTACAAGATCCTCGGCGCCGCGACCCTCGAGCAGACCGGTGCGACCGGGTACGAGATCTTCGACTCGGTGGTGCGGGCGAGGTCCGAACCCGGGGTGCCGCTCGTCGACATCGACGCTCTGGAGGACAAGGGCCGGCTGCACGTGGCGGGCACGCTCGAGGAGCTGGCTCGCGCGGCCGGCGTCGACGAGGAGGCCCTTGTGCAGACCGTGGACGCCTACAACCGGGCGGTCGCGGGCGAGGAGACCGACGAGCTCGGACGGACCGGGCTCGTCAACGGCGTGGGCGAGCTCGTCCCCGTCGCCGTGCCGCCCTTCTACGCCTACCCGGCCAAGCCCCTCATGACGACCACGTACTGCGGGCTCACGATCACCCCGAGCACGCAGGTCGTCCGGGTGGACGGACGCCCGATCGGTGGCCTGTACGCGATCGGCGAGGTGACCGGTGGCTTCCACGGGCCGAACTACATGACCGGGACGTCGCTCGGGAAGGGCCTGATCTTCGGCCGGATCGTCGCCGCGCACCTCGCGTCGGGGGCGGGGGACACCCGATGACCCGGACCAGGCAGGCGCCCACGTACACGGCCGACGTCCTCGTCGTCGGGGGAGGCGGGTCGGGACTGGCGGCCGCCATCTCCGCCGCGACGTCGGGCGCCTCGGTCATCGTGCTCGAGAAGGTCGACCACGTGGGCGGCTCGACCGGGCTCTCGGTCGGATCGTTCACCGCAGCGAACACCTCGTACCAGTTCCGGGCGGGGGTCAACGACTCCGTCGAGGCCTTCGTCGAGGACATGCGGACGGCCAACGGTGAGTTCGAGGAGCGGGAGAACACCGAGCTGCGGGAGATCCTCGCCCAGAACGCCGCCGGCACGCTGGAGTGGCTCGGGTCGCTCGGGGTGCAGTTCCTCGGGCCGACGCCGGAGCCGCCGTACGAGAAGCCGCGCATGCACAACGTCCTGCCGAACTCGCGCAGCTACGTGTACGCGCTCGAGAAGGAGGCACGCCGTCACGACATCCGGATCCTCACGTCGATGCGCGTGGACAAGCTCCTGCGCAACGCGTCCGGCGACGTCATCGGTGCCCGCGTGGGATCCGCCCGGTACATCGGCCGCCGAGGGGTCGTCCTCGCCACCGGGGACTACTCGGCCTCCGAGGAGCTCAAGCGGGAGTTCGTGGGGCCGGACGCCGCGAAGGTCCCACCGGTGAATCCGCACAACACCGGGGACGGCTTCGCGCTGGGCACCGACGTCGGCGGCGTGGTGCTCCAGATGGACCGGCTGTACGAGGACCTGAGGTTCGCCCCGTCCGGCAGGCGGGACCTCATCAAGTCGTTGCCGCCGGTGCCCGCACTGGCCCGAGCGATGAGGTGGGGCGTCGAGAGGCTCCCGACCTCGGTCATCTCCCCGTTCATCCGGGGTGCCCTCACGTCGTGGGTGGGACCCAACATCTCGATGTACCACGCGGGTGCCGTGCTCGTGGGTGACGGCGGAGAGCGGCTGGTCGCGGAGAGCACGCCGAAGGACATCGCCCGCGCGGTGGCCGCCACGCCCTCCAACGTCGGGTACATGGTCTTCGACTCCGCCGTCGCGGACAGGTTCTCCGCCTGGCCCCATCCGGCGTCCACGTTCCCCGGCGTGGCCTACGCGTACGTCCAGGACTACAAGAGGTTCCGGCCGGACATGTACCACCGCGCGGACACCGTCGAGGCGCTCGCCCGGTCGATCGGCGTTCCCGCCGATCGACTCGTCGACACCGTCGACCGCTGGAACCGATCGGTCGACGCCGGCCGGGACCTCGACTTCGGGCGGGAGAACCTCGGCGAAGGGGTGCGGTCGGGACCCTTCTACGCACTCGGTCCGATGAACGCCTACATCACTCTCGCGGACGGCGGACTGGCGGTCGACTCCCGGCTCCGCGTCACCGACCGGGTGGGACGTCCCATCCCCGGGCTGTGGGCCGCCGGATCCACCGGGCAGGGCGGGCTCCAGCTGCTCAACCACGGGTTGCACATCGGCTGGGCGATGGTGTCGGGTCGTCTCGTCGGCCGACACGTCGCCGCCGCTCCGGAGAGGAGCGATCTTCAGGCGGTCGAGGCGCTGGACGCTCCGGCGGCTCAGCTTCCCACTCCCGCCGACCAGCCCGGCTGACCGGCGGCCTGCGTGGCGCACCCGGGCCCGCCGGGCGAACGGTGAGAGAGTGGGCGTCGTGCGGATCCTCGGCATCGACCCCGGCCTGACCCGTTGCGGAATCGGCATCGTCGAGCGCAGCGGGGGCCGACAGGTGTCGCTGGTCCACGTCGAGGTCGTCCGCACACCGGCGTCCGAGGAGCCCTACACGCGTCTCCTCGCGGTGGCCGACCGCATCGAGGCCGTCATCGGGGAGTTCGTCCCCGACGTCGTCGCGGTCGAGCGCGTGTTCGCGCAGGCCAACGTCCGCTCGATCATGGGCACCGCCCAGGCGGCGGGGGTCGCCATGGTCTCCGCTGCTCGGGCCGGCCTGCCGCTCGGCATGCACACGCCGAGCGAGGTCAAGGCCGCCGTCACCGGGTCGGGCCGTGCCGACAAGAAGCAGGTCCAGGAGATGGTGCGCCGCATCCTCACGCTGAGCGAGGCGCCGCGGCCCGCGGACGCGGCCGACGCGCTCGCCGTCGCCATCTGCCACGCCTGGCGGGGGTCGGCCGCCGGCACCTCACGTGCCCAGCACGGGGGTGCGGGCATGCTGCCCGACGCCGGCGACTCGCTCACCCCCGCCCAGCGGGCCTGGGCAGAGGCCGAGCGCATGGCGCGTCGCAGTGGCGCCGTCGTACCCCGCGGCTAGACTCTCGAACACATGTTCTCCATGCCCGTCCCGGCCCGACCCCGGAGGCTGACGTCGTCACGTCACCCCGGCCTCGTCGTCGGGCGGGTTCTCGACCGGAAGGCGACTGCGTGATCTCGTCCCTCAGCGGCCCCGTCCTGCGAGTCGGCCTGCAGGACGCCGACGTGTCCGTCGGCGGCTTCGGCGTGCGGGTGCAGGCCTCGCCGAGCACGCTCGCCACGCTCCGGCACGGGCAGGAGGCGACGATCGCGACGTCGCTCGTGGTGCGCGAGGACTCGCTGACCCTCTTCGGCTTCGCCGACGCCGACGAGCGCGACATCTTCGAGACGATGCAGACGGTCTCCGGGGTCGGCCCCCGGCTCGCCCTCGCGATCACTGCCGTGCTCTCGCCCGACCAGCTGCGGCGCGCCGTCGCCGAGGACGATCTCACCGCCCTGCAGCGGGTCCCCGGTATCGGGAAGAAGAGCGCGCAGCGCATCGTGCTCGAGATCGGCGACCGCCTCGGCGCGCCCGCGGGGGACGACGACCAGGCGGCCGGAGACGCCGCGCCGTCGACGAGCGGCCCCCACCCGGAGGTGCTCGCGGCCCTCGTCGGCCTCGGCTGGCCCGAGGGCCAGGCCACCGCGGCGATCGAGCAGGTGAGCGAGTCCGGCTCTGCACCCGCCGCGGACGACGTCCCTGGCCTCCTGCGGGCGGCGCTGAGCCGCCTGGGCGGAGGACGCCGTGGCTGACCCGACCACCGAACCGGACGGCCCGGACCGTTCCGTGGTCGCCGTCGGCGCGGACGAGGTCGAGCGCGCGGCCGAGGCCGCGCTGCGCCCCAAGCGGCTCGCCGACTTCGTCGGGCAGCGGGTGGTGCGCGAGCAGCTCGAGCTCGTGCTGTCCGCAGCGAAGCACCGAGGAAGCGCCCCGGACCACGTCCTGCTCTCCGGCCCGCCCGGGCTCGGCAAGACGACCCTGGCGATGATCATCGCGGGCGAGGTGGACGGCTCCCTCCGGCTGACCTCGGGGCCCGCCATCACCCACGCGGGCGACCTGGCGGCGATCCTCTCCTCGGTCGAGGAGGACGACGTCCTGTTCATCGACGAGATCCATCGCCTCGCCCGGCCGGCCGAGGAGATGCTCTACCTGGCGATGGAGGACTTCCGGATCGACGTCGTCGTGGGCAAGGGGCCCGGCGCCACGTCGATCCCGCTCACGCTGCCGAGGTTCACGGTGGTCGGCGCGACCACCCGCGCGGGGCTGCTTCCCGCGCCGCTCCGGGACCGGTTCGGGTTCACGGCCCACCTGGAGCACTACACGCCCGACGAGCTCCGTCAGGTGCTCACGCGCTCCGCCCAGCTCCTCGGCATCCCGCTGAGCGACGACGCCTCCGCCGAGCTCGCCTCCCGCTCCCGCGGCACGCCGCGCATCGCGAACCGCCTGCTGCGTCGCGTCCAGGACTACGCGCAGGTGCGGGGAACCGGCGTCGCGGACCTGGCGGCCACGCGCGCGGCCCTGGCGATCTTCGAGGTCGACATGCTCGGGCTCGACCGGCTCGACCGCGCCGTCCTGAACGCGATCTGCACGCGGTTCGGCGGGGGACCGGTCGGTCTGACGACGCTCGCGGTGTCCGTGGGGGAGGAACCCGAGACGGTCGAGACGGTCGCCGAACCGTTCCTCGTACGCGAGGGGCTGCTTGTCCGTACGCCCCGCGGACGGGCCGCCACGCCCCTGGCCTACGAGCACCTCGGACTCGAGCCGCCGGCCGAGGGCGCGCTGTTCGTGTAGGGACGCCTCCGGGCGGTCGCACCTGGGCCGGCGCTGTGTCCGAGACCACCCTCACCGTGCCGAACCGGGCGGGGCTGTCGCCCAGCCTCTAGACTGTGCAGGTTCGCCCCATCGATCTGATTGGTTTCCCGTGGATCCCACGTTCCTCATCCTCCTGCTCGCGCTCGTCGTCCTGTTCTGGTTCATGAGCCGTCAGGGAAAGAAGGCCCAGGCCAAGCAGCGTGAGCGCATCTCGGAATCCCTCGTCCCCGGGGCGTGGGTCCAGACGATCGCCCGTGGGTACCACCAGGTGGTCGAGGTCAACGGCGACGTCATCACGCTCTCGAACCCGGACGGCACCGAGATCCTCGTGCACCGCACCGGCATCATGGGGCCGACCGAGTCGCCCTACGAGCTGATGGCGGCGAACCAGGAGGACGAGGCGGAGACGGAGACCAGCATCGAGTCGCTCCGTGACTCGGCCGGCGACTCCACCCCGGCGATCGAGCAGGCCGACGACTGGTCGGACCCCAAGCGCGACAACGACGAGCGCTGAGGCACACCCTCACGTGACCGAACGATCCACCCGGCCGCGCCCGGCCGCGCACGCGCCGCGGCCCGGCCGTACCCTGCTGGGCTTCCTCGTCATCCTCATCGCACTCGGAGGCATCCTCGTCGGCGGCGTCGCCGGGGGATCGGCCAGCTTCGTCCCGCGACTGGCCCTCGACCTCGAGGGCGGCACGCAGGTCATCCTTGCGCCCCGCACGACCGATGGTTCCGCGCTTGACGACGACGACGTCAAGCAGGCGATCGAGATCATCCGCAACCGCGTCGACGGCTCCGGCGTCTCCGAGGCGGAGATCTCGAGCCAGGGCGGGCAGAACATCGTCGTCGCCATCCCCGGGACCCCGTCGGACGAGACGCTCGAGCTCATCCGGCGCTCCGCGCTCATGCGGTTCCGGCCCGTCCTCGACCTCATCAACCCGACGACGATCGACCCGGCCGCGGTCCTCTCGCCCGGCGCGGAAGCGCCCTCGGACGGCTCCGAGGCCCCGAGCGACGGAGCCGAGAGCCCCTCGGAGAACGCCGCGTCGCCGGAGGAGCTCGCGGCAGCGGCCGCGCTCGCTCCCACCGACGGCCCCGGCGCTGCCGAGATCCCCGAGGACGTGCGTGGTGCGGCGTTCCTCGCGGCGGACCTCGACGGCGACGGTGAGCTGTCGACCGAGCCTGCCACCGAGCCGACGGACACCTCCGACCCGGCGTGGATCTCGGAGCGCGTGCAGTACGACATGTACGCGCTCGACTGCACGCTGCCGGAGAACATCGCCGGCGGCTGGCCGGACTCCTCGGACACGGCCGTCGTCGCCTGCGACGCGACCGGACAGCAGAAGTTCGTGCTCGGCCCGGCGGTCGTCGAGGGCACGCAGCTCACCGGCGCGAGCTCCGGGCAGCAGGTCAACAACCAGGGCATGTCCACCGGACAGTGGGCCGTCAACCTCGAGCTGAACTCCGAGGGCGCCGAGGTGTTCGCGGAGATCTCGCAGAGGCTTCCCACCCTGACCTCGCCCCGCGACCAGTTCGCGATCGTGCTCGACGGCGTCGTCATCTCCAACGCGGGCTTCAACAGCCCGATCCTGGACGGCAGCGCGCAGATCACCGGGTCGTTCACCGACCAGGAGGCGAACGCTCTGGCCAACCAGCTGAGCTTCGGCTCGCTCCCGATCACGTTCGAGGTCCAGTCGCAGGAGCAGATCTCCGCGACGCTCGGCTCCGAGCAGCTGACCAACGCGGCCATCGCCGGCGTCATCGGGCTCGTGCTCGTGGTCGGCTACATGGTCTGGCAGTACCGCGGGCTCGGCCTACTGTCCGTGGCGAGCCTGGCGGTGGCGGGCGTGATGACGTTCCTCGTCATCGACCTGCTCAGCTGGCTCATCAACTACCGACTGTCGTTGCCGGGAGTCGCGGGAATCATCATCTCCGTCGGCATCACGGCGGACTCGTTCATCGTGTACTTCGAGAGGATCCGCGACGAGATCCGTGACGGTCGCAGCCTCAGCCAGGCCGTCGAGCACGGCTGGTCCCGCGCCCGCCGCACGATCCTCGCGTCCGACGCCGTCAACATCATCGCCGCCGTGGTGCTCTACATCCTGGCGGTCGGCGGCGTGCGCGGGTTCGCGTTCACGCTCGGGCTCACGACGATCATCGACCTCATCGTGGTCCTGCTGTTCACCCATCCGATGATGCGGTACCTCGTGAAGCTGCCGTTCTTCCACAACGGCCACCGCTGGTCCGGGCTCGACCCGAACCGCCTCGGCGTGGACCCGGCCCGGTACCGGGGTCGCGGGAAGTTCCGCTCCCGCGCCGAGACCGACGAGTCCGCAGATGACGCCTCGACCGGCAGCACGATCGCGGAACGCCGCGCGGCCGAACGCAAGGCCGAGCGGGAGAAGAAGCGCAAGGCACGGGAGGTCGACCCGTACGCCGGCGTCGGCGGTTCCGGCGACGACGGGGCGGTGGTGTGATGGCTTCGCTCGCCAACTTCGGTAACGACCTCTACACGGGCAAGCGCTCGTTCGAGCTGGTGGGTCGCCGACGACTGTGGTTCGCCATCGGCGCGGTCCTCATCGTGGCGTCCTTCGTGGTCCTGTTCGTCAAGGGCATCAACCCGGGCATCGACTTCCGCGGCGGGTCCCAGTTCACGGTCTCCGGCGCGCAGACGCTCGAGCAGTCGCTCGCCGACGACGCGGTCGTCGACGCCGGGGGAGAGCCCCCGCGCGTGGCGGTCGTGGGAGCGGACTCCCTGCGGGTCCAGACGTCCGAGCTGTCGAACGACCAGACCGCCCAGGTCCGCGACTCGCTCGCCGAGGCGTACGGGGTCTCGGTCGAGGACGTCACCTCGACGTTCGTCGGACCGACCTGGGGTGCGGACGTCACGAACCAGGCGATCGTCTCGCTCGTGATCTTCCTGGTCCTCGTCTCGGTCGTCATGATCCTGTACTTCCGGGCCTGGACCTTCGCGGCCGGGGCGATCATCGCCCTCCTGCACGACCTCATCCTCACCGTCGGCGTCTACGCCGCCATCGGCTTCGAGGTCACGCCGTCCACCGTCATCGGGTTCCTCACGATCCTCGGCTACTCGCTGTACGACACGGTCGTCGTGTTCGATATGGTGCGAGAGAACACCACGCACGTGCTCGAGCAGGGCCGGTACACGTACGCCGAGCGGTCGAACCTCGCCGTCAACCAGACGCTCGTGCGTTCGATCAACACGTCCGTGACCGGACTGCTCCCGGTCGCGTCGATCCTCGGCATCGGCGTCTTCCTCCTCGGCGCCGGGACGCTGCGCGACATCGCGCTCGCGCTGTTCGTCGGCATGCTGCTGTCGACCGTGTCGTCCGTGTTCATCGCCGCGCCCGCCGAGGTGAGCCTGCGACTGCTCACGACCGACTACCGTCTGCACACGAAGGACGTCCTCGACGAGCGTGCCGGCCGCATCGGGTCCGGGGCGTCGTCGTCGGACGTGGCTGAGGACGAGGACGTGGACGACGAGGACTCGCCCGAGGAGGACGAGCCCGTCGGCCCGGTCGGGTCGGAGACCTCCGACGACGAGTCGGAGCCCGCCGCGACCCCGGCCAGGCCGGGGTCGCGACAGGGCGCGGGACGGAAGAGCACGAGTCGGAAGAAGAGGAAGCGATGACCCCCTCCGAGGCGTTCGGTCGCGAGCTCGTGGAGCTCGTGGAGCACCACATCCACCTCGAGCCCGACTACCCCGAGCCGGGCGTCCTGTTCCGGGACATCACCCCCCTGCTCGCCGACGGCCCCGCCTTCGGGGAGCTCATCGCGGCGATCGCCGACCGGTACCGGGGCAAGGTGGACGCGGTCGCCGGCCTGGAGTCGCGTGGTTTCATCCTCGGGGCGCCCGTGGCGACCGCCCTCGGCGTCGGCATGATCACCATCCGCAAGGCCGGCCGCCTGCCGGGCGAGGTCATCGGCGTGGACTACTCCCTCGAGTACGGCACGGCCCGCATGGAGCTGCGCCCGCACACCGTGGTCGCCGGACACCGGGTCCTGGTCGTCGACGACGTCCTCGCCACCGGCGGGACCGCCGCCGCGGCCTGCCACCTCATCGAGGAGGCGGGCGCCGAGGTCACCGCGCTCGCGATGCTCATCGAGCTCGAGGCGCTCGGGGGTCGTGCGCGGCTCGAGGGCCGACAGGTCGACTCCGTCATCGTCGCCTGAGCCTCCCGCTCGCTCCGGCCGATCCGCCCCGTCCTCCCATGTTCCGGAGGGCGGGGTGGTGTGCGTCTGCGGCGCAGACGCGGACTAGACTCTCTGAATGACCATCGAGCGCACCGGAGGGCCGGCGGCTTCGTCGCCGACCGGCTGGGGCCGTTCGCGCCTCGTGTGGCTCGGCGGCCGGTCGCACAACGTCCCGGCCGCGCTGGAGCCCGTGATCGGGGCGCTCAGGGCGAACCACCCGAAGTCTGACGTCGCCCTCGTCAAGCGTGCCTACGAGGTCGCGGAGCGCGCGCACGACGGGCAGATGCGGAAGTCGGGGGAGCCGTACATCACGCACCCCGTCGCCGTCACGACGATCCTCGCCGAGCTCGGCATGCCCGACGTCGTGCTGGCGGCCGCGCTGCTGCACGACACGGTCGAGGACACCGACTACTCGCTCGACCAGGTCCGCTCCGAGTTCGGCGACGAGATCGCGCTGATGGTCGACGGCGTCACGAAGCTGGACAAGGTCCACTACGGCGAGGCGGCCCAGGCGGAGACCGTGCGCAAGATGGTCGTCGCGATGGCGAAGGACATCCGCGTCCTCGTCATCAAGCTCGCCGACCGGCTGCACAACGCCCGCACGTGGAAGTACGTCTCCCAGGAGTCGGCGTCGCGGAAGGCGCGCGAGACCCTCGAGATCTACGCGCCGCTCGCGCACCGCCTCGGCGTCAACACGGTGAAGTGGGAGCTGGAGGACCTCTCCTTCCGCACCCTCTACCCCCGCGTGTACGACGAGATCGACCACCTCGTGGCGGAGCGGGCGCCCGCGCGCGAGGAGTACCTCGGACAGGTCCGCAAGCAGATCGAGGCGGACCTGAAGACCCACCGCCTCAAGGCGGTCGTCACCGGTCGGCCGAAGCACCACTACTCGATCTACCAGAAGATGATCGTCCGAGGCCGCGACTTCGAGGACATCTTCGACCTCGTCGGCGTCCGCGTCCTCGTGGACACCATCAACGACTGCTACACGATGCTCGGCGCCGTGCACGCGCGATGGACCCCCATGCCCGGGAGGTTCAAGGACTACATCGCGATGCCGAAGTTCAACCTTTACCAGTCGCTGCACACGACCGTCCTCGGACCGGGCGGACGACCGGTCGAGATCCAGATCCGGACCCACGAGATGCACCGTCGGGCCGAGTACGGCGTCGCGGCGCACTGGAAGTACAAGTCGAACGCCGCCGGCCGGGCGCAGGCGGGTGCCGAGCCGGGCGCCTCCGAGATGGGGTGGCTGCGGCAGCTCGTCGACTGGCAGCGGGAGACCGCGGACCCCGGCGAGTTCCTCGACTCCCTGCGGTACGAGATGGCTGGCTCGCAGGTCTACGTCTTCACGCCCAAGGGCGACGTCCAGGCGCTGCCCGCCGGGGCCACCCCGGTGGACTTCGCCTACGCCGTGCACACCGAGGTCGGCCACCGGACGGTCGGCGCGAAGGTCAACGGGAAGCTCGTCCCGCTGGACCGGAAGCTCGACAACGGCGAGACCGTTGAGATCATCAGCTCGAAGGCCCCCGAGTCGGGCCCGTCGAAGGACTGGCTGAGCTTCGTCGCCAGCCCGCGCGCGAAGAACAAGATCCGCCAGTGGTTCACCAAGGAGCGGCGCGAGGAGGCGGTCGAGGAGGGCAAGACCGCCCTCGCCCGGGCGATGCGCAAGCAGAACATGCCGATCCAGCGCCTGATGAGCGCGGAGGCCGTGCACTCGCTCGCCGTCGAGATGCGGTACCAGGACGTCGAGGGCCTGTACGTCGCGATCGGCGAGGGGCACGTCTCCGCGAGCAACGTCGTCAGCAAGCTCGTGCAGGTCATGGGCGGGGACGACGGCGCCGAGGAGACGCTCGCCGAGGCGACGATCCCGGGCGGCTTCACCCCGGTCAAGCGCACCGGCAACCAGGGCGTCACGGTCGCGGGCATGGAGGACACCGACGTCTGGGTGAAGATCGCGCGGTGCTGCACGCCGGTCCCGGGCGACCCGATCGTCGGCTTCATCACCCGGTCCCAGGGCGTCTCGGTGCACCACGCCGAGTGCCAGAACGTGGAGCAGCTCAAGCAGCAGCCCGAGCGGCTCGTCGAGGTCTCGTGGGCGGACAGCACGTCGTCGACGTTCCTCGTCCAGATGCAGGTCGAGGCGCTCGACCGGCACGGCCTGCTGTCCGACCTCACCCGGGTCCTCTCGGACAACCACGTGAACATCCTGTCCGCCTCGATCACCACCACCCGCGAGCGGGTCGCGCTCAGCAAGTTCGTCTTCGAGATGGGCGACACCGCTCACCTGGGCTCCGTCCTGTCGGCGGTCCGACGGGTCCAGGGCGTCCTCGACGTCCGCCGTGTCATGGGGCGGAAGACCGAAGCCTCCTGAGCGCGGTGGGTGCCCGGGCACTCACTCGATGCTCGCGGCCAGCAGGTCCAGCACCCGCCTGACCCGCGTCGATCCCGGCATCCCCCGGTCGCAGATCGCCTCCACCTGCGCGACCACGCGTGCCGTCCTGGCGAGAGGCGCTCTCCCGCCTCCTGTGCCGGCGAGCAGTGGCCCGCGCAGCAGCGCGCGGGCCACGCCGATGTCCGCCTGCTCGCCGGAACGGATGACGTCGAAGACCGTGCGAGCCCGCGTCGTCACGTGAATCGCACCGATGCGTTCGGTGTCCTCGTCCGCCAGGAGGAACCGTCGGGTGCCTCGCCCGCGGCCGCCGGGACGCGGGCAGGTGTGCATCACGGGGGGCCGCGCGCCACCGACATGGATCCACGCTGCGCTCAGGTGGCACAGCACCAGCGAGGGCTCCGGCGTCCGCGCGGTCGTCGCCAGGTGCTCCGCGCGCGCCCACGGTGATCCGGCGAGGCCCGACGGGGTCTCCGTCCACAGCGTCAGGCCACCTCGGGATCGGTGCGCGAGCGAGGCGGGGCCGCGGTGCCGCCGGTATCGCGAGGCGTGCGGTGACCGAGGAGCCGTGCCGTCCGGGTGCACCGGTGCCGGCGGACCCGAGGGGGGCGCGGGGTGGGCGTGGTGCTCCATCGTGAGCCAGGCGACCGCGGGATGCATGGCTCCAGCATGCGCGAACGTGCGACGGCCCCGTCCACGCGTTGTGGACGGGGCCGCCGGCCGAGGGGCTGTGGACTGAAGGGTCAGCCCTGTGCGCTCTCCTGGATCTGCTTGAGCCAGGCACGGCGCGCGTCGAGCGCCTCCTGGGCGGCAGCGATCCGCTTCGGGTCACCGCCGGCCTGCGCGTCGCTCAGATCCTGCTCGAGGCCGGCGATCGCGTCCTCGAGCTGCGCGAGCATGCCGTCGGCGCGCGCCTTCTTCTCCGGGTCGGACTTCTTCCACTTCTGGTCCTCGGCGTCCCGGATCGCCTTCTCGACCGCGCGCATGCGGCCCTCGACGCGCTGCATATCGGCGCGGGGCACCTTGCCGGCCTCCTCCCAGCGGTCCTGGAGGGGGCGCAGCGCGGCCTTCGCGGAGTCGACGTTGGTGATCGGGAGCAGAGCCTCGACCTCCTCGAGGATCGCGAGCTTGACCTCGAGGTTGCCCTCGTACTCGCGATCGATGGCCGCGTTGGCGGCGGTGCGGTTGTCGAAGAAGCGCTGCTGAGCCGCCCGGAAGCGGGTCCACAGCTCGTCGTCGACCTTCTTCGACGCGCGTCCCGCGGCCTTCCACTGGTCCATGAGATCGCGGTAGGCGCCGGAGGTCGGCCCCCACTCGGTCGAGCCGGAGAGCTCCTCCGCGCGGGTGATGAGCCGCTCCTTGGCCCGGCGGACCTCGTCCTGGTTGGCGTCGAGCTTCTGGAAGAACGCCTTGCGCTGCTTGTCGAACGTGGTGCGGGCGGCCGAGAAGCGCTTCCAGAGACCGTCCTCGTCCGGCTTGTCGAGGCGCGGCCCCTTGCGCTGGTGCTCCTTCCAGGTGTCGAGCAGACCGCGGAGCTCCTCGCCGGCAGACTTCCACCGCACGTTGGAGGGGTTCTGTGCCGCGATGGCCTCGGCGCGCTCGATGATCTCGGTGCGCTCGACGAGTGCCGCGGCCTTCGCCTCGGCGCGCGCCACGCGTGCCTTCTCCCGCTCGACCTCGATCGTTCCCTCGATCGCGGCGAGCCGCTCCCGCAGCGAGGGAAGATCCCCGACGGCGGCCGCATCCGTCAGCTGCTCGGTCAGCTTCCGGTGGGTCTGTCCGGCCTCCTTGGCGGGGATGTTTCCGAGGCGGGTCTCCAGGAGGGCGACCTGGGCGGCGAGGTCGAGGTAGCGGCGCACGTACATG
Source organism: Actinomycetales bacterium JB111 (assembly GCA_900163555.1). GTDB lineage: Bacteria > Actinomycetota > Actinomycetes > Actinomycetales > Actinomycetaceae > JB111. Next base: position 5,419 of record FUHX01000032.1, on the reverse strand, counting down.
CCGAGCGCCTCCTCCTCGTTCGCGGCGTCGGGGAACTGACCGACCACGCGCTCGGTGTCACCGTCCTGGACGAAGACGTTGCCCTCCTCGTCCACGCGCCCGAACTTCGCCGCGGCAGCGGAGAGCGCCGGGTCCATCGCCGGCTGCGGCGCGACGGCGGGCCCACCCGCGGTCGCCGGTGCGGCTCCCGCCGGAGCGGGCGCGGCGGGCTTGGTCGGCATCGCCTTCGGGGTCGGGATCGATCCCGGCTTCGGCGTGGGCTTCGGCCCACCGGCCGGCGGAACCGGAGGTGCGGGCGGTGCGGGCTTGTCCTCGGGGCCCTTCGGGCCGTCCTCCCCGGGCGCGGGAGGTGCGGGCGGAGCCGGGGGAGCCGGGTTGTCCTCGGGCGACCCCGGGCCGTGCTCCAGCGGTGCCGGAGGCGCGGGCGGCGCGGGCGGCGCGGGCTTGTCCTCGGGACCCTTCGGACCGTCCTCCGCAGGCGCCGGAGGGGCAGGCGGAGCCGCGGGGGCCGGAGGGGCCGACTCATCCTTCGGGGCATCCGGCACGTCGGTCGGCTTTTCGACGTGGTCGGCAGGAGGCGCCGGGGGAGCGGGAGGAGCAGGTGCGTCGGCAGGTGCAGGGACCGCCTCGGCGGGGCCGTCGGCCACACCCTCGGGAGCGGACTGCTCATCCACGGCCGGTGCGGGCTCGTCGGAGACAGCTGCAGGTCCGTCGGCAGCCGGTGCAGGCTCATCGACAGGTGGTGCCGCGTCGACCGCCGGCGCCTCGGAAGCCTCGGAAGCCGCGGCTTCCGCCGGCGCCTCCGGCGCCTCAGATGCCTCCGGCGCCTCGGGCTCCGTCACCGGTGCCGCACTCTCCGCCTGGATGCCGTCGTTCGTCGTGTCCTCGGCAGCGTCGCCGGGGGCTGTGGTTGTGGTGGCAGCTGCCGGCTCGGCGCTGTCATCACGGAAGGGGGTTTCGCTCACAGGGCTCACTCCATGCCGATACCCGATCATCGGGTGTCGTCGTCACCGCCGCACCGACCTGGCGCGCGGGTCGCCGGCGCGGCCGGCGACCTCAGTAGCCTAGTTGCCCACGGCCCGCTGCCAAGCCTATTGAGACCGCGAGCGCCCACTACCGTGTGCGACATGCTCATCCGACGCGTGATCGCCCCTGCACTCGAGGTCAACACGTACGTGCTGGCGGCCGCCCCGGGCGGTCCGTGCGTCGTCGTCGATCCGGGTGGTGGCGCGGCCGAGCGGCTCCCGGCGGTCCTGGAGGACCTGGACCTCACCGTCGGCGCCGTGCTCGTCACGCACGGTCATCCCGACCACCTGTGGGACTCGGCGGACGTCGCGGACGTAGCGGACGTCGTCGTGCAGGTGGCGGCTCCCGACCTGGACCGGCTCGACGACCCGGCCGCCGCGCGGCACGTCGGCGAGATCCTCGGCGGCCAGTTCGCGCTCCTCGCGGGCAGCCCGTGGCGCCCGCCGTCGCAGAGCGGAGCGATTCCCGCGCCCGTGCTCGAGGGCGGGGGAGCGCAGGTCGTGCCGGGCATCGTCGCGCGCGGCATCCCGGCTCCGGGCCACACGTCGGGATCGACGGTCCTGCTCGTGGGAGCGACCTCCGGCGAGGCCGGCATCGACGCCGGGGCGCCCGGCGACCCCGGCCACCTCCCGCTGCCGACGGCGGAGCCCGGGGCGCCCGTCGTCCTCACCGGCGACGTCGTCTTCGCGGGCTCGGTGGGCCGCACCGACCTGCCCGGCGGCGACCCGCAGGCGATGACGGAGACGCTGCGAACGCTCCGCCAGGTGCTCTCGCCGGCCTCGATCCTCCTCCCGGGCCACGGCCCGGCCACGACGATGGCGCGCGAGCTCGCCTCCAACCCGTTCCTGCGGTAGCAAGGCCCCTCCCGTGCGCAAGCCGACGGCGTCCCGTCCGCATTCCCGCGTGCTTTGGGCCACGATCATCGTCCGGATCGGGCATGGCGCGGCGCCGGGGTCGCGCGCGGGTGCGAAGATCGACCCATGGCACGCATCGCATCACTGTCCGGCTTCCCCGAGTGGCTCCCCGAGGGGCGGCTCGTGGAGAACCATGTCCTGGACACGCTGCGACGCACGTTCGAGCTCCACGGCTTCGCGCCCATCGAGACCCGGTCCGTCGAGCCGGTCTCGCAGCTGCTGAGCAAGGGGGAGACCTCCAAGGAGATCTACGTGCTCAGCCGGCTCCAGGCGGAGCAGGGCGCCGAGCAGTCCGACCGCCGGCTGGGGCTCCACTTCGACCTCACCGTCCCCTTCGCGCGCTGGGTGGTCGAGCACGCCGGCGACATCTCCTTCCCGTTCCGTCGCTACCAGATCCAGAAGGTGTGGCGGGGCGAGCGTCCCCAGGACGGCCGGTTCAGGGAGTTCACCCAGGCGGACATCGACATCGTGGGCGACGGGCAGCTCGCCGAGCACCACGAGGCCGAGCTCGCGCTCGTCATGGCGGAGGCCCTCGCCGCGCTGCCGATCCCGCGCGCCCAGGTCCGCGTGAACAACCGCAGGCTCTCCCAGGGCTTCTACGAGGCGATCGGACTGACCGACGTCGAGGGGACGCTGCGCGCGATCGACAAGCTCGACAAGATCGGCCCGGAGGCCGTCGCCGAGCTTCTCGTCGCCGAGTCGGGCGCGACCGCCGACCAGGCGGCCCAGGCCCTCGCCCTCGCCGGCATCACCGGCGGCGCAGACGACGTCCGCGCGGCCGTCGAGGGACTCGGCGTGAGCGGCGAGCTGCTCACCCAGGGGCTCGACGCGCTGTGCGCGGTCCTCGAGACGGCGGAGCGCCGCATGCCCGGCGCCGTGATCGGCGACCTGTCGATCGCCCGCGGCCTGGACTACTACACGGGCACGGTCTACGAGACGACGCTCGAGGGCCACGAGGATCTCGGGTCCATCTGCTCCGGGGGTCGCTACGACGCGCTCGCGTCCGCCGGGAACCGGACGTTCCCCGGCGTCGGCCTGTCGATCGGCGTCTCCCGGCTCGTCGCGCGCATCCTCGGCGCCGACCTCGCCACCGCCTCGCGCTCGGTGCCGACCGCCGTGCTCGTCGCGGTCACGGACGAGGCCCACCGCTCCCGGTCCGACGACGTCGCCGCCGCCCTGCGCGCACGCGGCATCCCCGTGGAGGTCGCACCGAGCGCCGCGAAGTTCGGCAAGCAGATCCGGCACGCGGACCGCCGCGGGATCCCGTTCGTCTGGTTCGTCGGCGAGGACGGCCACGCGGTCAAGGACATCAGGTCTGGAGACCAGATTGCGGCCGATCCGGCCGACTGGACGCCGCCGGCCGCGGACCTCTGGCCGACGGTCAGCGGCACAGCGGACGCCGGGAGCAGCCAGTGAGTCTGCCGTCCGGGACCGGCGCGGCCGCGCGGCGGGTCCTCGCCGCGCTCACGGACCTGCGGGGCTCGCTCCACGCGGTGTCCCTGCCGCTGCCGACCCCGGCCGCCCCGGCGGCCCGCGAGCAGTCCGGCCGGATCACGCGGCAGCTCGACGACTACGTCATCCCGCGCTACTCCCGCATCGAGGCGCCGCTGGTCGCCGTCGTCGGGGGTTCGACGGGCGCGGGCAAGTCCACGCTCGTCAACGCGCTGATCGGACAGCCGGTCACCAGCTCCACGGCCATCCGGCCCACGACCCGCCGACCGCTGCTCATCCACCACCCCGACGACGAGGAGTGGTTCGCGACCGACCGCATCCTCCCGGGGCTCGCCCGGGTGCGCGTGGCGCCCGACGCCGCGCCGACCCCTCCGGGCGTCGGCACCCACGGCGAGGTCGAGCTGCGCGCCTCGGACCGGCTCCCGCGCGGTCTCGCCATCCTCGACGCGCCGGACATCGACTCCGTGGTCGAGGACAACCGCGCGCTCGCCACCGAGCTGCTCGCCGCCGCGGACCTCTGGGTCTTCGTCACGACCGCCGCCCGCTACGCGGACGCCGTGCCGTGGGAGCTCCTCCACGAGGCCGCCGAGCGGCGCATCGTCGTCTCCGTCGTCCTCAACCGCGTCCCACACGGCGTGTCCGGGCAGGTGCGGCACGACCTCGCGGGACGGCTGCGGGCCGCGAGCCTCGGGCGCGCACCGCTGTTCACGGTCGCCGAGCTGGAGATCCCCGACGGCGGCATGCTGCCGGACATGGACGTCGCCCCGATCAAGGCCTGGCTCGGCGGCATCGCCACCGACTCGGCGAGCCGTGCGGCCGTCGCCCGCGCGACCCTCGGCGGGGCCGTCGACGACATCGTGCGCCGGGTCGCCGTCGTCGCGGACGGGGCGGACGAGCAGTCCGAGGTCGTTGCGCGCCTGCGCTCCGACATCGACGCCGCCTACGGCGCGGCCGAGGAGGCCGCCGTCGCCGCCGGCGGGGACGGCAGCCTGCTGCGCGGCGAGGTCCTCGCCCGCTGGCAGGACCTGGTGGGCACCGGCGACTTCATGCGCGGTGTCGAGGCGCGCGTGGGCAAGATCCGCGACCGCATCAGCTCGGTGTTCCGGGGGCGCGGGAACGCGGTCGAGCCCGTGCACGAGGCGATCGAGACCGGGCTCAACTCCGTCCTCATCGAGGCGGTCGAGAAGGCCGCGGTCGAGACCGAGCGCTCCTGGCGGCGCGACCCGGCGGCGGCCGGCGTCCTCGGCGTGGCCCTCGCCAACCGGCCCACCCCGGACGAGGTGCGGCGCCGCGTGGCCGACGAGGTGCACGCATGGCAGTCCGCGCTCATGGAGTTGGTCCGCGACCAGGGCGAGGACCGGCGGCAGACCGCCCGCGGCCTCGCGATCGGCGTCAACGTGCTCGGCGCCTCGCTGATGATCGCGGTCTTCGCGTCCACGGCGTTCATCCCGACCGGCGCGGAGGTGGCCGTCGGGGGCGGCACGGCCGTCGTCGCCCACAAGGTCCTCGAGGCGGTCTTCGGCGACGACGCGGTCCGCCGGATGGCGAAGCTCGCCCACACGGATCTCACGCACCGCATCCAGCTCCTCCTCGGCGAGGGCGCGCGCGTGTACACCGGCGCGCTCGACGCCCTGCAGATCGACCCGGCCGCCGGCACCAGGCTGCGTGACGCGGCGGGCGCCATCGCCACCGCTCGCCGCACGGAGGGCGGCCGATGAGGGCGAGGAGGTCGGCCGAGCAGGGGCTCGCCGAGAACGTGGGCCTGCTCGAGAAGGCGGTGTCCGCGGCGCGCGGCCACCTGGACGAGTCCGTCGTCGCGGGCGCGGAGACGGTCGTCGCCCGCGCGGGCGAGCGGGGCTCGCTGGCTCCCGGCACGACCGTGGCCGCCCTGCTGGGCGCCACGGGGTCCGGCAAGTCGTCCCTGCTCAACGCCGTCGTCGGCGACAACGTCGCCCGGGTCGCCCCCACCCGCCCGACGGCCGACCCCCCCCACGCCGAGACCTTCGCACCCCCCCCCGACGGCCCCG